>NZ_CP061177.1:1885000-2485000 GCF_017355405.1 Roseomonas haemaphysalidis
GCCGCCTGACGCCAGCGGCTCAGCGCGGCCTGCGGCGGGCGCCCTGGGACGCGAGCAGCGCGGCGCCGCCCACCAGCAGCAACGACAGGCTGGTGGGCTTGCGGGCGTCATGGCCCTGGCTCTCGGTGGCCGGACGGTTGCGGGAGGTGACGGGGGTGGTGGCGTCGGCGCGGCAGAAGCCGGCGGGGCGAACCGTGGGCTCCGGATCAATCCGCGGGTCCCGGGCGATGGCGGGCTGAGTGGCGAGGCCGGCCGCGACGGCAACAAGGCCGAAGATGTGACGACGTATCATGAAGCAGGCTTGGCCTTTACGCGGAGTCAGGGCTGAACCAGCACATTACGTGCCACGAAATTTTCGCCATTGTTTGAGGGTCTTGCGCCGGTTTCCCCATCTTGGATGCGGAAAGCGTAAATATCGCCGACGCGCGATGGGCCAGTTGCAACGGTCCGGATGCCCTCGCGGTCCGAGGGTCCTGACGCGCCGGCGGGCTGGTTCGCTGATCGCCGGCAGATCAAGGTGCCCGGCTCGGGCACGGGGGCGTCGGTGGGGTTTGGCACCGCGCCATGGCACGTCGGGGCTGGCGTCGGGATGATGGCGAACACGATCGCCGCCTGTGCCGTGATGTATGCCGGTCCTGGCCTGGCATCAGCGCCAAGGGTGCATCTCCCATATGCCCCCCAACTACCGTGGAACCGGATTCGCAATGACGGATCCGCCCAGTGACCCGGCGAAACCAGTACTCAAGAGGATTTCTCGCGAAGTTTTTCCGCGTTGCGCAAAGTTGCCGGACATTGCGCCGCGCCGCCGCGCGCCGGGGTCGCACAGCCGGGCCGGCGGCCCTACATTGCAAGGCAGACGTTGCAACATCGCCCGCTGTCCGGCGGGCATCACCGGAAGTCCCACGAATGTCTGATGCGGTGCGGCTGACGCGCCTTTCCAACGGCCTGACCGTCGTCTCCGAGACGATGCCGCGGGTCGAGACCGTTTCCATCGGCGCCTATGTCCATGCCGGCACGCGCGACGAGGCGGCACCGGAAAACGGCGTGTCCCATTTCTTGGAGCACATGGCCTTTAAAGGCACGCAGAAGCGCGACGCCGCCGCCATCGCCCGCGAGATCGAGAACGTGGGCGGCCATCTGAACGCCTACACGGCGCGCGAGAACACCGCCTACTACGCCAAGGTGCTGAAGGAGGACATGCCGCTCGCCGCCGACATCCTCGGCGACATCCTGACGCATTCCACCTTCATCCCGGAGGAGCTGGAGCGCGAGCGCGGCGTGATCCTGCAGGAGATCGGCCAGGCGAACGACACGCCGGACGACATCGTCTTCGATCACTTCCAGGCCACCGCCTTCCCCGACCAGGCGATGGGCCGCCCGACGCTGGGCTCGGAAGAGATCATCGCCAAGATGCCGCGCGAGGTGCTGACCGGCTACATGCGCCACCACTACGGCGCCAGCCGAATGGTCGTCGCCGCCGCCGGCGCACTGGAGCACGACGACCTCGTGGCCCAGGTGAAGCGCCACTTCGGCGACCTGCCGGTCGTCGACCCCGCGCTGGGCGAGGCCGCCCGCTACCAGGGCGGCGAGTTCCGCGAGGAGCGCGACCTCGACCAGGTGCACGTGGTGCTGGGCTTCGAGGGCCCGGCGGTGGCCACCCAGTGGCATTACCCGACCATGCTGCTGTCCACCCTGCTGGGCGGCGGCATGTCCTCGCGCCTGTTCCAGGAGATCCGCGAGAAGCGCGGGCTGGTGTATTCCATCTATTCCTTCGCGCAGCCCTTCCGCGACGGCGGAGTCTTCTCGATCTACGCCGGCACCGGCGAGGAGCAGGCGGCCGAGCTGGTGCCCGTGACCCTGCAGGAGCTGAAGCGGGTGCAGCACGACGTCTCGGCCGACGAGCTGAACCGCGCCAAGGCGCAGTTGCGCGCCTCCGTGCTGATGTCGCTGGAATCCACCGGCAGCCGCTGCGAGCAGCTGGCCCGCCAGCTGCAGGTGCACGGCCGCATCATCGACCCGGAGGAAACCAAGCGGAAGATCGCCGCCGTGACCATCGAGGAGGTGCAGCAGGCGGCGGCCATGATCTTCCGCTCGCGCCCGACGCTGGCCGCCCTCGGCCCCGCCGGCAAGGTGCCCGGCCTGCCGGCGATCGTGGACCAGCTGGCGGCATGAACCGGCTGGAAACGCTCGCCGCCCTGGTGGCCGCCGCCCGCGCGGCGGGGGCCGACGCGGCCGATGCCATGCTGGTCCAGGGCACCTCGCTGTCCGTCGCCCGCCGGCTCGGCGCCATCGAGCAGCTGGAGCGGGCGGAGGGGCTGGACCTCGGCCTGCGGGTGTTCGTCGGCCGGCGGCAGGCGATCGTTTCCTCCACCGACCCGGACCACGGCGGCTTCGCCGCGCTCGCGGCGCGCGCCGTGGCCATGGCGCGCGCCGTGCCGGAGGACCGCTTTTCCGGACTGCCGGAGCGCGTGGCCACGCCGCCGCGCGACCTCGACCTCGACGACCCGTCCGAGCCCACGGCCGAGGCGCTGCTGGCCCGCGCGGCGGAAGCCGAGGAAGCGGCGCTGGCCACCGCCGGTGTCAGCAATAGCAACGGCGCGGAGGCGGGCTTCAGCCGTACCCGCGTGGCCTTGCTGGCGTCCAACGGCTTCGCGGGCGAATACAGCCGCACCAGCCATTCCACCTCCGTGTCCTGCCTGGCGGGCGAGGGGACGGCGATGGAACGGGACTACGACTATAGCTCCGCCGTCCACCTGTCGGATCTTGAGGATGCCGCGAGCCTTGGCCGCCGCGCGGGCGAGCGGGCGGTGCGCCGGCTGAACCCCACCCGCCCGGCCAGCCGGCGGCTGAGCGTGGTGTACGATCCGCGCGTGTCGGCCTCGTTGCTCGGCCACCTGTCGGCCGCCATCAACGGTGCGGCCGTGGCGCGCGGCACTTCTTTCCTGCGCGACAGCATGGGCCGGCAGGTGATGGCCGCCGGCCTGACGCTGCGCGACGACCCGCTGCGCCCGCGCGGCCTGCGCTCCCGCCCCTTCGACGGCGAGGGCATGCCCGGCGAGGCGCGTGCGCTGGTCGAGGACGGCATCCTCCGTTCCTGGGTGCTGGACTGGCGCAGCGCGCGGCAGCTCGGCCTGTCTTCCACCGGCCATGCCGGGCGGGGCGTTTCCGGACCGCCGTCGCCCGGCCCCACCAACCTGTGGCTGGAGCCGGGGAGCGTGTCGCCTGCCGAGCTGATGAGCGACATCGACGAGGGCTTCTACGTCACGGAGATGATGGGCAGCAGCATCAACGGCGTGACCGGCGACTACAGCCGCGGTGCCTCGGGCTTCATGATCCGCCGGGGCGAACTGGCGGAGCCGGTGGGCGGCGTCACCATCGCCGGCAACCTGCGCGAGATGTTCCTGCACCTCGCTTCCGCTGACGACCTGCGCTTCCGCCGCGGCACCGATGCCGCGACGCTGCGGGTGGATGGCATGACCCTGGCGGGCGCCTAGGTCAGGCCGGCCCGGGGCGCCGCCGCAACGCCGTAGATGTGGACGCGGGCGAAGCGGCTGTGCCGCAGCGCCTGCTGGAAGGGCAGTTCCACCCGGCGGTGCAGCAGCGCCGCGATGGGGATCAGCGCGGCCAGGAACAGCAGCAGCGCCGCCAGCGACGCCCCTGGCCCGAGCAGCCGCCCGATGTCCTGCCCCAGCAGCACCTGGCTGGCGGTCAGCGTCGCCTGCAGCAGCAGCATGTGCACGAGGTACAGCGAGTAGGAGATCTGGCCCAGCCGGAGAAAGGGCAGCCAGGACAGCGCCCGGCCGATGGTGCCCTCGTTGCGCGCCAGTGCCAGGATCAACAGCGCCATCAGCGGCGGCACCAGGATGTCCGGGATGTCGAAATGCAGGGTGCCCGCCACGGCCGCCAGCGCCAAGGCCGTCAGCCCGTCCCGCCGCAGCGGCAGCAGTTGCAGCGAGGCGTGGAGCCGGAACAGCGCCATGCCCGCCAGGAACTCGAACAGGCAGCGCAGCGCGCCGAGGTTGTAGGTGAGGTCCAGGTTCCGCCCGCCGCCGGAAATGACCGCGAGCCCCAGGATGCCCAGCCCCACGGGCAGCAGGCAGCGCCGGCCGCCGAAGCGCATCAGCGGCAGGGCCAGCAGCGGAAAAGCCAGGTAGCTCATCCATTCGGCGCCGATCGACCAGGCGGGGCCGTTCCAGGACAGCGTGCCCGCCAGGGCGGTGGTTTGCAGCAGGCCCAGGTTGAGCATCAGCAAATAGGGGCTCATGTCGAAGCTGAAGGGCCGCAGCGCCACCAGCCCCGCCGCGTGCAGCGGCACCCGCGCCAGCTCCAGCAGCAGGAAGCCCAGCAGCACGGCGACATGCAGCGGATAGATGCGCGCCAGCCGCGCGAAGGCGAACTGCTTGACGCTGGCCCAGCGCAGGCCGCCCGCGAACTGGTGGCCATAGGCGTAGCTGATGACAAAGCCGCTGAGCAGAAAGAAGAAGTCCACCCACAGGTAGCTCTTGCCCACGAAGGCGGTGTGCGGCGCGAAATCCAGGTTGGGCAGAAAGTCGCCCGAGTAATGGAAGATCACCACGAACAGCGCGGCGAAGCCGCGGAACGAGGTCAGGGCCTTGAATTCGGCTTTGCCGGCGGTGGTGGGCACGTGTTGCATCGGGGGGAGCTGTGTTCTCGGGCCGCGGGCCAGCGCGGCATGGGCGTGTCGGAAGGGAAGGCACGCGCATTCCCGGGCCGGAGAGGGCGCCGCCCCGGCCATGCTCACGCTAACGGGGAGGGAGGCGCATTGTTGCACGGGCTGATGGCGCGAGACCCGGCCCGGCGTTTTTCCATCCCGCTCCCGCTGCCGCTCCCCTAAGCTTCGCGGGAGACGGACAAGCGGCCGCCAAAGGCCGCGCGTGGAGGATACCCGCCCATGGACACCGCGACGGAACTGCACCGCGCATCGCCCCCCGACGCACCCCGGCGCCTGGCCCTGCTGCGCGCGCTGGAACGCAAGCTCTTGTGGCTGTCCGCCTGGACCATCCACCACGCCAACCATATCCGCCCCAGCCGCGACGGGCTGAAGGTGGGCGGGCACCAGGCCTCCTCCGCCTCCTGCGTGTCCATCATGACGGCGCTGTATTTCGACATCCTGCGGCCGCAGGACCGGGTGGCGGTGAAGCCGCATGCCGGGCCGGTGTTCCACGCCATCAACTACCTGCTGGGGCGGCAGCAGCGCGAGAAGCTGTCCACGCTGCGGCAGTTCGGCGGCATCCAGCCCTATCCCAGCCGGGTGAAGGACGGGGCGGAGGTCGATTTCTCCACCGGCTCCGTCGGCCTCGGCGTGGCACTGACCAGCTTCGCCTCTCTGGTGCAGGACTACGTGCATCTGCACGGGCTGGGCCGCGCCGGGCTGCCGCGCGGCCGGCACGTGGCGATCGTCGGCGATGCCGAGCTGGACGAGGGCAACATCTACGAGGCCCTGCTGGAAGGCTGGAAGCACGACGTGCGCGATGTCTGGTGGGTGATCGACTACAACCGCCAGAGCCTGGATTCCGTGGTGCCCGACCGGCTGTTCGGCCGCATCGAGGGCCTGTTCCGCGACATGGGCTGGAACGTCGTCACGCTGAAATACGGCCGCAAGCTGGAAGCCGCCTTCGCGCGCGAGGGCGGCGAGGCGCTGCGCCGCTGGATCGATGACTGCCCCAACAGTCTGTATTCCGCGCTGACCTTCCAGGGCGGCGCCGCGTGGCGCGCGGCGCTGCTGGCGGAGCTGGGGCGCGAGCCCGGCCTGCGCGCCATCATCGACCCGCTGGACGACGAGGAACTCGGCGCCCTGATGACCAACCTGGGCGGCCACGACATCGAAACGCTGACGGAAGCCTTCCGCGCCCAGGAAGCGGCGGGCGACCAGCCGACCTGCTTCATCGCCTATACCGTGAAGGGCATGGGCCTGCCCTTCGCCGGCCACAAGGACAACCATGCCGGGCTGATGACCAAGGAGCAGATGGAAGGCTTCCGCCGGGGCCACGCCATCCGCCCCGGCCATGAGTGGGACCGGTTCGAGGGGCTGGACCTGCCGGAAGCCGAGCTGGAAGCCTTCCTGGGCGAGGTGCCCTTCGCCGGGCGTGTGGCGCCGGAAGGCCGCAGCCTGTCCGCGCCGCCCGTGCCGGTGCCGGCCGCCCTGCCGGTGCCGCGCGTGGCCGCCGGCCGCACCCTGTCCACCCAGGCCGCCTTCGGCGAGCTGCTGGCGGAGATCGGCCGGGGCGGGAAGGGGGATGCGGAGGAATTCGCCTCGCGCATTGTCACCACCTCGCCGGACGTCACGGTGTCCACCAGCCTCGGCCCCTGGGTGAACCGGCGCGGCGTGTTCGACCGCCACCTGAAGAACGACGTGTTCCGCGATGCCAAGCTGGCCAGCGCCCAGCGCTGGGGCATGTCGCCCAAGGGCCAGCACATCGAGCTGGGCATCGCCGAGCAGAACCTGTTCCTGCTGCTGGGCGCCCTGGGGCTGGCGGACCGGCTGCACGGCGGGCGGCTGTTGCCGGTGGGCACGGTCTACGACCCCTTCGTGAACCGCGGCCTCGATGCGCTGATCTACGCCTGCTACCAGGATGCGCGCTTCCTGCTGGTCTCCACCCCCTCGGGCCTGACGCTGGCGCCGGAAGGCGGGCAGCACCAGAGCATCAACACGCCCCTGCTCGGCATCGCGCAGGACCGGCTGGCCAGCTACGAGCCGGCGCATGCGGACGAGCTGGCGATCCTGCTGCGCCACGCCTTCCACCACATGCAGCAGCCCGATGGCTCGGCGGTCTGGCTGCGGCTGTCCACGCGCGGGCTGGAGCAGCCGGAGCGGCGCCTCGACCCCGCAGCGGTGATCGCCGGCGGCTACTGGGCGGTGCCGCCGGCCGAGGGCGCGCGCATCGCCATCGCCTTCCAGGGGCCGGTGGCGCCGGAAGCCATGGCCGCCTTCCGGGAACTGCAGGCGGAGGAAGCGGGCGCCGGCCTGCTGGCCATCACCAGCCCCGACCGGCTGCATGCCGGCTGGCTGGATGCCCGCCGTGCCGCCCGCCAGGGGCCGGGCGCGCCGCCCTCGCATGTGGAGGCGCTGCTGGCGCCCCTGGCGCGCGACGCCGCCATCGTGTCCGTGCTGGACGGCCACCCGGCGGCGCATAGCTGGCTGGGGGCGGTGCGCGGCCAGCGAGTGGTGCCGCTGGGCGTGGACCATTTCGGCCAGTCCGGCGACATCCCGGACCTGTACCGCGAATACGGGCTGGACGAGAGCAGCATCCTGGACGCCTGCGCCCAGGCGTTGCTGGGGCGGTAACGGGCAACCAACGCGGCGCGCCGGCGGTTTTCCCCATGGAAAACAACAGGACAGCCAAGCCCATGCCCGACCGTATGCCGAGCCTTTCCCGCCGCGGCCTGGTGGGGGGCGCTTCGCTGCTCCTGGCCGCGGGGCCCGCCGCCGCCGCGGCACCGCCCCCCACGCCCGCCGATATCGGCAACGTGCAGGGCGGGCGCGTCACCTTTCCGAATTGGAAAGGAGAGGCCGACCGGCCCTCGCCGCCGCCGCCCAACCCCATGCCGCCGGGCGAGCGCGTCGGCTTCGCCATCGTCGGCCTGGGGCGGCTGAGCCTGGAAGAGCTGCTGCCCGCCTTTGCCGAATGCAAGCAGGCGCGGCCGGTGGCGCTGGTGTCCGGCACGCCCGACAAGCTCAAGGCCGTCGGCGCGCAATACGGCATCAAGCCCGAGGCGCTGTACAGCTACGCCGACTTCGACCGCATTGCCGAGAACCCGGAGGTCAAGGTCGTCTACATCGTGCTGCCCAACGGCCTGCACCACGAATACGTGCTGCGCGCCGCCCGCGCCGGCAAGCACGTGCTGTGCGAGAAGCCCATGGCCAACACCAGCGCCGAAGCGCGCGAGATGGTCGCTGCCTGCCGCGACGCCCGCGTCAAGCTGATGATCGCCTATCGCTGCCAGTACGAGCCCTACAACCGCCGCGCCACCGCCCTGCTGCGCGACGGCGGCCTGGGCGCGGCGCGCTTCATGGAAGCCAGCAACACCCAGGTGCAGGGCGAGGTGCCGCAATGGCGCTTCAGCAAGGCCCTGGCCGGCGGCGGCGCCCTGCCGGATATCGGCCTGTACTGCCTGAACGCCGCCCGCTTCTACAGCGGCGAGGAGCCGGTGGAGGTCTTCGCCCGCATCCACAACACCCCCGACGACCCCCGCTACCGCGAGGTGGAGGAAAGCATCGCGTTCATGCTGCGCTTTCCTTCCGGCCTGATGGCCAATTGCGCCGCCAGCTACGGCGCGCATGAAAGCAAGGACATGCGGGTGCGGCTGGAAAAAGGCTGGATCGACGTGGAAAACGCCTTCGCCTACCAGGGCCAGTCCATGCGCGTGGCGACGCGCGATGGCAAGGCCGAGGCGATCCGCGAATTGCGGCTGGGCCAGAAGAACCAGTTTGCCGCCGAGATCGACCACATGGCGCAATGCGTGCTGCAGGACCGGGTGCCCCGGACGCCAGGCGAGGAAGGGCTGCAGGACCAGGTGATCATGGAAGCGCTGTACCGCAGCGCCGAGACAGGGGCGGCGGTGGCGCTGCCTGCGGTGGAAGGGCGCGACACCACGCGGGGGCCGGCGCTGGAGGAGGAAGAATAGGAAGGCCGGGGAAAGAATTCCCCGGACCCCTTCTTTTCTTTTTTATCTGTTTTCGGGAGCGCGAGCGGGTCACGGGCGCTCCCTGATACGAGTCAGGAAAAAGATGGGGGACCGGGGGAATTCCTTCCCCCGGCCTTTCTTCTTCAGCCCCTGCGGAAGAACGCCGCCAGCCGCGCCATCGCCTGCTCCGCCAGTCCGGGCGAAATGGCGAAGCACAGCCGGATCTTGCCGTCGTCCTCGTCGCTGAAGGCGGTGCCGGGGGCCAGCCCGACCTTGGCCTCGCGCAGCAGGCGGATGGCCAGCGCGCGGCTGTCCGTCACGCCGTCCTGCGAGAACATCAGGTAGAAGCTGCCTTCCGGCGCCTGCACGCGGATGCCGGGCAGGGCGGCCAGGCCTTCCGAGAAGATGCGCCGGCTTTCGCGGCAGCGGGCGACCATGGTGCGGATGAAGTCGTCGCCCTGGTCCAGCGCCGCGATGCAGGCGTACTGGATGAAGGTGGGGATGGAGGTGGTGTTGTACTGGCACAGGCTGGCGAAGGTCTCGCCCATGCCTTCCGGCACCACGATCCAGCCGGCGCGCCAGCCGGTCATCGCCCAGTTCTTGGAGAAGGTGTTGGTCACCAGCAGCTTGTCGGTCGGCTCGGTGATCTCCAGGAAGGAGGGCGCGATGCTGTTGCCGTAGGTGAAGTGGTTGTACACCTCGTCCGACAGCAGCCACAGGTCGCGGGCGCGCAGCAGGTCGCGCAGCGCCAGCATCTCGCCCTTGGGCATCACCCAGCCGGTGGGGTTGGAGGGCGAATTGATCGCCACCATGCGGGTGCGGGGGGTAATCGCGGCCTCGATGTCCGCGAGGTTCAGGCTGAAGGCGCCGTCCGCCGCGCGGCGCAGGTTCACCGTCACCGGCACGCCACCGCAGACCCTTACCACAGCCGCCAAGTTGGGCCAGTGGGGGCCGGGAATGATCACCTCCTCGCCCGGCTCGATCACGGCCTGGATGGCCTGCATGATGGCGTTCATGCCGCCGGCGGTCACCGCGAAGCGGTCGGGCGCCACCGCCACGCCCCAGTGGCGCGCGTGGTAGTCGGCCAGCGCCTGGCGCAGCCGGGGCAGGCCCTGGGAATAGGTGTAGCGGGTCTGGCCGGCGCGCATGGCGGCCTCGGCCGCTTCCGTGACAAAGGGGGGCGTGGGCAGGTCGCCTTCGCCGATCCACAGCTTGATGACCTCCGGGTCCTCGCGCGCCAGGTCGGCGATCTCGGCGATCTGGTTGACCGAAAGGTCGCGGATGCGCGCGGGCAGCGAGGCGCGCGGGCTGGGGCGGGTATCGGCGGTGGCGCTCATGGGAACCTCGGACAGGGTCGTCTAGCTGTGCCGGGGCGGGGGCCGGGCCGCAAGGGGCCTGCTCCCCTTTCATTGCGGGCTGGGCTGCGCTAGATGCCGCCGCTCGTATGACGTGCCGGCGTCAAGCGCGCGGGCGTGGTGGAATTGGTAGACACGCTGGATTTAGGTTCCAGTGGCGCAAGCCATGGGGGTTCGAGTCCCTCCGCCCGCACCAACCAGCGCCGCCGGCAGACAGCAATCACGAGACTGAACAGTCAGTCAGGAGCAGGTGTGGCGACGATGCAGGTAACCGAGCAGGCGGCCGAAGGGCTGAAGCGCAGCTTCAACGTGGTGGTTCCCGCGGCCGATATCGCGGCGGCGCGCGACACGCGGCTGGCGGCGCTGTCCAAGGACATCCGCCTGCCGGGCTTCCGCCCGGGCAAGGTGCCCGCGTCCGTCGTGAAGCAGCGCTTCGGCGCGTCCATCATGGGCGAGGTGCTGGACGAGCAGGTGCAGTCCACCACCCGCAGCGTGATCGAGGAGCGCGGCCTGCGCCCCGCCATGCAGCCCAAGGTGGAGCTGGTGAAGTTCGAGGAGGGCTCCGACCTGGAGTTCAACATCGAGCTGGAGCAGCTGCCCGAGATCCCGCTGCCCGACTTCGCCGCCATCGCGCTGGAGAAGCCGGTGACCAAGGTGGGCGACGAGGAGATCACCAAAGCGCTGGACGGCATCGCGTCGCGCAACCGCGCGATGGAGGATGTCACCGAGGAACGCGCCGCCGAGCAGGGCGACGTGGTGGTGACCGACTTCGAGGGCCGGCTGGTCGATGAGGCGGCCGAGGGCGGGCTGGCCGAGCCGTTCCAGGGCGGCACCGGCAGCGACATGCCGGTGGAGATCGGCGGCGCGGGCTTCATCCCCGGCTTCGCCGAGGGGCTGATCGGCATCAAGGTCGGCGAAACGCGCGACGTGAAGGTGACCTTCCCGGCCGAGTACGGCGCGGCCGAGCTGGCCGGCAAGGACGCCGTGTTCAAGCTGACTGCCAAGAAGCTGCAGAAGCCCGCCGCGGCCACCGTGGACGACGACTTCGCCAAAAAGCTCGGCCTGGCCGACGTGGCCGAGCTGAAGACCCGCATCAGCGAGTCGCTGCAGCAGGAATACGACCAGATCTCGCGCCTCAACGTGAAGCGCAAGCTGCTGGACGCGCTGTCCGCCCAGGCCTCGTTCGAGGTGCCGGCCTCCATGGTCGACGCCGAGTTCGCCCAGATCTGGCAGCGCATCGAGGCCGACCAGAAGGCCGGCAAGCTGGACGACGAGGACAAGGGCAAGGACGAGGACACGCTGAAGTCCGAGTACCGCGCCATCGCCGAGCGCCGCATCCGCCTGGGCCTACTGCTGAGCGAGATCGGCCGCAGCAACAACATCCAGGTTTCCAACGAGGAACTGACCGGCGCCATGCGCGCCGAGGCGCAGCGCTACCCGGGCCAGGAGCGGCAGGTGCTGGAGTTCTTCCAGAAGAACCCCGCCGCGATCGAGAACCTGCGGGCGCCGCTGTTCGAGGAGAAGGTGGTCGACTTCATGCTGGAGCTGGCCAGCGTGACCGAGAAGGAAGTGCCGGCGGGCGAGCTGTCCGCCGAACCGGCCGAGGCCGCCGCCTGATCCAGGCGGGCTGAGGCTGGGTGGGCCACGGGCCGGGGCGGGACACCGCCCCGGCCCGTTCCCGTTTTGTTCGTTACCCTTTTGTTCCTGTGTTCGCTGATCTGTCGGACCCCCTCTTTCCCTGTTGCCCTGGCTGTCCCATGTTAACCGGAGCCAGTTTACAGTGACGGCGATCGGGGGCCGGCGCGGTCGCCAGGGGCAAGGGGCCTCCTGGGCGAGCAGGCGCCAGGGATTGCTGCGAGAGGATAGAGCATGCGTGACCGCGATCCGGTCGAAGTCTTCAACAACACGCTGGTCCCCATGGTCATCGAGCAGACCGCGCGGGGCGAGCGTTCGTTCGACATCTATT
Organism: Roseomonas haemaphysalidis; assembly: GCF_017355405.1. Lineage (NCBI taxonomy): Bacteria > Pseudomonadati > Pseudomonadota > Alphaproteobacteria > Acetobacterales > Roseomonadaceae > Roseomonas > Roseomonas haemaphysalidis. The sequence goes on from NZ_CP061177.1 coordinate 1,896,968, forward strand.
CGCGCCTGTTGAAGGAGCGGATCATCTTCCTGACGGGCCCGATCTTTGATCAGGTCTCGGCGCTGATCTGCGCCCAGCTGCTGTTCCTGGAAAGCGAGAATCCGAGCAAGGACATCGCCTTCTACATCAACAGCCCGGGCGGCGTGGTCACCGCCGGCCTCGCGATGTACGATACCATGCAGTACATCCGCGCCCCGGTGTCCACCGTGTGCCTGGGCATGGCGGCCTCGGCCGGCTCGCTGCTGCTGACGGCGGGCGAGAAGGGCAAGCGCTTCGCCCTGCCCAACAGCCAGGTGATGATCCACCAGCCCTCCGGCGGCGCCCAGGGCCAGGCCACCGACATCGCCATCCAGGCGCGCGAGATCCTGAAGACGCGCGAGCGCCTGAACAAGATCTACGTGCACCACACCGGCAAGCCGCTGGAGGAGATCGAGCGCGCCATGGAGCGCGACACCTACCTGACGGCCGAGGAAGCCCGCGACTTCGGGCTGATCGACCAGGTGGTGGAGCAGCGGCCCGGCGGCGTGCTGCCGGCGCCCGAGGCGCCCAAGGCGTGACAAGGCGGCGGCTGGCCCGGGCGCCGGGCCGGCGGCCGTTCCACTTCCCCCTGGATGACAGGGGGGCTACAGTCCTGTGCAGGTCCGCCGGCCCTCTTCCGGCGGGTCAGGAGCGCTCATGAGCAAGTCCGGCGATTCGAAGAATACCCTGTACTGCTCGTTCTGCGGCAAGTCGCAGCACGAGGTGCGCAAGCTCATCGCCGGCCCGACGGTCTTCATCTGCGACGAGTGCGTCGAGCTCTGCATGGATATCATCCGTGAAGAGCACAAGACGCACCTGGTGAAGTCCCGGGACGGGGTGCCGACGCCGCGCGAGATCTCCAAGGTCCTGGATGATTACGTGATCGGCCAGGAGCACGCCAAGCGCGTGCTGGCCGTGGCCGTGCACAATCATTACAAGCGCCTGGCGCATGGCGCCAAGGCGGGCGAGGTGGAGATCGCCAAGTCCAACATCATGCTGGTTGGCCCCACCGGGTCGGGCAAGACGCTGCTCGCGCAGACGCTGGCCCGCATCCTGGACGTGCCCTTCACCATGGCGGACGCCACCACGCTGACGGAAGCCGGCTACGTGGGCGAGGATGTGGAGAACATCATCCTCAAGCTCCTGCAGTCGGCCGACTACAACGTGGAGCGGGCACAGCGCGGCATTGTCTACATCGACGAGGTCGACAAGATCAGCCGCAAGTCCGACAACCCCTCCATCACCCGTGATGTGAGTGGCGAGGGCGTGCAGCAGGCGCTGCTGAAGATCATGGAGGGCACCGTGGCCTCCGTGCCGCCGCAGGGCGGGCGCAAGCATCCGCAGCAGGAATTCCTGCAGGTCGATACCTCCAACATCCTGTTCATCGTGGGCGGTGCCTTCGCGGGGCTGGAGAAGATCATCGCGGCCAAGGGCAAGGGTTCGGGAATTGGCTACGGCGCCGAGGTCCGCGGCCCGGACGAGCGCCGCGCCGGCGCCATCCTGCGCGAGGTGGAGCCCGAGGATCTGCTGAAGTTCGGCCTGATCCCCGAGTTCATCGGCCGCCTGCCGGTGATCGCGACGCTGGAGGACCTGGACGAGAAGGCTCTCATCGAGATCCTGACCAAGCCCAAGAACGCCCTGCTGAAGCAGTACCAGCGTTTGTTCGAGATGGAGGCCACCAAGCTTTCCTTCACGGACGACGCGCTGAAGTCGGTGGCGAACCGGGCGATCCAGCGCAAGACGGGCGCGCGTGGCCTGCGCTCGATCATGGAAAGCATCCTGCTGGGCACCATGTACGACCTGCCTGGCCTGGACGACGTGAATGAGGTCGTCGTGAACAAGGAGGTAGCCGAAGGCCGTGCCGCCCCACTGTTCATCTATGGTGAACGGGCGGCGGAGCAATCTTCCGCCTGAGCCGGGTGTTCCGGCGCCCGGCGCAGGGCAGGCCAGACCCGGCTTGCCCCGCACGGTCACCGGCACCATCTCCCGGAGTAACCCGTGGCGACGGGGCCGTGCCGATCCCGGGCGGACCCGTGCCGACTGTCCTGAGTGAGGTCCCCAATGGCGGATAAGAATCCGGAACTGCTGAGCGGCGAACTGCTTCCCGTGCTGCCGCTGCGCGATATCGTCGTTTTCCCGCACATGATCGTGCCGCTCTTTGTTGGCCGCGAGAAGAGCGTGCGGGCCCTGGAAGCCGTGATGAAGGACGACAAGCAGATCCTGCTGGTCGCCCAGAAGAACGCGGCGCAGGACGACCCCACCGCCGACGACCTGTATGAGGTCGGCACTGTGTCCACCGTGCTGCAGCTGCTGAAGCTGCCCGACGGCACCGTCAAGGTGCTGGTCGAGGGCGGCAAGCGCGCCCGCGTGACCGGCTTCAAGGAAACCGACCAGTATTTCGAGGCCTATGCGACGGGCATCGAGGAGCCGGCCGGCGAGGCGCCGGAGCTGGAAGCGCTGTCGCGCACCGTGGTCAGCCAGTTCGAGCAGTACATCAAGCTCAACAAGAAGATCGCGCCCGAGGTGCTGGTCTCGATCAACCAGATCGAGGACGCGGCCAAGCTGGCCGATACCGTCGCCAGCCACCTGAACTTGAAGATCAGCGAGAAGCAGGAGCTGCTCGACACGCCGGGCGTGTCCGCCCGCCTGGAGCGCGTTTTCGCGCACATGGAAAGCGAGATCGGCGTCCTGCAGGTCGAGAAGCGCATCCGCAACCGCGTTAAGCGGCAGATGGAGAAGACCCAGCGCGAGTACTACCTGAATGAGCAGATGAAGGCCATTCAGAAGGAGCTGGGCGAAGGCGAGGACGGCAAGGACGAGGCCGCCGAGCTGGAGGAGCGCATCAAGGCCACCAAGCTCTCGCCCGAGGCGCGTGACAAGGCGATGGCGGAGCTGAAGAAGCTGCGCTCCATGTCGCCGATGAGCGCCGAGGCGACGGTGGTGCGCAACTATCTCGACTGGATCCTGTCGATCCCCTGGAAGAAGAAGTCCAAGGTCAAGAACGACCTGGACAAGGCCGAGCAGGTGCTCGACGCCGATCACTACGGGCTGGACAAGATCAAGGAGCGCATCCTCGAGTACCTGGCCGTGCAGTCGCGCAGCCCGAAGATCCGCGGGCCCATCCTGTGCCTGGTCGGCCCCCCGGGCGTCGGCAAGACCTCGCTGGGCAAGAGCATCGCCAAGGCGACCAACCGCAACTTCGTGCGGATGAGCCTGGGCGGCGTGCGGGACGAGGCCGAGGTGCGCGGCCACCGGCGGACCTATATCGGCTCCATGCCGGGCAAGGTCATCCAGGGCATGAAGAAGGCCAAGACCTCCAACCCGCTGTTCCTGCTGGACGAGATCGACAAGCTGGGCGCCGACTGGCGCGGCGACCCGTCCTCGGCCCTGCTGGAGGTGCTGGACCCGGAGCAGAACTCGACCTTCGCGGACCATTACCTGGAGGTCGACTACGACCTGTCCGACGTGATGTTCGTCACCACGGCCAACAGCCTGCGCATGCCGCAGCCGCTGCTGGACCGCATGGAGATCATCCGCATCCCCGGCTACACCGAGGATGAGAAGGTGCAGATCGCCCGCCGCCACCTGCTGCCCAAGGTCACCGAGGCCAATGGGCTGAAGGACGGCGAGTGGAGCGTGACGGACGAGGCTCTGCTGGACCTGGTGCGCTACTACACGCGCGAGGCCGGCGTGCGGAACCTGGAGCGCGAGGTCGGCGGGCTGGCCCGCAAGTCGGTCAAGGAGATCGTCTCCAAGAAGGCCAAGAAGGTCGCGATCACCCGCAAGAACCTCGACAAGTATGCCGGGGTGCGGAAGTTCTCCTTCGGCGAGACCGAGGCCGAGGACATGGTGGGCGTCGTCACCGGCCTGGCCTGGACGGAGGTGGGCGGCGAGATCCTGACCATCGAGTCGGTCATGGTGCCGGGCAAGGGCAAGGTGCAGACCACCGGCAAGCTGGGCGACGTGATGCAGGAAAGCGTCTCGGCCGCGCTCAGCTACGTCCGCAGCCGCGCCGTGACCTTCGGCATCAAGCCGACGATCTTCGACCGGCGGGACATCCACGTGCACGTGCCGGAAGGCGCCACGCCCAAGGACGGGCCGTCCGCCGGCATCGCCATGGCGACGTCCATCGTGTCCGTGCTCACCGGCATTCCGGTGCGCCGCGACGTGGCCATGACGGGCGAGATCACGCTGCGCGGCCGGGTGCTGCCGATCGGCGGGCTGAAGGAGAAGCTGCTGGCGGCGCTGCGTGCCGGCATCACCACCGCCTTCATCCCCAAGGACAACGAGAAGGATCTGGCCGAGATCCCGGACAACGTGAAGAAGGCCATCACGATCATCCCCGTCGCCCATGTGGACGAGGTGATCGGCCAGGCCCTGACGCGTAAGCCGGAAGCGATCAACTGGACGGAGCCCGAGGACCCGCCGCCGGCCGCGGTGCCGCAGCAGGCCCCGCAGGCCAACCTGCCGCACTAGGCGGCGATGGCGGTCTGACCAGGGTGCGCGGAGCGATCCGCGCACCCTTTTTCATGCCCTCCCCCCGTCTGGTGGGGCAGGCGTGCAACACCCGCGCGCATCACATGGCCCGGCTGCAACGTGGCGTTGACGCGGCAAAAACTCGCTGCGTAGTGTCGCGGGAAGCCCATCCCCGTCCGGCCTGGACCGGGCCAATCCCCCGCGCAAAAGGAATCTCCATGAACAAGCAGGATCTGGTGAGCGTCGTCGCCGAAACCGGGGAGCTGTCCAAGGCCAAGGCCGGCGAAGTGGTGGATGCGATGTTCGACGCCATCAGCGGCGCGTTGAAGAAGAAAGAGGAGGTGCGCCTGGTGGGGTTCGGCAGCTTCTCCATCTCGCAGCGCAAGGCCGGCAAGGGGCGTAATCCGCGCACGGGCGAGGAGATCGCCATTGCGGCCAGCACCACAGTGCGCTTCAAGGCTGGCAAGAGCCTGAAGGACGACGTGAACTGACAGGCTCCAAGGGCGCTTAGCTCAGCGGTAGAGCGCCTCGTTTACACCGAGGATGCCGGGGGTTCGAATCCCTCAGCGCCCATTCCATTCAACCGGCGGAATGATCGCGAAAAGGCGATTTGGGCCGGTTGACACCAGGGGGCAGGGGCCGTATTTCCCGCCCCACGCCGCAAGCGGGTGTAGCTCAGTTGGTTAGAGCGCCGGCCTGTCACGCCGGAGGTCGCGGGTTCGAGCCCCGTCACTCGCGCCACTGCGGTGGTCCATCCAAAAACGCCGCCCTGAAGCTTCAGGGCGGCGTTTTTGCTGTTTACCCTCTCCGTTATTCAATGTTCTGCAATGCGCCTGACCCTATGGCGAAGGACGCGGGGCGGGAGTAATGTCCGCCCGGCGTTGCGCTGCGGCATGCCCCGCGGCGCGGCATGGCCGTGCGCTCCCCCGTGCATGGCCCGATGGGGCCCCTGGCCCAAGGGACGGAATGCATCATGACCCAGCCCCTGCTGGCGAACTATTTCCCGATCCTGGTCTTCCTGGCGATCGCGGCGGGTATTTCCATCGCGATGGTCGGCGGCTCGGTGCTGGCGGCGCGGCAAAAACCGTACGCGGAAAAACTCTCGACCTATGAATGCGGCTTCGAGCCGTTCGAGGACACGCGCCACCGCTTCGACGTGCGGTTCTACCTGGTCGCGATCCTGTTCATCATCTTCGACCTGGAAGTGGCCTTCCTGTTCCCCTGGGCGGTGACGCTGGGGCAGATCGGCTGGATGGGCTTCCTGTCCATGATGGGCTTCCTCGGCGTGCTGACGGTCGGCTTCATCTATGAATGGCGCAAGGGCGCCCTGGACTGGGAGTGAGCGACCGATGAGCAGCACCAACCAACCGGTCGCCTGGAACCAGCAGGCGCTGCCGCCCGGCGCCGGCCAGAAGGCCGTGATCGACAGCGTCACCGGCGAGATCGAGGACAAGGGCTTTGTCATCGCCAACCTGGACAAGGTGGTGAACTGGGCCCGCACCGGCAGCCTGTGGCCCATGACCTTCGGCCTGGCCTGCTGCGCCGTGCCGATGATCCATGCCTACATGCCGCGCTATGACCTCGACCGCTTTGGCGTGATCCCGCGCGGTTCGCCGCGTCAGTCGGACGTGATGATCGTGGCCGGCACGCTGACCAACAAGATGGCCCCCGCGCTGCGCAAGGTCTACGACCAGATGAGCGAGCCGCGCTACGTCATCTCCATGGGCAGCTGCGCCAATGGCGGCGGCTACTACCACTACAGCTACAGCGTGGTGCGTGGCTGCGACCGCGTGGTGCCGGTGGACGTCTACGTGCCCGGCTGTCCGCCGACGGCCGAGGCCCTGGTCTACGGCATCCTGCAGCTGCAGAAGAAGATCCGCCGGACGGGGAGTATCCTCCGTGGCTGAAGACCTTTCGACCGAGACCGTCGCCGCCGCGCCGCTGACCCCGTTGGAGCAGCTGGTCGCCGATGTGATGGCCGCCGTGCCCGCGGGCGTGATCAGCCAAGGCCGCGTGGTGCGCGGCATGGAGGCCGAGATCGTCGCGGCGCGCGACGCCCTGCCGGCGCTGATGACCATGCTGCGGGACGACCCGCGCTTCGCGTTCAACCTGTGCGTCGACCTGTGCGGCGTGGACTGGCCGATGCGCGCCGAGCGCTTCGAGGTGGTCTACAACCTCTTGTCGATGACGCTGAACCACCGGCTGCGCGTGATCGTTTCCACCAATGCCGAGACGCCGGTGCCGAGCCTCGTTTCCGTGTGGCCCAGCGTCACGTGGTACGAGCGCGAAACCTGGGACATGTACGGCATCGTCTTCGACGGCCAGCCCGACCTGCGCCGCCTGCTGACGGACTATGGCTTTGAAGGCCATCCGCTGCGCAAGGACTTCCCGCTCACCGGCTTTGTCGAGGTCCGCTACGACCCCGAGCGGCAGGCCGTGGTGTATGAGCCGGTCAAGCTGCAGCAGGATTTCCGCAACTTCGATTTCCTTTCGCCCTGGGAAGGCATGACCACGCTGCCCGGCGACGAGAAGGTGCATCTCAACCGGATCACCAACGAATGAGCGCTACGCAGGATCCCGTCGACGCCGGCCGTCGCACGGTCGAGATCGAGAGCCACCACATCAACTTCGGCCCACAGCACCCGGCGGCGCACGGCGTGCTGCGCCTGATCCTGGAGCTGCAGGGCGAGGTGGTGGAGCGGGCGGACCCGCATATCGGCCTGTTGCACCGCGGCACCGAGAAGCTGATCGAGTACAAGACCTACCTCCAGGCGCTGCCGTATTTCGACCGGCTCGACTACGTGTCGCCCATGGCGCAGGAGCACGGCTTCGCGCTGGCGACGGAGCGGCTTCTCGGCATCGAGCCGCCGCCACGGGCGCAGTTCATCCGGGTGATGTTCGCGGAAATCACCCGCGTGCTGAACCACATCCTGAACATCACCACCTACGCGCTGGACGTCGGCGCCACCACGCCGAGCCTGTGGGGCTTCGAGCAGCGCGAGATCCTGCTGGAAATCTACGAGGCGGCGTCGGGTTCGCACTACCACGCCAACTACGTGCGCCCGGGCGGCGTGTCGCGCGACCTGCCGGCCGGCCTGCTGGAGAAGATCGAGCTTTGGGCCGAGAAGTTCCCGAAGTTCGTCGATGACATCGAGCGGCTGCTGACCGGCAACCGCATCTTCAAGCAGCGCACCGTGGACATCGGCGTGATGTCGGCCGAGCAGGCGATGGAATGGGGCTTCAGCGGCCCCTGCATCCGCGCTTCCGGCTGCGCCTGGGACCTGCGTCGCAGCCAGCCCTACGACATCTATGACCAGCTCGATTTCGAGATCCCGGTTGGCAGCCATGGCGACTGCTACGAGCGCTACCTGGTGCGCATCGCGGAGATGCGCGAAAGCCACAAGATGATCCGCCAGTGCATCAAGATGATGCCGGGCGGCCCCGTCAAGGTGGCGGACAACAAGATCACGCCGCCGAAGCGGGCCGAGATGAAGCGCTCGATGGAAGCGCTGATCCACCACTTCAAGCTGTACACGGAGGGCTACCACGTGCCCGAAGGCAGCACCTATTCGGTGGTGGAGGCCCCCAAGGGCGAGTTCGGCGTGTACATGGTGGCCGACGGCACCAACAAGCCCTACCGCTGCCACATCCGCGCGCCCGGCTTCGCGCATCTGCAGGCCATGGAAGTGCTGTGCAAGGGCCACATGCTGGCCGACGCCGTGTCCGTGATCGGCAGCCTGGATATCGTGTTCGGAGAGATCGACCGGTGAGCGCGCAGCATCACGAGGAGCCCAAGAGCTTCTCCTTCGACGCGGACAGCATCGCGCAGATCGACCGCATCGTCGCACGCTACCCCGAGGGCAAGCAGGCCAGCGCGGTGATCCCGCTGCTCTACGTCGCGCAGAAGCAGATGGGCCGCCTGACCGGCAGCGCCTGGGTGCCGCGCGTGGCGATGGACGCGGTGGCCGTGCGCCTGGGCATGGCGCCGATCCGCGTCTACGAGGTCGCCACCTTCTACTTCATGTTCAACACCAAGCCGATCGGCCGCTTCCACCTGCAGGTCTGCGGCACGACCCCCTGCTGGCTGCGCGGCTCGGACGAGGTGCTGCGCGCCTGCAAGGACGCCGGTCACCTGAAGGGCTACGGCGACAGCAGCGAAGACGGCTTGTTCACGCTGACCGAGGTGGAATGCCTCGGCGCCTGCGTCAACGCGCCGATCCTGCAGGTCGACGACGACTACTACGAAGACCTGACCTACGAGACCACGGTGCAGCTGATCGAGGCGCTGAAGCGCGGCGAGCGGCCCAAGCCCGGCAGCGTCATCGGCCGGCAGACCAGCGCCCCCGCGGGCGGGCCGGACACGCTGCTCGACATCCCCATGATGGAGGTGAAGTGACGCCATGGCGCTGAGCGACAAGGACCGCATCTTCACCAACCTCTACGGGTTGCACCCCTGGGGCCTGAAGGATGCCCGGCGGCGCGGCAACTGGGACGGCACTGCGGCGATCATCGCCAAGGGCCGCGACTGGATCATCGAGGAACTGAAGCAGTCCGGCCTGCGCGGCCGCGGCGGCGCCGGCTTCCCGACTGGCATGAAGTGGAGCTTCATGCCCAAGTCCAACCCGGACGGGCGCCCTTCCTACCTCGTGGTCAATTGCGACGAGTCCGAGCCCGGCACCTGCAAGGACCGCGACATCATCCGCCACGATCCGCACACGCTGATCGAGGGCTGCCTGATCGCGGGCGTCGGCATGGGGGCCCATGCCGGCTACATCTATGTGCGCGGCGAGTACTACAACGAGCACCTGGTGCTGCAGGCGGCGATCGACGAGGCCTATGAGGCCGGTCTGCTCGGCGCCAACGCGGCGGGCTCGGGCTGGGACTTCGACCTCTACGTGCACCGCGGCGCCGGCGCTTATATCTGCGGCGAGGAAACCGCGCTGATCGAGAGCCTGGAAGGCAAGAAGGGCATGCCGCGGCTGAAGCCGCCATTTCCCGCCGCCGTCGGCCTCTACGGCTGCCCGACCACGGTCAACAACGTCGAGACCATCGCCGTGGTGCCGGAGATCCTGCGGCGCGGCGCATCCTGGTTCGCCTCCTTCGGCCGGCCCAAGAACAGCGGCACCAAGGTGTTCTGCATCCAGGGCCACGTGAACAAGCCCTGCAACGTGGAAGCCGAGATGAGCATCCCGCTGCGCGAGCTGATCGACCGCTACGCGGGCGGCGTGCGCGGCGGCTGGGACAACTTGCTGGCCGTGATCCCGGGCGGCTCCTCCACGCCGATGATCCCCAAGGCCGTCTGCGACGACGTGCTGATGGATTTCGACGCGCTGCGCGAGCACAAGACCGGCCTCGGCACCGCCGGCGTCATCGTCATGGACAAGTCCACCGACCTGATCAAGGCGATCGCGCGTCTCGCGCAGTTCTACAAGCATGAGAGCTGCGGCCAGTGCACCCCCTGCCGCGAGGGCATGGGCTGGCAGAAGCGCCTGATGGACCGCATGGTCGAGGGCCGCGCCGAGATCGCCGAGATCGACGTGCTGGAAAGCGTGACGCGGCAGATCGAGGGGCACACCATCTGCGCGCTCGCCGATGGCGGCGTCTGGCCGGTGCAGGGGCTGATCCGCCACTTCCGGCCGATGATGGAAGAGCGCATCCAGCAATATCACGCGAAGAAGAACGGCGGCGTGATGCCGCTGGCGGCGGAGTAACGCGCCATGGCGAAGGTCACGATCGACGGGATCGAGGTGGAGGTGCCCAACGGCTCCTCCGTGCTGCAGGCCTGCGAGGCCGCCGGCAAGGAGATCCCGCGCTTCTGCTACCATGAGCGGCTGTCCGTCGCCGGCAACTGCCGCATGTGCCTGGTGGAAGTGGAGAAGGCGCCCAAGCCCGTCGCCTCCTGCGCCTACCCGGTCGCCGACGGCATGAAGGTCTTCACGGACAGCGCGCTGGTGCGGAACGCCCGGCGCAACGTCATGGAATTCCTGCTGATCAACCACCCGCTGGATTGCCCGATCTGCGACCAGGGCGGCGAGTGCGACCTGCAGGACCAGGCGGTGGGCTACGGCCGCGACGCCAGCCGCTACCGCGAAGGCAAGCGGGCGGTGAAGGACAAGTACCTGGGCCCGCTGGTCAAGACGATCATGACCCGCTGCATCCAGTGCACCCGCTGCGTGCGCTTCGCGACCGAGGTCGCGGGCGTGCCGGAACTGGGGGCCACGGGCCGCGGCGAGGACATGCAGATCGGCACCTATGTGGAGCGGGCGCTGACCACGGAGCTGTCGGGCAATCTGATCGACATCTGCCCGGTGGGCGCGCTGACCAGCCGGCCTTACGCCTTCGTGTCCCGCCCGTGGGAGCTGCGCAAGACCGACAGCATCGACGTGCTGGACGCCCAGGGCGTCAACATCCGCGTCGATGCCCGCGGCCCCGAGGTGCTGCGCATCCTGCCTCGCGTCAACGAGGACGTGAACGAGGAGTGGATGGCCGACCGTGGCCGCTTCTCCTTCGACGGGCTGAAGCGCCGCCGGCTGGACCGCCCCTGGATCCGCCGCGACGGCAAGCTGGCGCCCGCCACCTGGCAGGAAGCGCTGGAGCATGTGGCGGCCAAGCTGAAGTCCATCCCGGGCGAGCGCATCGGCGCCGTGGCCGGAGACCTGGTGGACGTGGAAAGCGTCTTCGCGCTCAAGGCGCTGATGCAGGGCCTCGGCTCGCGCAACCTGGACTGCCGCCAGGACGGGGCGAAGATCGACGGCACGCGCCGCGAGCACTACCTGTTCAACAGCGGCATCGCCGGCATCGACGAAGCGGACGCGCTGCTGATCATCGGCAGCGACCCGCGCAAGGAAGCGCCGGTGCTCAACGCGCGCATCCGCAAGCGCTGGGCGTCCGGCCTGATGCCGGTGGCGCATGTCGGGCCACGCGACATCGACCTGACCTACAACGCCGAGCACCTGGGGGAGGGCGCCGGCGTCCTCAACGCCCTGCTGGATGGCAGCAACGCCTTCGGCAAGGTGCTGACCGAAGCCAAGAAGCCCATGATCATCCTGGGCCGCGGCGCGGTGGCGCGGGAAGACGGCGCGGCCGTGCTGGCCGCCGCCTGGGCGCTGGCCAACCAGGTCGGCGCGCTGACGGCGGACTGGCATGGCTTCAACATGCTGCACCTGTTCGGTGGGCAGGTCGGCGCGCTGGACGCCGGCTTCCTGCCGGGCGAGGGCGGGCACGACCTGGCGGGCATGCTCAGCGGCGGCGTGGACGCGCTGTGGCTGCTAGGCGCGGACGGCTTCGAGCCGGCCTTCATCGCGCCCGGCACCTTCGTGGTCTACCAGGGCCACCATGGCGACCGCGCGGCGGGCCGCGCCGACGTCATCCTGCCCGGTGCCGCCTATACCGAGAAGGAAGGCACCTACGTCAGCACCGAGGGGCGGGTGCAGCGCGGCCGGCTGGCCGTGTTCCCGCCCGGCGAGGCGAAGGAGGACTGGCGCATCATCCGCGCCGCCGCCGCGCTGCTGGGCGTCGGCCTGCCCTTCGACACGCTGGACGACCTGCGCGCCCGCATGGTGGACGCCAACCCGGTGTTCGGGCTGGTGGACGGCCGCATCAGCGGCGGCGCGCAGAGCCTGGCCGGCCCGCAGGCCGGCGGCACGCTGAGCGACACGCCGTTCAAGGCCAACCTGTCGGACTACTGGCTGGCGGACCCGATCAGCCGCGCGTCCGAGACGATGGCCGAATGCAGCCGCATCTACAACGCGCCGCCCATGCCGGTCGCGGCGGAGTAAGGGACCGATGGACGCCTTTCTCAATTCCTCCATCGGCATCCTGGCCATCACCATCGCCCAGACGCTGGCGATGCTGGTGCCGCTGCTGATCGCCGTCGCCTACATGACCTATGCCGAGCGCAAGATCATGGCGGCGATGCAGATGCGCGTCGGCCCCAACATGGTGGGCCCGCTCGGCCTGCTGCAGCCCTTCGCCGATGCCGCGAAGATGCTGATGAAGGAGACGATCATCCCCTCCGGCGCCAGCCGCGGGCTGTTCATCTTCGCGCCGATGCTGACCTTCCTGCTGGCCATGATCGCCTGGGCGGTGATCCCGGTGGCTGAAGGCTGGGCGATCGCCGACATCAACGTCGGCATCCTCTACCTCTTCGCCATCTCCTCGCTCGGCGTCTACGGCATCATCATCGCGGGCTGGGCGTCGAATTCGAAATACGCCTTCCTGGGCGCGCTGCGCTCGGCGGCGCAGATGGTGTCCTACGAAGTCTCCATGGGCTTCGTGATCGTCACCGTGCTGCTGTGCGTGGGCAGCCTGAACCTGACGGCCATCGTGCTGGCGCAGAAGACCGTGTGGTTCTTCATCCCGCTGTTCCCGATGTTCATCATCTTCTTCATCTCGACGCTGGCGGAAACCAACCGGCCGCCGTTCGACCTGGCGGAAGGTGAGTCGGAGCTCGTCGCGGGCTTCATGGTGGAATATTCCTCCATGACCTACGCGCTGTTCTTCCTCGGCGAATACGCCAACATGTTCCTGATGTCGGCGATGACGACCACGCTGTTCCTGGGCGGCTGGCTGCCGCCGGTGGACGTGGCGCCGCTGAACTGGGTGCCGGGGCCGCTGTGGTTCATCCTGAAGGTGTGCCTGTGCATGTTCACCTTCGTCTGGGTGCGCGCCACCTTCCCGCGCTACCGCTACGACCAGCTGATGCGCCTGGGCTGGAAGGTGTTCCTGCCGATCAGCCTGGTGTGGCTGGTGCTGACCGCTTTCGTGCTGAAGCTGGCCGGGTGGCTGCCGGCATGATCCACCTTCCGAACACGGAAAGCGCGGGCCCCGCCCGCGCCACGAGGTAACAGATGGCGACGCTCGACCGCGCGGCCTACAGCCTGCTGATGGCGGAGCTGGTGTCCGGCATGGCGCTGACGCTGAAGTACTTCTTCATGCCGAAGGCCACGATCAAGTACCCCAACGAGAAGATGTCGCTGTCGCCGCGCTTCCGCGGCGAGCACGCGCTGCGCCGCTACCCCAACGGGGAAGAGCGCTGCATCGCCTGCAAGCTGTGCGAGGCGGTGTGCCCGGCGCTGGCCATCACCATCGAGGCCGAGCCGCGCGACGACGGCTCGCGCCGCACCACGCGCTACGACATCGACATGACCAAGTGCATCTACTGCGGCATGTGCGAGGAAGCCTGCCCGGTGGACGCCATCGTCGAGGGTCCGAACCTGGAGTTCTCGACCGAAACGCGTGAGGAGCTGATCTACAACAAGGACAAGCTCCTTTCGAACGGCGACCGCTGGGAGCCGGTGCTCGCCAAGCGCCTCGAGCAGGACGCGCCTTACCGGTGAGCCCGCAGCGGAGGGGGGCCGGCCGCGCCCCTCCGCATCCCGACTTGCGGCCCCGCCCCCAGCCCGGGCGGTTCTCTGTCTTCTGGAACGGTGCCATGACGCTGCAACAGCGCGGGGGTGGGGTGCGATGATCGCGGCTCTGGCCTTCTATGTCTTCGCGGCCATCCTGATCGCGAGCGCGGTCATGGTGGTGACCAGCCGCAATCCCGTCCACAGCGTGCTTTTCCTGATCCTGGCGTTCTTCAACGCCGCGGCGCTGTTCCTGCTGGCGGGGGCCGAGTTCCTGGCGATGATCCTGGTGATCGTCTACGTGGGCGCGGTCGCGGTGCTGTTCCTGTTCGTGGTGATGATGCTGGACATCGACTTCGCGCGGCTGCGCGAGGGCTTCCAGCGCTACCTGCCGATCGGCGGCATCATCGGCGGCATCCTGTTCCTGGAGCTGCTGTTCGTGTTCGGCTCGTGGCAGTTCGCCGACGATGCCGAGGGGCTGCGGCTCAACGCCGTGCCGGCGGACCCCGGCCTGACCAACACCCAGGCGATCGGCCGCATCCTGTACACGGACTACGTGTTCCTGTTCCAGGCATCGGGGCTGATCCTGCTGGTGGCCATGATCGGCGCCATCGTGCTGACGCTGCGCGAAAAGCGGACGGACAGCCGGCGCCAGAACATCGCGGTGCAGGTGGCGCGCACGGAGGCGGTGTCCATGCAGAACGTCCCGCCGCGCCAGGGCCTCGGCACGCTGGGCATCATCCGCCGCCCGCTGCCCGCGCCGCCCAAGCCGAAGGCGGTGGCGCATGACGACCACGGGCATGGGGGACACCACTGAGATGCTGACCATCGGCTTGGCGCACTACCTGACGGTCAGTGCCATCCTCTTCGTGCTCGGCGTGCTGGGCATCTTCCTGAACCGCAAGAACATCATCGTCATCCTGATGTCGGTGGAGCTGATCCTGCTGTCGGTGAACCTCAACTTCGTGGCCTTCTCGGCCACGCTGCAGGACCTCACGGGCCAGATCTTCGCGATGTTCGTGCTGACGGTCGCCGCCGCCGAGGCCGCCATCGGCCTCGCCATCCTGGTGATCTACTTCCGCAACCGCGGCAGCATCGAGGTGGACAACGTGTCCACGCTGAAGGGCTAGGCGCATGTATCTCGGTGCCATCTTCTTTCCCGCCATCGGCGCCATCATCGCTGGCCTGTTCGGCCGGCTGATCGGCGACAAGGCGGCGCAGTGGACCACGGTGTTCTTCATGGCGCTGGCCGCGGTCTGCGGCCTGGCCAACTTCGCCAACGTCGCGCTCGGCCACGCGCCGACGACCATCGACCTCGGCACCTGGATCAACGTGGGCGGGCTGCAGTTCAACTGGTCGCTGCGCTACGACACGCTGTCGGCCGTGATGATCGGCATGGTCACGCTGATCTCGACCATGATCCACGTCTATTCCGTCGGCTACATGTCGCATGACCCGACGACGCCGCGCTTCTTCTCCTACCTGTCGCTCTTCACCTTCATGATGCTGATGCTGGTGACGGCCGACAACCTCGCCCAGCTGTTCTTTGGCTGGGAAGGCATCGGCCTCGCGAGCTACCTGCTGATCGGCTACTGGTATGAGAAGGAAAGCGCCAACCGCGCGGCGATGAAGGCCTTCATCGTCAACCGCGTGGGCGACGTCTTCTTCATGCTCGGCATCGCGCTGACCTTCTGGACCTTCGGCACCATCGAGTTCGATGGCATCTTCCAGGGTGTCGCGGCCGCGCAGGCGCGCACCATCGGCGGCTATCCGGCGCTGGAGGTGATCGCCCTGCTGCTGTTCCTGGGCGCCATGGGCAAGTCGGCGCAGATCGGCCTGCACACCTGGCTGCCGGACGCGATGGAAGGCCCCACCCCGGTATCCGCGCTCATCCACGCGGCGACGCTGGTCACCGCCGGCGTGTTCCTGATGGCGCGCATGTCGCCGGTCGTGGAATACGCGCCGCACGTGCTGGGCTTCATCACCTTCATCGGCGCCACCACGGCCTTCTTCGCGGCGACGATCGGCTGCGTGCAGAACGACATCAAGCGCGTGATCGCTTATTCGACCTGCTCGCAGCTCGGCTACATGTTCTTCGCGCTGGGCGTCGGCGCCTACCAGGGCGCCATCTTTCATCTGTTCACCCATGCCTTCTTCAAGGCGCTGCTGTTCCTGTCCGCCGGCTCCGTGATCCACGCGATGTCGGACGAGCAGGACATCCGCAAGATGGGCGGCATCTGGAAGAAGATTCCGCTGACCTACGCGATGTTCTGGATCGGCTCGCTGGCCCTGGCCGGCATGCCCTTCTTCGCCGGCTACTATTCCAAGGACTTCGTGCTGGAAGCCGCCTGGGCCGGCCATGGCTGGACCGCCAGCTACGCCTGGATCATGGGCATGATCGCGGCACTGCTGACCGCCTTCTACTCCTGGCGCCTGATCATCATGACCTTCCACGGCACCCCGCGCGCCGACCATCACACGATGGAGCATGTGCACGAGAGCCCGGCGGTCATGACCCTGCCGCTGCTGGTGCTGGCCGCTGGCGCCCTGTTCGCCGGCGCCGTCTTCGCGCCCTACTTCACCGGCCACGACTGGCTGGAGTTCTGGAACGGCTCCATCGTCAACCAGCCGGGCAACCACATTATGCACGACGCGCATGAGGTGCCGGAGTGGGTGGCGCTGGCGCCGACCGTGATCGGCCTGATCGGCATCGCCATCGGCTACGTGTTCTACATGTTCGCGCCGGCCATCCCGGCCCGCCTGGCCGCGGCCTTCCCGGGCGTGTACCGCTTCCTGCTCAACAAGTGGTACTTCGACGAGCTGTACGACTTTCTGTTCGTCCGCCCGGCGCGCCGCGCCGCGATGTGGCTGTGGAAGGTGGGCGACGCCAAGGTGATCGACGGCATGCCGAACGGCGCCGCGGCGCTGACGGCCAGCGCCGCCGGCCGCGTCACCCGCTTCCAGACCGGGCGCGTGGCCAACTACGCCTTCACCATGATCGTGGGCCTCGTCCTCTTCGTGAGCATCTTCCTGTTCGGGATCGGCCGATGAACGCCGCGGGTTTCCCCCTCCTTTCGCTGCTCACCTTCCTGCCGCTGGTGGGCGCGGGCGTCCTGCTGTTCATCCGGGGGGAGGAGGCGGTGGTCGCCGCCAACGCCCGCTGGACGGCGCTGTGGACCAGCCTGATCGTCTTCGGCCTATCGCTGATCCTGTGGTTCGCCTTCGACAAGTCGACGGCCGACTACCAGTTCGTCGAGCAGTTGGCCTGGATGCCGGACTTCGGCCTGGAATACCACATGGGCGTGGACGGCATTTCCGTGCTGTTCGTGCTGCTGGCCACGCTGCTGACGCCCATCTGCATCCTCGCCTCCTGGGAA
Organism: Roseomonas haemaphysalidis; assembly: GCF_017355405.1. Taxonomy (NCBI): domain Bacteria; kingdom Pseudomonadati; phylum Pseudomonadota; class Alphaproteobacteria; order Acetobacterales; family Roseomonadaceae; genus Roseomonas; species Roseomonas haemaphysalidis. The sequence goes on from NZ_CP061177.1 coordinate 1,914,186, forward strand.
GCGGTGCAGACGCGGGTGCGCGAATACATGATCGCCTTCCTGGTGCTGGAAGCGATGATGGTCGGCATGTTCAGCTCGCTGGACATCCTGATGTTCTACATCTTCTTTGAAGGCGTGCTGATCCCGATGTTCCTGATCATCGGGGTGTGGGGCGGCGCGCGGCGGGTCTACGCCGCCTACAAGCTGTTCCTCTACACGCTGCTCGGCTCACTGCTGATGCTGCTGGCCATCCTGACGCTGTGGTACATGGCGGGCACCACCTCCATCCCGGCGCTGATGCGGCTGCAGATCGCGCCCAGCCTGCAGGTCTGGCTGTTCCTGGCCTTCTTCGCTTCCTTCGCCGTGAAGGTGCCGATGTGGCCGGTGCACACCTGGCTGCCGGACGCGCACGTCGAGGCGCCGACGGCGGGCTCGGTCATCCTGGCCGGCGTCCTGCTGAAGATGGGTGCCTACGGCTTCCTGCGCTTCAGCCTGCCGCTCTTGCCGCAGGCCACCGAGTGGTTCGCGCCCTTCATCTTCGCGCTGTCCATCGTCGCTATCATCTACACCTCGCTGGTGGCGATGGCGCAGGAGGACATGAAGAAGCTGATCGCCTATTCCTCCGTCGCCCATATGGGCATCGTGACGCTGGGCATCTTCGCGCTGAACCACCAGGGCATCTCGGGCGCCATCTTCCAGATGCTGAGCCATGGCGTCGTGTCCGGCGCGCTGTTCCTGTGCGTCGGCGTCGTCTACGACCGGGTGCACTCGCGGGAGATCGCGCGCTACGGCGGCGTCGCCAAGGTGATGCCGTCCTACGCCATCGTCTTCATGCTGTTCACCATGGCTTCCATCGGCCTGCCGGGCCTCGCCGGCTTCCCGGGCGAGATGCTGGTGATCGTCGGCGCCTGGCGCGCCAACCCCTGGGTGGCGCTGCTGGGGGCTACCGGCATGGTGCTGGGTGCCGCCTACATGCTGTGGCTGTACCGCCGCGTGCTGTTCAGCCGCATCAGCAAGGACGAGATCCGCGCGCTGCTGGACCTCAGCCCGCGCGAATACGTCACCTTCGCGCCGCTGATCCTGCTGACCCTCTGGATGGGCCTCTACCCGTCTTCCTTCTTCTCTTTCTTCGAAGTCAGCGTCTCGGCGTTGCTGCAGCGGCATGAAGCCGCCATGGCCCTGCCGCGCATGGCGGGGATGTGACCATGGATAGCTGGACCCTCGTCCTGCCCGAGCTGGTGCTGGCGCTGTGCGGCCTGCTGGCCCTGGCCGCCGGCGTGATCCCGAAGCGCGACACCAGCCACGCCGTCAACATGGGCGTCTTCGGCGCCCTGCTGCTGGCCGGCGTGCTGGTGCTGATGCAGCCGGAAGGCACCGCCTATGCCGGGCAATACGCGGTCGACGCCTTCAGCAAGTTCACCAAGCTGCTGGTGATCGCCGGCGCCGCGCTGGGCGTGCTGCTGGCGCTGGACTGGAACGTCAAGGAAGGCCTCGCCAAGTTCGAGTACCCCGTGCTGCTGCTGTTCAGCACGGTGGGCATGATGATCATGCTCTCGGCCAACGACCTGATGGCGCTCTACATCGGGCTGGAGCTGCTGTCCCTGTCGCTCTACGTTGTCGCGGCCTTTGACCGCGACAACGCGCGTTCCTCGGAAGCGGGGCTCAAGTACTTCGTGCTGGGCGCGCTGGCCTCGGGCCTGCTGCTGTACGGCTCGTCGCTGGTCTACGGCTTCGCCGGCTCCACCAACTTCGACCGCATCGCCGATGCCGTCGGCACCACCGAGGGCGCGCCCTTCGGCCTGGTGGTGGGCCTGGTCTTCGTGCTGGCGGCGCTGGCCTTCAAGGTCTCCGCCGTGCCCTTCCACATGTGGACGCCCGATGTCTACGAAGGCGCGCCCACCCCGGTCACCGCCTTTTTCGCCACTGCCCCCAAGGTCGCCGCCATCGGGCTGCTGACGCGCGTGGCGGCCGGGCCGTTCGGGGATGTCGCGGCGCAGTGGCAGCAGGTGATCATCCTGTGCTCGCTGGGTTCCATGATCCTCGGCGCGCTGGCCGCCATCGGGCAGAAGAACATCAAGCGCCTAATGGCCTATTCCTCCATCGGCCATGTCGGCTACGCGCTGATCGGCCTGGCGGTGGGCACCGAGCTCGGTGTGCGGGCGCTGCTGGTCTACATGGCCATCTACGTCTTCACCAATGTCGGCGCCTTCGCGGTGCTGGCGTCCATGCGCCGCCAGGGCCGTGCCCTGGAAGGCGTGGACGACCTCGCGGGCCTTGGCCGCACGGACCCCGCCATGGCCCTGGCCATGACGGTGTTCATGTTCTCCATGGCCGGCATCCCGCCGCTGGCGGGCTTCTTCGGCAAGTACTTCGTGATCGGCGCGGCCATCCAGGGCGGCTACACCACGCTGGCCGTGGTGGCGGTGCTGACCTCGGCCGTGTCCGCCTACTACTATCTGCGCGTCATCAAGGTGATGTGGTTCGACACCGGCATCGGCGCGCTGGACCCGCGCCCGGCCAGCCTGTCCGTGGTGCTCGCAGGCACCGGGCTGTTCACGGTGTTCTTTTTCGCCTTCCCGGCGCCGTTCCTCGCCGCCGCCCAGGCCGCCGTCGCGGCGCTGGTGGGGTGAGCGATCCGGCCGGGTGGCGGCTCGCCATCCATGCTGAACTGGCCAGCACGCAGGACAGCGTGCTGGCCGCCGCCGAAGCCGGGGAAGCCGAGGGGCTCGCCGTGCTGGCCCGCCGGCAATCCGCCGGCCGCGGCACCCAGGGCCGGCCCTGGGCCTCGCCCGCCGGCAACCTGTTTCTGTCCGTGCTGCTGCGCCCGGGCGGCCCCGCGCGCCTGCTGCCGCAATGGAGCCTGCTGGCCGGCGTGGCCCTGGCCGGCACCCTGGCGCCGCTCCTGCCGGACCCCGCGGCGCTGCGCCTGAAATGGCCCAACGACGTGCTGCTGAACGGCGCCAAATGCGCCGGCATCCTGTGCCAGGGCGGGGTGGACGCGGCCGGGCACATCGAATGGCTGGTGTTCGGCATCGGCGCCAACCTGGCCGTCGCGCCCGAGTTGCCGGACCGCCCCACCACCAGCATCGCCGCCGCCGCCGGCCACGCGCCCGCGCCCGAGCAGGTCGCGCGGCGGTTGCTGGAAGCGATCAGCCATTGGCGCGCCCAAGGGCTGGACGCGGTGCGGCAGGCCTGGGCCGCGCGCGGCCCCGCGCTGGACACGCCGCTGCGCCTGCGCCACGCCGGCACCCCGCGCGAAGGCCGCTTCGCCGGGCTGGACGCGGAAGGGCGGCTGCTGCTGGCCACGCCCGCCGGGCTCTTGCCCGTGGCGAGCGGCGAAGTCCTCGGTTGAAACGATACGCCCGGTCAACGGGTTAGCACACAACCCCAGGGGAGGGGTCTGCCATGCTGCTCGCCGTCGATGCCGGCAACACCAACGTCGTCTTCGCCATCCATGACGGCACCGAATGGCGCGGCCGCTGGCGCATCGCGACGCGCGCGGACCGCACCAGCGACGAATACGCCGTGTGGCTGCTGGCGTTGCTGGCGCATTCCGGCATCCGCCCGGTGGAGATCGAGCGCTGCGTGATCGGCACCGTGGTGCCGGCGGCGCTGTACAACCTGCGCCGCCTGTGCCGCGAATGGTTCACCTGCGAGCCGCTGGTGGCCCGCTCCAACCTCGACTGGGGCTTCCACATCCGCGTGGACAACCCGGAGGAGGTGGGGGCCGACCGCCTGCTGAACGCGCTCGCCGCGCACCACCACTACCGGGGCCCCCTGGTGGTGATCGACTTCGGCACCGCCACCACCTTCGACATGGTGGATGCCGACGGCGCCTACCTGGGCGGCGTGATCGCCCCCGGCCTGCAACTTTCGATCGAGGCGCTGCACCGGGCGGCGGCGCGGCTGCCGCGCATCGGCATCGGCCGGCCGCAGTCGGTGATCGGGCGTTCCACCGTGCCGGCCATGCAGTCCGGCATCTTCTGGGGCTATGTGGGGCTGGTGGAGGGCATCGTCACGCGGCTGCGGGCCGAGTACGGTGCGCCGCTCAAGGTCATCGGCACCGGCGGGCTGGCCCCGTTGCTGGCGGAGGGCACGCCGGTGATGGAATTCACCGACCCCGATATCACGCTGGAAGGGCTACGCCTGTTGGCGGATCGCAATCCCGTCCCCATTTTCCATAAAACGAGCCTGCCGGAACTGCGGGCCGAAACAGATTGAGACACCCGGCCGGATGCCGCGCCACAGCGTTGCGCGCCCGCCCGGGGGTCTCCTTGAGATCGACGACTATCAACGCTGACTGTGAGAATACATGAACACGATCACTGGCGACCTGGCCTTCATCCCGCTCGGCGGGGCGGGGGAAATCGGCATGAACCTGAATGCCTACCGCTGCGACGGGCAGTTCCTGGCCATCGACTGCGGCATCGGCTTCGGGGGCAACGACAACCCCGAGGCCGAGGTGATGACCCCCGACCCCGCCTGGCTGGCGCAGCGCCGCGACAAGCTGCTGGGCATCGTCATCACCCACGCGCATGAGGACCATATCGGCGCGGTCGCGCATCTCTGGCCGCAGCTGCGCTGCCCGGTCTATGCCGGGCCCTTCGCCGCGTCCGTGCTGCGCCGCAAGCTGGGCGAGGCGAACCTCCTGCACCAGGTGCCGCTGCACACCATCCCGCTGGGCGGCAGCTTCACCGTCGGGCCCTTCGACCTCAGCTTCATCCGCGTCACCCATTCGGTGCCGGAGTCGCAGTCCATCGCCATCCGCACCCGCTACGGCACCGTGCTGCACACCGGCGACTGGAAGTTTGACCCCGACCCGCTGATCGGCGAGCCGGCGGACCTGGAGGCCTTCGCCAAGCTGGGCGAGGAAGGCGTGCTGGCCATGGTGTGCGACAGCACCAATGCCATGGTGGAAGGCCATTCGGGCAGCGAGGCGGAGGTGCGCCGCAACCTGGTGCCGATCCTGCGCCCGCTGCGTGGCCGCGTCGCCATCACCTGCTTCGCCACCAACGTGGCGCGCGTTGAATCCATCGCGCTCGCCGCCAAGCAGGTGGGCCGCAAGGTCGCGCTGTTCGGCCGCAGCCTGCGCAATGCCGAGGCCTCGGCGCGCGAATGCGGCTACCTGCGCAACGTCGGCCCCTTTATCAGCGAGGACGAGGCGGACGACCTGCCCGACCACGAGTTGCTGATCATCTGCACCGGCAGCCAGGGCGAGCAGCGCTCGGCGATGAGCAAGATCGCGGCCGACGTGCACCCGCGCATCTCGCTCGGCACCGGCGACACCGTGATCTTCTCCTCGCGCATGATCCCGGGCAACGAGAAGGCCGTGCTGCGCATGCAGGACGAGCTGACCCGCGGCGGCTGCAAGGTGATGACGGCCGAGGACCACATGGTCCACGTCACCGGCCACGCCTGCCGCGATGAGCTGAAGAAGCTGTATTCCCTGGTCAAGCCGCGCTTCGCTGTGCCGGTGCATGGCGAATGGCGCCACCTGCAGGAGCACGCTTCCCTGGCGCGCGAGATGGGCAGCACGCCGATCCTGGTCGAGGACGGCGACGTGCTGCGCATCGGCCCCGTGTCCGGCAACGAGAAGCCCGAGGTGGTGGAAGGCGTGCCGACCGGCCGCATGGTGATCGACGGCGAGCGGCTGGTGCCGCTGGACGGCGGCGTCATGGGCGCGCGGCGCAAGATGCTGTTCAACGGCATCGTCGTCGCTTCCCTGGCGGTGGACCAGTCGGGCCGCGTGATGGGCACGCCGCAGGTCTCGGCCCCCGGGTTGTTTGAGATGACGGACCAGGAGCCGGGGCAGATCGCCGCCGAACTGGCCCGCAGCGTCACGGACCTGCCGGCCAACCTGCGGCGCGAGGATGACAGCCTGCGCGAAGCGGCCCGCGCCGCGCTGCGCAAGGCCGTCGGCCGCCGCCTGCGCAAGCGCCCGACGGTGGAGGTGCATCTGCTGCGGGTGTGAATCCACTGCGCCAGATGAAATCTCGGTAAGATTGGCGCCACGCTTCTCACTTTCCTGGGGAGAACCCCTTGGCGGGCGTGGCGCCGTATTGCCGAGTACACGCATCGCGCGCATAGCTGGGGCAGACTTCTCTGGCTGCCCTGCCCGGCGGCGCGCCCCGTGCCTTTGCTTGAACACGACGTGTCGCTGGACCGGTCCTGCCCTGCCTGCAAGGAACGGTGATGCCTGTGACCACCCGACGCCAGTTGCTGGCCGCGACAGCGTTGATCGGCCTTTCCGCCGGCGATGCCGTCGCGCGGACCTATACCAACCGCCCGCCCATGCGGCCGGGCGAGGCCTACCCGCCCACTGACGCCTTCCGCCCCGGCGGCTGGCTGTTCCTGTCGCCGGCCGAGGCGGCGACGCTGGACGCCATCGTCGATCGGCTGATCCCGGCCGACGAGCTGGGCGCCGGCGGCAAGGAGGCGGGCTGCACCACCTTTATCGACCGCCAGCTGGCCGGGCCCTATGGCAGCTACGAGTGGCTGTACATGAAGGGCCCGTTCTCGGCCAAGCCGCTGCCCTTCCAGGGCATCCAGTCGCCGTTGACGCCGCGCGAGCAGTACCGCGCCGGCCTCGCCGCGCTGGCGCAGCACTGCCGCGACACCATGGGCGGCAAGACCTTCGAGCAGTTGGCCGGCCCCGACCAGGACAAGCTGCTGATCGCCATGGAAAAGGGCGAGGTCAGCCTGCCCGGCCTGGTGGCGCCGCGTCAGGACACCAAGGGCTTCTTCGCCCTGCTGCTGCAGAACACCATGGAAGGCTACTTCGCCGACCCGATCTATGGCGGCAACAAGAACATGGTGGGTTGGCGCATGCTCAACTTCCCCGGCGTCCGATACGATTTCCGCGATGTGCTGGACAAGCCCGGCCAACGCTACACCAAGCCGCCGGTGGCCATGATGGGCCGGCCCGAGTGGAACGGGAGGCCCGCATGAGCAAGTTGCCCAAAAAGGACGTGGTGATCGTCGGTCTCGGCTGGACCGGCTCCATCATGGCCTACGAGCTGTCCAAGGCCGGCCTGGACGTGGTGGCGATCGAGCGTGGCCCCTGGCGCGACACGGCGGCCGACTACAACCTGGCCACGGCGCCGGACGAGCTGCGCTACGCCATCCGCCAGGACATTTTCCTGCGCCCGGCGCAGGAAACGCAGACCGCCCGCAACACGCGCGACCAGGAAGCGCTGCCGATCCGCAAGTACGGCTCCTACCTGCCGGGCAACGGCGTGGGCGGCGCGGGCGTGCACTGGAACGGCCACACCTGGCGCTTTCTGCCGACCGACTTCAACCTGCGCAGCCACCTGACCGGCCGCTACGGCGCCGCCGCCATCCCGCAGGATTCCACCATCCAGGACTGGCCCGTCTCCTATGACGAGCTGGAGCCGCATTACGACTTCTTCGAGAAGGTCTGCGGCATCTCCGGCAAGGCCGGCAACATCAAGGGCGCCATCCAGGCCGGCGGCAACCCCTTCGAGGGCTGGCGCTCGGACGAGTACCCGACCAAGCCGCTGCGCATGAACCTGGCGCAGAACATGTTCCAGAAGGCGGCGACCGACCTCGGGCTGCATCCGTTCCCGCTGCCCTCGGGCAACATCTCGGAAGCCTATACCAACCCTTATGGCGTGCGGCTCGCGCCCTGCACCTATTGCGGCTTCTGCGAATGGTTCGGCTGCGCCAACTATTCCAAGTCCACGCCGCAGACCTGCGTGCTGCCGGCGCTGATGCGCCAAACGAACTTCGAGGCCCGCACGCTGTGCGAGGTCACCAAGGTCAACATGAGCGCCGACGGCAAGACCGCCACCGGCGTGACCTACGTGGACTCCGACGGCCGTGAGTGGGAGCAGCCGGCCGATCTGGTGCTGCTGTGCGCCTACCAGCTGTTCAACGTGCGGCTGCTGATGGTGTCGGGCATCGGCAAGCAATACGACCCGGCGACGGGCGAGGGGACGCTGGGCCGCAACTACGCCTACCAGACCAACGTCGGCACCGTGGGCTACTTTGACAAGGACGTGAACTTCAACCCCTTCGCGGGTGCCGGCTCGCTCGGCATGATGGCCGACGACTACAACGGCGACGTGTTCGACCATTCGGGGCTGGGCTTCATCGGCGGCGCCAACCTGAACTGCACCACCACCAACGGCCGGCCCATCAGCAACCGCCCGACGCCGCCCGGCACGCCCCGCTGGGGCGCGCAGTGGAAGAAGGCGACGGCCGAGACCTATGGCCACACCACCAGCGTCGGCAGCCAGGGCAGCTGCTATTCCTACCGCGACAACTACCTGGACCTGGACCCGACCTACACGGACCGCCTGGGCCGCCCGCTGATGCGCATGACGTTCCAGTACAAGCCGAACGAGGTGAAGATGGCGGCCTACATCGCCGACCGCACCGCCGAGGTGATGCGCGCCATGGGCCCCAAGCAGATGGTCAAGGGCAACAAGGGCGCGCTGTGGGACGTCGTGCCCTACCAGACCACCCACAACACCGGCGGCACCGTGATGAGCAGCACCCCCGTGGACGGCGTGGTCAATCGCTACACCCAGCACTGGGACGTGCCCAACCTGTTTGTCGCCGGCGCCAGCCTGTTCCCGCAGAACGCCGGCTACAACCCGACCGGCACGGTGGGCGCGCTGGCTTATTGGGCGCTGGACGCCATCAAGAACCAGTACCTGAAGAACCCCGGCCAGCCGCTGGTGCAGGCGTGATGCGCGCGCATCTCCTGGCCGCCGCGCTGCTGACGGCCGGCCTGCTGGGCGGCCATGGCGCCAAGGCCGACCCGGACAACTTCACGGAAGTGGAGCGCGGCCGCTACCTGGCCACCGCCGGCGACTGCATGGCCTGCCACATCGGCGCGGACGGCAAGTCCATGGCCGGCGGGCACCGGCTGGAAACGCCCTTCGGCGCCATCGCCGTGCCCAACCTGACGCCGGACGACGAGACCGGCATCGGCCGCTGGACCTCCAACCAGTTCTGGCGGGCCATGCACGAGGGCATCGGCGCGCATGGCGAGCGGCTGTACCCGGCCTTCCCCTACACCGCCTTCACCAAGATGCCGCGCGAGGATGTGGACGCCGTCTACGCCTATCTCCGCACGCTGGAGCCGGTGCGCAACGCGGTGGACCGGGACACGCTGCCGTTTCCGTTCAACATCCGCCTGCTGATGGCCGGCTGGAACATGCTGAACTTCACCCCCGGCGTGTTCCAGCCCGACCCGGCCAAGTCGGCCGAGTTCAACCGCGGCGCCTATCTGGTGGAAGGCCCGGGCCATTGCGGGCTGTGCCACACGCCGCGCAACCTGATCGGTGGCGACAAGTCCGGCGCCCACCTGCAGGGCGGCGAGCTGCAGGGCTGGTTCGCGCCCAACATCACGGCCGACAAGCGCCAGGGCATCGGCGACTGGTCGGATGCCGAGATGGTGGAATACCTGCGCACCGGCCGCAACGCCCGCACCGCCGCCAGCGGTCCGATGGCCGAGGTGGTGGCCTATTCCACCAGCGCCATGACGGATGCCGACCTCAAGGCCATCGCGGTCTACCTGCGCGAGCGCGGCGCCGCCGGCGACCCGGCGCCCGCCGCGCTGGCCGCCGGCGACGCGCACATGACCACGGGTGCCGCCGTGTTCCAGGACAGCTGCTCCGCCTGCCATGTCGGCAATGGCGAGGGCGTGGCCGGCATGTTCCCGCGCCTCGCCAACAGCCAGGTGGTGCAGCAAACCAACCCGACCACGGTGATCCGCGTGATCCTGGACGGCGCGCAGTCGGTGGCCACCCCCACCGCCGTCACCGCCCCCGCCATGCCCGCCTTCCACTGGCGCATGACGGACCAGCAGGTGGCCGACGTGTCCACCTACATCCGCAACAGCTGGGGCAATGCCGCACCGGCCGTGACGGTGGACCAGGTTCGCAAGGTGCGCGAGGAACTCGGCGAGCGCTGATCAGCGCCGCCGCGACGAAAAAGGGCCGGGGGAAGCCATTCCCCCGGCCCTTTTTCGTTATCAGCCCAGCAGCTCCACGTAGCGCGCGGCCGATCGCGCCACCACGCCCGGCGCGTCCTCCGCCACCTCCTGCCCCTGGAAGGCGCCCAGGATGCGGCGGTATTGCAGCGGCGCCAGCCGCGCGGCGACGGCGCGGATCTCCCCGGCCGGCAGCGGCATCATGTTGGGGTAGCTCCACATGAAGGACACCCGCCGCCCGCCCGGCGCCACCTGCACGATGTCGCCGGTCAGCAGCGTGTCGCCCCAGTGCAGCACGCTGCCGCCAGGGAAATGCCCGCCGATGCGGTGCAGGACAACGCCCGGCAGCGCCTCCAGCCTGTCGCCCTCCCAGAAGCGCAGCGCGGGGGAAGGCTGCATCACCCAGTCGCGGTCGGCCGCGTGCAGGTGGACCGGGCAGCCGAAGGCCGCCGCCCAGTCCTGCATGGTGGTGTAGTAGTGCGGGTGGCTGATGGCGATGCCGTGCAGCCCGCCCAGCCCCCGCACCAGCGCCAGGGTGGCCTCGTCCAGCAGGGCGATGCAGTCCCACAGGATGTTGCCGGCGGGCGTGCGCAGCAGAAAGGCGCGCTGGTTGATGGCGAAGGCCGGCACGGTCTGGAGGGTCAGCAGCCCGGGCGCCGCCTGCTGCCAGGCGTTGCGGTGCCCGGCGGCCAGCTTGGCGGGGGTGGTCCAGCTTTGCCCGGCGGCGGGCACGTATTGCCGCTCGTCCTCGCACACGGGGCAGCCGGTGGGCGGCGCCCCGGCCGCGGCGTAGGCGGTGCCGCAGGCCGTGCAGATCCAGCTCATGCGGCGGGCAGCAGCGGCCTCGGGTCCACCGCCGTGCTGAACCAGCTGACGCCGAGGTGCAGGTGCGGCCCCGTCACGCGCCCCGTGGCACCGGTCAGGCCGATTCGCTGGCCCTGGCGCACGCCGGCACCCTCCGCCACCTCGATGGCCGACAGGTGGGCGTAGAGGCTGGTCAGACCGTGGCCATGCTGGATGATCACGGTGTTGCCGGTGAAGTAGAGGTCGGCCGCCAGGGCCACCCGCCCGCCGCCCATGCTGCTGCAGGGCGTGCCGGTGGGGGTGGCGATGTCCAGCCCCAGATGCGCCGCGCGCGGCTCCCCGTTCAGGATGCGCTGGCTGCCGTAGACGCCGCTGATGCGGCCGCGCGCCGGCCAGGCGAAGGGCTCGGCGAAGAACGGCATCTCGCTGTCATCGGCGCGGGCGGCGTTGATGCGCTTCTGCTCCGCCTGGATGCGCGCCAGCTGCTGCGCGTTGGGCGAGACCATGGCCGGCGGCAGCCCGTTCAGCCGCTGGATGTCCCAGTCCCGCTTGGCGATGGCCAGCTCGCGCGTTTCGCTGCCGCCGGGGCCGCTGACGGCCAGCCGCGCCACCGGCCCCGCGTCCCGCGCGAAGCCGACGATGAAGCGCCCGTCCGGCGCCACGCGCACCGCCCGGCCATCCAGCGTCACGCGGCTGCCGGGGGCCGCCTGTCCCAGCGCCAACCCGCCCTGGCTCAGCCCCTCCGGCCCGATGCTCAGGCCGCGCGGCGTGGCCGTGGCGGCGGCGGGCTGCGCCTCAGCGGCGGGCTGGCGGGCGCAGCCGGCGGCGGCCAGCAGCAGGGTGGCGGCGGCGCGACGGGAAATGATCATAGGAGCGATCCCTGTTCGGGCTTGGGGGCGGGGCGGGGGCGCTTTTGCGGTGCGCTGCCGTCGGCGGTGGCGTGCAACGTGCCGTCCCGCAGCGTGATGGCGAGGCGCGCACCGGCCGGAACCTCGCCGGCGGCGGTGACGGGCGGCCCGTCCTCCAGGCGCACCAGCGCGAAGCCGCGCGCCAGCACGCCCTGGTAGGACGCGCCCTCCAGCCGCGCGGCGAGGCCGGACAGCGTCAGCCGTGCCTCGCGCAGCGAGGCCGCCACGCGGGTGCCGGGGTCCGGCAGGCGGTGCAGCCGGGCCTGCTGCTGCTCCAGCACGCGCCGCAGCGCCTGCCCGGCATCCGGAATGCGCGCCAGTGCCGCGTGCCGCTGGTCCACCATGCGGCGCAGCGCATTGGCCGGGTCCGGCACGCGGGCGAGGCGCGCGTGGCTCTGGTCGGTCAGGCGCTGCAGGGCGGCGGTGGCGCGCGTCGCGGCCTGGGCCACGGCGTGGCGGTGCCCGGCCAGGGTTTCGCGCGGGTGGGGCAGGCGGGGGGCCAGCGCGTCCAGCGCCGCGCGCTTGCGGGCGAGCAGCGCGGCGGGGGCCAGCACCAGCCGCTCCGCCCGGTCGTCCAGCCGTTGCCGCGCGGCGCCGACGATGCCCGGCAGGTCTGGCATCCGCGCCTCGGTGCGGCTCAGGCGCAGGCGCGCGTGGTTCAGCGCCGCCTGGCCCGATTGCAGCAGCCGGGCGGAGCGCTGCGCCAGCGCCGCCAGCAGCTCCGCCCGCGCCGGCACCGCCAGCTCGGCGGCGGCGGTGGGGGTGGGCGCGCGGCGGTCGGAGGCGAAGTCGACCAGGGTGGTGTCCGTTTCGTGCCCCACGGCCGAGATGACCGGGATGGGGCAGGCGGCCACGGCGCGGATGACGGCCTCGTCGTTGAAGGCCATCAGGTCCTCCAGGCTGCCGCCGCCGCGCGCCACGATCAGCACGTCTGGGCGCGGCATGCCGGCCGGCAGGCGGGAAAAGCCATGGATGGCGGCGGCGATCTGCTCCGCCGCGCCCTGGCCCTGCACCGGCACCGGCCACAGCAGGATGTGGCTCGGGAAGCGCCGGGCGATGGTGGTGCGGATGTCCTGGATCACCGCGCCCTTTTCGGAGGACACGACGCCGATCACGCGCGGCAGCCGGGGCAGGGGCTTCTTGCGCGCCTCGTCGAACAGCCCCTCGGCGCCCAGCTTCTTGCGCAGCGCCTCGATGCGCGCCAGCAGGGCGCCCTCGCCGGCATATTCCAGGCGGTCGATGATGAGCTGGTAGTCCGACCGCTCGCCATAGGCCGAGACCTTGCCGGTGGCGATGACCTCCACCCCGTTCTCCGGCTTCAGGCTCAGCTTGGGCACCGCGAAGCGCCAGATGATGGCGCGGATCTTCGCGCCCTCGTCCTTCAGCGCCAGGTAGATGTGGCCGGAGGGATAGGCCTTCAGCTCCGTGATCTCGCCGCGCACGCGCACGCGGCCGAACTCGCCTTCCAGCGTGCGCTTGATGGCGCCGCTGATCTCGGACACGGTGAATTCGGGGGCATTGGTGCGGGCGGGGGTGTCGGTGTCCATCGCCGCCCATCATGCGCCGGGCGGGCGTTTCTGGCTATCGGGGCGGTGCGGTGGCCGGCCCGGGCGCGGCGCCTGCATCCCGTCCGAAAGGGTGACGCCACGCCCCCGCCATGCTAGCCCGCCGCCAGTTTCAGCAGCGGCGGGGATTGGCGCGATGAAGGTGCTTCTGGTGGGCGGCGGCGGGCGCGAGCACGCGCTGGCCTGGGCGCTGTCCGCGTCCCCCATGCTGACCAAGCTCTGGTGCGCCCCCGGCAACGCGGGCATCGCCGAGCTGGCCGAATGCGTGGCCATCGGCGCCGAGGACGTGGCCGCCCTGGTCGCCTTCGCGCGCGACAAGGCCGTGGACCTCGTGGTGGTCGGTCCGGAAGCGCCGCTCACGCTGGGGCTGGCCGATGCCTGCGCCGCCGCCGGCCTGCGCTGCTTCGGTCCTTCCGCCGCCGCCGCGCAACTGGAAGGCAGCAAGGTCTTCACCCGCGAGGTGACCACCGCCGCCGGCGTGCCCGGCGCCGAATGGGCGCAGTTCACCGACCCCGGTGCCGCCCGCGCCTACCTGCGGGACAAGGGTGCCCCCATCGTGGTCAAGGCCGATGGCCTCGCCGCCGGCAAGGGCGTGGTGGTCGCCATGACGGTGGAGGAGGCCGAGGCCGCCATCACCGACATCATGGAAAGCCGCGTGCATGGCGAGGCCGGCGCCTCCATCCTGCTGGAAGAATGCCTGATGGGGCAGGAGGTCTCCTTTTTCGCGCTGTGCGACGGCACCACCGCCCTGCCCATGGCCGCCGCCCAGGACCACAAGCGCGTGGGTGATGGCGACACCGGCCCCAACACCGGCGGCATGGGCGCCTATTCCCCGCCGCCCGCCTTCACCCCGGCGCTGGAGGCGGAGGTGATGGAGCGCATCGTGCGCCCCTCTCTCGCCGAGATGGCCCGGCGCGGCACGCCCTTCCGCGGCGTGCTGTTCGTGGGCCTGATGCTGACGGAGCAGGGGCCGAAGCTGATCGAGTTCAACGTGCGTTTCGGCGACCCGGAATGCCAGGTGCTGATGCTGCGCCTGCAATCCGACCTGCTGACCGCGCTGCTCGCCGCCTGCGACGGCGAGCTGGACCGCTTCTCGCTCCGCTGGTCGGACGAGGCTGCGATGGTGGTGGTCATGGCCGCCCGCGGCTACCCCGGCGCCTACGCGAAGAACACCGCGATCGAGGGGCTGGAGGATGCCGCCCGCATCCCCGGCGCGCAGGTGTTCCACGCCGGCACGACGCGGGCAGAAGACGGCGCGCTGGTGTCCACCGGTGGCCGGGTGCTGGGCGTGGCCGGCACCGGCGCCACGCTGCAGGCGGCGCGTGACGCGGCCTATCAGGCGGTGGATGCCATCCGCTGGCCGGAAGGCTTTTGCCGCCGCGACATCGGCTGGCGAGCCTTGTGATCGTCTTTCTCGACTTCGAGGCCAGCAGCCTGGCCAAGCGCGGCTATCCCATCGAAGTCGGCTGGGCAGCCGAGGACGGCAGCGGCGAGGGCCACCTGATCCGCCCCGCCCCGGACTGGGTGGATTGGAGCGCCGAGGCCGAAGCCATCCACGGCATCACCCGCCACACCCTGCTGCGCGATGGCACGCCGCACGACGTTGTCGCCCGCCGCATGGTCGAGGCGCTAACCGGGCACGACCTCTACGCCTCGGCCCCCTCCTGGGACGGCAAGTGGCTCAGCGCCCTGCTGCGCGCCGCCGGCCTGCCGCGACACGCGCTCCGCCTGCGCGACACGGAGGAGGCGCACCGCGCGGTGCTGCTGGCCGCCGGCCTGCCGCCGGAACAGGCGGAGGCACTGCTGCCGGACGAGCCACCCGCGCACCGCGCGCTGGAGGATGCGCGGCGGGAACTGCGGCGGTGGCGAGGGTTGCGGGAAAAGGTCGGGGGAAAGAATTCCCCCGAACCCCCATCTTCTTTTTGATCTGATTTCGGGAGTGGACGTGACAGGTGGAGCGATAAGTCTGCTGGCCTGAGCTGGTATTTTTAAGATCACTACTGCGGCCGCAGCGCACCGCCACCACGGCCGCCTCGGAAAAACAGCCAGAAAGAGAAGAAGGGGTCCGGGGAATTCTTTCCCCGGCCTTCTCGCCCATCAGAACAGCGCCAGCTGCGTCGCCTCGCCCGGCCGGTGCGGCACGCTGAACAGGTCCGTCCGCAGCCCGGTGACGCCGGTGTGCCCCTGCATGGTGGGGTCCAGCCCCAGCCGCTTCACCGCCACCGAGAAGCGGCGGGCCAGCATCTCGGCATAGGGTCCGCTGCCGGTCTGGCGCTGGCCGAAGCGGCTGTCATAGGTCTGGCCGCCGCGCGTCTGGCGCACCAGGGCCATCACCTTGGCGGCGCGCTCGGGCATGTGGGTGTGCAGCCAGGCCTCGAAGATCTCGCCGATCTCCAGCGGCAGGCGCAGCAGCACGTAGCCGGCGCGGGTGGCGCCGTGGCTGGCGCCGCGTTCCAGGATGCGCTCCAGCTCCATGTCGTTGACGGCCGGGATCATCGGCGCGGCCAGCACCGCCACGGGGATGCCGGCGGCGGCCAGCTTCTCCACCGCGTCCAGCCGCCGCTCCGGCGTCGCCGCGCGGGGTTCCAGGATGCGCGCCAGCCCGCGGTCCAGCGTGGTGACGGACAGGCACACCCGCGCCAGCCCGCGTTCCGCCATGCGCCCCAGGATGTCGATGTCGCGCACCACGTTGGCCGATTTGGTGACCACGGCGACGGGGTGGTTGAAGCGGTCCAGCACCTCCAGCACCGCGCGCGTCAGCTTCAGCGTGCGTTCCACCGGCTGGTAGGGGTCGGTATTGCTGCCGAGCGCGATGGTGGCGGGCTGGTAGCCCGGCTTGCGCAGCTGCGCTTCCAGGAGCTCGGCGATCTGCGGCTTGAACAGGAGCTTGGTTTCGAAGTCGAGCCCCGGCGAGAAGCCGAGATAGGCATGCGTCGGCCGCGCGAAGCAATACACGCAGCCATGCTCGCAGCCCCGGTACGGGTTGATGGAGCGGTCGAAGCCGAGGTCCGGGGAGTTGTTGCGCGCCAGCGCCGTGCGGCTGCTGTCCTTGATCAGCGTGGTGGCCAGCGGCGGCAGGTCCGCCTGTTCCTCTTCCCAGCTGTCCCAGCCGTCGTCGAAGGCCACGGTGCTGTGGCGGTCGAAGCGGATGGCGGGGTTGGTGGTGGCGCCGCGCCCGCGCCGGGCGCCGTGCAGCAGGGCCGAGGCATCGTGGATGCTACCTTCCGGCATGCTGGCGTTCCCCCTTCGTTCGGCCTCACCCTGTCCGATCGGAGCTGACAGAGTCAAGAACATCAATAGAACGATTGGTTAACAACCCAGGCGCGAGGCCCGCGTCACCGGCTGAGCGCCAGCTTCACCCCGAAGCCGATGAACACGCCGCCTGTCAGCCGGTCCAGCCACCGCACCACCGCCGGCCGGCGCAGGACGCGGCCCAGCGGCCGGGTGGCGCCGATCAGCAGCGCGCACCACAGCAGCCCCATCAGCACGTGCAGGCAGGCCAGCCCGAAGGTCCAGGCGCCCGGCGCCATGCCCGCCGGCACGAACTGCGGCAGAAAGGACACGTAGAACACGCCGATCTTGGGGTTCAGCAGGTTGCCCAGCAGACCGCGCAGAAACCAGGCGCGGCCGCTGGCCGCGGCGGCCTCCGCGCCGTGCTGCATGCTGCTGCGCGGCCGCAGCAGCATGCGCAGCCCGAGCCAGCACAGATAAGCCGCGCCCGCCCAGCTCAGCAGCGCATAGGCCAGCGGCGCCGAGTTCAGCAGCGCCGCCAGCCCCACCGCCACCGCCGCCCCCCACACCAGGCAGCCGAGGCCGATGCCCAGCGCCGCCAGCGCCGCGCGGCGGGTGCCTTCCACCGTGGCGGCGCGCAGCACCAGCGCGGTGTCCACCCCCGGCGTCACGGTCAGCAGCCCGGCGGCCAGCACAAAGGCGAGCAGCGAGGCCGCCACGGCGCTCAGCCCGCCGCCTTCAGGTGTTCCTGCAGCCGCGGCATCAGCTCCACCAGGTTGCAGGGCTTGTGCCGGGCGTCGAGCTGAAAGCGCAGGATGTCGTCCCACGCGTCCCGCACCGCGCCGGAGGAGCCGGGCAGGGCGAACAGATAGGTGCCGCCCGCGACCCCGCCCAGCGCGCGCGACTGCATGGTGCTGGTGCCGATCTTGGCGTAGCTCAGCATGCGGAACAGCTCGCCAAAGCCGCCGATCTCCTTGTCCAGCACGCGGGCAAAGGCCTCGGGCGTCACGTCGCGGCCGGTGATGCCGGTGCCGCCGGTGGTGATGCCCACGTCCACCGCCGGGTCCGCCACCCAGCGGCGCAGCACCGCCTCGATCGCATCCGCCTCGTCGCGCACGATGCGGCGGGACTGCACGTTGTGGCCGGCCGCCGCGATGCGGTCGGCCAGCAGCTGGCCGGACTTGTCCGTGGACAGGTCGCGCGTGTCGGACACGGTCAGCACGGCGATGTTGACCGGCACGAAGGGCAGGCTCTCGTCGATCGGCATGGGAAGGCTCCTCCTGTCACGGGGGAGATTCGCCCGCCCGGCCCGGATGTCGAGAGGTTTCTTGGCGCGGCGCGCGGCTCAGCCCGGCCCGCGCACCTGATTCCGCCCCGCCCGCTTGGCGGCGTAGAGCCCGGCATCGGCCGCGGCGATCAGCGCCTCGGCCTCGGCATGCGCGCCGCTGCCGGCGACGCCCGCGCTGAAATGCACGCGGAACGGCGCCTCCGCCCCCGCGAAGGGCGTTTCGCCGAAGCGCTCGCGGACGCGGTCCAGCCGCGTGGCGGCGGCCTCGGGCGGGGTGTTGGGCAGCAGCACGGCGAATTCCTCGCCACCGTAGCGGCCGATCACGTCCGTGCGGCGGAGCTGCTTCTGCAACGCCCGCGCCAGGCCGCGGATCACCCGGTCCCCCACCAAGTGGCCGTGCGTGTCGTTGACCGACTTGAAGTGGTCGAGGTCGATGATGCCGAGGCTCAGCACGCTGCCTTCCCGCGCCGCGCGCTCCAGCTCCAGCGCCAGGCGTTCCTTGAAGCGGGCGTGGTTCAGCAGGCCGGTCAGGCTGTCGCTTTCCATCACCGCGCGCAGCGCCCGCGCGCGCTCGGCGCGCAGCCGCACCAGCGTCACCAGCCGGTCCAGCTCCACGGGCTTGGGGATGAAGTCGTCGCCGCCCAGGCGGCGGGCCATGATCTGCCGGCCGCTGTCCTGCTCGGCGGACAGGAACACGATGGGTACGGACAGGTGCCGCCGCGTTTGCCGGATCACCCGCGCCAGCTCGATGCCGTCCACCTCCGGCATCTGCACGTCCATCAGGATCAGGTCCGGGTGGGCGGCGGACAGCGCCTCCATGGCGCGGGATGGGTCGCTCACCACCGTCACCACCATGCCGGCACGGCGCAGCGCCAGGGCATAGGCCTCGGCCAGCAGCGGGTCGTCATCCACCACCAGGATGGAAAAGCGCGCCTCGTCGCCGCGCGCGGCGAAGTGGTCCAGCCAGTCGGCCAGCTCGTTCACCGCCAGCGGCTTGGCCACCACGGCGGCCACGCCGGCACGCGCCGCCGCCAGCCGCGCCGCGAAGCCGCCTTCCTGCGCCAGCAGGATCACCGGGCAGCGGCCGGCCAGGGCGGCGCAGATCGCCGCGGCATCGGGCAGGGCGTCGTCCACCACCGCGGCGGTCAGGCGCCCGGGGGGCAGGTCCTCCAGCGCGTCGCCGTCGCGTGCCAGGTGCAGCGGGTAGCCGAGGTTGCCGATGATGGCCGCCAGCTCCGCCTGCTCCTCCGGCACCGCGAACAGGTAGATGCCCTCGGCCCCCTCGGCCGTGTCGGTGGCCGCGGCGTCCGGCTCGGCGCCGCCGCCCGCCTCGGGGCCGCCGGCCCAGGCGTCGCGCACGGCATCCACGAAGCGCGTGGTCTGGCTGCGCCGGTCGGCGCCGGGCGCCTCGGCCTCGGCCAGCCCCAGCAGCATCACCTCCAGCGGCGCGGCGGCGGCCGAGATGCCGGGAAAGCCGAAGGTGCCGCCGGCGCCGGCCAGCCGGTGCGCGCTGGCGGCCAGCGCCCGCGCGTCCTGCCGCGCGGCGGCGCCCCAGCCCGGCAACGCGGCCAGGCGGGACCAGCCTTCCACCACCTCCGCCACCCGCTCGCCCAGGCGCTGCACGCCCTCGGCCCGCAGGCGGCGCAGCGCGTCGCGGATCTCGCCCTCGGGGCTGCCGGTCGTGTCCATGCCGTCAGGCATCCTCCCGCCGCTCCCAGATGCCGCGCACGGTGGCCGACAGCGTCATCGGGTCGAAGGGCTTGGAAATCACGTCCAGGCTGCCGAGCGAGCGGTAGTGCGACACCTCGTGCGGCTGCACCTTGGCGGTCATGAACACCGCCGGCGTGCTGGCCGTCGCTTCCAGCTGGCGCAGCCGCGCCAGGGTGGTCGGGCCGTCCATGCCGGGCATCATCACGTCCAGCAGCAGCAGCTGCGGCGCGAAAAGCTCGGCCTTGCTCAGCGCTTCCTCGCCGGAGGCGCAGGCTTCCACGGTGAACTTGCCCACCATCTTGAGCGCGAAGGTGGCGACTTTGCGCACGTCGGCATCGTCCTCGACATAGAGGATGCGGGCGAGGGGGGTGGTCATGCGGTCGGTGTCTCCGTTGCCGGCGGCAGGCTCTCGATCAGGTGGCGGATGGTGTTGTGCAGCTCGCGGTTCTCCGTGCGGCTCTTGACCAGCGAGGCGGCGACATGGCGCGCCGTGCCCGGGTCGTAGTCGCTGGCCGAGAAGATCAGCACCGGCGGCGGCTTGGGCAGGTGGCGCAGCTCTCCCAGCAGGTCGAGCCCGCTGCCGTCCGGCAGCCCGACATCGACGATCACCAGCGCGAAGTGCGGGTCGGCGGCCAGGATCGCGCGCGCGTCGGCCAGGCTGCGGGCAGGCACGATCTCCGCCTCGTCGCCCATCACGGCCGCCACCACGCGGACGATGTCGTGGTCGTCCTCCACGTGCAGGATGCGCGCGCCGCCGTCGCTGCTGTGCAGCGCATGGCGCAGCGCGTCGCGCAGGCGGGACTGGTCGATCGGCTTGTCCAGCCAGTCCACCACGCCCACCGCGTCGCCGTTCAGCTGCACCCGCCCCTGGTCGGCGATGGCGGAAATCACGATCACCGGCAGCGCCCGCCCGTCCGGCCGCTGGCGCAGGCGGCGGAACAGCGACAGCCCGTCCTCGTCCGGCAGCATCAGGTCCAGGGTCAGCGCGTCGAAATGGCTGCGGTCCAGGCTTTCAAAGGCCTCGCTGGCGTCGCGCGCCACCTCGCTGTCCCAGCCATGCTGGCCCAGGATGCGGCCGAGCAGCAGCGCCACGTCGGCGTCGTCCTCCACCACCAGGGCGCGGCGGCGCGGCTGCTCGCGCCCGTCGGCCGCGGGGCCGGCGGCGGGGGCGGGGCGGATCACCCGCTCGGCCAGGCGCGGCAGGCTGAACCAGAACAGCGTGCCGCCCCCCGGCGCGTCCTCGAAGCCGATGGCGCCGCCATGGTGCTCGACGATCGCCTTGCTGATGGACAGGCCCAGCCCGGTGCCGCCCTTCTGCCGCACGTCGGAACTGTCGGCCTGGGCGAAGCGCTGGAAGATGCGGTTGCGGAACTCGGCCGGGATGCCGCGCCCGTGGTCGCGCACCCGGAACACGACGTCGCCCGCTTCCACCGTCACGCCGGCCTCCACCGTGCCGCCGGGGGGCGAGAACTTGGCGGCGTTGGACAGCAGGTTGGCCAGTACCTGCTGGATGCGGGCCGCATCGGCGTAGACGGCCGCCTCCGCCGCGCCTTCGCGCGGCAGCAGGCGGAAGTCCACGCCGAACTGCGCCCCATAGGCGCGGTTGGATTCCACCGCCTGCTCCAGCAGCCGCGCGGCCGGCTGCCGCTCGCGGCGGAACTCCAGGCGGCCGCTTTCGATCTTCTCCATGTCCAGGATGTCGTTGACCAGCAGCACCAGCCGCTCGCTGTTGTTGTGCGCGATCTCCAGCAGCTCGCGCACGTCCTCCGACACCTCGCCCGCCACGCCGCCGACCACCAGGCCGAGCGAGGCGCGGATGGAGGTCAGCGGCGTGCGCAGCTCGTGGCTGACGGTGGACACGAACTCGCTTTTCAGCTGCTCCAGCCGCCGCCGCTCCGTCACGTCGCGCAGCACGCAGACGGAGGCATCGCCCCCCGCCTCGCTGTAGCGGCCGATGGAGATCTCGGCCGGAAAGCTGCTGCCGTCGGCGCGCAGCGCCAGCACCTCGCGGCCGTGGCTGCCATAGGCCGGCACGAAGTCCAGAATGGGGCGGCCCACCATGTCGGCGGCGGGCAGGCCGAACTGCTCCGCGGCGGCGGCGTTGGACACCGCCACCCGGCCGCCGTCGCGCACCAGCAGGATGGGGTCGCGCGCGTGGTCCAGGATGGATTGCAACCGCTCCTGGCTTTCCGCCAGCGCGGCATTGGCGGCCTCGGCCGCGCGCTGCGAGCGGGCGAGGTCGTCATAGCGGGCGGCGGAGCCGCGCAGGTGGCGGTACAGCGCCCACAGCCCCAGACCGCTGGACAGCACGGCGCAGCCCAGCAGCACCACGAACAGCAGCGACAGCCGGTCCGCCACCTCGTCGGCGCTGCGCAGCCGCTCGTCCAGCAGGCGGCGCTCGGCGGCGGTCACGTCGCCGGTCAGCGCCAGAAGGCTGCGGCGCAGCGTTCCCGCCTCGCGCACCAGCCCCGGCAGGTCGGGGGCCAGCACGCGCTCGCGCCGCACCAGACTGTCGCGCAGCCGGTTGTCCAGCTGGCGGAAGCCGGCCAGCAGCGCCTGGGCGCGGCGCTGCTGCGTCGGGTTGTCGGTGGTCAGCGCCACCAGGTCGGCCGCCGCCTGGTCGCCGCGCACCAGGGCGGCATCCATGGCCGCCACCTGCCGCGCCTCGCCGCCGGTCAGCGCCTGGTTCCGCTCGGCGATGGCTTCCAGCATGCTGGCCTCGGCGGCCTGGGCGGTTTCGATCACCTGGTGGGTGTGGTCCACCAGCGCCCGCTGGCGCACGCCATCGCGCAGCACCCACCAGCCCGTGGCGCCGCCCGCCACGAACAGCAGGATCAGCAGCCCGGCGGCGACGGCCGTGGCGGCGCGGATGTTGATGGATTGGATCGGCATGCCGTCGTGGCCCCTTGCAGCGCCCCGGGCAGCCGATGGCGGCTTTGAGGGGTATCGGGCGGGACTATGCACGCGGACAGCGACGCCGCAACATGTTTGCACGCATGAAGTGCAATCATGTTACCTCTGGAGAAAATTTCTTACGATTCAGCGTGGTGGCCGGCGGGCGCCGCAGCGCCCGCCAGCTAGCTCACCGGGCGGCCGCGCGGCGCAGGC
Source organism: Roseomonas haemaphysalidis (assembly GCF_017355405.1). Taxonomy (NCBI): domain Bacteria; kingdom Pseudomonadati; phylum Pseudomonadota; class Alphaproteobacteria; order Acetobacterales; family Roseomonadaceae; genus Roseomonas; species Roseomonas haemaphysalidis. The sequence continues at coordinate 1,936,740 of NZ_CP061177.1, forward strand.
CCGGCGGGTCGCCACGCCCGGCCACCGCCGTCGCGGCGTCGGGGTGGAAGCGCGGAAAGGCACCGCTGGCCAGGGCATCCAGGCTGGGCGCCGGCAGGCCCAGCCGGCTGGCATAGATCCAGGAATACGCCAGCACGCGCTGCACATAGGCCCGCGTCTCGCCCACCGGGATCGCCTCGATGAACATGAACGGGTCGCCGCGATAGGTGGCGGCGGGCGACCAGCGCGCCACGTTGCCCGGCCCGTTGTTGTAGGCCGCCAGCGCCTTGATCAGGTCGCCGTCCACCGTGTCGGTGGACACCAGGTGGTGCAGGTAGCGCTGCGCCATTTCCAGCGAAAAGGCGGGGTCGTTGAGCCGCCCCACGCCGGCGCCGCGCAGGCTGGGGTCGCCCGCGATAAAGGCGGCGGTGGCGGGCATGATCTGCATCAGCCCGCGCGCGCCCGCGGGCGAGACGGCGCGCGCATCGAAGCGCGATTCCTGCAGCGCCAAGGCGTAAAGCAGCGCGGGGTCGATGCTGAAGCCGCCGGACGGCTTCAGCGCCGGCAGCGGAAAGCGGTCGAAGTCGCGCGGCCGGCCGTCGCTGGTCTGCGCCAGGCCGGCCACCTGCGCGGTCAGGTCCGTCATGCCCGCCGCGCGGGCCACGGCCAGCATGGCGCGCTGCAGGCTGGGGTTGTTCTGCGCCACGGGCCACAGGCGGCGCAGCTCGCCTTCCGCGCGGTCCTTCTGGCCGATCTGCAGCAGCGCCAGCGCGCGCCAGCCGGCGGCGGTTTCGGCCAGCGCCACGCCCTCGGCCTCGCCGGCAATCTCGCGTTCCCAGGCGAAGCCGGGCGCGAGGCCCAGCACCCGCCGCGCGATCAGCCCGTAGAAGGTGCGCGGCTCCTGCGCCGCCTGCAGCATCCAGGGCACGTAGAGCTGCGGGCGGCGGGTGCGCACGGCGGCGCGCGCCGTCCAGAAGGCGGCCGCCGCGCGCAAGGCGGGCGGGCCGATCTCGGCGCGGGCCGCGGCCTCGAACTGCGGCAGCGCGCGGTCCGGGCGGCCCAGGCCCCAGGCGGCCAGCCCGGCCACGAAGGCGGGGTGGGCGATGGTGGGGTTCTGCCGCGCCACTTCGGCCGCCAGGCCATAGGCCTCCTCGTCGCGCGACTTGTGGAACAGCGCCAGCGCCACCTCGCCGCGCAGCAGCGCGGCATAGGTGCCGGTGGCGCCCTTCGAGATCGCGGCCAGCGCGCCATCGGCGTCGCCGTCATAGGCGCGGGCGCGCACCAGGCGGTCCAGCCGCGCATCGCGCTCGATGCCGCGGCTGGCGGGGTCGCGCTCCTCGGGCACCGCGTCGGCGTCCGGCGACAGGGCGTTGTCGATCGGCGCCGGCGGCTGCGGCGCGCCCTGCGGCAGGCGGCGGCGCAGCGCCGCGTGCATCTGCAGCGCGTCCGGGTGGTCGGCGTATTCGGCCAGCCAGCCGGACAGCTCGGGCAGCGTCGGCTCGGCGCCGCCCGGGCGCAGCCAGCGGTCGGCCAGCACGTGGCCCATCAGCCGGCGGTCGTCCAGCCGCTCGGCTTCACGGATGGCCGTTGAAATCTCTCCCCGCGCCTGGAGATCGAAGATGCGGCCCAGCCGGGCTGCATCGGACGGGGCCAGGACCTGCGGCACGCCCGCCACCCCGCGAGGGGAGGTGGGGCGCGGCAGGCTCATCGCCCGTTCGGCGGGGGCGAACTCTGCGGCCCCTTGCGACCACGCCGGTGCCTGAACACCGAGGGTGGACGTCGCCACCACGCCGAGGCCGAGCAGGGCCAGGGCGGGGCGGCGCAGGGCCATGGGGCAGATCGCTTGCATGGCGGGGCAGCGTTACCCACCGGAGCCCGGTGGGCGCAATGCCGAACAGCGAGGCAAATCCCGCGCCATGAGACGAGGCGCGCATTAACAGGGGCGTAGGGGCCGACGTTCCTTCACGAATTCGTTATTCTTTGGGTGGCGCGGGCTGCCGGGCGGCGTCCAACTGGCGACGCAGCAGCAGCAGGTCGGCCCAGGAGTCGCGCTTGGCGGCCGGGTTGCGCAACAGGTAGGCCGGGTGCCAGCTCGGCAGCGCCGGCAGGGGGCCGGCCTCGCCCTGCAGCTCGTGCCAGCGCCCGCGCAGCCGCGTGATGCCTTCCTTGGTGCGCAGCAGCGCCTTGGCCGACACGCCGCCCAGCAGCAGCACGTGGCGCGGCCGCGCCAGGGCGATGTGGCGCAGCACAAAGGGCAGAAACAGGGCCACCTCGGCGTCCGTCGGGTTGCGGTTGCCGGGCGGGCGCCAGGGCAGGATGTTGGTGATGTAGAAGGCGCCGTCCGGCTCCCCGGCCTTCCGGTCCAGGCCGATGCTGGCCAGCATGCGGTCCAGCAACTGGCCGGACACGCCCACGAAGGGTTTGCCCTGCCGGTCCTCGTCCGCGCCCGGCGCCTCGCCGATGATCATCACCGGCGCACCGGCCATGCCGTCGGAAAACACCAGGTTGGTGGCGGTTTCCCGCAACGGGGTGTCCACCTGGGCGATGGCCTCGCGCAGCGCGTCCAGGCTGTCGGCCGCGGCGGCCAGGCTGGCGGCGGCCGGGGCGGCCGGCTGCAAGGGCCGCGCGGCGGGGCGGCGTGGCCGGGCCGCGCTGGCGGCGGGCGCGGCGGGTGCCTCGGCCGGCGGCGGGGCGGGGCGGGGGGGCGGCGCGGCGAGGCGGTCCAGCGGCGCCTCGCCCAGCGCCTCGTCCACGCCCCAGTCCAGCTGCAGCCGCAGCGCCGCCAGCAGGGCGGCGGCCTCGGGGCCGGGGGCGGGGGGCGGGGCGTTCATGCCGCTGATATCGGTCCACGCCAGGGTTCCGCGCAACCCATGAACCGGTTAAGCCCTGTGCGGCGGGAACGAACCGGGAAGGACAGCGCATGAGCGAACGGGAAAGCATGGAATTCGACGTGCTGGTGGTGGGCGCCGGCCCGTCCGGGCTGGCCGCCGCGATCCGCCTCAAGCAGGTGTCGCCGGACCTGTCCGTTTGCGTGGTGGAAAAGGGCTCCGAGGTCGGCGCGCATATCCTGTCCGGCGCGGTGATCGAGCCGCGCGCGCTGGACGAGCTGCTGCCCGGCTGGCGCGACGCCCCGCCCGCCCTGGCCACGCCCGCCGGCGACGACAGCTTCATGTTCCTGACGGAAACCCGCGCCTTCAAGCTGCCCACCCCGCCGCAGATGCACAACCACGGCAACTACGTGGTCAGCCTGGGCAACGTGTGCCGCTGGCTGGGCGAACAGGCCGAGGCGCTGGGCGTCGAGATCTACCCCGGCTTCGCGGCGTCCGAGACCATCATCGAGGACGGCCGGGTGCGCGGCGTGGTGGCCGGCGTCATGGGCATCGAGAAGAACGGCGAGCCGGGCCCCAACTTCCAGCCCGGCATGGAGCTGCGCGCCACCTACACCCTGTTCGGCGAGGGCTGCCGCGGCTCGCTGACCAAGCGCCTGGAAGCCGAGTTCAACCTGCGCGACGGCGTGCAGCCGCAGACCTACGCGCTCGGCATCAAGGAGCTGTGGGAGATCCCGGCCGCCGCGCACACGCCTGGCAAGGTGTGGCATTCCGTCGGATGGCCGCTGAAGTCGGACACCTATGGCGGCGCCTGGCTTTACATGTTCGGCGAGAACCTGGTGTCCATCGGCTTCGTGGTCGGGCTGGACTACCCCAACACCTTTCTCTCGCCCTTCGACGAGTTCCAGCGCTTCAAGACCCACCCCGAGGTCCGCAAGATGCTGGAAGGCGGCAAGCGCGTCGCCTACGGCGCCCGCGCGCTGAACGAAGGCGGCCTGCAATCCATCCCGAAGCTGGTGTTCCCGGGTGGCGCGCTGATCGGCGACACGGCGGGCTTCCTGAACGTGCCCAAGATCAAGGGCACCCACACCGCCATGAAGACCGGCATGCTGGCCGCCGAGGCCGCCGCCGCCGCCCTGGCGCAGGGTGAGGCCGCGCCCGCCGTGCTGGACGGCTATCCCGCCGCGCTGCGCGACAGCTGGGTGTGGAGCGAGCTGCAGGCGGTGCGCAACATCCGCCCCGGCTTCGCCAAGTGGGGTCTGTATGGCGGCATGCTGAACGCGGCGGCCGAGACCTACCTGTTCCGCGGCAAGGCGCCCTGGACCATGGGTCACCACACCGATTACGGCGCCACCAAGCCCGCTGACCAGTGCGCGCCGATCAGCTACCCCAAGCCGGACGGCAAGCTGACCTTCGACCGCCTGTCCTCGGTGTTTCTGAGCAACACCAACCACGAGGAAGACCAGCCGGCGCACCTGAAGCTGCGCGACCCTGCGCTGTGGAAGCCGGAGAACTGGGACCGCTACCGCTCGCCCGAAAGCCGCTATTGCCCGGCCGGCGTGTATGAGGCGGTGGGCGTGGAGGAAGGCGAGCCGCGCCTGGTGATCAACGCGCAGAACTGCGTGCACTGCAAGACCTGCGACATCAAGGACCCGCGCCAGAACATCGACTGGTGCACGCCCGAAGGCGGCGGCGGGCCGAACTACATCGGCGGCATGTAGCCGCCGCCCGGCTCAGGGCCAGGGGATCTCGGAGCGGCCGCAGGCGGAGATGTTGCGCCGCTCCTGGATCCGCCCGGCGCCCAGCACCACGCGGATGTCCACCTCGCAGCCGCCGGTGACGCTGACCGGGCGGCTGGCGCCGGCGGCCAGGGTGTCGCGCCCCAGCCGGTCGCGGCCCCAGTTGTCGTCGCTGCTGGACGACACATAGAGCTCCTGGATCGTCTCGCCCGTGCGGTTGACGAAGCGGAAGGAGGCGTTGCCCGCCCGCCCGCTGCCGCCCCCTTGCACGCTGCCGCCGGAGCCGCCGCCGGAACGGGGCGGCGGCGCGTCGTCGCCCCGGCTGACGCTGCCGCCGGCACCGCCATCGGCCGTCTCGATCGTGCCGCCGGCGCCGCCGCCGCGGTCGGCGCGGCCATTGGGGTTGGTGAAGATGACGCGGTCGGTGCGGCAGGCGTTGACCTTCATCTTCTCCTCTTCCTGCCCGCCCTCGTAGGTCACCTTGATATCCAGCTCGCAGTCGCGCGCGGCGGGGGTGACGCGCACTTGGTCGCCGGCCGACAGCGTGGTGCGGCCCAGGATGTCGCTGCCCCAGTCGGACAGGCGCGACGGCGAGACATAGGCCCGCTCGATGGTCAGGCCGGAGTTGTTGACCAGCCAGAAGCGGTTCTGCGCCATGGCGGGCGCGGCTGACAGCGCGCTGCCGGCGAGCATCAGGGCCAGGACAGTCAGGATCGAACGCACGGAACTCTCCTTGAGAGCGGGTGGGGGGCGCGAGGCACGGCAAGCGGCCCGGAACCGGGGGATCGGGCCTGGCTTCGTGTAACATCATGCGGCGAAGCCACCGCTGCGGGGAAGGGGGCGCGCGGTGCCAAGCGCGCGAGTCCGGCGGTTTCCCATGGGCGTTTCCAGAGCGGGCGAAATGGCCCTAACCTCCTGTCCATGGTCGTTCTCCTCCTCCCCCGCCGTGCCGCCCTTCTCGCCGCCGCCCTGCTGGCCGGCTGTGCCGCGGGCGGTGCCCCGGATTCCGGTGCCCCCGGCGGCCGGGCCCCGGGGCGGATGAGCGCCTCGGGCGCCTATCTGGCCGGCAGCTACGCCGTCAGCGAAACCGACACCGCCGCCGCCGCCGACCTGCTGCTGGAAGCGCTGCGGCAGGCGCCCGAGCAGCCCGAGGTGATCAACAAGGCCTTTCTGGCCACCGTGCTGGACGGCCGGCCCGAGGCCACCCGCGTGGCCCGCCAGCTGCCCGACAACGAGCTGGCGGCGCTGCTGCTGGCCGGCGCCGACGCCCAGGCCGGGCGCTGGGAGCGGGCCGAGACCCGGCTGCGCGCCATGCCGCGCCAGGGCGCGGGCGCCGTGCTGTCGCCGCTGCTGCTGGCCTGGGCGCAGGCCGGCCGCGGCAACACCGACACGGCGCTGGCCACCCTGAAGCCGCAGGTGGAAGGCTCGCGCCTGTCTGGCCTGGCCGCGCTGCACGCCGCCATGATCGCCGACCTGGGCAACCGCCCGCGCGAGGCGGACCGGCTGATCCGCGTGGCGCTGGCCAACACGCCCGAGGTCAACCTGCGGCTGGTGCAGATTTCCGCCGGCATCCTGGGCCGCGCCGGCAAGGAAGCGGAAGCCATGAAGCTGGTGGAAAGCATCTCCACCGGCAGCGACGATCTGGCCATGCTGGGCACCCCCGAAACCCGCCGCCGCATGCTGACCGAGCGCGCCGTGGCCTCCCCCGTGGAAGGCATGGCGGAAGCCGAGCTGGCGCTGGCCGCGGCGCTGCGCGGCCAGGGCGGGCCGGAACTGTCGCTGATCCTGGCGCGGCTCGCCTTGCGGCTGCGGCCCGACTTCACCCCCGCCAAGCTGGTCGCCGCCGAGGCCCTGGCCGACCAGAAGCATGCCGAGAACGCCCTGGCGCTGCTGCAGGACATCCCGCGCGACGACGTGCTGCTGCCGGCCGTGATGCTGCGCCGCGCGACCCTGCTGGACCGCCTGAACCGGCCGGACGAGGCAATCGCGGTGCTGCGGGAGCTGTCGGCCCAGCGCCCCGCCGCGCCGCAGCCCGCCGCCCGCCTGGGCGACCTGCTGCGCGTCCGCGGCCGCTTTCCCGAGGCGGTGCAGGCCTACGACCAGGCGCTGAGCCGCGCCGGCGACCAGACGCCCGCCAGCTGGCCGCTGCTGTATGCCCGCGGCATCGCGCTGGAGCGCTCGGGCCAGTGGCCGCGCGCCGAGGCCGACTTCCAGCGCGCCCTGCAACTGGTGCCGGAACAGCCCTACGTGCTGAACTACCTGGGCTACACCTGGGTGGAGCGTGGCGAGCACCTGGCCGAGGCGCGCGGCATGCTGGAACGCGCCATGGCGCTGCGCCCGCAGGACGGCAACATCGCCGACAGCCTGGGCTGGGCCCTGTTCAAGCTGGGCGACCTGCCCAACGCCACCAAGTGGCTGGAAAAGGCGGCCGAGCTGGAATCGCGCAACGCCACCATCAACGACCATCTGGGCGACGCCTACTGGGCGGCCGGGCGGCGGCGCGAAGCGGTGTTCCAATGGCGCCGCGCCCTGACGCTCGACCCCGAGCCCGCCGAATCGCCGCGCATCGAGGCCAAGCTGCGCGAACGGGAAGCCATCCCGGCGTCCCGCTGAGCATCCCGCCGTGCTGCAAGCCGCGCCGGCCAAGGTGAACCTGTTTCTGCACGTCACCGGCCGCCGCGCCGATGGCTATCACCTGCTGGATTCGCTGGTGGTGTTCCTCGCCGCCGCCGATTCGCTGCACTGGGCGGAGGCGCCGGCGCTGTCGCTGTCGCTGGACGGGCCGGAAGGCGGCGCCCTGCGGGCGGAGCCGGACAACCTGGTGCTGCGCGCCGCCCGCCTGCTGGCCGAGGCCACCGGCGTTTCGCCGCGCGGCTTCCTGCGGCTCGACAAGCACCTGCCCGTCGCGTCGGGCATCGGCGGCGGCTCGGCGGATGCCGCGGCGGCGCTGCGGCTGTTGTGCCGCGCCTGGAACGTGGCGGTGCCGCCGGATGCCATGGCGGCGCTGGCGCTGCGGCTCGGGGCCGACGTGCCGGTGTGCCTGGCCAGCCGGCCCGCGCGCATGGAGGGGGTGGGGGAACTGCTGGGCCCGGCGCCGGCGCTGCCACCCGGCCTCGGCATGGTGCTGGCCAACCCGCGCGTCGCCCTGGCCACCCCGGCGGTGTTCCGCGCCCGCGCCGGCGGCTTTTCCCCCCGCGCCGCGCTGCCCCCCGGCTGGGCCGACGCGGCGGCCATGGCGCGCGACCTGTCGGCCTGCCGCAACGACCTGGAAGCCCCCGCCATCGGCCTGTGCCCGGCGGTGGGCGAGGTGCTGGCGGCCCTTCGCGCCTTGCCCGGCTGCCTTTTGGCGCGGATGAGCGGCTCCGGCGCCACCTGCTTCGCGCTGCTGCCCGACGCCGCCGCGGCCACCGCCGCCGCCACGCTGCTGCCGCCGGAATGGTGGCGTTGGGGAGGGGGGCTTTACGAAACCCCCGCCTGACGCTTATTCAGCGGCAGCCGGTGGGGCGTAGCCAAGCGGTAAGGCAGCGGTTTTTGGTACCGCCATTCCCAGGTTCGAATCCTGGCGCCCCAACCAGCGCTCCGGCGCTGATCCCGCTGAAAGCCATGCCCCATGTTCGAACTGCGCGCTTCCACCGCCACCGATGCCGCCACGCTGCATGAGGAGCTGGCCGGGATGCTGTCGGCCCTGCTGGCCGGCGAGCGCGACCCGGTCGCCAATGCCGCCAACACCTCGGCCCTGCTGTTCCAGATGTTGCCGGACCTGAACTGGGCCGGGTTCTATTTCCTGCGCTACGGGGGCGAGCTGGTGCTGGGCCCCTTCCAGGGCAAACCGGCCTGCGTGCGCATCGCCTTCGGGCGCGGCGTCTGCGGGGCCGCGGTGGCGCGCAAGCAGTCCATGCTGGTGGAGGACGTGCACAGCTTTCCAGGCCACATCGCCTGCGACGCCGCGTCCCGCTCCGAACTCGTGGTGCCGCTGCTGCGGGACGGTGAGGTGCTGGGCGTGATCGACCTGGACAGCCCGCGACCGGCCCGCTTCACCCCCGCCGACCAGGCGGGGCTGGAGCGGGTCGCGGCCCTCTACGTGGCGGCGTCCGCCACGCCCTGATGCCCGTCAGATGAACTGGCTGCGCAGAAAGCCCAGCGCCGGCAGCGGCTTCCAGGCCCGCGGCAGGTCCGCCCGGCGGATGGCCGACACGCTGTAGTTTGGCATAGGCATGGCGGAGGAGCGCAGGAACCCCGCATAGGCGCGCACCTGCTGTTCGCGCCATTGCCGGTCGGCATCCGCCGCGGCGCGGTTGGCATAGATCTCGGCGATGCGGTTTCGGCGGCCGACCGAGGCCACCACCGCCCAGAGCTTGGCTTCGCGCGAACCTTCCAGGCTCACGACCTTGTCGGAAAAGCCTTCGGCGGGCGCCTGGCTCATCTGCGGGTGTCCTTCCGCCCGGCGCTGCCGGTGTGGTGGTCGGCTGTCGCATCCATCCGGCAAATCTGTGCCCGCCCCCCGCGCCATGCAAGGGCGGAGTGCCGGCCGGCGCGCCTGGCGCCGGCCGGGCCAGGGGAAAGGCCAGGGGAAAGGCCAGGGGGTCAGGCCAGGAACACGTCGTCGTAGCTGGCGTGGTCGCCGGTGCCGAGCTGCACGGCGTTGCGCAGCCGCTTGTCGGTGACGGTGGGGTAGTTCACCTCCACCACCCACAGCAGCGGCATCTCGTCCACCAGGATCTTCTGCACCTCCGAGAAGGCGCTCCGCCGGGCCGCCTCCGTGGCGCCGGTGCGGGCGGCGGCGAACAACTCGTCCACCCTGGGGTTGGAATAGCCGGCGGTGTTGGTGAACAGGATCTTCTGGATGTTGGAGGACACGTAGGAACGCTCCACCCCCAGCGTCGGGTCGCCGTATTGGTACAGCACGTTGGAGGTCGATTCGTAGTCCCAGTTGGCGATGCGCGACGCCCAGGTGCCCGCATCGGTCGATTCCAGCGTGACGTCGAAGCCGACCTGGCGCATCGCCTGGCGGAAATACTCGCCCATCCGGTTCCAGATCTCGCCATAAGGCGGGATCACGTATTTGAAGCTGCCGCGGATGCCCTGGGCATTGGCGCGCACCCCCGCCTCGTCCAGCAGTGCGCGCGCCTTCGCCACGTCGAAGGGCGCCAGCTTGGCGTCCGCGTCATGGAAGCGGGTGGTGGAGCTGACCGGGCCGGTGGCCGGCTTGCCCAGGCCGAACCACAGCCGGTTGACAATGAAGTTGCGGTCCAGCGCCATGCTCATCGCCTGCCGCACGCGCTTGTCGTCGAACGGCTTCACGCGGTGGTTCAGCTCGAACCAGAACAGCGGGGAGAAGTATTCCCAGCCCTTGGTGGTGACGTCGAGGTTGGGCGCCTGGCGCAGCGCCGGGATGTCGAAGGGCTCGATGTCGGTGGCCGTGCTCATCTGCACCTGCCCGCCCTCGATCGCCAGCCGCCGGCTTTGCCCGTCCGGGATCACCCGCCACAGGATGCCGTCCAGGTAGGGCTGACCCGGTTTCCAGTAGTCGGCGAAGCGCTCCATGCGCAGGAAGTTGCCGCGCTGCCATTCCACAAAGCGGAACGGCCCGGTGCCCACCGGCTTCAGGTTGGCCGGGTTGGTGCGGATGTCCGTGCCGTCGTAGACGTGCTTGGCGACGATCGGCAGCGCCGTGGCGTCGAAGCACAGCAGGAACGGCTGGAACGCCTGCTTCAGTACGAAGCGCACGGTCAGCGGGTCCGGCGCCGTGGCTTCCGCGATGCCCGCCAGCACGCCGCGCAGGCGGGGCGCGATCTCGCGGTTGAAAGTGGTCACGGAATAGATCACGTCATCCGCCGTGAAGGGGCGACCGTCGTGCCACTTCACGTTCTCCTGCAGCTTGAACACGTATTCCAGCCCGTCGGGGCTGACGGTCCAGCTTTTCGCCAGCTCCGGCAGCGGTTCCAGGCTGGGCGAGAACTTCAACAGCCCCTGCGTCATCTTGGTGCCGCAGATCAGCGTCGGCGTCTGGTTGTTGACGCCGATCTGCAGGATCGGCGGCTCGGGGTTCAGGATGACGTTGAGCACCCCGCCGCGCTTGGGCTGGATGCCCTGGGCCATCGCGGCCGTGGCAGACAGGAGCACCGGGGCGGTGGCGGCTCCGGCAAGCAGGTGGCGGCGCGTCATGGGCATGGCGGCATCTCCGGCTGCGATGGAACCGTTGACGCTACGCATCATTCCGCGCTGCGGCAAACATTGTTGTACGGCGCTCCGGGGCCGGGGCGGGGCGCGCTTGACCGCCCGGCGGGGCGCTGCCTAGCCTCGCCGGCGGCGGCAGCGAAGGGACGGGGATGACGGCAGCGGTGGGCCGCAGGGCACTGACCCTGGGGGGCTTCCTGGCCCTGGGCGCGACGGCCGCGCGGGCCGCGCGGCCGGTGCGGCTGGTGGTGCCCTATGCGCCCGGCGACGGGCCGGACCTGTTCGCGCGCCGCTTCGCGCAGGGCATGGCCGAGCGCATCGGCCTGCCGGTGGTGGTCGACAACCGCCCCGGCGCCGCCACCATGATCGGCACGGAATACGTGGCGTCCGCGGTGCCCGATGGCCTGACCCTGCTGCTGGCCACCTCCACCACCTTTGCCGCCAACCCGCACCTGTTCCGCCAGCTCAACTATTCCATCGCGCAGTTCCAGCCCATCACCCTGCTGGTCCGCGTGCGCCTGGCGCTTTACGCCAGCACCGGCTTCGGGGCGCGCGGCATGGCGGCGGTGCTGGCCGGCGCGCGGGCGGCGCCGGACCCGCTGCAATACGGCATCACCGCGCGCGGCGATGCCACCCACCTGGCGGGCGAGGCGCTGCAGCAGGCCGCCGGCATCGTCCTGCAGGACGTGCCCTACCGCGGCACCGCCCTGATGCAGCAGGGGCTGCTGCGCGACGACATCCCGCTGGCGATCGACGGCATCGGCGCCTACCTGAACCTGCTGGGCAAGGGCCGGGTGAATGCCATCGCCGTCACCGGCGCGGCGCGCGTGGCGGTGCTGCCGGACACGCCCACCTTCGCCGAGGCGGGCATCGCCGAGCTGGGGCGGCAGCCCTGGTACGGGCTGCTGGCGCCGGCCGGGCTGGACCCCGAGGTGCTGGCCGACCTGAATGCCGCCGCCGTCGACACCATGCGCGCCGCCGGCCTGCGCGACGCGCTGGCGCGGCAGGGGGCGGCGGTGGAAACCCAGTCCCCCGCCGCGTTCGCCACGCTGATCGCCGAGGAAACCGAGGCCTGGGGCGCCATCATCCGCCGCGTTGGGCTAAGCATGGATTGAGGTTGCCGACGTGGTCACCACGGCACGCGAAGGTTGCAATGCCGGGGCCTGGGACCTGTCATGTGGCGCCTGAGGCACAAACCAGTTTCATAGCTTTGCACCTGCCTTGAAAAAACTCTATGAGAGGTGATCCTGTCGGTGGTCCGGCCCAGCGCTGCGCCGGTCGCTGACGTGTCGGCCCGTGGCGTCCGTGCGAACCAAGGAACTGCGTAGTATGGCCCATCGGCGGACACGGCATGATGCCACGCATCGATGCGCGGCATGGCTGCCGCGGCGTGTACGCGGAGCGTTCCCTTGCCGCTGATCGCCATCATCGACGACCAGAGCACCAACCGCCGCATCTACAGCATGCTGGTCCGCTCCTGCGGGCCGGACATGGAGGTGCGCGACTTCGCGGACCCGCTGCTGGCGCTGGAATGGATGGCGTCGAGCCGCCCCGACCTGATCATCACGGACTACCGCATGCCTGGCATGGACGGTGCCGACATGGCGCAGGCCGTGCGCTCCATCCCGCACTGCCTGCACACGCCGGTGATCGTGATCACCGCCTATGACGAGCCGAACTTCCGCCTGCGGGCGCTGGAAGCCGGCGCCAGCGACTTCGTGCAGACGCCGATCCGCCATTCCGACTTCCAGGGCCGCGTGCGCGCCATGCTGGACGGCCAGGTGGCGCCGCCGCCGCCGCCGCTGCCCGTGCCGGAGGCGCCGCGCCCCGGCCTGCCGCCGGCCGCCTTTCCCCTGATGCAGGTGGACGGGCTGATGCAGGTGATCGGCACCATCCCGGCGCTGATCTCCGTGTCCGACCTGCAGGGCGTCTGCCAGTTCGCCAACGCCGCCTTCGCCAAGCATGTCGGGCTATCCGCCGCCGAATGCGTCGGCCGCCCGGTGGTGGAGCTGATCCGCGACCAGGAAGGCCGGCGCGTGGCGCTGAACCGCCTGGTGATGGAGCGCGGCGAACAGCTGCCGAGCTACGAGGAAAGCGTGGCCGACCCGGACGGCGTGCCGCTGACGCTGCTCACCACCAAGTCGCCGCTGCGCGACGCCGAGGGCGCGGTGGTCGCCATCCTGACCACCTCCATCGACATCACCGACCAGAAGAACGCGCAGTGGCACCTGCAGCACCTGGCCGGGCATGACGCGCTGACCGGCCTGCCCAACCGCTCGCTGCTGACGCGGCGGATCGAGAGCAGCCTGGCCCAGGCGGCCCAGGCGGGGGAGCAGGGGGCGCTGCTGTTTCTCGACCTCGACCACTTCAAGACCGTGAACGACTCCCTCGGCCACGTGTTCGGCGACCAGCTGCTGGTGGCCGTGGCCCGCATCCTGCGCGACAACGTCGGCCCGCGCGACACCGTGGCCCGCCTGGGCGGCGACGAGTTCGCCATCCTGCAGGAAGGCATCAACGGGCCGGGCGACGCGGCGGCGCTGGCCGGGCAGATCGGCCACGCGCTGAGCCAGCCGCTGAACCTGCGCGGGCACAGCATCAACATCAGCTCGTCCATCGGCATCACCATGTTTCCGCAGGACGCCAACGGCAGCGACGAGCTGTTGAAGAACGCCGACCTCGCGATGTACGGCGCCAAGGCCGAGGGCCGGCACGGCCACCGCTTCTTTTCCATCGAGCAGCGCCGCAAGGTGGAACACGCCCAGTCGCTGGACACGGGGCTGCGCGAAGGGCTGCGGGCCAACGAGTTCCTGCTGCACTACCAGCCGCAGTTCCACCTGGGGAGCGGCCGCGCCACCAGCGTCGAGGCGCTGATCCGCTGGCAGCGCCCGGGCCACGGGCTGGTTTCCCCCGGCACCTTTCTGCGCGCGGCCGAGGACAGCGGCTTTATCGTGCAGATCACCGAATGGGTGGTGCGCCAGGCCTGCGCGCAGATGCGCGCCTGGATGCAGCGCGGCATCGCGCCCGACCGGGTGGCGATCAACGTCTCGCCCACGCTGTTCCGCCGCCTCGACATGCACCGGCTGGTGACGGAAGCCGCCCGCACCGCCGGCGTGCCGCTGTCCATGCTGGAGCTGGAGCTGACCGAGGGGGTGATGATGGACCGCTCGGCCGCCACGCTGGAAACGCTGCACGCCCTGCGGCGCGACGGCGTCAGCCTGGCGCTAGACGACTTCGGCACCGGCTTCTCCTCGCTCGACTACCTGCGGCGCTTCAAGGTCAACCGCATCAAGATCGACCAGTCCTTCGTGCGCAACCTGCCGCAGAACGGGGAGGACGCGTCCATCGTGCGCACCATCATCGGCCTGACCCACGGGCTCGGCCTCCTGGTGGTGGCCGAGGGGGTGGAAACACAGGAGGCGCTGGACTTCCTCCGGGCCGAGGGTTGCGACGAGGTGCAGGGCTTCCACCTCGGCCGCCCCTGCGGCCCGGACGACTGCGCGCAGAATTTCCTTGTCCTGCGCCGGGCCGCCGGCTAGCGCCGGAGGGTTCGGGCAAGGCCTGGCACCAGAGCCGGGCCGCCTGGCGGGATATCTGGTGCGATGCTGAGGAAAGCCGTTCAGCGGTTCGCGGCGCGCCTGCGGGCGCGGCCCGACAAGGAACACGAGATCACCCTCAACCGGCTGGTGATCGCGCTGGTCGTCGGCTTCTACCTGTTCCTGCTGCTGCCGGCCGACCCGGCGCTGGACACCGCGCGCCTGCTGTGCGCCGCCTTCGTGCTGGGCGCCATCGGCCTGTCCGCGCATCTGGCGTGGCGGCCCGGCGTGTCCGTGCCGCGGCGCATCTGCGGCATGCTGCTGGACCTCGGCGTGCTCACCGCCGGCATGGCCGTGGCGGCGCCGGTGATCGCGGCGCTGTACCCGCTCTACCTGTGGGTGATCCTGGGCTACGGCTTCCGCTACGGGCTGCGCTACCTGTTCGCGGCGGCGGGGCTGTCGGTCGGGCTGTTCGGCGGCATCGTCCACCTGACGGACTACTGGCAGCAGAACTACCCGCTCGGCATCGGGCTGCTGCTGGGGCTGGTGATCCTGCCGCTCTACGCCGCCAGCCTGGTGCGCAAGCTGTCCCACGCGCGCGACGTGGCCCAGCAGGCCAACGAGGCCAAGAGCCTGTTTCTGGCCAGCGTCAGCCACGAGCTGCGCACGCCGCTCAACGCCGTCAGCGGCATGAGCGACCTGTTGCGCAATTCCGGCCTGAACCCGGCGCAGCTCGACATGCTGCGCACCATCCGCGCCTCCACCGGCCGGCTGGTGTCGCTGATCGACGACCTGCTCAACGTGTCGCGCATCGATGCCGGCCACGTGACCTTCGAGGCGACGCTGCTGGACCCGGTGGAGGTGCTGCGCGACACCATGCGGCTGGTGGCGCCGCAGGCGCTGGAAAAGGGCCTGCGGCTGTACCTGCACGTGACGCCGCGCACCGCCCGCGCCGTGCTGGCCGACCGCCGGCGGCTGGGCGAGATCACGCTGAACCTGCTGGCCAACGCCGTGAAGTTCACCCGCCAGGGCGCCGTCACCGTGTTGCTGGACGTGGAGGACGGCGGCGCGCAGCGCGGCCCCGTGCTGCGGGTGGAGGTGGAGGACACCGGCATCGGCATCGCGCCCGCCGCGCAGGAGCGGATCTTCGACACCTTCACCCAGGCCGACAAGACCATCGCCAACGACTTCGGCGGCACCGGGCTCGGCCTCGCCATCTCGCGCCGGCTGGTGCGGCTGCAGGGCGGCGACATCGGCGTGCGCAGCCAGCCGGGGCGGGGCAGCACCTTCTGGTTCACCCTGCCGGCACCGCTGGGCGCCGCGCCGGCGCTGCCGATCGGGCGCTGGCACGTGGTGCTGCAGGGCATGGAGCCGGAGGACCGGGCTGCCGTCGGCGCCGTGCTGGCGGCGGAGGGGCTGGAATTCACCGAAACGAATTGGGGCACACCGCTGCCGCCATCCCTGCCGCGCGACGTGGTATTGATGCGCTCCGCCGCGCCGCCCGCCACCAACGAACCCGAGGAAGACTCCGCCGACATGCCGCTGCTGCTCGTTGAATCCCGCAGAAACGGAGCCGAGCTTCCGGGGCTGCCGGCGGCCGGCCAGCGCGGCCGCGCCTTCGCCACCCTGGCCGCGTCCCGCCTGCGGGCCGAGCTGCCGGCGGCATTCCGCGCGCTGACCACGGCGCGCCAGGCCGCCAACGACGACGACGTGCCGATGATCCGCCGGCGGGACAACGGCCGGCGCATCCTGGTGGTGGACGACAACCAGGTGAACCGCATGGTCATCTCGCGCATCCTGGAAGCGGGCGGCCACCACGTGACGCTCGCCAGCGACGGCGAGCAGGCGCTGGACCGGCTGGAGGATGGCGCCTTCGACCTGGTGGCGATGGACCTCAACATGCCGGTGATGGACGGGATCGAGGCCACCAAGCTGTACCGCATGGCCTCGCTCGACCGCCCGCACCTGCCGATCGTGGCGCTGACCGCCGATGCCACCGCCTATGCGCGGGAGCGGGCGCTGGACGCCGGGATGGATGCCTGCGTCACCAAGCCGGTGGACGCCGTGGCGCTGCTGGAGCTGGTGGACAGCCTGGTGGAAGGCCGCCCCGCCGTGCTGCCCCGGGTGGTGGTGGCGCCGGCCCCGCCGCCGCCGGCCGCCGCCGCGCCGCAGCGCGCCGCCGGCGTGCTGAACCTGCGCATGCTGGACGACCTGATGCTGCTGGGCGGCAGCGAGTTCGTGTCGGACGTGATCGCCACCTTCATCAGCGACTCCGCCCGGCACCTGCAGGCCCTGCAGCAGGACGCCGTGCGGGTCGATGCGCGGGCGTTCCGCGATAGCCTGCACGCGCTCCGCTCCGTCGCCTCCAATGTCGGCGCCGTGGCGCTGGCGGACCTGTGCGGCACCTGGCAGGGGATCGAGGCCCCCGCCATCCAGGCCAACGGCCCGCAGATGACCGAACAGGTGAGCGAGGCGGTGCAGGCGGCGCGGGCGGCGCTGCTGCGCTGGCAGTCGCCGCCCCCGGTGCTGGTGTCCCGCAGCGGCTGAGCGGCCCGCGCCCAGCCGTGCCACGGGTGCCGCCGCCGTTCATTCGGCGGCCATGATCATGCTGGACGACCGGTCGCGCCGCCGGTCCTGCGCCGCCGCCAGCCGCTCCATCTTGCGCAGGTCGGGCGCTTCCAGCCGCATTGCGGTGTCCACCCACACGTCCACGATGTCGCGCAGTTCCTGCAGCGTGACGGGGGTGGCCAGGTTGCGCGCCTTGTGCACGGCGGCCATGGAGACATGGCGGCGGCCCTGCTTGCGGATCCAGGCCTGCAGCTCGGACACGCCCTGGCCCGGGGTCAGCAGCAGGTCCACCAGCCCGATCTCATGCAGTTCCTCGGCGGTGTAGATGCGGCCGCTCATGATCATGCGCTCGGCCTGCACGGCACCGATGCGGCGGGCGATCAGGCTATAGGCGCCCATGCCGGGGAACAGGTTGAACAGCACCTCCGGCAGGCCGAACTTGGTGCCGCGCTCGGCCGCGATCATGCCGCAGGACAGCGCCGTCTCGAAGCCGCCGCCCAGCGCGTCGCCCTGCACCAGCGCGATGGTGACCAGCGGCTGGTGATAGCAGGTGAGGTTGTTGTGCACGACCTCCACGCAGCGGTAGGCGTATTGCTGCAGCAGCGAACGATGCCCCTGGCGGACGGATTCCGCGAACAGCCGCAGGTCGCCGCCCAGGTTGAACACGCCCGGGATGTTGGACGCGACCACGAAATGGTCGAAGGGGCGGGACTCATCGTTGGCGCCGGCCATCCAGCGGGTCAGGTCGGACTGCATGGTGCTCAGGTCGCGCAGCACGCTGGGGGACACGCAGGGGCGGCCGGTGGGCTGCAGGTTGCACCAGAAGGTGCGCTCGGCACTGTCCAGGTGAACGCTGATATCCGTGAAGTTGCGGTCGAATACCTGAGTCGGCGCCAATGCGCGCGAGTGATTGACAGAAGACGCCGCAGTGGCTTCAGAAACGGCGAAGAAGGGGGGGATTTGCGTCATAGGAAATCTCCGTTGCATGGCGGTCGTTTCGACACGGACGCGAAATGCGTCTTTGCCCGCCAGGCACAGATGATATTCTTTTTTCAGCCGAACATTATCATTGGCAAATCAATGCCCCGCAGATTCAGCTTTCTTGTGCGAATCGACACCGAATCGTCTCAATAACAAAACGGAGTCCACGCAGCGGATTCGTTGATAACCAAAGAATTAACGCCGTCTATGCGAAAAACCGCGGGTTGCATGCAACCGATGCAAACCCGATTCGGCGCCAAGCCGCCCGGCCTCGCGCTGATGCGAAACGCCGGCAGGTTTACAGGCCAGGGACGGAGGGGGCGGGGAGGGGGCGGCGGCCGGTCGCCGCCGCCCCTTTGTCCGGCTCAGCGCGGGGCGCGCCGGATGTTCCACAGCACGGGGAAGCCGAAGTCGACCACCCCCTGCAGCTCGCGCCGCCACGCGGCGGGGCTGGAGAACTGCCCGGTGAGCGGGAAGTTCACGTTGAGCAGCGCCTGGCGGTTGATGTCGGCCATGATGGCCCGGCGGCGCTCCGGGTCGGCTTCCGCCTCGAAGCGCCGCAGCAGGGGCGTCATCGCCTCGTCGCAATACAGCCAGGGCGCCGTGCCGGTGCAGTTGTAGCCGATGCCCACGTTGCTGAGCGGGTCCGACATGTCGAAGCCCGTGTAGATCACCGGCACCGCGCTCCAGCCGCCGCGCTCCACCGGCTCGCGGCTCAGCCACCGCTGCGCCGCCGTGGCCCAGTCGAGCGTCTGCTGGTCCACGTTCAGGCCGATCCGCTTCATGCGGTCGGCCACCACCATGGCCATGGGGTTGATCAGCGCGGAATCCGCCGGGTGCAGCAGCACCACCCGCTCGTTGTTGTAGCCGGAGTCCCGCAGCATCTGCCGCGCCCGCTCCAGGCTCTGGTCGCGCAGGGCCTCGCCGCCCGCCTCGCTGCTGTAGCGCGTGCCGCACAGGGTCATGGACTGGCAGCTCGGCAGGAACATGCCGTCCGGCAGCCCGTGCACCGCCACGATCTCCGACTGGTCCAGCGCCATCTGCAGCGCCTGGCGCACCTTCAGGTTGTTGAAGGGTGGCTGCGCGTGGTTCAGCGCCACCCCGCCCATGATCTGCGCGATGCCGCCGGGCTTGGCGATCACCAGGTTGCGGTCGCGCGACAGCACCGGCAGGAAGTCCAGCGGCGCGTATTCCAGGTAGTCCACCTCGCCGTTCTGCAAGGCCGCGGCGCGCGTCGCGGGGTCGGAGATGTTGATCATCTCCGCCCGCTCGATGAACACCGCCTTGCCGCCGGCCAGCCCGTCCGCCGGCTCGTCGCGCGGCTTGTAGCGGGGGTTGCGGCGGAAGGTGGCGCGCTCGCCCGGCACCCACTGGTCGGCCTGGAACAGGAAGGGGCCGGAGCCCATGATCTCCTTGACCGCTTCCGTCGGCGGCGTGCTGCCGGCGATGCGCGCCGGCATCATGAAGGGCACGTGCACGCTGGGCTTGGCCAGGGCATCCAGCACGCCCCCGAAGGGCCGGGACAGTTGCAGCACGAAGCGGTCCGGCGCCTCGGCCCGCAGTTCCTTTGTCGCGGCCAGCAGGCGGCGCCCGGAGGAATCCCGCCCGCCCCAGCGGCGGAGGGAGGCGACGCAGTCCTCCGCCGTCACGGGCGTGCCGTCGTGCCATTCCAGGCCGGGGCGCAGCGTGAAGGTATAGGTCAGCCCATCGTCGCTGACCGTCCAGCCTTGCAGCATCTGCGGCCGGATCTCGCCCTTGCCGTCCAGCGCCACCAGGGTGTCGAACACCATGTAGGCGAAGTTGCGCGTGACAAAGGAGGTGCCGACGATCGGGTCCAGCACCTGCAGCCCGACATTGACCACCAGCCGGAGCGGCCGCTCGGCCGGCTGCGCGCCGGCGGCACCGAGCCCGGCGCCCAGCAGCGCCGCCGCCAGCACCCCGCGCCGCAGCCAGCGGCCGGGGCGGGCCATCACGTCACTTCGCTTCATGGGCGGCGCTCCAGGCCTCGGCCACCTCGGCACCGGTGGCGAACCAGACATCGGGAAAGGTCTTGATCCACTGGATCATCTCGCGCAGCAGCGCGACGCGCCCGGGGCGGCCGCTGATCTGCGGGTGCATCACCAGGTTGTACAGCCCGCCCCAGCGGTAGATCTCGCGGAACTCGTCCTGGAAGATCTCGCGCAGGTGGCTGTTGGGAAAGATCGGCCGCGGGCTCTTGATGGAGAACAGCGCGTGCGGCGCGTCGTCCAGGCTCCAGTGCCAGGGCAGCTCGATCGGCCCGCGCCCGCCATCCGGCAGCTCCAGCCGGTAGGGGTTGATGTCGGACATCAGCGAGCTGTCGTAGAGAAAGCCGTGCTTCTGCAGCAGCCCCACCATGCTGTCGCTGCTTTCGCCGGCGGGCGAGCGGTAGCCGCGCGGCGTCACGCCCAGCACGCGCTTCAGCGCGTCCAGGCCCTTTTCCATCTCCTCGACCTCCTTGTCCGGGAAGTCGGGGTCGATCCAGTTGTGGGAATAGGAGTGGTGCGCCACCTCGTGGCCACCGCGCAGGATCATCTCGCCACGGCTGGCATGGTTCTCCACCGTCCAGCCGGGCACGAAGAAGGTGGCCTTGACCTCCTCCTCCGCCAGGGTTTCCAGGATCTTGGGCACCGCCACCCGGGCGCCGTAGACGCCCTGGGACAGGATGCCGGGGCGGCGCGCATTGGCCGGGTCGCGCGACAGCCACAGCGTTTCCGCGTCGAAGTCGAAGGTCAGCATCACGGCGACGCGGGCGCCGTTGGGCCAGTTCACTCGCATGTCGATCAAGCTGTGTTCCTTAGCTGCGGTCCGCGTCGCGCGGGGGGTTGCGCCCGTCCAGCCAGCCGCCGTCCGCCACGATCACCTGCCCGGTGACGAAGCTGGCATCGGCGGAAGCCAGAAAGGCGATGACGGCGGCGATCTCTTCCGGCCGCGCGCTGCGGCGCAGCGGCGTGGCGTCCAGCATGGCGCGGCGGTAGTCGGGGTTGCGCAGGTGCCCCTCGGTCATCGCCGTTTCGATCACGCCGGGCGCCACGGCGTTGACGCGCAGCCCGCGCGGCCCCTGCTCGGCGGCGAGCTGCCGGGTGAACTGCGCGATGCCCGCCTTGGCCGCCGCATAGGCCGCCGTGCCGGGGTAGCCCGCCAGCCCGAACACCGAGGACAGGTTGACCACCGCGCCGCCCGGCCGCGCCAGGTGCGGCAGCACGTCCCGCGTGACGCGCAGCACGGCGCCCAGGTTGGTGTCCAGGAACCGCGCGATCAACGCGTCGTCGCTGGCTTCCAGCGAGCCGGAGCCGCCGATGCCGGCGTTGTTGACCAGGATGTCGATGCGCCCGAAGGCGGCCAGCGCCGCTTCCGCCAGCCGCCGGCCCGCATCGGGCGCGGTGATGTCGAGCTGCAGGGTGGCGGCGTTCGCGGGCGGCTGCGGGATGGGCGCGCGGTCGGCCAGCAGCACCCGCGCGCCTTCCGCCGCCAGCCGCGCGGCGGTGGCGGCGCCGATGCCGCCGGCCGCCCCCGTGACAATGGCGGCCAGGCCGGCAAAGCGCGTCGGGTCAGGCAAGGCGGCCTCCATCCACGGGCAGCGACACGCCGGTGACGAAGCCCGCGCCCTCGCCCAGCAGAAACAGCACGGTATCCGCCACCTCGCGCGCTTGGCCGAAGCGGCCCAGCGGGTGGCGGGCGCGGAACTCGGCCATGCGCGCCGCCGGGTCGGCGGCGGCGGCGAAGGTGGCATCCAGCATGGGCGTCTCGATGGAGCCGGGGCAAACGCAGTTGACGCGGATGCCTTCCGGCGCGTGCGCCAGCGCCAGGCTGCGGCTGAGCATCACCACCGCGCCCTTGCTGGCGGAATAGGCGGGCAGGGACAGCGAGCCGGTGAGCCCCGCCGCCGAGGCCAGCGTCACCACCGCGCCGCCGCCCGCCGCGCGGATCTGCGGGATGAAGCACTTGGCCGCCAGCCAGGTGCCCTTGACGTTGACGTCGAACAGCCGGTCCCAGTCGGCCTCTTCCGCTTCCACCGCCGGTGCGGTGGGCCCCAGCATGCCGGCGGCGGTGACCAGCAGGCTGGCGGGGCCGAAGCGGTCGAGCCCCGCGGCCGCCGCCCGCGCCATGTCGGCGGCGGAGCTGACGTCGATCACCACTGTCAGTGCGTCCGGGCAGCGGGCGGCCAGCGCCTCCAGCCCGGCGGCGTCGCGGTCCATCAGCAGCAGGCGGGCGCCTTCCGCCGCGAGCGCTTCCGCGACGGCGCGGCCGAGGCCGGATGCGGCGCCGGTGATGGCCGCCACGCGGCCCGCGAAACGTCCCGTCATGCAGACCCTCCGGTCGTGGCCAGGACGCGTCGCTGGACGTCCGGCCGTATTGCTGAGCAATATGGTCGCATTGCTCAGCAAGGGTATGAAGCAGTGGAGCGGCTGTCAAAGGGAAAGGACCCCGGGGTGGACGAGCGGCTGTTCCTGCAGTCGCTGGCGCGCGGCCTGCAGGTGCTGGAAGCCTTCGAGGGCGTGGCGCAGCCCTTGTCGCTGGGCGGGCTGGCGGCGGCCACGGGGCTGGACAAGAGCGCCACCCAGCGCATCGCCCACACCCTGCTGGCGCTGGGCTACCTGGAGCGCGACCCGGGCGGGCAGGGGCTGGTGCCGGGCAAGCGCCTGCTGGACCGCGCCTTCGACATGCTGCGCCTCAACCCCCTGGTGCAGCGCGCGACGCCCGTGCTGCAGGAGCTGCGCCGCACCGTGCAGGAACGCGTGGACCTCAGCTTGCCGGATGACACGCAGATCATCTACGCGGTGCGGCTGCAAAGCCGGCGGGACACGTTGTCGGCCACGCTGGTCGGCCGCCGCATGCCCGCCTTCGCCACCTCCGGCGGGCGGGCCATGCTGGCGGCGATGCCGGAAGCGGAGGCGGAGGACATCCTGGCGCGCTCCGACCGCCGGCCGCTGACGCCGGCCACCATCACCGACCTGCCCGGGCTGCGCGGCAAGCTGGCGGAAGCGCGGCGGGACGGCTTCAGCATGGCGCTGGAGGAATCGCTGCGCGACGAGGTGGTGCTGGCGGCGGCGGTGCTGGATGCGCAGGGCCGCCCGGTGGGGGCGGTGCACGTGGCGGGCTCGCTGGCGGAATGGGACGCGCAGCGGTTCCGCCGCCGCATCGGCCCGCTGGCCATGCAGGCGGCGCGCGCGCTGGGCGGCTTCGCCTGACGGGGCGGGAGAACGATCAGGCCGTTGCGGCGTTACCAGCGCACCCATACCGAGCAAGGACATGAGCATGGATGACGACCGCGTCTGGACCTTCGAGGAAAGCCTCTGGACCGCCGATGCCGAGCATTACCGCGAGTCGATCGACGACGAATGCCTGATGGTGCTGCCGGCGCCCCCCTTCGTGATGAGCGGCCAGCAGGCCGTGCAGGCCGTGACCGAAACGCCGCGCTGGTCCAAGGTGGAACTCTCCGAGCGGCAGGTGAAGCGGCCGCAGGAAGGGCTGATCGTCATCGCCTACAAGGCCAGTGCCGAGCGTGACGGCATTCCGCCCTACGTGGCGCACTGCACCTCCACCTACCGCCGCCTGTCGCATGAGAACTGGAAGGTGGTGCAGCACCAGCAGACGCCGCCGCTGGTGTCCTCCTCCGCCGCCGACGACTAAGGGGCGGGGGGCGCCGGCTCCGGGGCCGTGTCCCCGGGGCCGGGCTCGCCGCGCGGCGGCGGCACGCCGGCATGGCCTTCCAGCCGGTCGCGGTGCAGCGCGGCGCGGGCCACCAGCATCAGCGTGACCGGCGTGGTGGCCAGCACCAGGATGCCGATCAGCACCTCGTGCAGCACCAGCCGGGTTTGCAGCACCGAAAAGAAGATCACGGACGCTAGTAGGATGCAGGCCATGCCGTAGGAGGTGCCGATGGTCGGCGCGTGCAGCCGCTCGTAGAAATCCTTGAGCCGCAGCAGGCCGATCGAGCCGGTCAGCGCGAAGCCGGCGCCGGCCAGCAGCAGCAGCGCCACGGGAATGGCCGCCCAGATCGGCAGGTCCGCCACGTTGGCCCAGGGCGGCAGCTCGGCGGCGTGGCGCCAGAAGCCGATATCCACCTCCCTCATTCGATCACCTCGCCGCGCATCAGGAACTTCGCCAGGGCCGCCGTGCTGACGAAGCCCAGCAGCGCGATCACCAGCGCCGCCTCGAAATACAGCACGGTGCCGGAGCGGATGCCGAAGGTCAGCAGCAGCAGCATGCCGTTGATGTAGAGGGTGTCGAGGCCCACCACCCGGTCCTGCGCGCGGGGGCCGCGCACGGCGCGCCAGCAGGCGCACAGCATGCCGGCACCCAGCATCACCTGCGCCAGCAGCAGCGACCAGCCCAGCAGCGCGGCGCTCACCGGCGTGGCTCCGCCGCGGCGGGGAAGATCTGCAGCAGCGGCGCCTCGTAGCGCTCCTTGACGATACGCACCCACTCCTCCTCGTCGATCAGGTCCAGCACGTGCAGCAGCAGCCAGCCGTCGTCGCTGTCGAATTCCACCCAGGCGGTGCCGGGCGTGGCGGTCAGGATCACGGCCAGCACCGCCAGCGCCTGCGGGTCGCGCAGCGCCAGCCGGATGCGGATGAAGCCCGAGCGGCGGTCCGCCCGCCGGTGCAGGATCACCCGCGCCACGGCGATGTTGGAGCGCAGCGTGTCCGCCGCCACGGTGCCGATCAGGCGCAGCACCAGCAGGGGGCGGCGCAGTCGCGCGCGGCCCGGGCGCAGCGCGGCCATGGCCCAGCCGCAGCCCAGCGCCACCGCCAGCCCGACCAGCGCCGGGCCGGGCGCGGCGCTTTCGGCCAGGAGCAGCCACATGACGAACAGCCCGGCCGAGACGACCGGGTGTGGCAGCAGGCGCCTCATCGCGCGGCCCCCGCGGGGGCGGACAACTCGCGCCCCGTCACCTGCCGCACGTAGTCCTCCGGCGCATGCAGCGCGATGGCGGCCTGGTCCATGTAGCGCAGCACCGGGCCGGCGGCGGCGGTCATGCCGATGCAGGTGCCCAGCAGCAGCAGCACGGGCGCGATCTCCACCACGCCGACGCGCGGCACCACGCGGTCGGATGCCGCCCAGATCACGCGGATGCCCGCGCGCGTCATGGCGATCACGGTGGCCAGCCCCGACAGCACCAGGGCCAGCAGCAGCGCCCAGCCGCCGGTGGATACCGCCGCCGGGCCGCGGCCCAGGCCCTGCGGGTTCAGGATGCCGCTGAGCATGGCGAACTTGGCCACAAAGCCGGACAAGGGCGGCAGCCCGGCCAGGAGCAGGGCGCAGCACAGGAAGCTGAGGCCCAGCACCGCCATGGTGGCGGGAATGGCGACGCCCACCTCGTCGTCGTCCTCGTCATCCTCCTCGCCGTCGCCGAAGGCTTCCAGCGTCACGGCCAGAACGTCGGCGCCCACGTCGCGGCCGCGTTCCAGCAGGTCGATCAGGAGAAAGAACGCGCCGATGGCGAGCGAGGAGGTGGCCAGGTAGTACAGCGCGCCGCCGGTGACGGAAACCTGCCCCGCGCCCACCGCCGCCAGCAGCGTGCCCGACGAGATCAGCACGCTGGCGCCGGCCAGCCGCGACAGGTCCTGCGTCGCCAGCACGCTGATGGCGCCAAAGGCGATGGTCATGATGCCGCCGGCCAGCAGCCAGCTGCCGCCGAAGCCGGCGGAGCTGCCCGCGTCGTCGCCGAACAGCAGCAGCGACAGGCGCAGCACGGCGTAGACGCCCACCTTGCTCATCATGGAGAAGATGGCGGCGGCGGGCGGGCTGGCGGCGGCGTAGGTGCGGGGCAGCCAGAAGCCCAGCGGCCACATCGCCGCCTTGACCAGGAAGGCCATGCCGAGCAGCGCGGCGCCGGCTTCCATCAGCGGCCGGTCGGCTGGCGGCAGCTGCGGGATGCGCACCGCGAGGTCGGCCATGTTGAGCGTGCCGCCGACGCCGTAGATCATGCTGACGCCGATCAGGAACAGCAGCGAGGCGGCGAGGTTGATGGCGATGTAGTGCAGCCCCGCCTTGACCCGCGCGACCCCCGAGCCGTGCAGGGCGAGGCCGTAGGAGGCCGCGAGCAGCACCTCGAAGAAGACAAACAGGTTGAACAGGTCGCCGGTCAGGAAGGCGCCGTTCAGCCCCATCAGCTGGAACTGGAACAGCGCCTGGAAATGCGCGCCCACGCGCTGCCAGCGCGACAGCGAGAACAAGAGGGCCGCCAGCCCCAGCACCGCCGTCAGCACCAGCATCAGCGCCGCCAGCCGGTCCGCCACCAGCACGATGCCGAACATCGCCGGCCAGTTGCCCAGGCGGTACACGCTGACCGCGTCCGCCCCGCCGGCATCGGCGCGCAGCAGCAGCAGCACGGCCACCACCAGCATGGCCACGGCCGACAGCACGCCGATGGCGCCGCGCACCTGGCCGCGCTGGTCTTCCAGCGGGATCATCACGGCGCCTGCCAGCAGCGGGATCAGGATCGGCAGGATGACCAGGTGTTGCAGCCAGCCGCTCACCGCGAGCGCCCCCCCTTGCCGTCCACGTGGTCGCCGCCGGTCAGGCCGCGCGAGGCGAGCATGACCACCAGAAACAGCGCCGTGGTGGCGAAGCCGATGACGATGGCCGTGAGCACCAGCGCCTGGGGCAGGGGGTCGGCGTAGACCGCCGGGTCGCCCACGCCGCCGGGCTCCAGCACCGGGGGTGCGCCGACGGGAAAGCGGCCCATGCTGAAGATGAACAGGTTCACCGCGTAGGACAGCAGCGACAAGCCGATGATCAGCTGGAAGGTGCGCGGCCGCATGAGCAGCCACACGCCCGATCCGCCGAGCACGCCGATGCTGAGGGCCAGGATCAGTTCCATCAGTCGTCCCCCCCGGGAATCTGGGCCACCGGCGGGGCGGCGCGCTGGCTGCGCACCGACTGGTGCGCGATGGCGATCAGCATCAGCACCGTGGCGCCGAACACCAGGGCGAAGACGCCGATGTCGAACAGCATGGCGCTGGCCACCGGCAGCTTGCCGAACCAGCCCAGGTCGGCATAGGCGAAGTAGGAGGTCAGGAACGGCACGCCCGCCACCAGGGCGCCGGCGCCGGTCAGCGCCGCCAGCAGGAGGCCCGCGCCCATCCAGCGCAGCGGGTGCACGCGCAGGTGGTCCTCCACCCAGCGGGTGCCGCCGGCCATGTATTGCAGCAGGATGGCGACGGAAGCCATCAGCCCCGCCGCGAAGCCGCCGCCCGGCAGGTCGTGGCCGCGCAGCAGCAGGTACAGCGCGACCAGGCAGATGACCGGAAACATCAGCCGCATCAGCACGGCCGGCACCAGGAGCCAGTCGCGCGCCTCGCCCTGCTGCTGGTCGGGCGTGCCGATGCTTTCCGGCGCGGGCCGGAAGCGGCGCAGCAGCGCGAAGACCGTGAGCGCCACGATGCCCAGCACCGCGATCTCGCCCAGGGTGTCGAAGCCGCGGAAATCCACCAGGATGACGTTGACCACGTTGGTGCCGCCGCCCTCGGTATAGGCGCGCTCCAGAAACGCACGCGAGATACCCTCGGGCGAGGCGCGGGTCATGGTGGCGTAGGAGATGGCGGTGAGCCCGGCGCCGGCGGCGACCGCGATGCCGAAGTCGCGGTAGCGGCGCAGCCGCGCGGACATGTGGCCGGGGCCCGCGCTTTCCTGCCGCTTGGGCAGCCAGCGCAGGCCGAGCAGCAGCAGCACGGTGGTGACCACCTCCACCAGCAGCTGGGTCAGCGCCAGGTCGGGCGCGGAAAACCAGACAAAGGTGAGGCAGGTGACCAGCCCGGCGCCGCCCAGCAGGATCAGCGCCGCGAGGCGGTGGTACTTGGCCTGATAGGCGGCGCCGATGGCGCAGGCGCCGCCCACCGTCCACATCAGCGCCACCACGGGGTCGATGCCGGTGAGCGACACGTCGCCGGCGCGCAGGCCATAAGGCAGCAGCGCCAGCACGGCGGCGGCGAAGGACACGCAAACCAGCAGGCGGAGCTGCATCTGCAGCCCGGCGGTGTGCAGCAGCCGTTCCAGCGTGCGGGCAAAGCGCCACGACAGGAAGACCATCACCTGGTCGAAGATGCGCCGCCCGTCCAGGCCGCGCAGCAGCGGCGTGCCGTCCACGCCCGCGCGCAGGTGCGGCTGCAGGAGGCGGTACAGCAGCACGCCGGCGGCCAGCGCGATCAGGCTCATCACCAGCGGCAGGTTGACGCCGTGCCACACGGCCAGGCTGTAGTCCGGCGTGCTGTCGCCCAGCACGGAGCGGACGGCGACGGCCAGGAACGGCCCGATGGTGGCCGCCGGCAGGATGCCCACGACCATGCAGCCGAACACCAGCACCTCCACCGGCACGCGCATGAACTGCGGCGGCTCGTGCGGGGTGCGGGGCAGGTCAGCCGTGACGGGGCCGAAAAAGGCGCCGTGGATGAAGCGCAGCGAATAGGTGACGGCGAAGATGCCGGCCAGCAGCGCCGCGCCGGGCAGGATGCCGTGCAGCCAGGTGGGGGCGCCGGCGGCCGACACGGCCTCGGTAAAGAACATCTCCTTGGAGATGAAGCCGTTCAGCAGCGGCACGCCGGCCATGGCGGCGGCGGCCACCAGCGCCAGCCGCGCCGTGAAGGGCATGGTCTCGTTCAGCCCGGACAGGCGGCGGATGTCACGCGTGCCGGTTTCGTGGTCGATGATGCCGGCGGCCATGAACAGCGACGCCTTGAAGGTGGCGTGGTTCATGGTGTGGAAGATGGCGGCGACCATGGCCAGCTCGCTGTTCAGCCCGAGCAGCAGGGTGATCAGGCCCAGGTGGCTGATGGTGGAATACGCCAGCAGCGCCTTCAGGTCGTGCTGGAAGATGGCGACATAGGCGCCGACCAGCAGGGTGATCAGCCCGGAGGTGGAAACGATCCAGAACCACGCGTCGGTGCCGGCCAGCACCGGCCACAGCCGGGCCATCAGGAAGATGCCCGCCTTCACCAGCGTGGCCGAGTGCAGGTAGGCCGACACGGGGGTGGGCGCCGCCATGGCCTGGGGCAGCCAGAAGTGGAACGGGAACTGCGCGCTCTTGGTCAGGGCGCCGAGCAGGACCAGCACCAGCATGGGCAGGTAGAGCGCGTGCGCGCGGATGGCATCGCCCGCCGCCAGCACGACGTCGAGGTCGTAGGAGCCGACGATGTGGCCGAGCAGCAGCATGCCGGCGAACAGCGCGAGCCCGCCCGTGGCGGTGATGGTCAGCGCCATGCGGGCGCCGTCGCGCGCCGGGGCCGCGTGCTGCCAGTAGCCGATCAGCAGAAAGGAGAAGAGGCTGGTCAGCTCCCAGAAGAACACCAACTGGATGATGTTGCCCGACAGCACGAGGCCCATCATGGAGCCCATGAAGGCGAGCAGAAACGCGAAGAAGCGCGGGATCGGGTCGTCCGGCGACATGTAGTAGCGGGCGTAGAGCACCACCAGAAAGCCGATGCCCGCCACCATGGCCGCGAAGACCGAGGCCAGCCCGTCCATCCGCAGAACCAGGTTCAGCCCCAGCTCGGGCACCCAGGGGATCTCGAACCGCGCCACCCCGCCATCGGCGATGCCGGCGTAGAGCAGCCACACCATGACCAGCGACAGCAGCGCCACGCCGCCGGCCAGCCAGGCTTCCAGGTTGCGGGCATTGGCCGGCAGCAGCGCCGCCACCAGGGCGCCCAGATAGGGCAGGGCGATCGCGGCCGAGAGATAAAGGGCGTCATGCATCGGGCGCCGGGGTCTCCTGGGTGGCGTGGTGGCCTGGCGGTTCGCGGCAACCGGCCGGGGCCGGGGTGGCGGCGGTCAGTCCTGGTCGGTGGCTTGCAGCATGGCCAGCGCCTCGGCCGGGGAACGGGCCTGGCGCAGCTGGCGCGGCAGCTGGTTGTTGCGCAGCACCCGGCAAACATTGGCCAGCGCCGGCAGAAAGCCCTCGGACGCCGCCTCGGGCCACAGGATCAGGAACACCAGATCCACCGGCTCGCCGTCACGCGCCTCGAAGTCGATCGGCCGCGACAGGCGGGCGAGCAGCGCGAGCTGGGTGTCGAGCCCCGGCAGCCGGGTGTGCGGCATGGCGACGCCCCGGCCGAGCGCGGTGGGCCCCAGGCGTTCGCGCGCCTGCAGGGCATCCAGAATGTCCTCCCGCGGGCGGTTCAGGCGGCGCGACGCCTCGTCCGCCAGCAGGCCGAGCAACTCGGACTTGTCGGCGGGCGCCAGGGTCAGCACGTCGCCGGCGGCGGGAAACAGGTCGGAGATGGTCGTTGCGGTCTTCAAGAGAGGCTGCCTTGCTCCGGAACGGGAGAAATGGGTGGGGCGGCACGGCGGGCGCAAAACAGCTTAGATCGCCCCGGCATGCAACCGCGAGGATGACCTTTCTGTCATATCCGGCACCAGCATCGCCTGGTAGGCCGCGAGGTAGCCCGCCACCATGCGGTCCACGGAGAACCATTCGGCGCGGGCCCGGGGGCCGGCGCGGGGCAGCGCCGGCAGCCCCGCCACGGCGGCCACGGCGGCGGCCTCGTCCTCCACCAGAAAGCCGCTGATGCCGTGCTCGACCAGCTCCGGCATGCTGCCGCGGCGGAAGGCCACGACCGGCGTGCCGCAGGCCATGGCCTCCACCACGGACAGGCCGAAGGGCTCGTCGAAATGGATCAGGTGCAGCAGGCCCAGCGCGCCACCCAGCAGCGCGTCCCGCTCGGCCGGCCCGGCGACGCCGACATAGCGCACCCGGTCGGACAGGTGGGGCGCCACCTCGCGGTCGAAATAGCCCTGGTCCTGCACCAGCCCGGCCAGCACCAGCGGCAGCCCGGCCGCCCGCGCCACGCGGATGGCGTCCGCCGCCCCCTTGTCCGGATGGATGCGGCCGAAGAACAGCAGATAGCCGCCCGGCTCCGGCCGGAAGGTGAACTCCGCCGCCGGGATGCCGTGGTGCACCGTGCTGAGGTAGCGCAGCGCCGGGTGCCGGTCGGCGTCCGAGATCGCCACGAAATGGGTTTTCCCGTCAAAGGCGCGGTAGGCGGGCAGGATGCGCTCGCCGGAAAAGCCGTGGATGGTGGTGACCATCGGCGTTGGCACCAGGCTGGCATAGCTCAGCGGCAGGAAGTCGTAGTGGTTGTGCAGCAGGTCGAAGCCGGCGGCGCCGCCGAAGGCATGGGCGAGGTGCAGCGATTCCCACACCTTGGCATCCATGCCCGGCGTTTCTTCGTAGGGCGTGGGCACCACGGCGCTGAGCCGCGCACCCGTCTGTGCATCGGCGGTGGCGAACAGCGTCACCTCGGCGCCCGCCGCCACCAGCCCCTCGGTCAGCAGCGACACCACGCGCTCCCACGGGCCGTAGCGGCGCGGCGGCACCCGCCAGGCGATCGGCGCGATCATGCCGACGCGCAGCGCGCGATCGGCCCGGGGGTGGCGGGCCAGGGGGTGCAGCGCTCAGTCCCCCGCCGGCGCGGCGACGGCGCGCGGCGGCATCACCGGACCGGACGGCAACAGGGCGGCCACCGACGCCGCCTCGTATTCCGCGACGCCGAGCCACAGGGCCAGGGTGCTTTCGGCGCCCTGGTTGGCGTTGAGGCGGTCCCGGTGCAGGCCGTCCCGGCAGCCGCCGGTGCTGGCGTCGTACAGGCTGAGCTTCAGGGGGTTGCGCCCCAGCAGCCATTCCAGCGCGCGGCGGGCGGCGGCCAGCCACGACGCGTCGCCGGTGGCGCGGTGCGCTTCCAGCACGGCGGACACGGTGGCGTAGACCTCGATCGGCTGGCCGTCCCACAGCGGGCGCGCCTCGCCGGCGGCATAGCAGCGTTCCGAGCCCACCGGCAGAAAGCCGCCGTCGGGCGCGGTCTGCTGCTGTTCCAGCCAGCGCAGCGTGCTCAGCCCGGTGGCCAGCGCCGTGGCGTCCCCGAAGGCCCGGCCAAAGGCGATCAGCCCGTGCGGCAGCTTGGCGTTGCTGTAGCTCAGCGTGCTCTCGAACCAGGGCCAGGCGGGGGTGGCCACGGCGGCGTGCAGGCGCAGCAGGTTGGCGGCGTAGCGCCGGGCCAGAACGGCGCGCTGCAGCTCGTGCCCGCTTTGCAGCGCGTGCTCGGACAGCGCCATCAGCGCGATGGCCTGGGCGCGCGGGCTTTCCAGGGCACCGATGGCGGGCCAGGCGCGGTTCAGCACCTCTGCCGCCGCGCGCCCGATGCCGCCGCCGCCGCCGGCCGCCGCGACCAGGGCGCGCAGGCAGCGGGCCTGGGTGTTGTCGCCGCCGTCCTCGTCCAGCCAGCGGCGGTCATAGCCCATGAAGTTGCGGAACCGCCCGGTGGCCGGGTTCAGCCCGTGGTGCAGAAAGGACAGCGCCCGCCCGGCGATGCGCGCCGCCTCCGGCCGCTCCGGCAGCAGCGCCGCCAGGTGCAGCGCCCGGGCGTTGTCGTCCACTGTGTAGCCTTCGGACAGGTTGGGCAGGGCGTGCAGGGCGTGCTGGAACATGCCCGTGTCGTCCACCAGCGCGGCCACGTGGTCCAGCCGCGCGGCCGGCAGGCGCAGCGGCTGCTGCGGCAGGGCGGTGACCACGCGCAGGCTGCCGAACAGCGCCACGTATTCGCCGGCGACGGCCGGCCAGCGCATCCGCTCGCCGAATTGCCGGGCGCGCTGTTCCAGCGCCTGCCGCCGCCCGGGCTCCGCCAGCAGCGACAGCAGCGCGCCGGCGATGGCCTGCGGGTCCTGAAACGGCACCAGCATGCCGCGGCCGTCGGCCAGCAGCTCCTCGGCGTGCCAGAAGGGGGTGGACACCACGGCGCGGCCGTTGCCCAGCGCGTAGGCCAGGGTGCCGGAGGTGATCTGCTCGCGCGTCAGGTAGGGCACCAGGTAGACGTCGGCGGCGGCCAGGTCGTGGATCAGCTCCTCGTTGTCCACGAAGCGGTCGTCAAAGCGCAGGTGGTCGGCCACGCCCAGCTCCGCCGCCAGCGCCTTCAGCGAATCCCGGTACGCCTCGCCGTGCCGGGCGCGGATGTGCGGATGGGTTTCGCCCAGCACCAGGTAGGTGAGGTCGGGCACGGCGGCCACCACGGCGGGCAGCGCGCGGATCGCCGTCTCGATGCCCTTGTTGGGGGACAGCAGGCCGAAGGTCATCACCAGGGTGCGGCCGGTCAGGCCGAGGTCGGCCTTGGCCACCGCGCGCTCCGTGGCCGAGACATGCACCCCGTGGTGGATAAAGGCGATCTTGTCGCGCGGGATGCCCTGCGCCACCAGCAGCCGCACGGCGCGCTCGCTCATCACCACCAGGCGGGCGGACAGGGCGGACAGCTCCTCGATCACCGCCCACTGCTCGGGCGTGAAGCTTTCCAGCACGGTGTGCAGCGTGGTGACCACGGGCGCGCGCACCCGACGCAGCAGCGTCAGAAGAAAGCTGCCGGCCGGGCCGCCGAAGATGCCGAACTCATGCTGCACGCACAGCACGTCGATGTTGCGGGCGTTCAGGGCGTCGGCCGTGGCCTCGTAGGCCGCGAGGTCGTCCTGCGCCACGGACAGCTGCACCACGGGCGGGTAGGCGTAGTCGCGGCCATCGTTCATCGCCACCACCAGCACCTCGGGCGCCGTCGGGTCGTTTGCCAGGCTTTCGGCCAGGTCGTCGGTGAATGTCGCGATACCGCAACGACGGGGCGAATGGTTGCCGAGCAGGGCGATCCGGGTGGCTGCGGTCATTCAATATGGGTTCCGTCGGCGCCGGGCGCCGCGATGGTGGAGCAGCTGGGACGGGCCGCCGTTGTCGGCGGCCCTGGTGTTCAACGCGCGAAGCCCGCTGCGCGATGCACCGGCGGTGCGGGACGGCCCGTTTCACCGCTTCCCCGCCGCCTGTGCCGTTATCGTGACCGCGCTGTGCCAACGCCTGCATGAACAGGACGTTAACCCTGCAGCAACCGAGATGGACACCATGCAGCCCCCCGCCAGCCCATGCCTGCTCCTGGTCGACGACGACCCGATGGTCCGCGCGTTGCTGACCGTCGGCATGGAGGACCAAGGCTTCACGGTGGTGGAAGCGGCGAGCGGGGAAGCGGCGATGGCGCTGCTCGACGGCGGGCTGTCGCCTTCGGTGGTGGTCACCGACATCGACCTCGGCGGCGGCTGCAGCGGCGTGGAGCTGGCCGACCGGCTGCTGCACAGCCACCCCGGCCTGCGGGTGATCCTGATTTCCGGCCGCGGGCGGCAGCAGGGCGATGCGGCGCAGCGCCCGTTCCTGGTCAAGCCGTTTCCCCTGGCAACGCTGAGCCGGCTGGCGCACGGGGCGCCGCTTTAGCCGAGCGGCGGGCAGGCCTCCATCACCGCCGCGGCGTCCGGCTCGGCACGAAGCCAGGCCACCGGCCGGTCGCTGGCCACGGCCAGTGCGCCGTGCGGCCAGTCGAGCAATTCGGCCGTCCAGGCGCGGTTGTCCGGAAAGCGGCCGTCGCCGATGGCGCGGATGGCGTCAGGGCCCAGGGCGAAGCCGCGGCCGTCGGCCTTGAGCACCGCCTCGCGCAGGCACCAGCGGCGCAGCAGGGCGCGGCCGGGATCGGCCGCCGCATGGATGCCGGCGCGTTCGGCATCGGTGAGCCAGCCCCCGTGGTCGGCCGGGTCGACCGGCTGCCAGGGCTCCAGGTCCAGCCCCAGGCGCAGGCCGCGTCCCAGCGCCACCCCCGCCCAGCCGCCGGCATGGCTGAAGGAGAAGTCGGCCCCGCCGCCGGCCAGCATGGGGCGGCCGCGGGCATCCCGGGTCCAGCCGCGCAGGTCGGCCAGGGCTTCCAGGCCGGCATCGGCCAGCAGCCACCGCAGCAGCAGCCGGGCCGTGGCGCGCGCCACCTGGTCTTCCGGGCGGCGGAAGCGGGCGACTTCCGGCCGCAAGGCCGCCGGCAGCCGCGCGAGCAGCAGCGGCAGCATGGCGGGTGCGGGCAGCCGGCACAGCGCCAGCCGCGCCTCGGGACGGGAAGGTCGCATGGCATGGTGTTGTGCCATGGCCACGCCGGGCCGCGAACCATGCCGATGGCGTGGCCCCGGGTGCTAGTGGAGCGGTTGCCGATCGGCTATGGCGGAGGTGTCGGCATGGCAACACTCGTTGCCTCGGCCAGATGACTGCCGCGCCGCATGGCGGCCAGCCCCAGCAGGGCGGGCGTGGCAGCCGGGATGGAGTTCCGATTTGCCGATTTTGCGTTCCGAGCCCACGCCCCTGCCAGAACGCCGCAGTGGCAACGTGTCCGTCACGCCGCTCGCCATCGAGGGGCCGCTGCTGGTGGAGGTGCGCCGCTTCGGCGACCACCGTGGCTTTTTCATGGAAACCCACAGCCAGCGCGACTTCGAGGCCGTGGGCATCGCCGAGCGCTTCGTGCAGGACAACCATTCCCGCTCGGCCGCCGTGGGCACGCTGCGCGGCATGCATTTCCAGCTGCCGCCGCACGCCCAGGCCAAGCTGGTGCGGGTGCTGCGCGGCCGCATCCTGGACGTGGTGGTGGACCTGCGGCGGGCCTCGGCGACCTTCGGGCGGCACGTCGCCTGCGAGCTGTCCGGCGATACGGGCGAGCAGTTCTTCGTGCCCGCCGGCTTCGCGCATGGCTTCGTGACGCTGGAGCCGGATACGGAGGTCGCCTACAAGGTGACCGACTACTACGCGCCGGAATGCGACCGCGGCCTGGCCTGGGACGATCCCGAGCTGGCGCTGCCCTGGCCCGCGCTGCCCGGCGGCCCCGTGCTGTCGGACAAGGACCGCCATCACCCGCGCCTGCGCGACCTTTCCGCTTCTTTCTGAGAGCTTTTCCCATGCGCCTCATCGTCACCGGCGGCGCCGGCTTTATCGGCTCCGCCCTGGTCCGCCACCTGATCCATGACCTGGGGCACGAGGTGCTGGTGGTGGACAAGCTGACCTATGCGGGCGACCGCCGGACGCTGGCATCCTGCGAGGACGCGCCCGGCTTCCGCTTTCTGGAAGCCGACATCTGCGACGCGGAGCGCATGCGCGCGGCCTTCGGCGAATACGCGCCGGACGCGGTGATGCACTTGGCCGCCGAAAGCCATGTGGACCGCTCCATCGCCTCTGCCGCGCCGTTCATCCACACCAACGTGGTGGGCACCATGGTGCTGCTGGAAGCCGCGCGTGCGCTGGTGGCCGGCTATGATGCCGCGCGGCGCGGGGCCTTCCGCTTTCTGCACGTCTCGACGGACGAGGTGTTCGGCTCGCTCGGCCCCACCGGCGCCTTCACGGAAACCACGCCCTACGACCCGCGCTCGCCTTATTCGGCCAGCAAGGCGGGGTCGGACCACCTGGCGCGGGCGTGGCACGAGACCTATGGCCTGCCCACCATCGTCACCAACTGTTCCAACAACTACGGGCCCTACCACTTTCCGGAGAAGCTGATCCCGCTGGTGACGCTGAACGCGCTGGAAGGCCTGCCGCTGCCGGTCTACGGCGATGGCGGCAACGTGCGCGACTGGCTGTTCGTGGAAGACCATGCGCGGGCGCTCGCCGCCGCGGTGCTGCGCGGCAAGCCGGGCGAGACCTATGCCATCGGCGGCCGCGCCGAGCGCACCAACCTGCAGGTGGTGCATGCCATCTGCGACACGCTGGACCGCCTGCGTCCCGGCCCCAGGCCGCGCCGCGAGCTGATCGCCTTTGTGGCCGACCGCCCGGGCCACGACCGCCGCTACGCCATCGACCCCGCCAAGATCGAGCGCGAATTGGGCTGGCGCTCCTCCGTCACCTTCGAGCAGGGGATCGAGCGCACCGTCGCGTGGTATCTGGACAACGAGGCCTGGTGGCGGCCGCTGCGGGACAAGGTCTATGGCGGCCAGCGCCTCGGCCTGCTCGACACGCCCGCCAAGGCGGCCGGCTGATGCGCATCCTGGTTGCCGGCCGCACCGGCCAGCTGGCGGTGGCGCTGCAGGAGCGGCTGCCGCGCGACGGGCATGAGGTGGTGGCGCTGGAAGCGCCGCAGCTCGACCTCACCGACCGCGGCTCCATCGAGCGCGCCATCGAGAGCGCGGCGCCGGACGCCGTGGTCAACGCCGCCGCCTATACCGCCGTGGACAGGGCCGAGGAGCAGCGGGAGCTGGCCTTCGCGGTGAATGCCATCGGCGCCGGCATGCTGGCGGACGCGGTGGCCAAGCGCGGCCTGCCCTTCGTGCACATCTCCACCGACTACGTGTTTTCCGGCGACGGCGGCGCGCCCTATGCCGAGGATGCCGCGACCGGCCCCATGGGCGTCTATGGCGACAGCAAGCTGGCCGGCGAGCGGGCGGTGCTGATGCACAACCCGCGCAGCGCCATTCTGCGCACCGCCTGGGTGTGCGGGCCGCACGGCGCCAACTTCGTCAAGACCATGCTGCGGCTCGGTGCCGAGCGCGACAGCGTTTCCGTGGTGGCCGACCAGCAGGGCGCGCCGACCTTCGCGGCCGACCTGGCGGACGCCATCGCGCGCATGCTGCCGCGGCTTGCCACGGCGCCGGCCGGCGACGAGGCCTTCGGCCTGTTCCACCTGACCGGCCTGCCGCACACCACCTGGCACGGCTTCGCGGAAGCGATCTTCGCCGGCGCCGCCGCGCGCGGCCACACGGTGCCGGCATTGCGCGCCATCACCACCGCCGAATACCCCACCCCCGCCCGCCGCCCGGCGGACGGGCGGCTGGATTGCGGACGCATCGCCCGCGTCCACGGCATCCAGGCGGCGGACTGGCGGCAGTCGCTGTCGCTGTGCCTCGACACCCTGATCGGTCCTGAAACGGAGACGCGCGCATGAAGGGCATCATCCTGGCGGGCGGCAGCGGCACCCGGCTGCACCCGGCGACGCTGGCCGTCTCCAAGCAACTGCTGCCGGTCTACGACAAGCCGATGATCTATTATCCGCTGTCCGTGCTGCTGCTGGCTGGCATCCGCGACATCCTGATCATCTCCACGCCGCACGACCTGCCGCTGTTCAGGCGCCTGCTCGGCACCGGCGAGCAGTGGGGCATCTCACTTACCTACGTGGAGCAGCCGAGCCCGGACGGGCTGGCGCAGGCCTTCATCCTGGGCGAGGAGTTCCTGGCCGGCGGCCCGTCCACCCTGGTGCTGGGCGACAACATCTTCCATGGCCCCAACCTGGACGACCAGCTCGCCCAGGCCGCCGGCGCGGCGGGGCAGGGCGCTTCCGTCTTCGCCTACCGCGTGGCCGACCCCGAGCGCTACGGCGTGGTGGAGTTCGACGAGCGCTACCGCGCGCTGTCGCTTGAGGAGAAGCCGGTCAAGCCGCGCTCCGACTGGGCGGTGACCGGACTCTACGTCTATGACGGCCGGGCACCGGCGCTGTCGCGCAGCCTGAAGCCCTCGGCGCGCGGCGAGCTGGAGATCACCGACCTGAATCGGCTGTACATGGAGGAAGGGACGCTCAACGTCACCCGCCTCGGCCGCGGCTATGCCTGGCTCGACACCGGCACGCATGACAGCCTGCTGGAAGCCGGCGAATACGTGCGTGCCATCGAGAAGCGCACCGGCATGAAGGTGGCGGCGCCCGAGGAGATCGCCTGGCGCCAGGGCTTCATCGACGACGACGCCCTGCGCGCCCTGGCCAAGCCGCTGAGCAAGGGCGGCTATGGCGCTTATCTGGACGGGCTGATCGGCCACCGCTGAGCAGTGTGCGGCAGGCCCCGCCCGGCTTGCCGCTTCGCGCCCGCCCCCGGCCCGGGGGTCCACCGACCAGCGAGCGATCCATACGCCCCCATGTCCGCATTTCCGCCCCCCGCCGCGCCGGCACCGCATGAATCCCTGCTGCCCGCGGAAATCCTTGCCGCGCAGATGCGCCGCGACCGCGACCGCCTGGCGGCATCCGAGATGATGATCGCGGTGCTGCAGGAACAGCAGCGCCGGCTGGAGCGCACGCCGCCGCAGCGCGCCCTGCGGCAGTTGCAAAGCGCTTATCGCCGCCTGCCGGTCAGCCTGCGGGCCGCCGTACGGCGCCTGCGGGGTGGCGTGCCCGGGGCGGCGCAGGCGCCGGGCGCGGCGGCGGTGGCCGTGGTCCCGCCGGCCAGCCGCGGGCAGGCGCTGGTAATCGACGACCATTGGCCGCAGCCGGACCGCGACGCCGGGTCGGTGGAAATCGTCAACCTGGTGCGGGCCCTGATGGCGCTGGGCTTCGATGTGGTGCTGGCCGCGGCGCGCGACCACGCCGGCGCGCATCCCGCCCGCCTGGCGCTGGAGCGTGATGGCATCCGCTGCCTGTGCCCGGCCGATGCCGCCTCGGTCGAGGATTACCTGGCGCAGCGCGGCAGCTGCCTGGACCTGTGCGTGTTGTGCCGCGTGTATTGCGGCGGGCGGTTTCTGGAGGCGGCGCTGCGCGACGCCCGCCGCAGCCGCATCCTGTTCAACACCATCGACCTCAACTACCTGCGCGAGGAGCGCCGGGCGCGGCTGCAGCAGGACGAGGCCGCCCTGGCCATCGCCGCGCAGGTGCGCATTCGCGAGGAACAGCTGATCCGCGCCAGCGATGCCACGCTGGTGGTGTCGCGCGCCGAGCTGGAGCTGCTGGCGCAGACCGTCCCCGAGGCGCTGGTGGCCGAGCTGCCGCTGGCCCGCCCGCTGTCGCCGCCGGCCACGCCCTTCGCCGGCCGCAGCGGCATCGGCTTCATCGGCGGCTTCGCGCACGCCCCCAACGTCGATGCCGTGCGCTATTTCCTGGATGAGATCTGGCCGCTGGTGCTGCGCCGGCTGCCGGAGCTGGAATTGACCATCGTCGGCCCCGATTTCCCGGTCGGCCTGTTGCACGGCGTGCCGGGGCGAGTGCGCGCGCTGGGGCAGCTGCCGGAGATCGGCCCCTGGCTGGAAGGCCTGCGGCTGACCGTGGCGCCGTTGCGCTTCGGCTCCGGCGCCAAGGGCAAGGTGGCGTCCAGCCTGGCCGCTGGCGTGCCGTGCATCGTCACGCCCGTGGCGGCCGAGGGGATGCTGCTGGACGGCGGGGCGGGCGTGCTGGTGGGCGACACCCCGGAGGCTTTTGCCGCCCGGCTGTGCGAGGCCTATGCCGATGAGGCGCTGTGGCGCGGTCTGTCGGCGTCCGGCCTGGCGCATGCGGCCGCGCATCTGTCGCCGGAGGCTTGGCGGGCGCGGCTCGACCGGCTGCTGCTGCAGATCGGACTTTAGCCCCGCCGCCGCCTAGGCGGGCGCCACGGCGGTGATGGTCATGAAGTCGCTGCCGATCCGGCCCTCGGCCATCGCGCGGTCCTCGGCGGCGAACAGCCGCTCCAGCTCGGCCCGGTCGCCGGCATCGTCCGCGCGGAAGTTCTGCGCGATGTCGCCCAGCACCAGGTGCAGCAGCGCACCCCCCAGGCGGCGCTCCTCGATGACCGTGAAGTGCTCGCGCATCAGCGGCACGATGTCGGCGGCGCGGATCGCCTCGCTGGGATCGATCTCCAGCATCTGCTCGATCGTCGGACGGGTCAGCCGCCCCTTGGGGGTACCGTCCGGCAGCCGCCGCAGCCGCTCGGGCAGCGAATCCAGCAGCGCGTTGCCAAGTTCCAGCTGCACGTCGGTCCATTGAAAGCGGGTCGGGCCGACGAATTCGTGCAGGTGGAAGATGCCGCCGGGCTTCAGCGTTCGCGTCACCGCGGCGAACAGTTCCTCCAACCGGTCCACGTGATGGACCGAGGAATGCGCGAAAACCACATCGGCGCCGCCAGCGGGGAAGTCGGCGACCTCGAGATCCGCCACCTGGTACTCGACGCGGTCGGCGAGGCCAGCCTCCGCCGCCAGCCGGCGGGCTTCCAGAATGGCGCCGTCGGCGAGGTCGATGGCCTGCATGCGGGTCACCAGCCCGCGCGACAACAGGTCGCGTTCCAGCGCCCCGAAGCCGCAGCCGAGCGACAGCGCCTGGCCGATCGGCTGCGGCATGCCGCGCGTGGCCAGCAGCGAGATCAGGTGGCCATAGGCGTCCTGGTCGTCGCGGCCGGTGGCCAGGCGGTTGACGCGGTCCCGCACCATCGGATGCGCCAGCCAGTACTGGCCCAGCACGGCCACGTCGCGCGCCGCCTCGGAGGACCAGACCTCGCTCACCCGGTCCCGGCGCGTGTCCCCGGCGCCGGTCGGCACCGGCGCGGCGGCGTCGGCCGCGGCCTGGCTGGGCCAGCGTGCTTCCGCCAGGCCGTGGGCGCGGAAATGCGCCAGCGCCGAACCCACGGTGCCGTCGGCCACCGCGCCGGCGACGTCGGGATAGGCGGACAGGTACCACGCGGCGTCGAAGCCCGGCTCGCTGTCCGGCTGTTCCGCCTCGTCCGTATCGGGGTGGATGACGGGCGGGGCGCAGCGCGCCTCGAACCAGCCGGCGCCCGCCGGCTGACGCGGCTCCGGCGCCGCGCCGGAGCGGCCGGCGAGGGCGCCCAGCAGCGTGCCGAGCGGGGAGCGCGGCTTATCCGGCGCCAAGCGCAGCACCATCACGTCCTGGTGGTCGTCCCAGCCGCGATCGGCATAGGACACCAGCCGCAGCGGGCTGCCGTCCAGCGCCCGGGCCAGCCAGTCCCGGCTGATCAGCGAGATGCCGTAGCCCTGGCCGCCCGGATAGTCGCGGTAGCCGTAGCCGAGACGCTCATAATCCTCGACCACCGTGCGCGCCCGCCCGCGGCCCAGGCCGTAATCCCAGCTCCGCAGCCGCTGCTCGACGAACTCGCCATGCGACGACACGACCAGCACGGCGCCCGGCGCCATGTGACGCACCATGCAGTCCAGCATCTGCCGCGCCATCAGCTCCGACAGGTGGGTCAGCAGCGAACCGATCCAGATCAGGTCGAAGCGCGCCCCCAGCTCCAGCGTCGGGAAATGCCCGTCCGAGAACACGGCGCGGGCGCCGAAGCGGTCGGCCGTGAAGGCCACGCCGTCGTGGTCGATGTCGGAGCAGGTGATCTCGGCAGCCGGAAAGCGCGCCCGCAGCAGGCGCGTGACGCGGCCGTGGCCGCAGGGCAGGTCCAGGATGCGCCGGGGCGCCGGGCGGCCGGCCAGGGCACCCTCGATCGCCCGCATCGCCGACAGGCCGACCGACAGATAGTGCTCGGTGCTGCCGTCGAACATGGTGTCGTTCGGCGCGATGTCCGTGACCATGGCGGGGAAGGGGAAGCCGGCGGGCGGCGTCAGGCTCGGCATGGCGGAACTCCACTTGCCCATCGGGCAGGTCGTCTGGTCGGAAGCGGCCGGGCGGCTGCCGGAGGCGGGCATGAATTCCCCCCTGTGCAATCCTGTGGCGGTTCCTGTTGCCTGACAATGCAGGGCTTGAACAGCTGCCCGGGCGCGAAAACGGCCACGGTGGCGGGCCGCCCGCTGCCGCGGGGCGGTGACTCGCGCCGGGGTCGGTGATAGTGGACCCCATGGCCGGCTGCCCCCGGCAGGGGGCGACGTGATGGGAGAAGACGCGCAGATGCAGGCTCGGACCGATGATCTCGCGCTCGGCGATGAGATGACCTGGGACCCGGTGCGCATCGTGCAGCCCGGGCCCTGGGCCGGCCACATCCCCTTTGCATTCTGGCTCGTGAAGGCGCTGCGGCCGGCGACGCTGGTGGAACTTGGCACGCATTCGGGAAATTCTTATTTCGCGCTGTGTCAGGCGATGAACGCCTTTTGCCCGGCGGGCCGCGCCTATGCGGTGGACACCTGGCAGGGCGACGAGCATGCCGGCCACTACGGCGAGGAGGTCTTCGCCGACGTCACGCGCTTCAATGCCTCGCATTTCGGGCAGTTCTCCACGCTGATCCGCAGTACCTTCGACGAGGCCCGCCGCTATTTTCCCGAAGGCGACGCCACGGGCGGCATCGACCTGCTGCACATCGACGGCCTGCACAGCTACGAGGCGGTGCGCCACGACTTCGAAACCTGGCGGGCCACGCTGTCGCGGCGCGGCGTGGTGTTGTTCCACGACACCAACGTGCGCGAGCGCGACTTTGGCGTGTGGCGGCTGTGGAACGACCTGCGCGCGCAGTTCCCGTCCTTCACCTTCGATCATTCCAACGGCCTGGGCGTGCTGGGCGTCGGGCCGGAGCAGGCGCCGGAGCTGCGGCGGTTGTTCGCGCTGGACACGGAGGCGGCGGCCGCCTTCCGCCGCGGCATCGCCGCGCGCGGCGTGGCGCTGCAGCGGCAAACCGAGATCCTGACGCTGCGCGACGTGATCGCGGACAAGGACCGCCACATCGGCGACCTGACGCAGCGCATCCAGGGCATGGACGCGGTGGCCCCCGTGGTGGACCAGGGCGCCGCGGCCGATGCGCTGCGCGACGCCGCCTGGCAGCGCGAGCTGGTGGCGCAGCAGCGCGAGGAGATCGCGGCCAAGGACGCCATGCTGCGCTATGTGGGCGATGCCGCCGCGGCCAGCGCCGCCGCGCTGGCGGTGCGCGACCGCGCCATCCTGCGGCGCGACGAGGTGGTGATGCGCCTGGCCGCCGAGCTGCAGCAGCAGCGCGCGGCGCAGGAGCAGGAACGGCACGCGCTGTCGCAACGCGACCGGCAGGAGCGCGACGACCTGGCGCATGCGGTGCAGCTCGCGCAGGCCGAGGCGCAGCGGGCGCAGCACAACGTGCAGGCGGTGATCCAGCAGTATGTCGGCTCCACCTCCTGGAAGGTGACGCGGCCGATGCGGGTGGCCGTGCGGCTGCTGCGCGGCGGCGGGCTGCGGCCGGCCGCGCCGCCGCCAATGGCGTTGCCCGCGCCGGCCGCGCCGGCAGCGCCAGCCCCGCAGGAGCCGCCGGCCGAGGACGCGCCTTCCGCCGTGCAGCAGGCCAAGGCGGCATTGCGCGCGACGCTGTCCGCCCGGCTGGACGCCTTTCTGGCCAGCAGCGCCACGCTGCGCCTGCCGCCCGCCGAGGCGCCCGATGTCAGCATCGTGCTGGTGCTGTTCAACCAGGCGGAGCTGACCTTCGGCTGCCTGGGCTCGATCCTGGAAACGCTGGCGGATGGCCGGCTGAGCGCGGAGCTGCTGATCCTCGACAACGGCTCGACCGACCGCACGGCCGAGCTGCTGGAGCGGATCGAGGGCGCCACCATCCTGCGCGAAGGCGTGAACCTGCACTTCCTGAAGGGCGTCAACCACGCCGCCAGGCAGGCGCGCGGCCGCACCCTGCTGCTGCTGAACAACGACGCCCAGCTGCTGCCCGGCGCGGTGGCCAGCGCGCTGCGGACGCTGGATTCCGCGGCCGATATCGGCGCCGTCGGCGGCCGCATCATCCTGCCGGACGGCACATTGCAGGAAGCGGGCTCCATCGTCTGGAGCAACGGCGCGGCCTCGGGCTACGGCCGCGGGCAGGACCCGAACGACGCCGACTTCATGTTCCAGCGCGACGTCGACTTCTGTTCCGGCGCCTTTCTCCTGACACCCATGGACACCTGGCGTGAGATGGGCGGCTTCGACGAGCGCTACGCGCCCGCCTATTATGAGGAAACCGATTACTGCCTGCGGCTGTGGGAGCGCGGGCTGCGGGTGGTGTACGACCCCGATGTCGCGATCCTGCACTACGAGTTCGGCAGCGCCGCCAGCTCGGAGCAGGCGCTGGCGCTGCAGGCCACCAACCACCGCATCTTCATGCAGCAGCATCGCGACTGGCTGGACGGGCAGTTTCCGCTGGACCCGATGAACGCCATCGCCGCCCGCACCGCGCGCTCCGCCCGCCCCCGCGTGCTGGTGGTCGAGGACCGGGTGCCGAAGGTGGAGCTGGGTGCCGGCTACCCGCGCTCCAACCGCCTGCTGCACGAGCTGGTGGAGGCGGGCGCCGAGGTGGCGCTGTTTCCGATCCACCGCTTCGCCGAAACCTGGCAGGGCGTGCGCCGCGCGCTGGACAAGCGGATTGAGGTGCTGATCAACGCCGAGGGCTCGCAGCTGCGGGCCTACCTGAATGCGCGGCGCGGGCATTTCGACGCGATCATCGTGTGCCGCCCGCCGAACATGGCGCTGTTCGAAGAAGCGATGGGCCATGAGCGCGCCCTGACCGGCGACGCCGTGATCATCTACGACGCCGAGGCGCTGTTCGTGACGCGCGACCT
This sequence comes from Roseomonas haemaphysalidis, assembly GCF_017355405.1. Taxonomy (NCBI): domain Bacteria; kingdom Pseudomonadati; phylum Pseudomonadota; class Alphaproteobacteria; order Acetobacterales; family Roseomonadaceae; genus Roseomonas; species Roseomonas haemaphysalidis. The sequence goes on from NZ_CP061177.1 coordinate 1,981,501, forward strand.
GCAGAAGCGCGCGGCCGAGGGCGTGCCGGCCACCGACCTCGAGCGGCACGAGATGGTGGCCAGCGAGGTGGCGCTGACCCGGCTGGCGGATTCCGTGCTGTCCGTCTCGACCGCCGAGCAGCGGACCCTGGAAGCCTATGGCGCCAAGCAGGTGCGCCTGCTGACCCATGCGATCGAGGACCCGCCGCTGGATACCGGCTTCGGGCAGCGGGACCGCATCGTGTTTCTTGGCGCCATCGGGGCCGACGACGCGCCCAACGCGGACGCGGTGCGCTGGTTCGCGCAGGACGTGCTGCCGAAGCTGCGGCGCAGCCTGGGCCAGGACATCCCGCTCACCGTCGTCGGGTTGAACAAGGCGCCCAGCGTGCAGGCGCTGGAAGGCAGCGCGATCGATTCCCGTGGCATCGTCGACGACCTGCATGCCGGGCTCGCGGATGCGCGTATCATGGTGGTGCCGAGCCGCCTCGGCGCCGGCATTCCGCTGAAGGCCTATCAGGCGGCGATGCTGGGCATCCCGATGGTGGTGACGCCGCTGATCGCCAGCCAGCTGGGCTGGCAGGACGGGCGGGAACTACTGGTGGCCGAGGATGCCGCCGGCTTCGCCGCCGCCTGTGCGCGGCTTTACGAGGACCAGACGCTGTGGGAGGAGATCCGCATCACCGCGCTGGCGCGGGCGCGGCGTGAATGCGCGCCAGAGGCCTTCGCGGACCGGGTGCGGGAGATCCTCCAATCCATCCCGGTGTCGCGCCGCCGCCCGCCCGGGCTGCCGGCGCCGCTGCCGCCGAAGCCACCGGTCCCGGCGGCCGAGGGCATCAACACCAGCCGCCCGATCGAGGTGGATTTCAGCCTGGCGCTGCCCTTCGGCTTCGTGCCCCTGCGCGCCCCGGCGCCACGCGTGGCGGTGATCTGCCACCTGTTCCATCCGGAGATCGCCGCCGAGGTGCGCTTCTACCTGCGCAACCTGCCGGTGCCGGCCAACCTGTTCCTGTCCACCGACACGGAAGCCAAGGCCGCCTTGATCCGTGCGGTCTTCGCGGACTGGGACAGCGGCGAGGTGACGGTGCGGGTGACGCCCAACCGTGGCCGCGACATTGCGCCCAAGCTGGTCGGCTTCGCCGATGCCCATGCCGGGCATGACCTGGTGCTGCACCTGCATTCCAAGAAGTCCGACCACGCGGACTTCCTGGCCCCCTGGCGTGGCTTTCTCTACGAGAACCTGCTGGGCTCGCCGGCCGTGGTGGCCTCGATCCTTGATGCCTTCGCGCGGTTGCCGACGCTGGGCATGGTGGCGCCGCAGCACTTCGAGGGCATCCGCCGCTGGATCGGCTGGAACGGCAACTTCCCGGTGGCCCGGGAGCTGGCGCAGCGCATGGGCTTGCAGATCTCCCCGGTGCGGGCGCTGGACTTTCCATCCGGCTCAATGTTCTGGGCGCGGCCGGCGGCGCTGCAGCCGCTGCTTGACCTCCAGCTGTCGTTCGAGGACTTCCCCGAGGAAAGCGCGCAGCTGGACCACACGCCGGCGCATGCGATCGAGCGACTGTATTTCCTGGCCTGCGAGCGCAGCGGCCATGCCTGGCTGAAGGTGGCGCAGCGCGCCCTTTACGCGCAGACCGGCACCATCACCACGGTGAACAGCCCGGCGGAGCTGGAACGCTTTCTGGGCGAGCGGGGCGTGGCGCTGAGCGGCCCGGTGATGCTGCCGACGCGCGACGAGCCGGCGCCGATGGTGACCAGGGTGCCGCCGGGCCTGGCGCGGCGCCTGGCGCAGCGGGCCTTCTGAGCATGTTCGGCCTGTTCCGCCGCAAGCCCGCGCCGCCACGCAGCGCGGGCGCCGCCCGCGTGTCCGTGGTGGTGCCGCTGTACAACCATGCCGGATACATCACCCCCGCCATCGAAAGCGTGCTGGCGCAGGGCGAGGTGGTGCGCGAGGTGGTGGTGATCGACGACGGCTCGACCGACGATTCCGCCGAGGTGATGCGCCTGCTGGCGGCGCGCGACACGCGCATCCGCTTTCGCGGCCAGCCCAACCAGGGGGCGCATGCGACCATCAACGCCGGCATCGGCGAATGCGGCGGCGAGTTCGTGGCGATCCTGAATTCCGACGACGCCTGGCTGCCAGGGCGGCTGGACGCGCTGGCGCTGCTGCTGGACGCGCAGCCGGACGCCGACCTCGCGGCCTCCGCCATCAGCTTCATGGATGGCAAGGGCGAGGCCATCGCGAACCCCTGGTATGACGAGGCGATGGGCTTTCTGCGCGCCGGGGCTGATACCGGCACCGCGCTGGTCAACGCGAACTTCCTGATGACCACCTCGAACTTCCTGTTCCGGCGCGACCTGGTCGGGCGCATCGGCGGCTTCGCCGCGCTGCGCTACACGCATGACCTGGACTTCGCGCTGCGCGCCCTGGCGCTGGGCCACCGGCTGGCGCTGAGCGACGAGGTGTTGCTGCGCTACCGCCTGCACGGCAGCAACACCATTTCCGAGGATCACCGCAAGGTGCGCCTGGAATGGGCCGCCTGCGCCAGCGCCTACCTGACCCTGTTGTGGGACCGGCCTGGCACGCCGGAGCCCGACTGGCAGGCGGCAGGCGCCGTGCAGGCGGTGCTGCAGCGGCATGAGCTGGCGCGTGCCGCGGGCCCCTGCATGGCCTATCTGCGCCGCCACGGCGGCGGCCGGCTGGACAGCGGGCCGCTGCTGCAGGACGCCGCCTTCCGCGCCCGCATGCTGGAGTGGGTGTGATGCGCGTGTTGTTTCTGAGCAACCTGTACCCGCCCAACGTCGTCGGCGGCTACGAGCGGCTGTGCCACGAGGTGGCGACCGAGTTCGCGGCCCGCGGGCACGCGGTCACGGTGCTGACCAGCACCTATGGGGGGCGTGAAGCCAGCTATCCCGGGCAGCGCGTGATCCGCGAATGGGAGCTGCTGGCGGGTGCCGACATCTACAGCCCGTTCCCGGGCGATGCCGCGGCGCGCGCGGCGGCCAACAGCCGCAACCTGGCCACGCTGCACCGCGTGCTGGACGACGTGCGGCCGGACGTGATCTTCGCCTGGAACCTGTTCTTTCTGGATGGCTCGATCCTGGCGGCGCTGGAAGCCAGCCGCTACCGCTCGGTGGTGATGCTGACCGACAACTGGCTGCTGGTGATGCGCAACCCGGAATTCGTCAGCGGCTTTTTCCGCGACGTGGTGCACGGCACCGGCAGCTTCCTGCCGCCGCCCGCGCCGCCGGCGTGGCGCGCGCTGGCGGGGCGGCTGAAGCGCCGGCTGCAGCGCCTGCTCGGCCGCACGCCGCCACGGCGGCTGGAGGCGGTGTTCGGCGCGCGCTTCATGCGCGACTTCTACGCGGCCGGCGGCGCGCGCTTCCGCCATCACCGCGTGATCCACAACGGCGTGCGGCAGGCGCCGCGCGGCGGCCTGCCGGCGCCGGACCGCGGTGCGCTGGTGCGCCCCGGCACGCTGCGCCTGTTGTTCGCCGGCCGGCTGGTGGACCTGAAGGGCGCCGATACCGCCGTGCGCGCCCTGGCCTTGCTGGACGCCCGGGCGCTGGGCCTGGACCGCGTCACGCTGACCATCCTGGGCGACGGACAGGACGCCGCCTATCTGCGGCGCTTCGAGGACGCGGTGGCCGAAAGCGGCCGCGCCGAGGACATCGAACGCCGGGAGGTCGTGCCGGAGGCCGAGCTTCCGGCCTTGTTCGACGCGCATGACATCTACCTGTTTCCCTCGCTCTACGAGCCCTTCTCGCTGACCCTGATCCATGCGCTGGCCTGCGGCATCCCAACGATCGCCTCCGATGTCGGCGGCAACACCGAGATTGTCGAGCATGGCCGGACCGGCCTGCTGTTCCGCAAGGGTGACGCGGCCGAGCTGGCCGCCGCCATCGCCCGGCTGGCGCGCGACCCGGCGCTGCGCGCGCGGATCGCCGCCGAAGGCCAGCGGGCGGGCGGGCGGTTCACCTTCGAGCGCATGGCCGGCGAGATGGAGCGTTTCCTGCTGACGGATACGGACCGGGCGTGAGCGCGCTCCTGTCCGGCGTGCCGTGCCTGGTGCTGGGCGCAGGCGGCTTTATCGGCACCAACCTGTGCCGCGCGCTGGCGGCGGCGGGCGCCGTGGTGCAGGGTTTCGGCCACGCCCCGGCCTTTCCCGGCGCGTTGCCGGCGATGCGCTGGTCCACGGCCGGCATGGACGACCTGCCCGCCCTGGCACGGGCGCTGCACGGCACGGAGGTGGTGTTCCACCTGCTGGGCGGCAGCGTGCCGGCGGCGGCGGAGCGCGACCCGGTGGACGACTTGCGGCAGAATGCCGCCGGCGCCATCGAGGTGTTCCGCCTGTGCCGCGAGGCGGGCGTGCGGCGCATCGTGTTTCTGTCCTCGGGCGGCACCGTCTACGGCATCCCGCGCAAGCTGCCGCTGGCCGAGGACCATCCGACGGACCCCATCTCCGTTTACGGCATCCACAAGCTCTTGGCCGAGAAGCACCTGGGGCTGGAAGCGCACCGGCAGGGGCTGGAGGCCGTGGTGCTGCGCGCCGCCAATCCCTACGGGCCGTTTCAGCGGCCGGACCGGGGGCAGGGGGTCGTGGCCTCGTTGATCGCGCGGCGCCAGGCCGGGCTGCCGGTGGAGATCTGGGGCGATGGCCGCGTGGTGCGTGACTTCCTGCACGTGCAGGACCTGGCGGAGGCGATGCTGGCCGCCGCTGGCGCCGCGGCGCCGGCCCGGGTGATGAATGTCGGCTCCGGCACCGGCCGGTCGTTGCTGCAGGTGGTGCGGGATGTGGACGCCGTGCTGGGGCTGCATGATGCCCCCGTGTTGCACCGCCCGGCCCGCGCCGCGGACGTACCGGTGAACGTGCTGGACATCACCCTCATCGGGCGAGAGCTCGGCTGGGCGCCGCGTACCGACTGGCTGGAAGGACTGCGCGGTACCGCCGCGTGGCTGGCCGGCCGGCAGCCGGCGGTGGCCGGCGCATGAGCCGCCGCCCGCAATTGCTGTGGAGCGTGGTGCCCGATGGGCGCGCGCAGGGCAGCTGGAACCGCATCACCTCCGCCGTCACGGGCGTCGGGCCCGGCACCATCCTGTACGCCGTGCTGCAGGATGCCGCCGGGGCACCGCTGGCGGACAACCTGTATCTCGGCACCCCGGACCGCAATGCCGAGATCCTGTGCTTCGTGCCGCGGGAAACCGCGCAGGTCAGGCTTTACGCCGTGGGGCCCGCGGCGGTGGCGGTGCGGGCGGCGGCGCCGGCGTTCCGCCCTTTCAGCCGCCTGCGCTCGGCGCTGCGGCTGCTGCGCCAGGCGCCGCCGGCCGCGTTGGCCGGGCTGACGCGGGCTGCCGGCTGGCGGCCACGGCCGCTGCTGCGCGAGCTGCGCCTGTTGCTGGCGGCCACGTTCCGCGCCGCATACAGCGAGCCGCGAGGCTATGACAGCTGGGTCGCCATGTTCGACACCTGGGGGCCGGACGATCTGCCCGCCGCCGGGCCCGGGACCATCGGCTACCTGGTGCTGGCGCGGCAGGCCGGCACCCCGGCGCTGCAGGCGACGCTCGACAGCATCGCCCGCCAGCATTGCGGCGCGCCGCACGCGGTGGCGTTGGCGGCGGACGGCGCGGGCGTGGCGGAAGCCGTCGCGGCACTGGGCACGGGCTATGTCGGCGTCCTGCAGGCGGGCGAGGTGCTGCCCGACCATGCCACGCTGTTGGCGGGCGCGCAGCTGCGCCGCCTGGGCGAGCCCGGCATCGCGATCGCCGACGAGGACGATCTGGACCCGGATGGCCGGCGGCAGGCGCCGCGCTTCAAGCCGGTGCCAGGGCACGTCACCATGCTGTCCGGCATTCTGTCGCGCGGCCTGTGGCTGGTGCGGCGGGAGCTGCTGCAGGGCCATGCCGCCTTGTCGCCGGACCGGGTGGGCTGGGCGGAGGCGCTGCGCCTTGGCTTGTGGCTGGACCGCTACCGGGCGGGGCAGGGGGGCGGCGATGCCCGCATCCCATTTATCCTGACCCACCGGCGACCGGACGCCGAGGCGGCCCCCGCCGCCGTGCTGGCCGAGCTGGTCGGCCAGCACCTGGCGCGGGGCGGGCCGGGCATCGTGCCGCGCCCCACCTGGCCCATCGGCTTCGCGCTGCGCGACGGCGCGGCGCCGGGCGGCAAGGTCACCGCCATCGTGCCTTCCACGCTGCGGGCGCCGCATTCGCTGGCCTGCATCCGCGCGGTGCTGCAAGGCACCGACTACCCGCTGCTGGAGGTCGAGGTCGCCGTCATGCAGCCGGGGCCGCTGGACGCGGTGCAAAAGGCGGCGGCCGCGTCGCTGGCCGGCTTCGCCAACGCCGCCGTGGCCACGCTGGCCGCGCCGCGCTTCAACTTCTCCACCGTCAACAACCACGTCGCCGCCCGCACGCGCGGCGAGTTCATCCTGCTGCTGAACGACGACGTGTCGCCGATCCGCCCCGACTGGCTGCGCTGGATGGTGGCCTTCATGGACGACCCGAAGGTCGGGGCCGTGGGCGCCCGGCTGCTGTATCCGGCCGGGTCGGTGCAGCATGGCGGGGTGATCATGGGACTGTCCGGCCTGTGCGACCATGCGCACCGCTTTCTGCCGGGGGACCAGCCGGGCTACATGGACCGCGCCGTGCTGGCGCAGGAGATGTCGGTGGTCACCGGCGCCTGCCTGCTGGTCCGGCGCACGCTGTTCGAGCGGGTGGGCGGGTTGGACGAGGGCTATCCCAGCGCCTTCAACGACGTGGACTTCGCGCTGCGCATCGGCGAGACCGGGCATTCCGTGGTGTATGCGGCACAGGCCGAGCTGCATCACCATGAGTTGCAGACCTACGGCTCGCATTACGCCGGCGAGCGTTCCGCCTTTCAGGAGGCCGAGGTGCAGCGGATGCGCCGGCGCTGGGCGGCGGTCACGGCGGCGGACCCGTTCCACAATCCCAATTTGGGCCTGGTGGCCGGCCGCGAATGGCAGCCGGCCTTTCCGCCGCGGGTGGGCGACGAGCCGGGCTAGCGCGCCGTCACACCACCACCGGCACGCTGGCCCCGTCCATGGAGATGGTCACGCCGGTGATGTAGCCTGCCATCTCGCTGGCCAGAAAGCAGACGGCGCGGGCAATGTCCTCCGGCTCCGCCATGCGGCCGAGCGGAATGCGCGCGACGGCCGCGGCCTCGGCCGCCGCGACGCTGCCGCCGGCCAGCGCCGCCTCGGCTTCCAGCCCGGAGCGGACGCGGCCGGTGGCGGTGAGCCCCGGGTTCAGCCCCACCACCCGCACGCCCTGCGGCGCATAGGCGGCGCCCAGCCCGGCGGTGGCCAGCATCAGCGCCGCGTTGGCCGCCCCGCCCGCGATGTGCGTGGGCGAGGCGACCTTGCCGCCATTGCCGATGACATTGACCACCACGCCCGCGCGGCGCGCCGCCATGCGCTTGATCAGCGGGTCGATCATGTGGATGTAGGAGAAATACTTGGCATCCATCGCCGCGCGCCAGGCGGCGGGGTTCAGCTCGGCCGGCACGGTGCGCTTGGCGGCCCCCGCCGAGTTCACCAGGATGTCGATGGGGCCGAGCGCGGCCTGCGCCTCGTCCACCGCGCGCAGGGCGGCGTCCGGGTCCGTCAGGTCGGCGGCGATGCAGACGGCATCGCCGCCCAGCGTGGCGCGGGCGGCGTCCAGGTTGGCCTGGCTGCGCGAGCAGATGGCCACCCGCGCGCCTTCCTGACGCAGCAGCACCGCGCAGGCGAGGCCGATGCCCTTGGAGCCGCCGGTGATCAGCGCGGTCTTGTTCGCCAGCCTGAGGTCCATGGCAGCGCTTCCCTGGTTGTGCGGGGAAAGCCTATCGCGCGGCGTGGCGCCTGGACAATCCGCCCGCCCGCCTGTCTGCTGGCCCCACACAGGAGCCACGCCCGCATGCCCACCGACACCCGCTTTCGTTTTGGAATCGAGGAAGAATACTTTCTGGCCGATGCCGCCACCCGCGGCACCCCCGGCCACGGCGTCGAGGCCTTCCACGCCGCCGCCCGCGCGCGGCTGCCTGGGGTGGAGCGCGAGCTGCTGAAAAGCCAGGTCGAGGTCGCCTCCGCCCCCGCCACGGACTTCGCCGAGGCGCGCGGGGTGCTGGCGGGGCTGCGCGGCGGGCTGGCCGGGGTGGGGCGGGAGCACGGCGTGCTGGTGCTGGCCGCCGGCACGCACCCGCTGGCGCAATGGACGGAGCAGACCAACACGGAGAAGGAGCGCTACGAGGGGTTGATGCGCGACCTGCGGATGCTGGGCCGGCGCAACGTCGTTTGCGGCATGCACGTGCATGTCGAGGTGCCGCGCCCGGAGGCGCGGGTGGACCTGATGAACCGCCTCCTGCCCTTCATGCCGCTGCTGCTGGCGCTGTCCTCGTCCTCGCCCTTCTGGCAGGGGCGGGCGACGGGACTGTCGGCCTACCGCCTGTCCGTGTTCGGCGAGATGCCGCGCACCGGCCTGCCGGAGCTGTTCGCGGATGAGGCGGATTATGCGCGCTTTGTCGATGTGATGACGCGCGCGGGTGCGATCGAGAATGCCAGCTTCCTGTGGTGGACGCTGCGCCCTTCGGTGAAGTACCCGACGCTGGAGCTGCGCGTGGCCGATGCCTGCACGCGGGTGGACGACACCATCGCCATTGCCGCCTTGTACCGCTGCCTGGTGCGGCTGGCGGACCGGCGGCCGGATCTGCACCGCGGCCTGACCGGCGCCGACCGCGCCCTGGCGGCGGAAAACCTGTGGCGGGCGCAGCGCGACGGCATCCGCGCCGAGCTGATCGATGCCGAGGCCGGCGTGGCGCGGCCCTTCGCCGAGCATGTCGGGGCGGTGCTGGCGCTGGTGGCGGAGGACGCGGCCGCGCTGGACTGCGAGGCCGCGCTGGCCGGCGTGCCGCGCATCCTGGCGGAAGGCTCCAGCGCCGACCGGCAGCGCGCGGTGTTCACCGAGGCGCGGCGCGCGGGCGGCGACGGCGAGCCGATGCACGCGGTGGTGGACTGGCTGGCTCGGACCACGGCGGAAGGGTGAGGGAGCCCGGGGAAGCACGCCTCCTTCCCCGGGTCCCGTCGCATTTTTCCCGTCAGGGGCGGCGGCGGGAAGGCGGCGTGCCTTCCCGCCTGCCGGTCATTCGGCGGGGGCGGTGACGGGGTTGGCCGCCGGCTTGCGGTCCAGCAGCAGCACCAGCAGGATGGACATGATGGGCAGCGCCGCCATGAACAGCAGGCCGTAGTAGTCGCCGCCCGTGCGGTCCTTGATGATGCCGAAGACCTGCGGCCCGAAATAGCCGCCGAGGTTGCCCACCGAGTTGATCCAGGCGATGCCGGCCGCCGCCGCCACGCCGCTGAGCATGGCGGTGGGCAGCGACCAGAAGATCGGCAGCGCCGCGAAGATGCCGTAGGAGGCGAGCGCGAGGCCCAGCAGCTTGGCCACCAGCCCGTCGTTGCTGGCCGCGATCAGCAGCCCCGCGGTGGCGCAGGCGGCGGCGAAGATGGTGGTCCACTTCCGCTCCCGCACCTTGTCCGAGAAGATGCCCCACAGCACCATGGTCACGGCGCCGACCGCGTAGGGAAAGGCGTTCAGGAAGCCGAGCTGCACGTTGGACACGTTGCCCAGCGCCTTGATGATCTGCGGCTGGAAGAAGCCCAGCGTGTAGAGCGGCGAAACGAGGCCGAGATACACCAGCCCGTAGCCGATGACGCGCGGGTTCAGCAGCGTCTGCCACCACTTGAAGCTGACGACTGCCTCGCGCTCGCGGTGCTCGCGCTCCAGCGTGGTGGACAGCCAGGACTTTTCCTCCGCCGTCAGCCAGTTCGCCTCGGCCGGGCGGTCGGTCAGGTACCACAGCACGCCGCCGGTCATCAGCAGCGCGGGGATCGCCTCGACGATGAACATCCATTGCCAGCCGTGCAGGCCCCAGATGCCGTCCATGTTCAGCAGGTAGCCCGACACCGGCGAGCCGAGCGCGGAGGAGAAGGGGATGGCGAACATGAACCAGCCCACCACGCGGCCGCGATAGGCGGCGGGGAACCACAGCGTCAGGTAGAAGATGACGCCGGGAAAGAAGCCGGCTTCCGCCGCGCCCAGCAGCACGCGCACGACGTTGAAGCTGGTTTCCCCCACCACGAAGGCCTGGGCGCCGGACAGCAGGCCCCAGGTGATCATGATGCGGGCGATCCAGACGCGCGCGCCGAAGCGGTTCAGCGCCAGGTTGCTCGGCACCTCGAACACGAAATAGGCGAGAAAGAAGATGCCGGCGGCGGTGCCGAAGGCGGTGGCGGACAGCCCGAGGTCGGCGCGCATGGCCGGCCCCGCGAAGCCCACGTTCACGCGGTCGAGGTAGGAGATGAAGTAGCAGACGATCAGGAACGGCAGCAGCCGCCACATGACCTTGCGCATGGTGCTGCGCTCGATCTCGCTGACCGGTTGGGTGGGGGCGGCCGCTCCGCCTGTCGCTGCGACCATGTCGCGCATCCTCCGCAGTGTATCGACCGGTTTGGTCCGGCTTGCGAGAGGTTGTGCAACAGAATGGGACGCCGGTCGATGGTTCCTGTCGCGCATTTAAGGAGCGGCGCAACAAACGATCGGCCGGGGGTACGGGTGGCCCCGGCCGTCCGTCAGCTCAGATGCAGCGGCCGCCGTCCACTTCCATGGCGACGCCGGTAATCATGGAGGCTTCGTCCGAGCACAGGAAGCAGGCGGCGTTGCCCATGTCCTCGGGCGTCGAGAAGCGGCCGAGCGGGATGGTGGACAGGAACTTGGCGCGGATCTCGGCGGTGTCCTGGCCCATGAAGGTGGCCAGCAGCGGCGTTTCGCCCGCCACGGGGTTCAGCGCGTTGACCCGCACGCCGAAGGGGGCGAGCTCCACCGCCATGGAGCGCGTGGCGGTGATCACCCAGCCTTTGGACGCGTTGTACCACGTCAGGTTGGGCCGCGGGCTGACGCCGGCGGTGGAGGCGATGTTGAGGATCGCACCCGACTTCTGCTCTTTGAACACCGGCACCATCTCGCGTGCCGCCAAGTAGATGGCTTTGACGTTGATGCCCATGATGGCATCGAACTTGGCCTCGTCCAGCGTGTCCAGCGGCTGCGGGGTGTGGCCGATGCCGGCGTTGTTGACCAGCACGTCCAGCCGCCCGAAGCCGTCCATCGCGCCCGCCAGCATGGCCTTGGCACCCTCGGCGGTGGAAACGTCGGCCGTCACGGCGCGGGCGGCGGCGCCGATGCTCTCGGCCACGCGCTGCGCCGCCGCCGCGTCGCGGTCCGCGACCACAACCCTGGCACCCTCGGCCACGAACTTGCGGACGATGCCCTCGCCGAAGCCAGAGCCGCCGCCGGTGACGATCGCGACCTTGCCTTGCAGTCTCATGCGTTTCTCTTCCCTGTGCGATGTTGTGGCTGTGGCTTTCGGGAGGGGCGCTGCCCCTCCCGAACCCTCCCCGCCAAGGGCCTGAGGCCCCTGGACCCCCATTCTTTCAGAAGGGGGTGCAGGGGATTCCATCCCCTGCCGGGGGAGCCTGAGGGGGCAGCGCCCCCTCAGAACTCAACCGTGCCGGATGGCGATGGTCTTGAGCGAGGCGAAGCCGTACAGCGCCTCGAACCCCTTTTCGCGCCCGTGGCCGGAGCGCTTGACGCCGCCGAAGGGCAGCTCCACGCCGCCGCCCGCGCCGTAGTTGTTGACGAACACCTGCCCGGTCTCGATGCCGCGCGCCATGCGCATCGCCCGGCTGCCGTCGGCGGTCCAGACGCCGGCCACCAGCCCGTAGTCGGTGCCGTTGGCGATGCTGAGCGCCTCGGCCTCGTCCTCGAAGGGGATGACCACCTGCACGGGGCCGAAGATCTCTTCCTGGGCCAGGCGGCTGGAGCCCTGGGCGCCGCTGACCAGGGTGGGGGGCACGTAGTAGCCGCCCGAGGGCGCGTCCTCGCCGATGCGGCCCTGGGCGGCGACGGTCAGGCCGTCCTGCCGCGCGCTGTCGATGTAGCCCTGCACGATCTCCAGCTGCCGGCCGGACACCAGCGGGCCCATGTCCTGGTCCGACATGGCGGTGCCGACGCGCAGCGCCGAGTAGCGCTCGGCCATCGCCTTCAGCACGCGGTCATGCACGCCTTTCTGCACCAGGATGCGTGACGCGGCGGAGCAGGTCTGGCCGGCGTTCTGGATGCCGGCATTGACCAGGAAGGGCAGGGCGGCGTCGAGGTCGGCGTCGTCGAACACCACCTGCGGCGACTTGCCGCCGAGCTCCAGCGTGACGGGCACGGCGTTCCTGGCCGCCGCCGCCTGCACCAGACCGCCCACCAGCACCGAGCCGGTGAAGGAGATGTGGTTGATGCCGGGGTGGGCGGACAGCGCCGCGCCCGCTTCCTCGCCAGTGCCGGACACGATGTTGATGGCGCCCGCCGGGAAGCCCGCTTCCTCGGCGATGCGGGCATAGGCCAGCGCGGTCAGGCAGGCTTCCTCGGCCGGCTTGATCACCACGGCGTTGCCCATGGCGAGCGAGGCGGTGACGGAACGGCCGATGATCTGCATCGGGTAGTTCCAGGGCACGATGTGCCCGGTCACGCCCACCGGCTCGTAGATCGACAGCACGGTGTAGCCGTCGAGATAGGGGATGCTGTCGCCGTGCACCTTGTCGGCGGCGCCGCCATAGAATTCCAGGTAGCGGGCCAGCGCCACGGCATCGGCGCGGGCCTGCTTCAAGGGCTTGCCGACGTCCAGCGCCTCCATCCGCGCCAGCTCCTCGACGCGCTCCAGCACCAGCCGGCCCATGGTGGACAGCAGGCGCCCGCGCTCCGTGGCGGTCAGCTTGCCCCAGGCGCCGCGCCGGGCCTCCTTCGCGGCGGCCACGGCGGCGTCGATGTCCTCGGCGCCGCTGCGGGCGATCTCGGCCAGGCGCTGGCCGTCCGAGGGGTTGAGCAGCGGCATGGTTTCGCGCCCGGCGGCGGCGCGCCAGCTGCCGCCGATCAGGTTCTGCCGCGTGTCGAACGATGCGCCGTCCATGCCGTGTCCTTCCTCGCCTGGGGGCCGCCTCTCGCGGCGGCTTCGCGCGGCAGGCGTATCGCCTTCCGGGCGCCCGATCCAGACCGGAGGCCGCAGAAAGCCCTAGCCGCCGTGCGGGCGGCGGCCGGGGGGCGTGCCGGCGGTGAAGGCGGCTTCCGTCATGGTGGGCAGGTCGAAGCGGTCGCGCGTGGTGGCGTAGCCGTGGCCGCCCATGCGGCCCAGCGCGTCCAGCACCGTCGGGTCCACGTGCAGCCGCTCGTCCACCGCGTCGGCGCGGATATGGGCGTGCACCACCTCGCCCAGGATGATCTCGCGCGACGAGCCGATCTCCAGAAAGGAATGCAGCCGGCATTCCAGCGCGGCCGGCGCCTGCGCGATGCGCGGGCAGGAGATCGCCGTGCCCGGCACGGTGGCGAGGCCGGCCAGCGCCACCTCGTCCACCCCCTCGCCGAACGGCACGGCAGTGACGTTCATGGCTTCGGCCAGGGCGTCCGACACGATGTTGACGGTGAAGAACCCGGTGGCGCGGATGTTGCGCCCCGTGTCCTTGGGCGCGCCGTCCGCCTTGACCTCCACCCCCAGCGCCACGATGGCGGGGTCGGCGGACAGGCAGTTGAAGAAGCTGAAGGGCCCGGCGTTGACGCGGCCTTCGGCATCCACCGTGGTCACCCAGGCGATGGGGCGCGGCACCACCGTGCCGATCAGGATCTTGTAGCGGTCGCGCGGCGAAAGCCGGGAAAAGTCGAAGCCGGTGTGCATCATGCGGGAAGCGCCTTGGCCGGGGTCGCGGAAGCCAGGGGTGTACCGTGTTGGCGCTTGTCGGGCGAGCCGGGGGGGCGAGCGGGGCGGGTTGCCATTGGCCCATGATGCGGCAAGCTGGCGGCTTCCGTTGCCAAAGGCGCCCGCGATGACCCAGGACCTGTTGCTCAAGAACGTGCGCCCCATGGCCGGCGCCGCCACGGACATGCTGCTGCGCGGCGGCCGCATCGCGCGCATCGCCCCGGGGCAGGAGGCAGCGGGCGCGCTGGTGGAGGATGGCGGCGGCGCGCTGGTGATCCCCGGGCTGGTGGAAGCGCACACCCACCTGGACAAGACGCTGTGGGGCATGGGCTGGGTGCCCAACAGCGCCGGCCCCCGGCTGATCGACAAGATCGACAACGAGCGGCGGCTGAAGCACGAGCTGGGCATCGACCCGGCGCGGCAGTCGGCGCGGCAGGTGGTGCAGTCGCTGCGCATGGGCACCACGCAGATCCGCACGCATGTGGACGTGGACGTGGCGGTGGGCGTGGCGGGCATCGCGGGGGTGATGGAAACCCGCGCGCGCTTCGCCGACAGCATGGACATCGAGGTGGTCGCCTTTCCGCAATCCGGCATCCTGGCCCATGCCGGCACGGTGGAGCTGCTGGAGGAGGCCATGCGCATGGGCAGCGACGTGGTGGGCGGGCTGGACCCCTGCGGCATCGACCGCGACCCCAAGGGGCACCTGGACGTGGTGTTCGGGCTGGCGGAGCGCTTCGGCAAGCCGGTGGACATCCACTTGCACGAGCTGGGGCTGCTGGGCGCCTTCAGCATGGAGCTGATCTTCGAGCGCATCCGCGCGCTGGGCATGCAGGGGCGGGTGACGGTCAGCCACGCCTTCTGCCTGGGCGACCCGGACGCCGCCATGGTGGGCGCGCTGCTGGACGAGATCGCGGCGCTGGATGTCGCCATCATGACCACCGGCCCGGCCAGCCGCCCGGCGCCGCCGGTGGCCAGGCTGTTGGCCATGGGCATCCGCACCTGCGCGGGCTCGGACGGCATCCGCGACACCTGGCAGCCCTACGGCACCGCGGACATGCTGGAGCGCGCCATGCTGGTGGGCCTGCGCAACAACTTCCGCCGCGACGACGAGCTGAGCATGGCGCTGGCGGTGTGCACCACCGGCGGCGCCGCCACCATGCGCACCGAGGGCTACGGGCTGGAGGAGGGCTGCACCGCCGACCTGGTGCTGGTGCCGGGCGAAACGCTGGCGGAAGCCATCGTCAGCCGGCCGGAACGGGCGCTGGTGGTCAAGCGCGGCCGGGTGGTGGCGCGCGCCGGCCACGCGCTGGTGCAGGCGCCGTAGCGGCGGCGGCGGGCGGTGGTGGACCTCGGCGGGGGCTTCCTGCAAGCTGGCCGCCGAGCGCCGCCGCGCCCAACGGAGCGGCGCCAGGAGAAACGCCGATGAGCCAAAGCAAATCCGCCCCGCGCTTCCGGGGCGTCTTTCCCGTGGTGCCGACCATCTTCGACGAGCGCGGCGCCCTGGACCTGGAAGGGCAGAAGCGCGCGGTCGACTTCATGATCGACGCGGGCTCGGACGGGCTGTGCATCCTGGCCAACTTCTCCGAGCAGTTCGTGTTGAGTGACGAGGAGCGCGAGCGGCTGACCCCGCTGATCCTGGACCACGTGGCCGGCCGGGTGCCGGTGATCGTCACCACCACGCATTTCAGCACGCAGGTCTGCGCCGAACGGTCGCGCCGCGCGCAGGATGCCGGCGCCGCCATGGTGATGGTGATGCCGCCCTACCACGGCGCCACCATCCGCCTGCCGGAAGCCGGCATCTTCGAGTTCTTCCAGGGCGTGTCGGACGCGATCGACATCCCGATCATGATCCAGGACGCGCCGGTCAGCGGCACCGTGCTGTCCGCGCCCTTGCTGGCGCGCATGGCGCGCGAGATCGCGCAGGTCAGCTACTTCAAGATCGAGGTGCCCTTCGCCGCCGGCAAGCTGCGCGAGCTGCTGGCCCTGGGCGGCGAGGCCATCGAGGGCCCGTGGGACGGCGAGGAGGCCATCACCCTGATGGCGGACCTGGAAGCCGGCGCCACGGGCGCGATGACCGGCGGCGGCTTTCCCGACGGAATCCAGCAGATCATGCGCCCCTGGGCGGCGGGGGACCGGGAAGCGGCGGCCGCCGCCTATCAGCGCTGGCTGCCGCTGATCAACTACGAGAACCGGCAATGCGGCCTGTTGGCGGCCAAGGCGCTGATGCGCGAAGGTGGCGTGATCCGCTGTGACGCCCCCCGCGCGCCCCTGCGCCCCCTGCACCCGGACACCCGCGCCGGGCTGCTGGCGGTGGCGCGGCGCGCGGACCCGCTGGTCCTGCGCTGGGGGCGCTAGGCCGCCAGGATCGCTTCCACCACGCGCTGCACCTCCAGCGCCTCGCGCAGCGTGGCGAGCCCGTGCGGCTCGCCCCGCGTCATGGCCGCCAGCTTGTCCATCTGCGCGCGCAGCGTGATGGGGCGCATGCGGTCGTTGGGCACGGCGTCCGGCGCGGTGGCCCAGCGGCCGTCATCGGCGCGGCGCTCGGCCAGCGACCAGTTGCGCAGGCGGATGGCGCCGTGCCCGCCTTCCAGCACCCAGCTGTTTTCCTCGTCCGCCGCAATGGCTCCGACGCTGCCGGACAGCGTCACCGGCAGGCCGCCGGCGGTGAGCGTCGCCTCGATGCGCGTTTCCGCACCATCGCCTTCCGGATAGGTGACGGCGGCCGATTGCAGCAGCAGCGGGCCGAGCTGGCGGCGGGCCAGGAACAGGAAGTGCGACACCACCTCCCGCGTGAAGCCGCCTTCGGCGCGCCGCGCCAGCCAGCCGGCGGCTTCATGCTGCCAGCCGCGCGGCCAGCGGCCGAAATGCGTGCCGATCGCCAGCGACCGGGTCGCGCCGATGCCGTCCCGCCAGGCGGCGATCTGTGCCACGGCGGGCGAGGACGCCATGGGGAAGTTGACCGCCGCCCGCGCGCCGGCGGCTTCCGCCTCGGCCACAAAGGCTTCCGCGTCCGTCAGGTCGGTGGCCAGGGGCTTTTCCAGGAACACCGCGCGGCCCGCGGCCAGCGCCTGGCGCGCCAGCGGCAGGTGCGCGGCCGGCGGCGCGGCAATGTAGAGCACGTCGCACTGTTCGATCACGCTGCCGGCGTCGGGCGCCATGCGCTGCGCCGGGTCGGCGGCGGCGAGGCGTGCCGCGGCGGCGGGCGAGGGGTCCCACACGCCGGACAGCCGGAATTCCGGATGCGGCAGCGCCTGGGTCAGCAGGCGCTCCCCCATGATGCCGAAGCCGATGATGCCGAGCGCCAGTGCCGCCATGGGGAAAGCCTTTCCGTGATGCGGCGGCAAGGTAGGGCGCGGCGGGGGCCGTGTCAGGCCTACACCTCGGTGCGGCGCAGCAGATAGTCCAGCCCGCCGACGCGGAACCAGCGGTAGCCGAAGGGCTCCAGCAGGATGTGGTGGCGGCCCTTCTTGTCCGGGCGGCTGTGGTCGTCGGACAGCAGATTGACCAAAAGGCTGTCATGCGAGCCGGACGCGCCGGGGTCGATCTCCACTTCCCGCGCCTCGGGCCCGAAGTTGTGCAGAAACAGCGCGGAGTTCTCCAGCCAGTCGTAGCGCATGGCCAGCACGCTGGGCGCGCCGGTGTCGACGATCTCGAAGTCGCCCCAGCCGATCTCGGGCACTTCCTTGCGCATGCGGATCACGCGCTCGGTCCAGTTCAGCAGCGATTCCGGCTCGCGCCGCTGGCGGGCGACGTTGACGTGCTCGAAGCCATAGGCGCCGCCGGTGATGACGGGCTTGTGCGGGCGCGGGTTCTTGCTGAAGCCGCCATGCGGCTCGTCCGACCATTGCATGGGCGTGCGGGCGCATTCGCGTTCCGGCAGGCTGAGGTCGTCGCCCATGCCGATCTCGTCGCCGTAGCGCAGCACGGGCGTGCCGGGCAGGGTCATCATCAGGGAATAAGCCAGTTCCAGCCGCCGGCGGTCGCCTTGCAGCATGGGCGCCAGGCGGCGGCGGATGCCGCGGTCGTAGAGCTGCATGTTCTTGTCCGGCCCGAAGGCGGCGAACACCGCCTGCCGCTGCTTGACCGTCAGCCGCCCCAGGTCCAGCTCGTCGTGGTTGCGCAGGAACAGGCCCCATTGCCCGGTGGCCGGGCGCGGCTTGGTGGCCTTCAAGGCCTTGCTGAGCGGGCGGGTGTCGCTGCTGGCCAGGGCGTAGAACAGGTTCTGGTTGACTTGGAAGTTGAACATCATGTGCATGCGGTCGCCGTCGGCGCCGAAATAGTCCATGTCCGTGTCGGGCAGCACGTTGGCCTCGGCCAGGATCACGGCATCGCCCTTGCGCCATTGCAGGAACTCGCGAAAGGTCCGCAGCATGGCGAACTGCTCGTTCGGCTTGCGCACCTTGGCGCCCTTGGTGGCGATCACGAAGGGCACCGCGTCCATGCGGAAGCCGGACACGCCGAGCTGCAGCCAGAAGCCCATGATCTTCAGGATCTCGGCCTGCACCAGCGGGTTGGCGGTGTTGAGATCGGGCTGGAACTCGTAGAAGCGGTGGAAATAGTACTGCTTGGCCAGCGCATCACGCGTCCAGGTGCTTTTCTGCACGCCGGGAAAGACGATGCCCTCGTTGGCGTTGGGCGGCTTGCGGTCGGACCAGACGTACCAGTCGCGATACTTGGAGTCCTTGCTGCGCCGCGCGTCCTGGAACCATTCGTGCTGGTCGGAGGTGTGGTTCACCACCAGGTCGATGATCACGCGGATGCCGCGCTGCTTGCAGCCGTGGGTGAATTCCACGAAGTCGCCCAGCGTGCCGTAGCGCGGGTCGACGCCGTAGTAGTCGCTGATGTCGTAGCCGTTGTCCCGCTGCGGGGAGGGCTGGAAAGGCATCAGCCAGATGGTGGTGGCGCCGAGGCCCTGGATGTAGTCCAGCCGCCGCGTCAGCCCCTCGAAGTCGCCGACGCCGTCGCCATTGGCGTCCATGTAGTCGCTGACCGACAGGCAGTAGACGATGGCGTTCTTGTACCAAAGGTCCTTGATCATCCGTGGCCTTCCTGCCTGCCGCGAAGGCGGCCTGATCGCAGGCCGTCACGCGGCGCGCCCGCTGCATTCCGCCGGGTCGCGCGATGGGATGCGACCCCGGGCCGGCGAAGCATCCCCGCCACCCGGAACCAACCTTCCACCGCGCCACGCCGCCCGGCGTGGCCTGACCGCGCCGAGGCCGACAGGTTTGGGTGATCTCCCGGGCCCGGTCAATGCCACGGCCGGCGGAGGCCAGAATTCCACCATGGGTGGAATCGACGCACACACGCAGCTTGTGATGAGACCGGCACGGTGGACGGGGCCTAGCCTCGGCTGGTGCGGCGCTTCATGGGTAGCGTCGCTCGCCGTGGCCTGTTGGGGGAACGGCAGGCCACCGCCGCCCGGCGGGAGGGGGGTTCCACTCCGCCGGGCGGTCGCAGCCGTGCCGTTTGGCTGATGCGGCCGATGGGCGACAGGTCGTTGCGGAAGGCCAGGCCTGCCGCCGCAGGCCAGGGCGGCTCAGTTGGCGGCGTCGTTGCCCAGGTAGCGCAGCCGGGTGCGGGTCCACCATTCGCTTCGCAGCGTGTCCAGCAGGGTCACGTCCAGCGCCACGCGCATCGGGTGGTCCTGCGGCAGCGCGATGGCGTAGTTCTGGCTGTCCAGCGTGATGGGCAGCACTTCCAGTTCCGGGAAGTCCTGCTGGATGGTCCAGGCCAGCAGCGGGCGGTCGTACACGAAGGCATCGATCCGCCCGGCCTTCAGGGCGCGCAAACCCTGTGCTGGCAAGCCGTAGCTTTCAAAGCCCACGGTCTGCGCGTTGAGAAAGTCCACGGTGGAGGAGCCGCTCACGGCACCCACCCGGATGGAGCGCAGGTCGCCGACGTTGCGCACCACGCCCTGCAGCCGCTGCGTGGTCAGGGCCGAGGTGATGCCGGCGATGAACACGGCGATGGTCACCACCGACGCGACCATCCAGATCACCGCGAGGATCCGGCCCGGCAAGGTGCGCGGGCCGTCCTGCGCGGCACCCGCCTGCGTCATGGCGACGGCCGACCACCAGGCGCCGGCGATAAAGCCGCGCAGCGGCGGGCCGCCGTAAGCCTCGTGGTGCTTGCGTTCGAACAGCCAGATCAGCGTGCCGACCAGCAGGGCGATGCCGAGCAGCGTGAGCACGCCTTGCAGAAAGCCGAATGACAGAAAGGTGCGCAGCACCGGAAGCCAGGCCGTCGCCCCGCCGCGGCCGACCGCGACGCCCAGCCCGGTCGCGAAGAAGGGCTGGGTGAAGTCCATCACCTGCCGCCGCGCCGCCGTGACGGTCAGCGCCGCCGCGGCCGCGTCCACCTGCCCGGTGGTCACGGCGTCCAGCAGCGCCTGAACCGTGTCGCGTTCCTCGAAGCGGTAGCGCACGCCCAGCCGCTCGGCCAGGTGGCGCCACAGGTCGATGCTGATGCCTTCCCAGGCTCCTTCGGCGTTTTTCATGGAGAAGGGCGGCGCGACCCGCGTGCCGATCACCAGTTCACGCTGGGTCAGGTCGGCTGGCAGGGACACCTGGGCGATGGCCGGCGCCAGCCCGCACAGCCAGCCCAGCAACGCCAGAAGCGCCCATGCCTTGCGCATCGGGCAGGCCTCAGACCGGCCGGCGGCGAAGTTCGTCCCGGATTTCCGCCAGCAACACTTCCGAGGCCGTCGGCATCACCGTCTTGGCCTTCTCGGCATCTGCCCGCAGGTTGACCCGCGTCAAGGCCCGCACCACCCAGAACACCGCGAAGGCGACGATCAGGAACTTGATGCAGGCGTTGATGAACAACCCGATTCCCAGGGCGACGGCGCCGGAAGCGCGGGTGGCCTCGAAGGTCGCGAGCCGCTCGCCCTTCACCACCACGAAGATGTTGGAGAAATCCACGCCGCCGATCAGCAGGCCGATGATGGGGTTGAAGATGTCCTCCACCAGCGACGACACGATCGCGGTGAAGGCGGCGCCGATGATGATGCCCACGGCAAGGTCGATGACGTTGCCACGGGTGATGAACATCTTGAACTGCTGCACCCAATCCGGGGTCCAACCGCGCTTCGCTTCAGACATCGTACTGACCTTGCAATTGTTCTTCACAGGCTATGCATGGATCGGAGCATGGCTAGTCCTGAATCCGGATGCTTCCCGCCGGATCACGGGATTTTGAGTCGCAGCGGCGTCGCGATGCTGGGTGTCATGGTCCGGTCATTTGCTGTCGGCGCCGGCCACCGCGCGTCACGGACGCATCGCGGCGCCGAGTCCTGTGGGCTCGGCATTGAAGGATCTGTTTGGCGCGGCGGCATCCATCGCCGCCGCGCCACGTTGCCCCTGCAACCAGATTGCAAAGGGCATGCGATGCTGATCTCGACCCGTCTGCACGGCATGATCGACTACGCGGTGGCGCTGACGTTGGGCGGGCTTGCCGCCTGTCCCGCCGTGCCCGGGCGAATCCGCGGGCTGCTGGGCGCCGCCGGCGCCTTGCATGCTGGCTACGCCGTGGCCACGGACTACGAGGGCGGGGCCAGGCCCGTGATCAGCATGCCGCAGCACCTGGCGCTGGACACGCTGGGCGGCGCGGCGCTGATCGGCGCCGGGGTGCTGATGCGGCGGCAATCCACCGCCGCCCGTGCCGGGCTGGTGGCAGCCGGGCTGCTGGAGCTCGCGGTGGTGTCCGCCAGCTCCAGCCGTCCGCGCGGCGGGCCGGGCACGGGCTTCGGCGCCGTGGGGCGCCTGCTGGACCCGGAGGCGCGCTGGGCCACCCGCGCCAGCTACCCGCCGCTGGACGTGCCCAAGCCGGTGGCGCAGGACGTGTTCATCGTGGACAGCCAGATGTCCGGCGCCATGGGCTCCGTGCTGCCGGTGCGCATGACGGTGCTGCGACTGCCCGATGGCGGGCTGCTGCTGCATTCGCCCACCCGCTACAGCATCGCGCTGAAGCGCGCGCTGGAGGCCATCGGGCCGGTGCGCCATCTGGTGGCGCCCAACCTGGCGCACTGGGTGTTCCTGAAGGACTGGCAGGCGGCCTGCCCGGACGCGACCACCTGGGCGGCGCCGGGGCTGCGCGGCCGCAAGCAGGTGCGCGATGCCGGCCTCCGCCTGGATGGGGAGCTGGGCGGCACGGAGCCGGCCGCCTGGGGCGGCACGGTGGAGCTGGTGATGGTGCCGGGCGGCCTGGGCTTTCACGAATGCGCGCTGTTCCATCACCCCAGCCGCACCCTGTTGCTGACCGACCTCGTGATGAACCTGGAAGCCCGCAAGGTGCCGGCCCTGCTGCGGCCCGTGCTGCGCGCCTTCGGCATGACCGACGGCATGCCGCCGCCCTATCTGCGCGCGGTGGTGAAGCTGCGGCGGGGCGAGGCGTCACGCGCCGCGCGGCACCTGGTGTCGCTGCGCCCGGACCGCGTGGTCTTCGCGCATGGGCAGTGGTTCGAGCGGAACGCCACCGGTGCCCTGCGCCGGGCGCTGCGCTGGCTCCTGCCGTAGCGGCCAACCGGCGGGCCGCCGCCGCGTTGCTGCAGCGTCATGACAGGAGGGATGGGGTGCATGGAAAGTCTGGCATGGTGGCAGCGGGGCATCGTCTACCAGGTCTATCCACGCTCCTTCCAGGACAGCAACGGCGATGGGGTGGGCGACCTGCGGGGCATCGCCGCCCGGCTGGACCATCTGTCGGCGCTGGGCGTGCAGGCCTTGTGGCTGTCGCCGATCCAGCCCTCGCCCATGGCGGATTTCGGCTACGACGTTTCCGACTACCGCGGCATCGACCCGCTGTTCGGCACGCTGGATGACTTCGACCACCTGTTGCAGCACGCGCATGCGCGCGGGCTGAAGCTGATCCTGGACTTCGTGCCCAACCACAGCTCCGACCGGCACCCCTGGTTCCTGGACAGCTGCTCGGGGCGCCACAGCGCCAAGCGGGACTGGTACATCTGGCGCGACCCGGCGCCGGGCGGCGGCGTGCCCAACAACTGGCTGAGCCACTTCGGCGGCAGTGCCTGGGAATGGGACGAGGCGAGCGGCCAGTATTACCTGCATTCCTTTCTCAAGGAGCAGCCGGACCTCAACTGGCGTAATCCCGAACTCCGCAGCGCCATGCTGGATGTCCTGCGCTTCTGGCTGGACCGCGGGGTGGACGGCTTCCGGGTGGACGTGATCTGGCTGATGATCAAGGATGACCGCTTCCGAGACAATCCGGAGAACCCGGGCTGGCGCCCCGGCATGTCCTCGCACGACCGGCTGCTGGACCTCTACACCGGCGACCTGCCGGAGGTGCACGACATCATCGCGGAGATGCGCCGCGTGGTGGACGGCTACGGCGACCGGCTGTTGATCGGCGAGATCTATCTCCCGGTGGAAAAGCTGGTCACCTATTACGGGCGCGACGGCGGCGGCGCGCACCTGCCGTTCAACTTCCAGCTCATCCGCGCGCCCTGGACCGCCAGCGAGGTGGCGCGCATCATCCGCGACTACGAGGCCGCGCTGCCGGCCGGCGCCTGGCCCAACTGGGTGCTGGGCAACCACGACCAGCCGCGCATCGCGTCCCGCGTCGGCGCCGCGCAGGCGCGCGTGGCGGCCATGCTGCTGCTGACGCTGCGCGGCACGCCCACGCTGTACTATGGCGACGAGATCGGCATGACGGACGTGCCCATTCCGCCCGAGCTGGTGCAGGACCCGGCCGAAAAGAACCAGCCCGGCATCGGCATGGGCCGCGACCCGCAGCGCACGCCCATGCGCTGGGACGAGACGCCGGGGCGCGGCTTTTCCCAGGCGAAGCCCTGGCTGCCGATGGGGCAGGGCGGGCCTTCCGTCGCCGCGCAGCACAACGACCCGTCCGGCATGCTGGCGTTGCACCAGAGCCTGATCGCGCTGCGGCAAGGCAATGCCGCCCTGTTCGGCGGTGCGATCGAGGCGGTGGAGGTGCATGGCGACGTGCTGGCCTTTCGCCGGACCAGCGGCGCGGAGCGGGTGCAGGTGCTGCTGAACATGGGCGAGGCGCAAAGCGTGTCCGTGGCGGCGGGCCGGGTGCTCCTGTCCACGTTGCCGGACGCACCGGACCGCGTGGCCGCCGGGCCGCTGCCGCTGCGCGCGGCGGAAGGGCTTATCCTGCGGCTGGACTGACCGCCGCGCCGCCTGTCCAGACCCCGCGCACCGCCAGGGCATCGTCCAGCAACACGATGTCGGCGCGCGCGCCGGGGCGGAGGTGGCCGTGGCTTTCCAGCCCCAGCAGCCGGGCGGGCAACAGGCTGGCCATGCGCAGCGCCTGTTCCAGCGGCAGCCCGGCCTGCCGCACCATCACCCGCACGGCCCCGGCCAGCGACAGGTCGGCGCCGGCCAGCGTGCCATCCGCCAGCGTCAGCCGCCCGCCGCGCCGCGTCACGGCGCGGCCGCCAAGCGTGAAATGATCGCCCGCCACGCCCAGGGTGGGCATGGCGTCGCTGACCAGGAACAGCCCGTCGCCCTTCAGCCGCGCGGCCAGGGCCAGCATGGCGGGGTGCACGTGAAAGCCGTCGGCGATGATGCCGCAATGCAGCCCCGGCCGTTCCAGCGCGGTGCCGACCATGCCGGGCTCGCGGCTGCCCAGCGGGCTCATGGCGTTGAACAGGTGGGTGACGAGGCGCGCGCCGGCGGCCTCGGCGGCCAGCACCGTCTCGCGCCCGGCGTCGCTGTGGCCGAGCGACACCAGCACGCCGGCGGCGGCCAGGGCGGTGATCTGCGCGGGCGTCGCGGCTTCCGGCGCCACGGTCACCAGCAGGCGCGGCAGGCCGGTGCCGCACAGCGCCGCGAGGTCCGCCGCCCCCATGGGACGGATCAGCGCCGGGTCGTGCGCGCCCTTGCGGCGGGGGTCGAGGTGCGGGCCTTCCAGGTGCAGGCCCAGGCAGCCGGGCAGGGCGCAGGCCCGCACCGCCGCGATGGCGCGGCGCGTGAGGTCCGGCGTATCCGTGATCAGCGTGGGCAGCAGGGCGGTTGTGCCCTGCTCGGCGTGCGCCGCGACGATGGTGGCGATGCCATCCGGCGTCGGCGTTTCGTTGAACAGCACGCCGCCGCCGCCATTGACCTGCAGGTCCACGAAGCCCGGTGCCAGCAGGCCGCCTTCCAGCCGCGAAACCTCGGCGCCTGCGGGCAGCGCCGCTTCCGGCAGCAGCGCCGCCACGCGGCCGCCCTCCAGCAGCAGCGCGTGGCCGTGATGCGTGGCGTGGCCATCGAAGATGGCGGCGCCGAGCAGCGCGCGCATCATGCCGCGTGGGCCGCCAGCATCGCCGCGCCCAGCAGGCCGGCGGTGTCGGGAAAGGAGGAAGGGCGCAGCAGCGGTTCGGCGGTGCGGCGCAGGATGCGCGCGCGCACCGCCGCGTCCAGCGCCGCGATCAGGTCCGGCGCGTTGCTCAGCCCGCCGCCCACCGGCACCACGGAAGCGCCACACAGGTTCACCGCCATGGCCAGCGGCCCGCTCAGCATTTCCACCCAGGCGGCCACGCTGCGCCCGGCCGCCGCGTCGCCATCGCGCCAGCCCTGCACGATGGCGGGACTGCTCAGCGCGGCGCCGCCCAGCGCGGCGTGCAGCCGCTCCAGCCCGCGCGCGCTGCCGAAGCTGTCGGCGCAGCCCCGCTGGCCACAGCCGCAGGGGAAGCGCGGCACCGCGGTGCCGTCGGCCAGCTGCGACATGGCGACGGGCCCATGCCCCCATTCGCCGCCCACGCCGCCCGCGCCGCGCACCAGCCGCCCGTCCGCCACCAGACCGCCGCCGACCCCGCTGCCGAGGATGATGCCGAACACCACGCGGTGCCCCTGGCCGGCGCCGCGCGTGGCCTCCGCGAAGGCGAAGCAGTCGGCATCGTTGTCGATGCGCACAGGCCGGTTCAGCGCCGCCGCGAGCTGCGCCGCCAGCGGGCGGCCGTTCAGGCAGGGGATGTTGGCGCATTGCGCGGTGCCGCTGTCCGGGTCCACCGTGCCGGCCAGGGACAGCGCCAGCGGCACCCCGGGGGCGTCGTCCGCGAAGCGGCGCAGCGCGAGCACGAAGGCGTCCCGGTCACGGGCCGGGGTCGGCACCCGGCCGGCCGGACGGAGCGTGCCGTCCGCTTGCAGGATGCCGAATTTCAGGAACGATCCGCCGATATCGGCACACAACATCCGCAACGCGTCTCCCGGTCCGGCACCAGCTTACCGCCCCGGCGGGGGCACGCCAAACGGGCTGCCGCTTGACACCCGGGGAGCGCCTGCGCAGGGTCGGATGGCACCAACGCCAAGCCCCGCCAGAGGGCGCCCCTGGAGGAGAGTCCTATGCTGCGCCGTCATTTCCTGGGCGGGGTTTCCCTCGCCGCCATTGCGCCGCTGGCCATGCCGCGGCTGGCCCGCGCGCAGAACGCCGCAACGCTGCGCTTCGTGCCCTTTGTGGACCTGTCGCTGCTCGACCCCGTGGCCACCACCGCGACGCCCACGCGCAACCATGCCTTCCTGGTGTTCGATACGCTGTACGGCCTGGACGCCGATTTCCAGCCGCAGCCGCAGATGGTGCAGGGCCATGTGGTGGAGGACGACGGCAAGCTGTGGAAGCTGACGCTGCGCGACGGGCTGAAGTTCCACGACGGCAGCGCCGTGACGGCCAGGGACTGCGTGGCCAGCATCCGCCGCTGGGCCGCGCGGGATTCCTTTGGCCAGGCGCTCACCGCCGCGACCGACGAGATGGATGCGCCGGACGACAAGACCATCCGCTTTCGCCTGAAGAAGCCGTTCCCGCTGTTGCCGGCGGCGCTGGCCAAGGCCTCGCCCAGCATGTGCGCCATCATGCCGGAACGGCTGGCCAGCACGGACCCGTCCAAGCAGGTGACGGAGATCGTGGGCTCCGGCCCGTTCCGGTGGCTGCCGGACCAGCAGCTCGCCGGGGCCCGCGCGGCCTATGCGCGGTTCGAAGGCTACGTGCCGCGCGCCGATGGCACGGTGGGTGGCACCGCCGGCCCCAAGGTGGCGCATTTCGAGCGCGTGGAATGGACCACCATGCCGGATGTCTCCGCCGCCGCATCCGCGCTGCGGGCGGGCGAGGTGGACTGGTGGGAAACGCCGTCGCCCGACCTCGTGTCCCTGTTGAAGCGCGACCGCAACCTGCGGGTGGAGGTCAAGGACCGGCAGGGGCTGACGCCCATCCTGCGCTTCAACTGCATCCAGCCGCCGTTCGACAACGTGGCGCTGCGGCGCGCGGTGCTGGGGGCGGTGGACCAGTCGGAGTTCATGCAGTCCTACAGCAGCGACCCCGAGACGTGGCACGTCAAGCTCGGCATGTTCTGCCCCGGCACGCCCATGGCCAACGACGCAGGCTTCGACAAGTTGTTCGGCAAGACCGACATCGCGCGCGCCAAGGCGGCGGTCGTGGCCAGCGGCTACAAGGGCGAGAAGGTGGCGTTCCTGCTGCCGATGGACCATCCCGTCAGCGCACCGTTGGGGCAGCTCGGCATCGACCTGTTCCAGCGCATCGGCCTGAACGTCGATGTGCAGGCCATGGACACGGGCACGCTGTTCCAGCGCCGCAACTCGCGCGAGCCGGTGGAGAAGGGCGGCTGGAGCGTGTTCCCTTCCATGGTGTCCGGCCTCAACATCCTGGACCCGGCGGTGACCAGCGTGGCGCGTGCCAATGGGCTGCAGGGCTGGTACGGCTGGCCCACCAGCCCGCGCGCCGAGCAATTGCGCGACGCTTGGATGGAGGAGCGCGACCCCGCGCAGCAAAAGGCGCTGGCGGTGCAGATGCAGCAGCAGGCGTGGGAGGATGCCACCTTCCTGCCCACCGGGCAGATCTTCCAGCCCATGGCCTGGCGCCGCGGCATCGACGGCGTGCTCGATGGCTTCGTGAAATTCTGGAACGTACGGCGGACCTGATGCAACAAGTGAAACTCGGCTTCATCGGCTATGGCGAGATCGGCAGCACCCTGGGCGCCGAGCTGCGCGGCGCGGGGCTGGCGGAGGTGGCCAGCTTCGACAACGGCGCCTTTGACGGCCCTTACGCTGCGCTGATCCAGGGCCGCGCCGGGGCGGCGGGGGTGGCGCTGCTGCGCTCGCCGGCCGAGCTGGCGGAGCGTTGCGACATCCTGGTGGGGGTGACGCCCGGATCGGCCTCTGTTTCCAGCGCCGAGGCCATCGCGCCGCATCTCACCGCGCGGCACCTGTTCATCGACATCGCTTCCGCCACGCCCAAGGTGAAGCAGGCCGTGGCGGCGGCGCTGGCCGGCAGCGGCGCGCTGGTGGCGGACGGCTCCATCGTCGGCACGCCGAAGGACGGGCTGGCATTGCCCATCCTGGCCAGCGGCCCGGCGGCGGAAGCGGTGCGGGACGCGCTGGTGCCCTGGGGCATGAAGATCGATCCCGTGGGGCCGGAGCTCGGCACCGCCTCGGCCATCAAGATCCTGCGTTCCGTGCTGATCAAGGGCATCGAGGCGCTGCTGGACGAGATGCTGCTGGGCGCCCGCCGCTACGGGCTGGACGATGCCGTGCTGGCCTCGGCCTCCAAGACCCTGGCGCGGCCGTTTCCCGAGCTGGCGGCGGGGCTGCTGACCACCGGCGTGATCCATGCCAAGCGCCGCGCCGAGGAAGCCGGCATGGCGGCCGAGGCACTGGCCGACGTGGGCATCGAGCCGATGATGACGCGCGCCACCGAGGCCCGGCTGCAATGGGTGGAGGCCCTGGCGTTGAAGGAGCATTTCGGCGGCCGGGTGCCGGACAGCTGGCAGGATGCCCTGGCGGCGATCGAGGCGCGCATGCCGCCGGCCGGCGGCGGCGGTCAGTAGGCCGACCAGCCCGCCAGCGTGCCCGTGGGGGCCTGGGCGGACACCAGCCCGCCGCCCTCGAACGCCCGGTCCGAGGGATCGGGCGCCGCCGCGAAGGTGGCCCCGCCGCCGCCGCCCCAGGGGCCGAGGTTGGGCGAGATGCGCGCCACGTAGTTTTCCGTCTCGTCGGGCAGGATCTTGGCGCCGGACAGGTACAGCGCCACGCGGTCCGGCCCGGCGTTGTAGGCGGCCAGGAAATTTGGCGAGCCGAAGCGGTCGAACATCTGCTTCAGGTAGGCGGTGCCGGCCAGGATGTTGTCGCGCGGCTCGTAGGGGTCGTTGCCGAGGCCGAGGCCCGGGCGCAGCCGGTCCCAGGTGGCGGGCATGATCTGCATCAGCCCCATGGCCCCGGCGGGGGAGGTGATCAGCGAGCCGTCCGCCAGCACCAGCCGGCCGCCGGATTCCTGCTGCATCACCGCGCGCACCCAGTTTTCCGGAAAGCCGACGCGCTGCGCCGCCTCGCGGATATAGGGGCCCCAGGGGTCGCCCGGCGGGCCGGGCACGGGGTAGGTGACGGCGGCCTCGGCCCGGTAGGCGGTGGCCTCGGCGCGCGACACGGCGGGGCTGTAGCCGTAGTCGCCCAGGCCGTCGTAGCCGCGCCGGCCGTCCCAGGCGACCGTCGGCAGCGGCGGCGGGCCGCAGGCCGCCAGCACGGTTGGCAGCAGCAAGGGCAGCAGAAGGCGCAGCCGCATGGTCGGTCCCCCCGGATCGATGTCGCGCAGCGGTGATAGCGGGTCCGGCGCGCCGCGTCAGCGCCGGGGCGCGGAAACGTGCTTTTCCCTGGCCTGCCGCAGGTTTTTGCGGCTTTGCTGGCGGGGGGAGGGTCGCTGAATGGCTGGAATCGGTATCCACCACGTCACCGCCATCGCCGGCAAGGCGCGCGGCAACCGCGCCTTTTATGCCGGGGTGCTGGGGCTGCGGCTGATCAAGCGCACGGTCAACTTCGACGATCCCGGCGCCTTTCATCTGTATTACGGCGACGCCGAAGCCAGCCCCGGCTCGGTGATCACCTTCTTTCCGTGGGAACACGCGGCGCCCGGGCAACTGGGCACCGGCGAGGTGCAGGAGATCGCGCTGCGCGCGCCGCCGGCGGCCATGGGCTTCTGGCAGAGCCGGCTGGCCCCGCATGGCGCGGTGGAGCACACCCGCTTCGGCGAAACGGTGCTGCGGCTGCGCGACCCGGACGGGCTGCGCCTGGCGGTGGTGCCGTGCCCCGGCGTGGAGCGGGAGCCCGCTTGGCAGGCGGAGGGCATCCCGCCCGCCTTTGCCCTGCGCGGGCTGCACGGGGTTTCGCTGCTGCTGGCCGATGCCGCGCCCACCGCCGCCATCCTGTCCGACGTGCTGGGCTTCGCCACGCTGGGCCGCGAGGGCGACACCGTGCGCATGCGGGCGGTGGGCGCGCGGGACAGCCAGGTGGTGGACATCGAGGTGTCCGGGCAGGCGAGGGCGGGGCGGCTCGGCCGTGGCTCCGTGCATCACCTGGCGTTTCGCGCGCTGGACGACACGGGGCAGGCCGCCGTGGCGGCGCGGCTCGCGGAATGGCACGGCATCCAGGCCAGCCCGCAGCGGGACCGCGCTTATTTCCGCTCCATCTACTTCCGCGAGCCGGGCAACGTGCTGTTCGAGGTCGCCACCGACACGCCCGGCTTCACGGTCGACGAGCCGTTGGCGGCGCTGGGTCAGGCGCTGCAACTGCCCCCCTTCCTGGAGGACCAGCGGGACGCGATCCTGCAACGGCTGCCGCCGCTGGACTAAGCCGGGCGTCTTCAAGCTGTCATCGTCGCGTCATCGGGCTGTCGTGCCACGGGGCTAAGTGCCGCGCATCGCAAGCGGGGGACGCTCGGGCGTGACGCAACGGCGCAACGTACTTCTGATCGTGGTGGACCAGTGGCGGGCGGACTTCGTGCCGGTCCTCGGCGCGGGCTTCCTGAAGACGCCCAACCTGGACCGGCTGTGCCGGGAAGGCGTGACCTTCCGCAACCACGTGACCACCGCGGTGCCCTGCGGCCCGGCGCGCGCCAGCCTGCTGACCGGGCTGTACCTGATGAACCACCGGGCGGTGCAGAACACCGTGCCGCTGGACGCGCGCCACATGAACCTTGGCAAGGCGCTGCGCGGCATCGGCTACGACCCGGCGCTGATCGGCTACACCACCACCACGCCCGACCCGCGCGAAACGACGCCGGAGGACTTCCGCTTCACGCTGCTGGGCGACCTGATGGACGGGTTCCGCAGCGTCGGCGCCTTTGAGCCCAGCATGGACGGCTATTTCGGCTGGCTGGCGCAGAAGGGCTTCGCGCTGCCCGAGAAGCGCGAGGACATCTGGCTGCCGGAAGGCGAGGACGCCGTACCCGGCGCCACCGACCGCCCCAGCCGCATCCCGGCGCATCTGTCGGACACCGCCTATTTCACCGAGCGTGCGCTGACCTACCTGAAGGGCAAGGGCGAGAAGCCCTGGTTCCTGCATCTCGGCTACTACCGCCCGCATCCGCCCTTTATCGCCTCCGCGCCCTACAACAGCATGTACCGGCCGGAGGACATGCCCGCCGTGGTCCGTGGCCGCAGCTGGCAGGAGGAGGCGGCGCAGCACCCGCTGCACGGCTTCTACCTGAACGGCATCAGCCAGGGTTCGTTCTTCCACGGCGCCGGCGGCGCGGCCTCGGAACTCGACCCCGCGACCATCGCGCAGATGCGCGCGACCTATGCCGGCATGATCTCCGAGGTCGACGACGCGCTGGGCGAGGTCTTCGCGCATCTCGATGCCACGGACCAGTGGAAGGACACGCTGGTGATCTTCACCAGCGACCACGGCGAGCAGCTGGGCGACCACTACCTGCTGGGCAAGATCGGTTATCACGACGAGAGCTTCCGCATCCCGCTGGTGGTCAAGGACCCCGACGCCCCGGCCGCCGCCGGGCGCATCGAGGACTGCTTCACCGAAAGCGTGGACGTGCTGCCGACCATCCTGGACTGGCTGGGCGGCAGCATCCCACGCGCCGCGGACGGCCGCTCCGTCCTGCCGGTGGTGCGCGACGGCGTGCCGGAGGATTGGCGCGACCACCTGTTCTACGAATACGACTTCCGCGACGTGCATTACTCCAAGCCCGAGGGTGCGCTGGGCCTGCACATGGACGACAGCTCGCTTTGCGTCGTGCAGGACGCGAAATGGAAGTACGTGCACTTCGCGGCGCTGCCGCCGCTGCTGTTCGACCTGGAGCAGGACCCGGCGCAGCTCCGCAACCTGGCCGATGATCCCGCGCATGCCGCCGTCGTCGCCGCCTGCGCGCAGCGCGCGCTGTCGCACCGCATGAAGCATGCCGAGCGCACGC
This sequence comes from Roseomonas haemaphysalidis, assembly GCF_017355405.1. Taxonomy (NCBI): domain Bacteria; kingdom Pseudomonadati; phylum Pseudomonadota; class Alphaproteobacteria; order Acetobacterales; family Roseomonadaceae; genus Roseomonas; species Roseomonas haemaphysalidis. The sequence goes on from NZ_CP061177.1 coordinate 2,013,426, forward strand.
TGACCCATTTCCGCTCCACGCCCCAGGGGCTCGAGGAACGCCAGCCATGATCAACCTGTCCCGCCGCGCCCTGCTGGGCGCGGGCGCCGGCGCCGCCCTGCTGCCGCGCTTCGCCATCGCGCAAGCCGACAACCGGCCGACCATCAGCATCGCCGTGCAGAAGATCAGCAACTCCAACACGCTGGAAGTGCTGCGCGAGCAGTCCAACGTAGGCGAGCGGATCTTCTTTTCCTCGCTGTGGGAAGGCCTGATCGGCCGCGCCTGGCTGGACGAGCTGAAGGAAGTGCCGCTGCTGGCCACCGAATGGCGGCGCATCAGCGACAGCGTGATCGAGCTGAAGCTGCGCCCCGGCGTGAAGTTCCACAACGGCGACGAGATGACGGCCGAGGACGTGGCCTTCTCCTTCGGCTCGTCGCGCATGTTCGGCGACACGCCGGCCACCGCCCAGGGCCGCACCATTCCGGTGCGCGGCGACGCCATCCCGACCCGCGCGGGGCGCGAGCTGCCGGCCGAGATCCCGGCCGTGGCGCGCCGCTCCTGGCCGGCGCTGGAGCGGGTGGAGGTGGTGGACCAGTACACGGTCCGTTTCCACAACGCGACGCCGGACGTGACGCTGGAAGGCCGCCTCGCGCGCTATGGCAGCGAGATCATGAGCCGCCGCGCCTATACCGAGGCGCCGACCTGGTTCGACTGGGCGCGCAAGCCGGTGACCACCGGCCCCTACAAGGTGGTGGAGTTCCGCCCGGACCAGATGCTGGTGCTGGACGCGCATGACGAGTACTGGGGCGGCCGCCCGCCCATCAAGCGCATCCGCTTTCTGGAGGTGCCGGAGGTCTCGGCCCGCATCAACGCGCTCCGCTCGGGCGAGGTGCAGTTCGCCTGCGACATCCCGCCCGACCAGATCCCGGGCATCGAAAGCAACGCGGCCTACGAGGTGCAGGGCGGCACCATCCTGAACCACCGCCTCAGCATCTTCGACAAGAACTTCCCGGCGCTGGCCGATGCGCGCGTGCGCCGCGCCTTCACCCACGCGATCGACCGCCAGATGATCGTGGACAGCCTGTGGAGCGGCCGCACCGTGGTGCCCAAGGGCCTGCAGTGGGACTACTACGGCGACATGTTCGTCAGCGACTGGTCGGTGCCGAAATACGACCCGGCCGAGGCGAAGCGCCTGCTCAAGGAAGCCGGCTACAAGGGCGACCCGATCCCCTACCGCCTGCTGAACAACTACTACACCAACCAGACGCCCACGGCGCAGGTGCTGGTGGAGATGTGGAACCAGGTGGGCCTCAACGTCCAGATCGAGATGAAGGAGAACTGGACGCAGATCCTGGAGCGCAGCCCGGGCCGCGCGGTGCGCGACTGGTCCAACTCCGCGCCGTTCAACGACCCCGTCTCCTCGCTGGTGGCGCAGCACGGGCCGAACGGCCAGCAGCAGCAGGTCGGCGAATACAGCAACGACGAGCTGAACCGGCTGTGCACCGAGCTGGAAACCAGCACCGACCGCCCGCGCCGCAAGCAGGTGTTCCGCCGGCTGCTGGAGATCGCGGAGCGCGAGGACCCGGCCTACACGGTGCTGCACCAGAACGCGACCTTCACCGCCAAGCGCCGCGACATCCGCTGGCGGGCGGCGCCGGCCTTTGCCATGGACTTCCGCAGCGGCAACTGGGGCGGCTGAGCATGACCCGCGCCCCGCTGGTCGAGATCCGCGACCTGGCCGTGTCGTTCGACGGCGCGCCGGCGCTGCGCGGCATCTCGCTCGCCATCGGCAAGGGGGAAAGCCTCGGGCTGGTGGGGGAAAGCGGCTGCGGCAAGTCGGTGACGTGGCTGGCGGCGCTGGGCCTGCTGCCGGCCAAGGCGCGCGTGACCGGCAGCGTGCGGCTGGACGGCGAGGAGATCCTGCACGCGCCCGCCGCCACGCTGGACCGCGCGCGTGGCGGGCGCATCGCCATGATCTTCCAGGACCCCGCCAGCAGCCTGAACCCGGTGCACCGCATCGGCCGGCAGATCGTAGAATCCCTCAAGCTGCACCGAGGGCTGTCCGGTGATGCGGCGCGCGAGGAAGCCCGCCGCCTGCTGGACCAGGTGGGCATGCCCGACGCGCGGCGGCGGCTGGATGCCTATCCGCATGAGTTGTCCGGCGGGCAGAACCAGCGGGTGATGATCGCCATCGCGCTGGCCGGCCAGCCGGAGCTGCTGGTGGCGGACGAGCCGACCACGGCGCTGGACGTGACCATCCAGGCGCAGATCCTGCAACTGCTGTCCGACATCCGCCGCGACACCGGCATGGCGCTGGTCCTCATCTCGCACGACCTCGGCGTCATCGCCGAGACCTGCGACCGTGTGGCGGTGATGTATGCCGGCCGCATTGTCGAGGAAACGCGCACCGAGCGGTTGTTCGAGGCGCCGACCCACCCTTACGCCGAGGGGCTGATGGCCGCGCTGCCGCCGCTGCACGGCCCGCGCCGGCCGCTCGCCGCCATTCCCGGCGGCGTGCCGGAGCCCTGGGCCATGCCGCCCGGCTGCGCCTTCGCCCCCCGCTGCCCGCGCCGGGTGGCCGCCTGCGACGCCACCTGCCCGCCGCTGCTGCCGGTGGTGCCGGGGCACCGCGCCGCCTGCATCCGCCCCGGCAGCGCGCCGGTGCGGGCGCCGCTCTCGCCCCGGCTGCTGCCGGCATGACGCCGCTGTTGCAGGCGCGCGGGCTGGTGCGCCGCTACGTGATGCGCCGCGGCCTGCTGGGCCGCGCCACGGAGGTGCGCGCGGTCGATGGCATCTCCCTGAACCTTTATCCCGGCCAGGTGCTGGGGCTGGTGGGCGAGTCCGGCTGCGGCAAGTCCACCACCGGCCGCATGGTGCTGGGGCTGGAGACGCCCGACGCCGGCGACGTGACCTTCGAGGGCGCGGCCATGCCGCCCCCCGGCACCACCGAATGGCGCCGCCAGCGGGCGCGCATGCAGATGGTCTACCAGGACCCGCTGGGCGCGCTGGACCGCCGCCTGCCGGTGGCGGCGCAGATCGCCGAGCCGCTGGAGATCCACGGCCTCGGCGGCGCCACGGAGCGCGCCGCGCGGGTGGAGGCATTGCTGCGCCAGGTGGGCCTGCGCGGCGACCACGGCGCGCGCTACCCGCATGAGCTTTCCGGCGGCCAGCGGCAGCGCGCCGTGCTGGCGCGCGCCCTGGCGACCGACCCGGTGCTGCTGGTGTGCGACGAGCCGATCAGCGCGCTGGACGTGTCCATCCAGGCGCAGGTGATGAACCTGCTGGTGGAGCTGCAGCAAAGCCGCGGCATCGGCATGCTGTTCGTCAGCCACGACCTGCGCGCCGTGCGGCAGATGAGCCAGCGGGTGGCGGTGATGTATCTCGGCCGCATTGTCGAGGAAGGCGAGCCGGACGCCGTGCTGCACGACCCGGCGCACCCCTATGCGCAGGCGCTGGTCTCGGCCATCCCGGACCCGCAGCGGCGCGGCCACCGCATCGTCTTGCAGGGCGACCCGCCGAACCCGGCGGCGCGCCCCAGCGGCTGCGCCTTCCACCCCCGCTGCGCCATGGCCACCGCCGTCTGCGCCCGGGAAACCCCGGTGCTGAAGCCGCGCGCCGCCGACGGCCGCCTGGTCGCCTGCCACGTGGTGCATGGCGAGGCCGGCGCCACTTTGCAAAGGGCCGCGTGAATGCTGCGCTTTCTCGGCACGCGCCTGGCGCGCGCCCTGCTGACCCTGGTGCTGGTCGTCACCTTCGCTTTCGTGGTGCTGCGGCTGTCGGGCGACCCGGCGCTGCTGATCATGTCCGCCGACGCGCCGCCCGAGGCCATCGCCGCTTTTCGCCGGGCCTGGGGGCTGGATGACCCGATCTGGGTGCAATACCTCAACTACTTCGGTGCCATATTCCACGGCGACCTCGGCCGCTCCATGCGCGACGGGCGCGACGCGATCGACCTGGTGGCCGAGCGCATTCCGGCCACGCTGGCGCTGACCATCCCGGCGCTGGTCATCAAGATCGGCCTCGGCATCCCCGCCGGCGTGCAGGCGGCGCTGCACCGCAATTCCTGGGTGGACCGGCTGGTGATGTTCCTGGCCGTCGCGGGCTTCACCGTGCCGTCCTTCGTGCTGGGGCTCTTGCTGGTGCTGGTCTTCGCGGTGCAACTCGGCTGGCTGCCGTCCGGCGGCCAGGAAGGCTGGCGGCACGCCATCCTGCCCATCGTCACCATGGGCATGGGGGGTGCCGCCGTGCTGGCGCGCTTCACGCGCTCCGCGATGCTGGAAGTGCTGGGCCAGCCCTACATGCGCACGGCGCTCGCCAAGGGCGTGCCCTGGCATGTCGCGGTGCGGCGCCACGCGCTGCCCAACGCCGCCATCCCGACCGTCACCATCGTCGGCTTCATGGTGGGCAGCCTGCTGGCGGGCGCGGTGGTGGTGGAAAGCGTGTTTTCCTGGCCGGGCGTCGGGCGGCTGCTGGTGGTGGCCGTGGCCAACCGGGACCTCGCCGTCGTGCAGTGCATCCTGCTGCTGGTGGCGGCCACCATGGTCGCCGCGAATTTGGTGGTGGACCTGCTGTACGGCGTGCTCGACCCGCGCCTGCGCGTTTCGACGGCAAAGGCCTGAAGCATGTCCGACCTCGCCCTGTCCGCCGAGCCCGCCGTCGCCGCGCCCCCGCGCCGCAAGCGCGCCGGCATCCCGCCCGCCATCATGCTCGCCTTGCTGTGGGTGGCGCTGATGCTGTTCGTGGCGCTGGCGGCGGACCTGATCCGGCCCTTTCCCTACACCGCGCTGGACCTGCGCAACCGCCTGGCGCCGCCGGTCTTCATGGGCGGCCCCTGGCTGCACCCGCTGGGCACGGACGAGCTGGGGCGGGACGTGTTGTCGCGCCTGATCGCCTCCATCCGCATGTCGCTGCTGATCGCCTTCGGCGCCACCATCATTGCCGCCGTGCTGGGCACCGTGCTGGGCTTTCTGGCCGCCCATTTCCGCGGCATTGTCGAGCAGGCGGTGATGGCGCTGGTGGACTTCCAGGCGGCCATGCCCTTTCTGATCCTGGCGCTGTCGGTGCTGGCCTTCTTCGGCAACTCGCTGACGCTGTTCATCTGCCTGCTCGGCCTGCACGGCTGGGAACGCTATGCCCGCATCGCGCGCGGGCTGGCCATCAGCGCCGGCGCGCAGGGCTACGCGGCGGCGGTGCAGCAGCTCGGTGCCTCGCCCTGGCGGGTGTATGGGCGGCACGTCCTGCCGAACATTGCCTCGACGCTGATCGTCTCGATGACACTGGCCTTTCCCGAGATCATCCTGCTGGAAAGCGGGCTGTCCTTCCTCGGCCTCGGCGTGCAGCCGCCGTCCACCTCGCTCGGCAACATGGTGGGCTACGGGCGGGAATACCTGACGCGGGCGCCATGGATCCTGCTGGCGCCATCCACCATCATCGTCCTGACGACGCTGTCCATCTCGCTCCTGGGCGACTGGCTGCGTGACCGGCTGGACCCGACGCTGCGGTGAGGGGGTAAGGGCCGGGGGAAGGAATTCCCCCGGCCCCTGAGAAATGGAAGAAGGGGCCCGGGGAAGTCCTTCCCCGGCCTTGCCTTCAATCCGCCTGCACCTTCCCGTCCCGCACCACCTGTCCCCACTTCTCGATCTCGGCCGTCAGGAACTCGCGAAAGCGTTCGGGGGTGGAGGGCATGGGGGTGGAGCCCTCGGTCGTCAGCCGCTCGCGCATCGCGGGCAGGGCGAGGGCCTTGCCGATCTCGGCGTTGAGCTTCGTGACGACGGCGGCGGGCATGCTGGCGGGGCCGACCACGCCGGTCCAGTTCACCGCCTCGAAGCCCGGGTAGCCGGATTCCGCGATGCTCGGCACTTCCGGCAGGCTGGGCAGCCGGTCCAGGGAGGTGACGGCCAGCGCGCGCATGTCACCGGAATCCAGCATGCCGCGCACGGCCAGCGGGTTGGCGGAATAGATCTGGATGCGGTCCGCCATCAGGTCGGTCATCACCTGCCCGGCGCCGCGATAGGGCACGATGACGATGTCGATCTCCGCGCGGCGGACGAACATCTCGACCGACAGGTGCCCCACCGTGCCGCTGCCGGGGTGGCCGGCGGTCAGCGCGCCCGGGCGGGCCTTGGCGGTGCGCACCAGGTCCGACAGCGTCTTCATGGGCGAGGCCTTGGCGACCACCAGCACGTTGGGCTGCGAGGCCACCAGCGAGATCAACGAAAGGTCACGCAGCGGCTGGTAGGGGATGGTGGGGTAGAGCGTCGGGTTGATGGCGAGGTTGGAGGTCTGCCCCAGCCCGATGGTGTGCCCGTCCCGCGCCGTGGCCACGGCGTCGATGCCGATGTTGCCGCCGGCGCCGGGGCGGTTCTCCACCACCACGTTCCAGCCGGTGTTGGCGGTCAGGCGCTGCGCCAGCTCGCGCGCCACCACGTCGGTGCCGCCGGCGGGCGGGTAGGGGACGATCATGCGCAGCGGCCGGTCGGGCCAGGCGGCCTCGGCCTGGGCCAGGCGGGGCAGGACAGGCAGCAGCGCGGCGGCCTGCAGCAGGGTACGGCGGTTCATGGCGTTTCCTCGGGCCACCTCGGGGGCGGCCTCTTGTTTCAGTTCGGCAGGGTTGCGCGCAGCTGGGACAGGATCTCGTCCGTGTGCTGGCCGGGCGCGGGGAGGTCGGACCGCACGCCGAGCCGCTCCGCCCCGAACTGCACGGGCAGGGCGGGGACGCTGGTGGCGGTGCCGTCCGGCAGGGTCAGCGGCAGCAGCCCGCCATTGGCCCGCAGGTGCGGGTCCTCGAACAGATCGCCGGGCTGGTTGATGCGGGCAAAGGGCAGCCCGGCCTTCTCGCACAGCGCTTCCAGCTCGGCGGCGCTGCGCCGGCCGAGCAGTGACTGCACCAGCGGGATCAGCGTGTCGCGCCCCTGGGCGCGCAGCGTGTTGCTGCCCCATTCGGGACCGAGCAGCGACGGCTCGCCCAGGGCGGCGGTGAAGATCTCCCACTGCCGCTCGGTGACGACGCCAATGAACAGGCTGATGCCGTCCGCCGCCTGGAACACGTCGTAGACGCCCCAGGCGCGCTTGCCGGCGGCCATGGAGGGCGGTGCCGCGCCGGTGATGGCCTGCTGCAGCATGTGGGTGGACACCAGAAAGGCGGCGTTCTCGAACAGCCCGGACTGCACGTATTGCCCGCGCCCCGTCTGCTCCCGGGCCCGCAGCGCCGCCAGGATGGCGATGGCGCCGAACATGCCGCCCATCATGTCGTTGACCGGCGCGCCGGCGCGCAGCGGGCGGCCGGGCGGACCGGTCATGTAGGCGAGGCCGGACATCATCTGCACCACCTCGTCCAGCGCCGTGCGCTGCTCGTAGGGGCCGGACAGGAAGCCCTTCAGCGAGCAATACACCAGGCGCGGGTTGCGGGCGGAAAGCGCGTCAAAGCCGAGGCCCTTGGCTTCCAGCCCGCCGGGGCGGAAGTTCTCGATCACCACGTCGGCGGTGTCGCAAAGCTTCAGCAGCGTTTCCACGTCGGCCGGGTCGGCGGTGTCGAGCTGCACGGACTTCTTGTTGCGGCTGAAGGCGGCGAAGAAGCCGGTGCCGGAGGAGGTGAGGTAGCGCGTGCGGTCGCCGCGGCCGTGCGGCTCGATCTTGATGACCTCGGCGCCGAGGTCGGCCAGCACCAGCCCGCAGGTCGGGCCCATCACCATGTGGGAGAACTCGACGACGCGGATGCCCGCCAGCGGCAGGGCCGCGCTCATGCCGCGCGCTCCGTGCGGGTGGCGCGCCCGGTACCCTCGGGCACCGCGCCGCGCGTGGCGTAGGAAAAGCCCTTCTCGGTGCCGACATCGGGGATGTGGCCGTAGAGCGCCTCGCCCGGCAGCGCTTCCGCCAGCACCGCGCGCGCCTCGGCCAGCTTGGCGAGGTCGATGCCGGTGTCGAGGCCCATCGCTTCCAGCATCCAGACCAGGTCCTCGGTGACGATGTTGCCGGTGGCGCCCGGGGAATAGGGGCAGCCGCCGATGCCGCCCTGCGAGGAGTCGAAGGTGGAAACGCCGACTTCCAGCGCCGCCACCACATTGGCCAGCCCCTGGCCGCGCGTGTTGTGCAGGTGGGCGCCGCCGGCCTTGCCGCCGAGCTCGGCGTGCAGCCGGGTGAACAGCCGCTTCACCTGCGCCGGGTTGGCGTAGCCGACGCCGTCCGACAGCCCGACGCTTTCGGCCCCTTGCGCCGCGAGGCGCACCGCGATGTCGATCACCCGGTCCTCCGGCACCGCGCCCTCGATGGTGCAGCCGAAGGCGGTGGACACGCCGACCTCGATCTCCGGCCGCGCGCCCTCGGGCAGGCCGTTCCGCCAAGCCATGATCTCGCCGATCTGCGCGATGGCGTCGTCGGTGCCTTTGCCGACATTGGCACGGCTGTGGGAATCGCTGGCCGAGACGGGGATGGTGATCTTGTGCGCGCCCGCCGCCGCCGCGCGCTGCGCGCCCAGGAGGTTCGGCGCCAGCGCCAGCACGGTGATGCCGGGGATGCGGAGCGCCGCCGCCACCACCTCCGCCGCATCCGCCATCTGCGGCAGGCGCTTCGGGTTGACGAAGGAGCCGACCTCGATCTCCCGGAGCCCGGCCGCGGCCAGCGCCTGGATCCAGCGGATCTTGGCGGCCGTCGGCATGGTGCGGTGGATGGATTGCAGCCCGTCGCGCGGGCCGACTTCGCTGACCAGGACGGCCATGGGCGCGCCTCCTATTTTCTATTGTGCAGAAATTATTTCTTCTGTTAGGAAATATACGAAACGGCCAGCCACAGGGTCAAGCACCATGAACGACCCCACCCCCCGCCGCCGCGGCCGCCCCCGCGCGACCGACGCCGCCGAGGCGCCGCGCGTCGAGGCGGTGGAACGCGCCCTGTCATTGCTGGAAACCTTCGCCGACGGCCGGCCCCGGCTGTCGCTGGCCGAGATGGCGCAGCGCGCCGGGCTGTACCCCAGCACCGTGCTGCGGCTGGCGGCCTCGCTGGCGCAGTTCGGCTACCTCCGGCGGGACGAGGACGGGATGTTCCGCCTGGGCCCGGCGCCGCTGCGGCTGGGGGCGCTGTACCAAGCGGGCTTCAACCTGGCCGAGGTGCTGCGCCCGGCGCTGGCCCGGCTGGTGGAGCGCAGCGGCGAAACGGCGGCCTTCTACGTGCGTGATGGCGAGGACCGCATCTGCCTGTACCGCCAACACGGCCCCCGCCCGATCCGCCACCATGTGGAGGAAGGGGCCCGGCTACCGGTGGCGGTGGGCGCCAGCGGGCGGGTGCTGAGCGCCTTTGGCGGCGGCACGACGGAGCTGGACGCGGCCATCCGCACCGCCGGCGTGTATCTGTCGCGGGGCGAGCGGGACCCGGAATCGGCGGCGGTGGCGGCGCCGGTGCTGGGGGCGGGCGGGCGGCTGGTCGGCGCGCTCAGCGTCACCGGGCTCTTGGGGCGCATCGACACCCCGGACAGCCCGGCGCTGCTGCGGCTGGTGGCGGAGGAGGCCGCCGCCGTCAGCCGCATGCTGGGCGGCTAAAGGAAGCGGTGCCCCACCGCCGGGTGCGGCGCCGCGAGGCGCGGGCCGGCGCCGAACAGCTTGTCGCGCAGCGTGCCGGGGGCATAGGCGGTCTTGAAGGCGCCGCGCTCCTGCAACAGCGGCACGACCATGGCCACCACGTCCTCCAGCCCTTCCGGCAGCACGGTGCGGGACAGGTTGAAGCCGTCCACGTCGGCCTCCGCCACCCAGCCCATCAGCGCGTCGGCCACCTGTTCGGCGGAGCCCACGATGGGCGGCTGGCGGCTGCCCAGGATGAACTGGTCGATCAGCCGCCGCTTGGTGAAGACCGGGCCGGCCGCGCGCTTCATCGCCTCCACGTTGGACTGGATCGCCTGGGTGGGCGCGGTCTCGATCGGCTCGTCCATGCCAAAGCGGGCGAAATCGATGCCGAGGGAGGCGGAGGCATGCGCCAGCGCGCCTTCGACGCTGGCGTGGCGGCGGTAGTCCTCCAGCTTGTTTCGCGCCTCGGCCTCGGTGCGGCCGACCACCAGGGTGGCGCCGACCAACACCTTCAGCGGCCGCTCGGCCTGGGTTCGCAGCCCCGCCACCAGCTTGGCCACCGCCGGCCTGGCACCGCCATTGACGAAGACGCATTCCGCGTGCCGGGCCGCGAAGCGCTGCCCGCGCGCCGAGGCACCGGCCTGGAACAACAGCGGCGTGCGCTGCGGCGAGGGTTCGCAGAGATGCACCGCGTCGATCCGGTACTGCGCGCCGTGGTGACGCACGGCCCGCACCCGGGCCGGATCGGCGTAATGCCCGGCCGCCGCGCCGCGCGCGCGGGCGTCCTCGGACCAGGAGCCTTCCCACAGCGCGTAGGCGAGGTCCATGTATTCGTCGGCCAGGTCGTAGCGGTCGTCATGCGCCATTTGCTGCGCCAGCCCCATGGCGCGCGCCGCGCTGTCCAGGTAGCCGGTGACGATGTTCCAGCCGATGCGCCCCTGCGTCAGGTGGTCCAGCGTCGACATGCGGCGGGCGAAGAGATAGGGCGTCTCGTAGGCCAGGTTGCAGGTGATGCCGAAGCCGAGATGCTCGGTCACCGCCGCCATCGCCGGCACCAGCAGCGCCGGGTCCAGCAGCGGCACCTGCACCGCCTCGCGCAGCGCGGCGTCGGGGCTGCCGCCGAAGACGTCGTAGATACCGAGCACGTCGGCCAGGAACAGCCCGTCGAACAAGCCGCGCTCCAGCGTGCGGGCCAGCGAGGTCCAGTGCCGCAGCGAGGCGTAGTTCGTACTGGTGTCGCGCGGGTGGCGCCACAGGCCCTGCTGGATATGGCCGACGCAGGCCATGTCGAAGGCATTGAGGATGATCTGCCGGGGCGCGCTCACAGAAAGCGGCCGCGTTCGAAGATTTCCAAGGTGTAGTCCTTGTAGCTCATGCCGAGTTCCTCCGCCCGTGCTAGCCGGCGCAGGGCGACCTCGCGCGGCGGCGTCTTCCAGGCCTTCTTGTGGGCGCGGCGCCACACGAACTGCCCCCAGGTGACGGCGTGGTCCGGTTCGTCCAGCGGCGGTCCGCCATTATGCCCGATGGTCATGCGCGTTCCCCGTGACAGGCGATGCTGCGATCACTATGATGGACGAATGACGACGATACAAGATGAGTCGGCGCTCACCGCCTCGCTCGCCGCCCGCCTGCGGCTGGAACGCGAGGCGCGCGGCTGGTCGATCGCCGAGCTGGCGGAACGCTCGGCGGTGTCGCGCGCCATGATCAGCAAGGTGGAGCGTGCGGAGGCCAGCCCGACGGCGGCGCTGCTGGGGCGGCTGGTGGCGGCGCTGGGGCTGACGCTGTCCACCCTGCTGGCGCGGGCGGAAGGCGATGCCGGGCAATCCGGCCGCGTCGCCCGTGCGAAAGACCAGCCACTGTGGCGGGACCCGGAAACGGGCTACCGCCGCCGCGCCGTCTCGCCCCGGGGCACGGTGCCGGAGCTGGTGGAGGTGGAGCTGCCGCCGGGCGCCGAGGTCGCCTATCCCGCCGCCACATACCAGGGATGGGCGCATGTGATCTGGGTTTTGCACGGCGCGCTGCTGTTCCACGAGGGCGCCGCGCGGCACCGGCTGGACGCCGGCGACAGCTTGGCGCTGGGGCCGCCGCAGGACTGCGCCTTTGTCAATGAATCGGAAAAGCCCTGCCGGTACCTCGTGGTCCTCGCACCGCGGTGATACCCTGCCGGCGACTTGAACCGGGGAAACGACCATGAGCCAGACCTTCGCCCTCGCCATCCATGGCGGCGCCGGCGCCATCCGCCGCGACCTGATGACGCCGGACGCCGAGGTGCAGTACCACGAGGGCCTGCGCCACAGCCTGCGCGCCGGCCACGCCGTGCTGGCCGCAGGCGGCAGCGCGCTGGATGCCGTGACGGCGGCGGTGATGTCGCTGGAAGACAACCCGCTGTTCAACGCCGGGCGCGGCGCCGTCTTCACCCGCGCCGGCGTGCAGGAGATGGACGCGGCGGTGATGCGCGGCGAGGACCGCGCAGCCGGCGCCGTCGCCGGCATCATGGGCCCGCGCAACCCCGTGCAGGCGGCGCGCGCGGTGATGGAACGCTCCGAGCACGTGCTGCTGATGGGGGCGGGCGCCATGGCCTTCCTGCGCGAGCAGAACCTCGCCATGGCGGAAGCCAGCTACTTCCACACCGACAGCCGCTGGCAGGCGCTGCAGAACGAGCTGGAGCGCCAGGCCTCCGCCGCGCCCGACACGCGCGACGATGCCGCCAAGCACGGCACCGTCGGCGCCGTGGCGCGCGACCAGCGCGGCAACGTCGCCGCCGCCACCTCCACCGGCGGCATGACCGCCAAGCTGCCGGGGCGCATCGGCGACAGCCCGGTCTTCGGCGCCGGCACCTGGGCGGACAACGAGACCTGCGCCGTTTCGGCCACCGGCCATGGCGAGTACTTCATCCGCTGGGCCGCGGCGCACGACATCGCCGCCCGCATGCGCTACCGCGGCGACACGCTGGCGGTGGCTGCGGAAAGCGTGGTGGAGGAGCTGGGGCGCATCGGCGGCTCCGGCGGGCTGATCGCTATCGACGCGGCGGGGCGCGTGTCGCTGCCGTTCAACAGTGCGGGGATGTACCGGGGGCAGATCGGCGCGGATGGGGTGGCGTGGACGGGGATCTATCGGGAGGCGATGCGCTCGTGACTCGAGAGGGGCTCTGCCCCTCTCAAACTCTCCCCGCCAGGGGATTGAATCCCCTGGACCCCCGATTGTGCTCGGCATTGCCCCTGGCAGGCGAAGCGTCAACAGATGGGGGTGCAGGGGATCCGATCCCCTGCCAGGGGAGCTTGAGGGGACAGCGTCCCCTCAACAGCGCCACGCCTTCAGGCCAGGTGGCACGCCGCCTCCCGCCCCTCTGCCACCGGCCGCAGCAGCGGCCGTTCCACCATGCAGCGGTCGAAGGCGAGCGGGCAGCGGGCGTGGAAGGGGCAGCCCGGCGGTGGGCGCAGCGGCGAGGGCAGCTCGCCCGCGATGGGCTGGAAGCTCACCGCATCCGCGTCCAGCACCAGTTTCGGCACGCTATCCAGCAGGGCGCGGGTATAGGGGTGGCGCGGGTCGGCATAGACCGCGCCGGCGGGCCCGGTCTCGACGATGCGGCCGAGATACATGATGGCCACGCGGTCGCAGAGGTGGCGCACCACCGCCAGGTCGTGGCTGATGAACAGCATGGTCAACCGCAGCTCGCGCCGCAGCTTCAGGAACAGGTTGACGATCTGCGCCTGGATGGAGACATCCAGCGAGGCCACCGGCTCGTCGCAGACCAGGATGTCCGGCTGCATGGCCAGCGCGCGGGCGATGGCGATGCGCTGGCGCTGGCCGCCGGACATCTGGTGCGGGAAGCGGTCCGCGTAGTCCCGCGTCAGCCCCACCTGTTCCAGCCAGCGGCCAACATAGTCGCGGGCCTCGGCGCCTGTGGTCAGCTTGTGGGCGACGGGGCCCTCGGCGATCGCCTGGCCGACGCGCATGCGCGGGTCGAGCGAGGCGAAGGGGTCCTGGAACACCATCTGCACGCGGGTGGTGGCCTTGTGGCCGCCGCGCATTGGGGCCTCGCCGCCCAGCCGCGCTGTGCCGCTGCTGGGGGCGTGGATGCCGGCGACGACGCGGCCCAGCGTGGACTTGCCGCAGCCGGATTCACCCACCAGCCCCAGTGCCTCGCCCTGTTGCAGGAGGAGGTCCACGTCCTGCAAGGCGCGCAGGCGCGGCGGCCCCTCGCCGCGGCCGATGGCCATGCCGACGCGCTGCACCAGCGAGGGCCGCTTGCCGAAGACCTTGCTGACGCCTTGGAGGGAAACCAGCGCGGTCATGCGGCGAGGTCCGGCAGGGGGTGGTGGCAGCGGAAGTCGCGCCCGCCCTCGGCCGTGATCCCCGGCATGGTCTGCGCGCAGAGCGCGGTGCCGGCGGGGCAGCGGGCGATAAAGGGGCAGCCGGGCGGCAGGTCCAGCAGCGATGGCGTGGAGCCGGGGATCTGCCGCAGGTCCTGCCCCGGCTCGGCCTGGGAGGGCAGGGAGTCCAGCAGCCCGCGCGTGTAGTGGTGGCGCGGCGCGGACAGCACCTGCCCGGTCGGCCCGCTTTCCACGATGCGCCCCGCATACATCACCGCGATCTTGCCGGCGAGCGAGGACACGGTGGCGAGGTCGTGGCTGATCCAGATCAGCGCCGTGCCGGTCTGGCGCACCAGATGCTTCATCTCGGCCAGGATCTGCGCCTGGATGGACACGTCGAGCGCCGTGGTCGGCTCGTCCGCCACGATCACGGCGGGGCTGTGCAGCAGGGCGATGGCCAGCGCCACGCGCTGCCGCATGCCGCCGGAGAATTCGTGCGGATAGGAATCCAGCCTGCGCGCCGCATCGGGAATGCCGACGCGGTTCAGCACGTCGGTGCAGCGGGCGGTGGCCTCGGCCTCGCTCATCTTCTCATGCGCGGCCAGCGCCAGCCGCATCTGGCGGCGGACGGTGAGCACCGGGTTCAGCGTCATGGCCGGGTCCTGGAAGACCATGGAGATGGTCTTGCCGCGCAGGCGGCGAAGCTCGCGCTGCGGCAGGCCGACCAGCTCCTGCCCCATCAGCTTGACCGACCCGGCGGCGATGCGGCCGGGCGGGTCGATCAGCCCGAGCAGGGAAAAGCCGGTGATGCTCTTGCCCGAGCCGGACTCGCCCACCAGCCCCATCACCTCGCCGCGTTCCAGCGTGAAGGAGATGCCGTCCACCGCCTTCACCACGCCCGCGCGGGTGTGGAACTGGGTGGCGAGGTCTCGCACCTCCAGCAGCGGGGCGCTCACCGGCGCAGCCTCGGGTTCAGTTGGTCGCGTACCTGGTCGCCCACCAGGTTGATGGCGACGATCAGCACGATCAGCGCGACGCCCGGGTAGATCGAGATCCAGTAGCGGCCGGACAGCATGTACTGGAAGCCGTTGGAGATCAGCATGCCGAGGGACGGCTCCGTCGGCGGCAGGCCAACGCCGAGGAAGGAGAGGGTGGCTTCCAGCGAGATGGCGCTGGCCACCTGCACCGTGCCCACCACCAGCAGCGGCGCCATGCAGTTGGGCAGGATGTGGCGGAACACCACGGTGCGGCCGGGCAGCGGCGTGGACAGCGCCGCTTCCACATAGTCCTTCTGCCGTTCTGCCACCGCCGCGCCATGCGCGGTGCGGGCGAAGTAGGCGTATTGCGCGGCCACCAATGCCGCGATCAGCGGCCAGCGCCCCTGGCCCAGCAGCGCCGCCAGCACGAAGGCCAGCAGGATGGCGGGAAAGGACAGTTGCAGGTCGACGATGCGCATCAGCACCGCCTCCACCCGCCCGCCCAGATAGGCCGCCGTGGTGCCGATGGCGGCGCCCAGCGTGAAGGCCACGGCGCCGGCGACCAGCCCCATCTGCAAGGAGATGCGCAGCCCGTAGAGGATGGCGGACAGGAGGTCGCGCCCCTGCGCGTCGGTGCCCAGCAGGTGGGTGTAGCCGTTGGTGCCGACGTAGCCGGGCGGCCGCCGCGCGTCGCGCAGCGTCAGCGACGGCAGGTCGTAGGGGTCCTGCGGCGCGAAGAGCGGCGCCAGCACGGCCAGCAGCACGATCAGAAGCACCACGATGGCGGCAGCCAGCGCCACCTTGTTCTCGGCGAATTCGCGCGCGAAGCGGCGCAGGTTGGGCGACAGGATCACGCGTTGCGCCCCCGGCGGATGCGCGGGTCGAGCAGCGCGTAGGCGAGGTCGACCAGGAGGTTGATGGTGATGAACAGCAGCGCGACCAGCACCAGGTAGGCGACCATCACCGGCCGGTCGAGCGAGCCGATGGAATCAATGATCAGCTTGCCGAGCCCGGGCCAGGAGAAGATGGTTTCCGTCACCACCGCGAAGGCCAGGGTGGAGCCGAACTCCAGGCCGAACACGGTGACGATCGGCACCAGGATCAGCCGCAGCACGTGGTGGCGCAGCACGGTCCATTCCGACAGCCCGGCGGCGCGGGCGAACTTCACGGTGTCCGACAGCATGATCTCCCGCGTGCCGGAGCGCGCCAGCCGGATCATCATGGACAGCTTGAACAGCGCGAGGTTGGCGGCCGGCAGCAGCAGGAACTTCCAGCCCTCGGCCGTCAGGAAGCTCCAGTCCATGCCGAGCACGGCGACGGTGGGGCCGCGGCCGCCCGCCGGCATCCAGCCCAGCGTGACGGCGAAGGTGAGGATCAGCACCAGCCCCACCCAGAAGGAGGGGACGGAGAAGCCCAGCACCGACAGCGCCATGACCGCCTTGGCCGCCGGGCTGTCCGGCTTGTAGCCGGCATACATGCCGAGCGGCACGCCGATCAGCGTCGCGCTGATCACCGCGATCAGGGTCAGCTCCAGCGTCGCCGGCAGCCGCGAGCCGATCAGCTGCAGCACGGGGATGTTGTAGACGAAGGAGGCACCGAGGTCGCCCTGCAGCAGCCGGCCGAGAAAGCGCAGGTACTGCACGTAGAGCGGCTGGTCGAAGCCATAGGCCGCGATGGCCTGGGCGCGGATTTCCTGCGTGGCATCCGGCGCCAGCATGACGTCGATCGGATTGCCGATGGCGAAGACGCCGAGGAACACCAGCATCGACATGACCAGCATCACGGCCACGGCCTGCGCCAGCCGGCCGGCGATGAATCCCGCCATCTCAGTCCCAGTCCTGCTCGATGGCCGCGCGCGTCTCGGCCACCGCCACCTCCCAGATCGCCAGCATCTCCGCGTCGGGGCGACCGTAGCGGCCGTGGAAGTTGCCGTCGCCCAGGATCTCGCGCCGTGTCAGCGGGTCCACGCGCGCCATGCGCTCCAGCGCCGCGCGGGGCTTCACGCCGTCCGGCTGCGGGCGGCCGGGCAGGCGGGTCCAGGGGAAGTTCTCCATCCAAGAGGCGTGCGAGGCCTCGGGGTCCGTTTCCCGCACCTTCTCCAGCGTCCGGGGCGCCCGCCACCAGTCGTGCAGCTTGACGCGCGCATCGGTGCGCCGGCCCAGCCATTCCGCGAAGACGGTGCCGACCGGCGTGTTGCCGCCATGCCCGTTGACCACCAGGATGCGCCGGAAGCCGCCGCGGTACAGGCTTTCCAGGATGTCTTCCAGCACGGCCGCATAGGTCGCCATGCGCAGCGACACGGTGCCCGGATAGGCCGCGAAGCCCGGCACCATGCCGTAGGGCAGCACGGGAAACACCGGCACGCCGGACAACGCCGCAGCCTCCTCCGCCACGCGGCCGGCCAGGATGCTGTCGGTGCAAAGGCTCAGATAGGCGTGCTGCTCGGTGCTGCCGATGGGCAGCACGCAGCGGTCGTCCTGCGCCGCGCGCACGGCCATTTCCATCCAGTTCATGTCGGCTGCGAGCATGCCGGCGGCGCGTCCTCGGGGTCGTGGTCGGGGTTGGCGATAAAGTCCCGAATGGAACTTGTTATGGAGATTGACGGGCGGTTTCAGGCGGTGTCAAGTTCCAACTGGAACGATCATCGGGCGCCGAAAGGTTGCAAAGCACGCCGTGAGACTGGCTTTCGAGGATGCCGACATCGCAGAACCGGACGCCGGCGCGGGCCTCGCGCCGCTGCTGTCCGCCAAGCTGTGGAACAACCCCTGCTGGCTGTCCTTCCGTGTCAACTTCGCCGCCGCCGCCTTCAACCGCCACGTTTACCCGGGCATCGAGCGCCGGCACGCGCTGAAGCGGCAGGAAGTGATGGTGATCTATTCGCTGCGGCTGCGCGACGGGCTGAGCGCCAGCGAGATCGTGCAGTCCTCGGCCTTTCCCAAGAACACCATCAGCCGTGCCATCCAGGTGCTGATCGGCCGCAAGCTGATCCGCCGCGCGACGGATGCGAGCGACCGGCGCAGCTTCGTGCTGCGCCTGACCCCGGCGGGCGAGCGCATCGTCGACGAGGCGATCCCCCCCATGGTCGAGCGCGAGCACGAGATGCTGTCCGCCCTTTCGCCGGCCGAGCAGCACATGCTGCACGCGCTGCTGACCAAGATGATCGTGGCCTCGCCCACGTGGCGCGAGTCCTGCGAGCCAGAGGAGAAACCGGCATGAACCGCCCGACCTGCAGACTGTTGTCCCGCCGCGCGCTGGCCACCTGGCTCGCGCTCACCCCCGTGCTGGCCGCGGCACCCGCCATGGCCGCCGAAACGCTGACCGTCGGCGTGCGCGCCGGGCCGCTGTCGATCGACCCGCACTTCACCGCCAGCGCCACCAGCGCCGAGGCGCTGAAGCACGTGTTCGACACGCTGGTCGTGTCCGGCAACAACCTGGAGCTGCGCCCGGGGCTGGCCGAAAGCTGGACGGCGATCGACGCCACCACCTGGGAGTTCAAGCTGCGCCAGGGGGTCAAGTTCCACGACGGCTCGGACTTCACGGCCGAGGACGTGAAGTTCTCCATCGAGCGCATTCCGCTGGTCACCGGCCCCAACCCCGCCACCATCTACGTGCGCCGGGTGAAGGAGGTGCAGATCGTCGACCCGCACACCATCCGCATCGTCACGCCGACGCCGGCGCCGACGCTGCCCAACGACTTCGTGCGGCTGTTCGTGGTGTCCAGCAAGGCGGCGCGCGACTTCTCCACGCGCGAGACGGCGAACGAGGGCTTCAACACCGGCCGCGCCGCCATCGGCACCGGCCCCTACCGCTTCGTTTCCTGGACGCCCAAGGAGCAGCTCGTCCTCGACCGCTTCGACGGCTACTGGGGCGGCGCCGAGCCCTGGGACCGGGTGATCCGCAAGGAACTGCCCAACGACACCACGCGCGTGGCCCAGCTCAAGGCCGGGCAGGTGGACATCATCGCCCGCGCGCCCGCCGCCGACGTGCCGACGCTGGAGCGCGACCGCAGCCTGGCGATCGTGAAGACCGACAGCGCCTACATGTTCTACATGGAGTTCGACTTCCGCGAGAGCTCGCCCACCATCACGGCGCGCAACGGCAGCGCGCTGCCGGCCAACCCCTTCCGCGACCCCCGCGTGCGCGAGGCGATCGACATCGCGATCGACCGCGAAACGCTGGCCGAGATTGCCATGGAAGGCATGGGCAAGCCGGGCACCCAGCTCGTGACGCCGCAGATCTTCGGCTACAACGCGCAGCTGCCCGTCACCAAGCCCGACCCGCGGCGCGCCCGCGCCCTGTTGGCCGAGGCCGGCTACCCCAACGGCTTCCGCGTGCCCTTCAACTTCACCAATGACGGCCTGCCGGGCGACCGCGCGGTGGGCACCTCCATCTCGCAGATGCTGTCGGCGGTGGGCATCGACGCGGTGGCCAACGCGCAGCCGGGCGCGGTGTGGTCGCCCGCCCGCACGCGCGGCGACTACGCCTTCTACCAGGGCGGCTGGGGCACGCTGACGGGCGAGGCGAACTACACCCTGTCCTCCCTGGTGCACAGCAACGACCCGGCCAAGCGGATGGGCGCCTTCAACAACCGCAACTACCGCAACGCCGAGCTGGACCAGGCGATCGAGGCGGCGGACGTGGAGATGGACGAGGCCAAGCGCCGCGCCTATCTGGAGCGCGCCGCCGCCATCGTGGCGCAGGACCGCCCCTCGCTGCCCATCGCCGGCATCGTCACCGCCTGGGCCATGCGCCGCGACCGCGTGACCATCACCCCGCGCGCGGACGAGGACACGCTGGCCATG
Source organism: Roseomonas haemaphysalidis (assembly GCF_017355405.1). Taxonomy (NCBI): domain Bacteria; kingdom Pseudomonadati; phylum Pseudomonadota; class Alphaproteobacteria; order Acetobacterales; family Roseomonadaceae; genus Roseomonas; species Roseomonas haemaphysalidis. The sequence continues at coordinate 2,033,048 of NZ_CP061177.1, forward strand.
AACATCCGCCGCCCGGCCCGCTGAGCCGCCGCTTGGCCGGCGGCGGGGGTTGGCTTATCCCTGCCGCCGGCTTCCGGATGCTTCGCCCATGTTCTCCGCCCCCGATCTCGCCGCCGCGCTGGACCGCCTGAAGGCGGCGGCGCCGCTGGTCCACAACATCACCAACACCGTGGTCGCCAACTTCACCGCCAACGCCCTGCTGGCGGTCGGCGCGTCCCCCGCCATGGTGCAGGCGGAGGAGGAGGCGGGCGAGTTCGTGCTGCGGGCGCAGGCGCTGGTGGTCAACATCGGCACGCTGTCGGCGCCGCAGCGCGCGGCCATGCGGGTGGCGGTGGCCGCCGCCAGCCCCGCCGGCATTCCCTGGGTGCTGGACCCGGTGGCGGCCGGTGCCACCGCCTATCGGCTGGACACGGCGCGAGAGCTGCTGGCGCGCCGCCCCACCGTGCTGCGCGGCAATGCCTCGGAAATCCTGGCGCTGGCGGGGCAGGGTGGCGCCTCGCGCGGGGTGGACAGCACGGCGGCGGCGGAGATGGCGCGCGACGCGGCACGTATGCTGGCCCGCCAGGGTGGCATCGCCGTCGCCGTCACCGGCGCGGTGGATTACGTGACGGATGGCGAGGCGATGCTGGGCATCGCCAACGGCCACCCGATGCTGACCCGCGTCACCGGCACGGGCTGCACCGCCACGGCACTGACGGGCGCCTTTCTCGGCGCCGGCCTGCCCGGCGTGGCGGCGGTGGCCTCGGCGCTGACCCTGCTGGGCGTGGCGGCGGAGGACGCGGCAAGCGGCGCCGCCGGCCCCGGCAGCTTCGCCGTGGCGCTGCTGGACCGGCTGCATGCGATGGACGGCGCGACGCTCGCCGCCCGCGCCCGCTGGCGGTGATGGGGTGACGCGGCGGCCCCGGGCGGGCCATGATGGCCGGGCAACGGTACCGCGAGGACGACGCGCATGGATGTTCCCGACCTGAAGCCGCATTCCTCCCACTGGGGCGTGTTCCGCGCCGGCTGGCAGGGCGACACGCTGGTGGTGGAGCCGCATCCCTCGGACCCCGACCCCTCGGCCATCCTGCAGAATTTCCCCGAGGCCGTCCGCCACCGCGCCCGCATCGCGCAGCCGATGGTGCGGCGCGGCTGGCTGGAGCATGGCCCCGGCCCCACCGACCGGCGCGGGCGGGACGAGCTGGTGCCCGTGTCCTGGGACCGCGCGCTGGACCTGCTGGCGGGCGAGCTGCGGCGGGTGCGGGACGCGCATGGCGTCGAGGGTATCTTCGGCGGCTCCTACGGCTGGTCCTCCGCCGGGCGGTTTCATCACGCGCAAAGCCAGGTGCACCGCTTTCTGAACATCGCCGTCGGCGGCTACGTCCGCTCGGTCAACAGCTACAGCGCGGGGGCGGCCAACGTCATCCTGCCGCACATCCTGGGGCCGTTCGAGCCGGTGACGCGCCACAGCGTCACGTGGGAGGCCATCGTCCAGCATACCGGGCTGGTGCTGGCCTTCGGCGGCATGGCGGTGCGCAACAGCGCGGTGGGCGGCGGCGGCGTCAGCCGCCACGTGGAGCGCGGCGCAATGCGCGAGGCCGCGGCGCGCGGCTGCCGCTTTCTGCTGTTCGGCCCGCTGCGGGACGACCTGCCGCAGGAAGCCGGCGCCGAATGGGTGCCGCTTTCCCCCGGCACCGACACCGCGCTGATGCTGGGCCTGGCGCATACGCTGGCGACCGAGGGGCTGCACGACCGGGCCTTCCTGGACCGCTTCTGCGTTGGCTACCCGGAGTTCGAGGACTACCTGCTGGGCCGCACGGACGGCGTGGCCAAGGACGCCGCCTGGGCCAGCGCCATCTGCGGTGTGCCCGCCGACCAGATCATGGCCATCGCGCGCCAGGCGGCCGGCCAGCGCGTGCTGGTGACCATGGCGCATTCGCTGCAACGCGCCGAACATGGCGAGCAGCCGGTCTGGATGGGCATGGTGCTGGCGGCGATGCTGGGGCAGATCGGCCTGCCCGGCGGCGGCTTCAACTACGCGCTCGGCTCCATCGCGCATTACGGCAAGCGCATGGTGGCGGTGCCGGTGGCGGGCCTGCCGCAGGGCCGCAACCCGGTGCGCGCCTTTATTCCCGTGGCGCGCATCAGCGACATGCTGCTGAACCCCGGCGCGCCCTTCGACTACAACGGGCAGGCGCTGACCTATCCGGACGTGAAGCTGGTCTACTGGGCCGGCGGCAACCCGTTCCACCACCACCAGGACCTCAACCGCCTGCGCGAGGCCTTCGCGAAGGTCGACACGCTGGTGGTGCACGAAAGCGCCTGGACCGCCACCGCGCGCCACGCCGACATCGTGCTGCCCGCGACCATGACGCTGGAGCGCGAGGATATCGGCGCCACCACCACCGACCCGCTGATGGTGGCGATGCACCGCCTGGCCCCGCCCTTCGCGGAAGCGCGCGACGACTACGACATCTTCGCCGCCCTGGCCGAGCGCCTGGGCAAGCGCGAGGAATTCACCGAGGGCCGCGACGCGCGAGGCTGGATCGAGCATCTCTACGAGCGCACCCGCGCCGCGCTGGCCGAAAAGAACCTGCCCGCCCCCGACTTCGAGACCTTCTGGCAGCAGGGCGAGCTGGAGATGCCGCTGGAGGAGGACACCGGCGGCATCGTCGGCGCCTTCCGCCGCGACCCGGAAGCGGCACCGCTGCCGACGCCGAGCGGCAAGGTGGAGATCGCCTCCGCCACCATCGCGGCCTTCGGCTACGACGACTGCCCCGGCCACCCGACCTGGATGGACCGCGTGGAAGTGCCGGGCGGCGAGGCGCCGCTGTGGCTGGTGGCCAACCAGCCCGCCACCCGCCTGCACAGCCAGCTCGACTTCGGCGGCACCAGCGCCGGCTCCAAGCATCGCGGCCGCGAGGTGATGCGCATCCACCCCACGGATGCCGGCGCGCGCGGCGTCGCGGAGGGCGACATCGTCCGCCTGTTCAACCAGCGCGGCGCCTGCCTCGCCGCCGCCGCGCTGAGCGAGGACCTGATGCCCGGGGTGGTGCAACTGCCCACCGGCGCCTGGTACGACCCGGCCGACGCCGAGGACGCCAAGCCGCTCTGCGTGCACGGCAACCCCAACGTGCTGACGCGCGACGCCGGGACCTCCCGTTTGTCGCAGGGCTGCACAGGGCAGTTGACGGCGGTGCAGGTGGAACGCTTCACGGGCAACCTGCCGCCGGTGAAGGCCTGGGACCCGCCGGTGGGGTGAGAAAGGTCGGGGGAAAGAATTCCCCCGAACCCCCATCTTTTTCCTGATCCATGGCGCTGCGGGCGTGGTACGGGCGAAACGTCTGAACGGCCGCAGCCGGATGACAGGCAAAAAGAAAAGAAGGGGTCCGGGGAATTCTTTCCCCGGCCTTTTTCTCAGATCGGCGACCCCGGCGGCACCGGCAGCGTTCCCGCCTTCCGAAAGTTTTCCGGCGCGTGGAAGAAGGCGTCAATCATTTCCATCGCCTCCGCCCGATGCGCCGCCGTCACGGGGTCCGCGTCCGGCCACGCCGTGCCGCGGAGCCCGCGCACCGCCTGCCGCGCCAGCGCGCGCACGATGGGCGAGCCATTGGCGGCCAGCGCCAGCAGGTGGCGCAGCGCCACGTAATCCACCCGCAGCTTCACCGCGCCGGCCAGGCCTTCGGGCGCGGCGGCGTGCCAGGTGGCGTCCAGCAGGGCGGCGAGCACGTCGTGCAGGCCGGGCAGGGTGCTGTCGCGCGCGTGGTGCTCGGCGAGGCGCGCGGCGCGGTCGGGAGCCAGCAGCAGGGCCAGGGTGTGGGTGGCGGCGGCCTCGGCGGCGCCCAAGGGGTCGAAGGTCAGGCCGGTGTGGCCGGGGAAGCTGTCGCGCGTGCGGTTGAGTTCCGGCGGGCGGGGCGGCAGCAGGGCGAGCAGGGATTCCGGCAGGGTCAGCGCCGCCGGATCGAGGGTGGCCAGCACGGCGCGCAGCGCGCGGCGCTGGTCGTCGGCCGGCACCAGGGTGGCGGGCTTCTGGCCGTCGCCGCGCAGGGCGTAGCGGAAGTCGAGGCCGCCCAGCAGCTTCACCGCCGCCTCGGTCTGGTAGCGGTGCAGCAGGAAGAGGGGCACCAGCAGGTCGGCCAGCGAGGCCAGCGGGCGGCCGGGCTTGATGGCGCGCTCGCCGAAGCGCGACAGGGCGGCGGCGCGCACCCGCATCAGCCGGTCGAGTTCCTCGGCCGCGTCGGCGCCGGTGTCCCAGTGGTGGCCCTTGGGGTGGACGCCGCTGTCCGGCATGCCGTCCTGCTGCGCCAGGGTGTAGAGGCCCTCGTTCCGCTCGGCATCCATCAGGATGGCGTCCAGCCCGGCCCTTTCCTGCTCGGGCGTCGTGCCGGGCGGGAACTGGTGGTAGCCCCAGGTGATGGAGATCTCGTCCCAGCGGCCGATTGCGGTGCCGTAGGCGGCGGAGAGATCCACCTTGCCTTCGGCATCCAGTGTCAGCAGCGGCGCCGGGTAGTCGCAGACCGACATGTCCTGGCCGTGGATGCTGGCGATGTGGTTGTGGTCCAGCCCCAGCGTGTGGCCGACCTCATGCGCCGAAAGCTGCCGCAGGCGGGCCAGCATCAGTTGCTCCACCTCGGGGCAGGGGGTGCCGTCCTCGTAGGGGGACAAGAGCGCCTCGGCGATGCCGCGCAGGTGGCGGTCGCGCAGCGCGGTGATGGTGACCTGGCCCTGGATGATCTCGCCCGTGCGCGGGTCCCAGATCATGGTGCCGTAGGAAAAGCCGCGGGAGCCGCGCGGCACCCAGGTGATCATGTTGAAGCGGATGTCGAGCGGGTCGGCATCCTCCGGCAGGAATTCCACGCGGAAGGCATCGCGGAAGCCGGCGGCCTCGAAGGCGCGGTTCCACCAGCGGGCGCCTTCCAGTAGCGCGGTCCGCATCGGCTCCGGCGCGCCGCGGTCGAGGTAGTAGGTGATGGGCTCGACCGGGTCGCTCAGCAGGGCGGTGGGGTCCTGCTTTTCCAGCCGGTGGCGGATGGCGTAGTGCACATCCATCGGCTGCTCCAGCGAGCGGCCGAAATCGTGGAAGATGACGCTGTTGAAGAAGGAGCTGCGCGGGTCGAACTCGCGCGGCTTGTAGCCGTCGTCGGGCAGCTCGATGAAGCAGTGGCGCAGCCGCAGCGTGATGCTGCGCGGGTCGGGCGCCATCGCCGCCAGCCCCTCCGTGCGGCCATCGCCCCACCAGAAGGGCAGGCGCTGGGCCTGGGGGTTGCTGAAGGTGAGGATCGCCTCGGCCTGGCTGTTGCGGGGAAAGGCGCGGGTGCCTTCATCCGCGATGGCGCAGCGCGCGGCATCCAGCGTGTAGCTGCCTTCGCCCAGTGCCGAGAGCTGCCCGGCCAGCCCGCGCGAATCCCGCAGGAAAAAGGCGGTGGCGTCGGCCAGCAGCGCGCCGTCGCGCTCTTCCGCGATGTCGAAGCGCCACAGCACGGATTCGGCGAAGGACTGGCGCACCGCCAGTTTCTGTGGCGCCTCGGGCGATGAGGTGCGCCAGGCCCAGTTGGGCGCCACCAGCAGCAGGGCCGTGCCGCGCCGCTCGAAGCGCACGATGGTGGGGCGGCTGAGGTCGCCGCGCTGCATGCGGTTGTCGCCCAGCGCGTGGGACAGGCGGTCGAGATAGAGGAAATCCTCGCCCAGCCGCCGCACCTCGATGAACAGGCGGCCGGCGTTCTCGTCCCACAGCAGCGGCACGAAGCCGTCCAGGCGCCGCGCGCGGGCGAGGGGACCGGCGGCGCGGTCGGGGATGTCGTGCAGGGGCTGGGGCGTTCTCATGGCGCGGCAGCATTCGCCCGGGGCGGCGCGCGGTCAACCGCTTCCCCCCGCCGGGCCGCTTGGCGCTGAAGTGCGGCATTGTCGCCGTGCTAGGGGATGCGGCGTTCCGCGAGCGGCTGATCCTGGTCGGCCTCGCGCCCGGGCAGCAGCCCGACGGCCTGGCGGAGGCACGTGGCTTCTTGTCGCGCGGGGTCGCGACGTTGCAGGACGTGGTGCAGCGCACGGGCGCGCGGCTGGAACACTAAGGGCGCAACGACCGCGCGGCGCGGTTGCATCGGCTGCAAACATCTGCCACGTCAGCCGGATGCTCAACCGCCGCCTTCTCCTGTCCGGCACCGGCGCGCTGCTCGCCGGCTGCTCCACCGCCGCTCCGCCGGTGTCCGCGCCCCCGGCGCCCGTCATGCCCGCCATGGCCGCCCCGCCGCCCCCGGTGGCCGCGGCGCCGGCCCCCGGCGCGCCGCTGGACACCACGGGCTACGACAGCTTCCTGGTCGCGCTGCGCGCCGAGGCACGGCGCAGCGGCATTTCCGAGCCGACGGTGCGCGCCGCGCTGGGCAACATCCGCCCGCTGCCGCGCGTGCTGGAGCTGGACCGCAAGCAGCCCGAGGGCGTGCTGAGCTGGGAACAGTACCGCGACCGCATCGTGTCGCAGAAGCGCATCGACGATGGCCGCCGCGCCTATGCCGAGAACCGCGCGCTGCTGCAGCAGATCGAAAGCCGCTACGGCGTGTCCGCCCGCGTGATCGTGGCGATCTGGGGCATGGAAACCAACTACGGCGGCAACACCGGCGGCTTCAACGTGGTGGAAGCGCTGGCCACCCTGGCGTGGGAAGGCCGCCGCGCCGCCTTCTTCCGGAAGGAGCTTCTGGCGGCGCTGCGCATCATCGACGAGGGCAACATCTCGGCCGACAAGATGACCGGCTCCTGGGCCGGGGCCATGGGCCACCCGCAGTTCATGCCCACCAGCTTCGAGCGGCTGGCGGTGGACTTCGACGGCGACGGGCACCGCAACATCTGGGAAAGCAAGGCGGACGCGCTGGCCTCGATCGGCAACTACCTGGCGCGCAACGGCTGGCAAACCGGCCAGGGCTGGGCGATGGAAGCCCGCCCGCCCGGCGGCTTCGACATCGAGCGCGTGGACACGGACACCAAGCGCAGCATGGCCGAATGGTCGCGCCTGGGCTGGCGGCAGGCGGATGGCGGCCCGCTGCCGGCCACCGGCACGGAAGCGACGCTGGCGGTGCCGACCCGCAGCTCGGGCCAGGTGTTCCTAGGCCTGCCGAACCTGCGCGTCATCCGCCGCTACAACTCGCCCATGAACTACGGGCTGGCCGTGGGGCTGCTGGCCGACCGCGTGGCCTGACACGGGATGGCGGGCTGGCATGGGTCGCGATCCATGCCATGCTGCTCATGACCGAGGCGCCGCCTCCGCGGGCGCCCGCAGGAGAGCCCGCCATGCCGCCACGCCTGACCCGCCGCGCCACCCTGGCCCTCGGCGGCGCCGCCGCGCTGGCCCGCCCCGCGCTGGCCCAGGATGCCTCGCGGGTGCTCCGCTTCGTGCCGCATGCCAACCTGACGACGCTGGACCCGCTGTGGTCCAGTGCGCTGGTGTCCTACTGCGCCGCCAGCATGATCTTCGACCGGCTTTATGGGCTGGACGATGCGCTGGTGCCGCAGCCGCAGATGGTGCGGGGGCACGAGCTCTCTGACGACGGGCTGCAGTGGCGCTTCACGCTGCGCGAGGGGCTGCTGTGGCATGACGGCACGCCGGTGCTGGCGAAGGACTGCGTCGCTTCCATCGACCGCTGGGCGCAGCGGGACGGCTTCGGCCTGCGGCTGAAGGCGCAGATGCAGGAGATGCGGGCGCTGGACGACCGGCGCTTCGAGATCCGTCTGGCGCGGCCCTTTCCGCAGATGCTGTTCGGCCTGGGCGCCACCGCCTGCTTCATGATGCCGGAGCGCACGGCGGCGACGCCCGCTTCCGCCAGCATCACCGACTACACGGGCAGCGGACCCTTTGTTTTCCGCGAGGATGAATGGGTGGCCGGCGCGCGCGCCCTGTTCGAGCGCAACCCCCGCTACGTGTCCCGCCCCGAGCCGCCGCAGTTCTGGGCCGGCGGCCGGCCGGTGAACTTCGACCGCGTCGAGTGGCACATCATGCCCGACCCGGCCACCGCCGCCTCCGCCCTGCAAACCGGCGAGGTGGACTGGGTGGAGCGCCCGCTGGCCGACCTGCTGCCGGTGCTGCGCCGCCAGCGCAGCCTGAAGGTGGAGGTGCTGGACCCGCTCGGCTCCTGGGCCGAGATCCGCTTCAACACGGCGGTGCCGCCCTTCAACAACCCGAAGGTCGGCCGCGCGCTGCTGCCGGTGGTCAAGCAGGCGGACTTCCTGCAGGCCTTTCTGGGCGACCAGCCGGAGATGATGGACACCGCGGCCGGCATCTTCCTGCCCGGCACGCCGCTGGCGAACAAGGCGGGCATGGACATCCTGACCGGCCCGCGGGACCTGGAGCTGGCCCGCCACCTGCTGCGCGAATCCGGCTATGCCGGGGAGCCTGTGGTGATGCTGGAAGCGACCGACCTCAGCAATTCCGCCGCCTTCTCCCCCGTCGCGCGGCAGTTGTTCGAGCAGGTGGGGCTGAAGGTCGATTACCAGAGCATGGACTGGGGCACGCTGGTCAGCCGCGCGCAGAGCGCCCAGGGCAACTGGAGCTGCTACCCCATCGCCTGGGCGGGGCTCTGGATCACCAACCCGGCGATGCACGCCCACCTCTACGGCACCGCCCCCAACCCGCGCATGACCGCGCTGCGCGACGCCTGGTTCGATGCGCCGGACCTGCCGGCGCAGCGCGCGGTGGCGGAGAAGATCCAGCTGCAGGCCTTCGAGGAGCCGCCGCTGCTGCCGCTCGGTCGCTACTTCAACGCGCAGGCCTACAGCACGCGGCTTTCCGGGTTCGTGAAGGCGCCGACGGCGACCTTCTGGAACCTGCGGAAAGCCTGAGCCGGCCTCAGTCCGCCCGCGCGCCCGAGGCTTCCACCAGCGGCACCCAGGTGTCGATCTCTTCCTTGACGTATTGCGCGAAGCGCGGCGGCGTCCAGCCGCGCATGCCGGGCGTGCCCAGCTCCTTCAGCTTGCCGTCGATGGCGGGGTCGGCCAGCGCGGCCTCGATCGCCGCCGCCATCTTGGTGGTGATCGCGGGCGGCAGGTTGGCGGGGCCGAAGATGCCGTACCAGGAATAGGACTTGTAGTCCGGGATGCCGAGCTCGCTTTGCGCCGGCACGTCCGGCAGCAGGGGCGAGCGCTCGGTGCCGTTGACGAACAGCACGCGGGCCTGCCCGGACTCGTGCAGCGGCTTGAGCAGGGACGGGATGTCGTGGGTGAATTGCGTTTCCCCCGCGATCAGCGCCGCGAAGCTCTGCCCCGCGCCGCGATACGGGATGTGCTCGGCCTGCGCGCCGATCTGGCGCAGGAAGTTGGCGCTGGCGATGTGCCCGGTCGAGCCCGCGCCGCTGCTGCCGTAGGAATAAGCGCCGGGCTTGGCCTTCAGCGCCGCCACGAACTCCGGATAGCTTTTCACGTCCCAGCCGCGCTGGGTGATGCCGAAGCTGATGGGAATGAACACGGTGGGCGCCACCGCCGTCAGGTCGCGCACCGGGTCATAGGGCAGGTTGCGGTACAGCCCCTTGGCGATGCCGGTGGAGCTCAGCGTGGCCAGCACGAAGCTGTAGCCGTCGGGCGCCGACTTCGCGACCGAATCGGTGCCCACCGTGCTGCCGGCGCCGGGGCGGTTCTCGATCACGATGGTCTGGCCCAGCAACTCGCCGAGCTTGGGCGCCAGCAGGCGCATGGTGATGTCCGTGCCGCCGCCGGTCGCGAAGGGCACCACCATGCGGATGGGCCGGTTGGGCCAGGCGGCGTCGCGCTGCGCCTGCGCCCGCTCGGGCAGCAGCAGGGCCGGCACGGCCAGGGAGCCGGCCATGGCCAGCAGGGAACGGCGGCCAGGGGCCGGAAGCACGATGGTCATCGAAAGGCGGTCTCCTGCGGGTGGGGGTCAGGCTTTCTCGAAGGCGGCGCGGCGTGGGCGGCGGACCAGCGCGGCGCCGCGGGCGCGTTCGGCCAGCAGCAGCAGCGCCAGCTCGGCGGCGGCCTCGATGTGGTGGATGCAGGCGGCCTCGGCGGCGGCCGGGTCGCGCAGCATCACCGCATCGGCAATGGCGCGCAGCTCGAACACGCTTTGCGCGCTGCGGCCGGGCCAGCGGGTGGAGCTGAAGCGGAAGAACGCCAGGCGGTTGTGCAGCCCCAGCATCGCCTGCCGCAGCGCCTCGTTGCCCGCGCCGTCGTTCAGCGCCTCGTAGAAGGCGGTGTTGGCCTGCAGCACGCCCAGCATGCTGCCGGCTTGGCGCGCATGGTCCAGCGCATCCACCGCCATGTGCAGCGCCGCATGGTGGTGCATGTTGCCGCGCAGCGCGCACAGCCGGCCGGCCTGGCCTTCCAGCATGGCGCGCAATTCGTACAGGTCGCGCGCCTCGGGCTCGGACAACACGGCCACCATGGGGCCGCGATGCGGCACGCTGTGCAGCAGCCCCTCGGATTCGAGCTGGCGCACCGCCTCGCGCACCGTGGTGCGGCCGGCGCCGGTCAGGGCGGACAGGCTGCGCTCGGTCAGCCGCTGCCCGGGCTGCAGGTCGCCGGCGACGATGGCGGCGCGCAGCATTTCCTCGGCCATCTGGCGCACGGTGGCGGGCGGGTGCTCGGTATCCTGCATGCCGGCAGCTTGCGCAGATGTTGCGGTGCGGTCAACGGGATTGACAGACAATCGGCATGGTTGAAGTCTGGCAAAAACGGGGAGTAGGACAGCATGGCGGAACCGGTGGTCATCTGGGGCGCGGGCGCGATCGGCGGCACGATCGGCGCCTATCTGGCGCGGGCGGGGCAGGAGGTGCTGTTCGTGGACGTGGTGCCCGAGCACGTGGCGGAGATCGCCGCCGGGCGCCTGCGGATCGAGGGTCCGGTGGACAGCTTCACCACCGGCGGCCCGGCCGTGACGCCGGACCGCGTGACCGGCCGGCACAAGCGCATCCTGCTGGCGGTCAAGGCGCACCACACCGAGGCCGCGACGCACGCGCTGGCGCCCTTTTTGGCCGAGGACGGCATGGTCGTGTCCTGCCAGAACGGGCTGAACGAGCTGGTGATCGCCGACATCGTGGGGCGGGAGCGCACCATCGGCGCCTTTGTCAACTTCGGCGCCGACTACATCGAGCCGGGGCGCATCCTGTTCGGCAACCGTGCCGCCGTGGTGGTGGGGGAGCTGGACGGCAGCACCACCCCGCGCCTGCGGGACCTGCACGAGCAGCTGCGCGTGTTCGAGCCGGACGCGGTGCTGAGCGACAACGTCTTCGGCTACCTCTGGGGCAAGGCGGGCTATGGCGCGATCCTGAAGTCCTCGGCGCTGGACAACCAGTCCATCGCCGACTTCATCGCCAACCCGGCGCGGCGCGCCACCATCGTCGCCCTGGTGCGGGAGGTGCTGGCGGTGGCGGCGGCCGAGCAGGTGGACGTGCTGGGCTTCAACGGCTTCGACCCCGCCGGTTTCCTGCGGGGCGACGACGCGGCCATCGCCGCCTCCATGGCGAAGATGGAAGCCTTCAACCGCGGTTCCGCCAAGTCGCACAGCGGCATCTGGCGGGACCTCGCGGTGCGCAAGCGGCAGTCGGATGTCGCGGCGCAGCTCGCGCCGGTGCGCGCCGCCGCCCGCCGCCACGGCCTGCCGTCCGCCATGATGGACCGGCTGGTCAAGCTGATCACCGAAATCGAGGCCGGGCGGCGGGACATCGGTCCCGCCAGCGCCGACGCCCTGGGCGATGCCATGAAGGAGCGCGTGTGATGACCGCCGAAGCCCGTGAATTCGCCGCCGCCGTCCAGGCCGCGGAGATGATGAGCAACCTGTCCACCATGGCGCGCTGGCGCAAGCTGACCGGCACGCCGGAGGAAGGCGAAAGCATCCGCTTCATCCAGCAGCGCATGGACGCCTACGGCTTCCGCACCGAGCTGCTGATGCACGATGCCTATGTGAGCCTGCCGGGCCCCGCGCATGTCACGGTGGATGGCCAGCGGCTGCAGGCCATCACGCATTCCATGTCGCTGTCCTCGCCGCCGGACGGGCTGTCCGGCCGGCTGGTCGATCTCGGCGCGGGCGACGAGGCGGCCTTCGCACGGGATGCCGACCTGCGCGGCGCCATCCTGCTGCTGGATGGCATCGCCAGCCCGGCGGCGGCCAGCCGCGCGGCGCGCGTGGGCGCGGCGGGCACGCTGCATGTCAGCCCGCACGAGCACCTGCACGAGATGTGCATCTCCCCTGTCTGGGGCAGCCCCGGTGCCGAAACGGCGGCGCAGATGCCCGCCACGGTGGCCTGCACCATTTCGCAGGCGGATGGCCAGGCGCTGCGCGCCCGGTTGGCGGCGGGCGACGCTCCGGCGGTGGTGCTGCACGCCACGGTGGACACCGGCTGGCGACCGATCCCGCTGCTGGTGGCGGAGCTGGACGCGCCGGATGCCACGGCCCCCTTCATCCTGTTCAGTGGCCACCACGACACCTGGTTCGAGGGCGTAATGGACAACGGTGCCGCCAACGCCACCATGATGGAGGTGGCGCGGCTGGCCGCCACCCGCCGCGCGGAATGGAAGCGCGGCCTGCGCTTCTGCTTCTGGTCTGGCCATTCCCAGGGCCGCTACGCCGGTTCCACCTGGTATGCCGACACACATTGGGCCGAGCTGGATGCCCGCTGCGCCGTGCACGTGAACGTTGATTCCACCGGCGGCCAGGGCGCCACCGTGATGACCGAGGCGCCGAGCGACGGCGCGCTGGTGGGCTTCGCGACCCAGGTGCTGCGCGACGAGCTGGGCGTGCAGCACGAGGGCAAGCGCAACGGCCGCAACGGCGATGCCTCCTTCTGGGGCATCGGCCTGCCCAGCCTGTTCAGCACGCTGAGCCACCAGCCGCCGTCCACGGTGGCGATGCGCAACCCGCTGGGCTGGTGGTGGCACACGCCGCATGACCTGCTGGAACAGATCGACCCCGACTTCCTGGCGCGCGACACCAAGGTCTATGCGCATGCCGTGTGGCGTTTGCTGACCGAGCCGCAATTGCCGCTGGACCCGGCCGCGACCGCCGCCAGCCTGCTGGCCGAGCTGCAGCGCTGTGAAACCCCCATGCTGCCGCTGGATGCTCTCGCCGACGAGGTGGCCGCCTTGCAGGAGCGGCTGGAGCGCGGCGCGCTGGAGGATGCGGAGGCCATGCGGGTGTGCCGCGCGCTGGTGCCGCTGGACTTCACTTCCGGCGACCGCTTCGCCCACGACCCGGCCTTGCCGCAGCCGGCCTGGCCGGTGCTGGAGCCGCTGCGTGCCCTGGCCCGGGCGGAAGAGGGCAGCGAGGCGGCGCACCGCTTGGTCGTTTCTGCCCGCCGGACCACCAACCGGGTGCGCCATGCGGTGCGTCAGGCCATGCTCGCCCTGGCCTGACGCCCCCCGGGGCATGGCAACGGAAGCCGCCGGGCCGCATGGCCCCCCCCCGGGGTCGTGTGCGCCGGGCGCCTGTCGCGGCGTCCGCACGGGAGCCATGCGGCTCCGCATTCTTGACATGAACAGGCAGGCTGGCCCAGGAATGGCGCAACATCATTCCAAAATGACCGGCCCTGCTGTTCTTTCCAAAGTGACACGGCGGAAAGGCAAGCGTGGCCGAAAGGGAAACGTTGTCCATGCTGCGTCGTCAATTCCTGGGCGGGGTTTCCCTCGCCGCCATTGCGCCGCTGGCCATGCCGCGGCTGGCCCGCGCGCAGAACGCCGCAACGCTGCGCTTCGTGCCCTTTGTGGACCTGTCGCTGCTCGACCCTGTGGCCACCACCGCGACGCCCACGCGCAACCATGCCTTCCTGGTGTTCGACACGCTGTACGGCCTGGATGCCAGCTTCCAGCCACAGCCGCAGATGGTGCAGGGCCATGTGGTGGAGGACGACGGCAAGCTGTGGAAGCTGACGCTGCGCGACGGGCTGAAGTTCCACGATGGCACCGCCGTGACGGCCAGGGACTGCGTGGCCAGCATCCGGCGCTGGGCGGTGCGCGACACCTACGGACAGGTCTTGATGGGCGTGACGGACGAGCTGTCCGCGCCCGATGACAAGACCATCCAGTTCCGGCTGAAGAAGGCGTTCCCGCTGCTGCCGGCGGCGCTGGCCAAGCCATCCCCCAGCATGTGCGCGATGATGCCGGAACGGCTGGCCAAGACCGACCCCTTGAAGGCGGTGCCCGAGTTGGTGGGCTCGGGACCGTTCCGTTGGGTGCCGGCGGATTACATGTCCGGGGCCCGCGCGGCCTATGCGCGGTTCGATGGCTACGTGCCGCGCGCCGATGGCACGGTGGGTGGCACCGCCGGCCCCAAGGTGGCGCATTTCGAGCGCGTGGAATGGCTGACCATGCCGGATGCCTCGGCGGCCGCCTCCGCGCTGCGGGCGGGCGAGGTGGACTGGCTGGAAACGCCGTCGCCGGACCTGGCCAGCCTGTTGAAGCGCGACCGCAACCTGCGGGTGGAAGTCACGGACCGCCAGGGGCTGACGCCGCTGTTCCGGTTCAACTGCATCCAGCCGCCGTTCGACAACGTGGCGCTGCGGCGCGCGGTGCTGGGGGCGGTGGACCAGTCGGAGTTCATGCAGTCCTACAGCAGCGACCCCGAGACGTGGCACGTCAAGCTCGGCATGTTCTGCCCCGGCACGCCGCTGGCCAACGACGCAGGCTTCGACAGGCTGTTCGGCAAGACGGACATCGCGCGCGCCAAGGCGGAAGTCGTGGCCAGCGGCTACAAGGGCGAGAAGGTGGCGTTCCTGCTGCCGATGGACCATCCGATCAGCGCGCCGCTGTCGCAGGTGGCGATCGACCTGTTCCAGCGCATCGGCCTGAACGTCGAGGCCCAGGCCATGGACACCGGCACCCTTTACGCCCGCCGCAACTCGCGCGAGCCGGTGGAGAAGGGCGGCTGGAGCATCTTCCCCTCCATGGTCGCGGGGCTGAACCTGCTGGACCCCGGCGTGCACATCTGGACGCGCGGCAACGGCGCCGCCGGCTGGTTCGGCTGGCCCACCAGCCCGGAGGCGGAGCGGCTGCGCGAAGCCTGGTTCTATGAAAGCGACCCCGCCAAGCAACAGGCGCTGGGCACGCAGATCCAGGTGCAGGCCTGGCAGGACGCCACCATCATCCCCACCGGGCAGATCTTCCAGCCCATGGCCTGGCGCCGCGACATCGACGGCATGGTCGATGGCTTCGTGAAGTTCTGGAACGTGCGGCGCGTGTGAGCCAGAGCGCGGGCTGTCAGCGCAACACGCTGGCACCCGCCGCCACATGGGCCAGAGCCAAGCCGCAGCGCTGCCGATGCGCCGCGGCGAAGGCGTCGCGTTCCAGTGCCTCGCATTCGTCCAGGTAGCGCAGCAGCCGCCGCTCGGCGCGCGCCGAGCTCGCGGCCTTGCGGCGAAAGGCGCGCCACAGCATCAGCGCGTTGACGGCCCAAGCGTCATAGGCATGGGACTGCAGTCGGCGGCGGATGGCGGGCGGCAGGGCGTCGAAGGCGGCCCAGTCGTCGCCGGGGTGGCGGCGCCACAGGGTTTCGCGGGCGGTGATGTCATTCGGCATGGAAGTTATGATATAACATAACAATTCAACCGAAAAGCCGGGAGCGTCAGTCCCGGCGTCGGTAACGCGAAACCCCGTCCGCGCCGTCCAGCCGTTCCACCAAGCCGCTGCCGATCAGCCGGTGCAAGTGCGCCAGCCCCTCGCCGATCACGAAGCCGGTCTGGCTGTCCGGCATGTCGCGCGGGAACAGCACCTTGGCGGCCTCATAGGCGGTCATTGGCTCCGTCAGCGCGGCGGCGAGGGTGCGCAGCCGTTCGGCATGGTGGGCGTCCAGCCAGTCCAGGCGGGCATGCAGTTCGGAAAACGGCTCGCCATGCGATGGCAGCACCAGCGTGTCGGCGGGCAGGTCGCGGAAGGTGGCGTTGCTGGCCAGGAAGTCGGCCAGCGGGTCGGCCTCCGGCTCCCAGCTCACCAGGCCGATATAGGGCGAGATGCGGGGCAGGATCTGGTCGGCGCCGATCAGCACCTGCAGCGCCGCGCAGTACAGGCAAACCATCTCGGGCGCGTGGCCGCGGCCGATCCGGACCTGCCAGTCGTGGCCGCCGATCCGCAGCATCTGCCCCGCCGCGAGCACCTGATACGCCTTGGGCACCGGCACGACCTCGGCCCGGAACAGCGGCGCGCGGGTGGTCAGGTGGTCCAGGTAGCTTTGCGGCGCACCGGCCTCGGCGCCCTGGCGGATCTGCCCGGCCATCAGTGCCCCGGGGTCCTCGGCCAGCAGCAGGCGGGTCAGCAGGTATTCGCTGCGGCTCATCAGCAGCGGGGCGTTCCAGCGCTCGCACATCCACCCCGCCAGCCCGACGTGGTCGTAATGGAAGTGCGTGATCAGCACGCGGGTGATCGGCCGGCCGTCCAGCACGGTGGCGAAGATGCTGTCCCACAGCTCGCACGCTCCGGGGACGGCACCGCCGGCATCCACCAGCAGCCAGCCCTCACCGTCGCGCAGCAGCCAGGCGTTCACGTGGCCGGGCGGAAACGGCAGCGGCATGCGGACCCAAAGCAGGCCGGGCAGGATTTCGGTGGTCTCGCCGGGGAGGGGGGGCTGCATCGCGTGCTTTCGCTGTGGATGGAATGCGGGGGTAACGCGGCGGGTGGCGCCGCGGCAACCGCCCGGGCCGCGATGCAGCGATGTCAGCGGCGGCCGAACAGCTTCTCGAACTCCGGCTTGCCGACGCGCAGAAAGGTGGGGCGGCCGTGCGAGCAGGTGGCGGCACGCGGCGTCGCCTCCATTTGGCGCAGGAGGGCGGCCATCTCTTCCGGCTTCAGGCGGCGGCCGGCGCGGATGGAGCCGTGGCAGGCCATGCGGGCGATGGCGGCATCCAGCCGCCGGTCCAGCGCCGTGGCTTCCTCCCATTCCGCCAGCTCGGCGGCGAGGTCGCGCAGCAGCGGCGCGGGGTCGGGGTTGCCCAGCAGCGCCGGCATGGCGCGCACCAGCAGGGCACCACCGCCGAAGCCCTCGATCTCCAGCCCCAGCTTGGCCAGCAGCGGGGCGGCCTCGGCCAGCCGGGCGGCGTCCAGCGCCGGCATCTCCACCACCGCCGGCAGCAGCAGCGCCTGGGTGCGCACGGTGCCGCCATCCAGGAACTGCGCCCGCAACTGCTCGTGCATCAGCCGCTCATGCGCCGCGTGCTGGTCCACCAGCACCAGGGCACCATCGGGGGCCTCGGCCAGGATGTAGGTGTCCAACAGCTGCGCCAGGGGGCGGCCCAGCGGCTGGTCGGCCTCGGCCGGCAGGGGCGCTGCGGCGGCGGGGGCCGTGGTGGCATAGGGCGCGGGCGCGGGCAGGCGCAGGCCGGGCTGCCAGGACGGGCGCGGCGGCGGGGTCAGCGCGGGCAGGGGGGTTTCCGCGAAGCCGGGGGCGGCATAGGCGGGTTGCGGCGGCGGCATCGGCGCCGGCGCGGGAGGCGGCGCGGCGGCGGGCGCGGTGCCGGCGCCCACCGCCAGCGCCCGGCGCAAGGCCGAGATCAGCGCGCCGCGCACATTGGCGGCGTCGCGGAAGCGCAGCTCGGTCTTCATGGGGTGGACGTTGACGTCCACCGCCCCGGGCGGCAGGTCGAGGAACAGGGCGGCCACCGGCTGGCGGCCGTTGGCGATCAGGTCGCGATACGCCACGCGCAGCGCCGCGCGCAGCAGCGGGTCGCGCACCGGGCGGCGGTTGACCACCAGGTGCTGCTCGGCCCCCGTGGCGCGGGTGTGGGTCGGCAAGGCCGCCACGCCGTCCAGCGCCAGCTCGCTCCACAGGCCCGTGACGGGCACGGAGGCACGGGCGAACTCCGGCCCCAGCAGCGCCGCGACGCGGCCTACCCGGTCACCGGCGGCGAGGTTCAGCACCTCGCGCCCTTCGACCTCGACGCGGAAGGCGACCTCGGGCCAGGCCAGCGCGAGACGGCGCACGGCCTCCACGGCATGGGCCGCCTCGGTCGGCGGGGTCTTCATGAACTTGCGCCGGGCGGGGGTGGCGAAGAACAGGTCCCGCACCTCGATGCGCGTGCCGGGGGCGCCCGAAGCCGGCGCCGCCTCGCCCTTGCGGCCGGCTTCCACCTCCAGCCGATGGGCATCCGCGCCCGGCTTGCGGCTGGTGATGCTCATGCGGGACACGGCGGCGATGGAAGGCAGCGCCTCGCCCCGGAAGCCCAGGGTGGCGATGGCGAAGAGCGTCGCCTCGTCCGGCAGCTTGGAGGTGGCGTGGCGCTCGACGGCGAGGACGAGATCCTCGGCCGTCATGCCGGCGCCGTCATCCTCCACCAGGATGCGCGACAGGCCGCCGCCTTCCAACGCCACGGAGACGTGGCGGGCGCCGGCGTCCAGCGCGTTCTCCACCAGCTCCTTCACCGCCGCCGCCGGCCGCTCCACTACCTCGCCGGCGGCGATCCGGTCGGCGGTGGCGGAAGGCAGCAGGCGGATCGGGTTCAGTTGTCCAGGCCCTGCCATGCGCGCAACTGGCCGATCAGCCCGGCGGTGGACGGGTCATGCGCCCCGACGCGGCCTTCCGGCAGCAGCTCGGGCAGGATGGAGGTGGACAGCTGCTTGCCCAGCTCGACACCCCATTGGTCAAAGGCATCGACGTCCCACAGCACGCCCAGGCAGAACACCTTGTGCTCGTAGAGCGCCACGATCTGGCCGAGCATCTGGGGGTCGAGGCGCGGCAGCAGCAGCGTGGTGCTGGGCCGGTCGCCGGGGAAGACGCGGTGCGGCAACAGGCGCTCCACGTCTTCGGCGCTTTTGCCGGCGGCGGTCATCTCGGCACGCACCTCGTCCTCGCCGCGGCCGCGCAGCAGCGCCTCCGCCTGCGCCAGCCCGTTGGCCAGCAGCAGGCGGTGGTTGCCGGCATACGGGTGGCTGGGGTTGGCGATCAGCACGAAGTCGGCCGGCACGGGCGTGGTGCCCTGGTGCAGCAGCTGCATGAAGGAGTGCTGCGCGTTGGTGCCCGGTTCGCCGAAGATCACCGGCCCGGTCAGGTGCTTCACCGGCAGTCCGCCCTTGGTCACCCGCTTGCCGAGGCTTTCCATCTCCAGCTGCTGCAGGTGGGCGGGAAAGCGCGACAGGCGGTGGTCGTAGGGCAGGATGGCGTGGTTATCAAGACCCAGGCCATTGACGTGCCACACCGTGGTCAAGGCCAGCAGCAGCGGCAGGTTGGCGGCGGGCGGCGCGGACAGGAAATGCTCGTCCATGGCGCGGGCGCCGGCCAGCAGCCGGATGAAGTCGTCCCAGCCGCAGCCCAGCGCGATGGATAGGCCGATCGCCGACCACAGCGAGAAGCGCCCACCGACCCAGTCGTGGAACCCGAAGACGCGGTCCGACGGCACGCCGAACTCGGCGGTCGCCTTGTGGTTGGTGGACAGTGCCACGAGGTGCTGGCGCATCCCCTCGGTGCCCAGGGTCTGTTCCAGCCAGCCGCGCACCACCCGGGCATTGGCCATGGTTTCGGCCGTGGTGAAGGTCTTGGAGGCGATCAGCACCAGGGTGCGACCGGGGTTCAGCCGGGGGCGGATCAGCTCCCAGTTGTGCGCGTCCGCATTGGCCAGGTAGAGCGGCCGCATGGGCGAGCCCTCGTGCCACATGGCGCGCGACGCCATGAAGGGACCGAGGTCGGAGCCGCCGATGCCGATGTTGATAACGTCGGTGAAAGTCTCGCCCGTGGCGGAGCGGATCTCGCCGGCATGCACCGCGCGGGTGAAGCGCTCCATCGCCGCCATGGTGGCGTCCACGTCGGCCGAGGCGTCGTCCACCCCGCCATCGGCGCGGCGGGCCTTGAAGCCGGCGCCGGGCGGCGCGCGCAGCGCCATGTGCAGCACCGCGCGGTCCTCGGTGTTGTTGACGCGCTCGCCGGCGGCCATGGCATCGCGCGCCGCCATCACGCCGGTGGCCTCGGCCAGCCCCAGCAGGGCCTGCATGGCCGCATCGTCGATCGCGGTCTTGGACAGGTCCAGCAGCATGTCGCAGGCCTGCCAGTGGAACTTCTCGAAGCGCGCGGCATCGCGCGAGAACAAGGAGCGGATCGCCGTGGCCCCGGGCCTCTGGGCCAGGGCAAGGAGCCGGTTCCAGGCAGCGTCGGGCGCAACAGGCGTCATCACGGGTTCCGTTTGTCCCACCGCGTGAGGCGCGGCGGTCTTTTGGCGCATTCGGCTGATTCCGGTCGCGCGGTGAGCATCGTAGCCGTTTTGGCGCCGATGTTACAGCCCTTCCGGCTGCCCCGCGATGGTGACGGACAGCGCATCCGGCTTCAGCAAGCGCGCGGCCATGGCCGCCGCCCGGTCACGGCCGATGGCGCGCAGCCGCTCCGGCCGCTTTTCGAGCCAGTCCAACGGCCGGTCGTTGCGCCGCATGGCCAGCAGCGTGCCGGCGATGCTGCGGCTGTCGGTGAACTGCAGGGGCTGGGAGCCGGTGAGAAAGGAAATGGCGTCGTCCATCTCCTGCTGCGTCGGCCCGCCCTCGGCCATGCGCTGCCATTCCTCGCGCAGCAGGGCCAGCATCTCGCCCACGCGGGCATTGGCGGTGGCGGCGGAGCCGACCAGCGCGCTGCCGCGGAACAGCGAGTCCAGCCCGGCATAGATGCCGTAGGTCAGGCCGCGCTCCTCGCGGATCGACTTCATCAGGCGCGACGAGAAGCCGCCGCCGGAAAACACGCGCATCACCACCTGCGCCACTTCCCAATCCGGGTCGCGCACGGGAATGCCCTGCTGGCCGAAGATCACGCTGGACTGGGTGGCGGACACCGGCACCACCTGGGTGCCGAAGCCGGTAAAGGCGGGCAGCGCGGGCAGGGCCGGTGGCGTGCCGGCCGGCAGGGCGCCGAACAGCTCGGGCAGCAGGGCGGCCAGCTCCGCCGCCGTGATGGCGCCGCTGGCGGCCACCAGCAGCCCTTCGCGGTGCACCTGCCGGCCCAGCACCGCCTTCATGCCGTCCACCGTGATGGCGGCGATGCTGTCGGCGGTGCCGTTGGCCGGCCGCCCGGCGGGGTGGCCCGGGAAGGCGGCGGCCCA
This sequence comes from Roseomonas haemaphysalidis, assembly GCF_017355405.1. Classification (NCBI taxonomy): domain Bacteria; kingdom Pseudomonadati; phylum Pseudomonadota; class Alphaproteobacteria; order Acetobacterales; family Roseomonadaceae; genus Roseomonas; species Roseomonas haemaphysalidis. Next base: position 2,054,008 of record NZ_CP061177.1, read on the forward strand.
GAAGGCGCGCCCGGCGCGGCCGCGCGGGCTTTCCAGCGCCTGCCGGGCCCCCGCGATGGCGCGGGTGCGGATGCGCGCCACGGCTTCCTCGTCAAAGCGCGGCGCGGTCATGGCCATGCGCGCCAGCTCCACGGCGCGGGGCAGCGCGGGCTTCAGGGCCCGCAGGTTGCCGTCGAAGCTGTCGCGGTCGGCATCAAAGCCGATGCCGATGGCTTGGTCGCGCGCCGCGTCCACGAAGGCCAGCGCGTCCAGGTTGCCCGCGCCCTCGGTGAGCAGGGACGACAGCATGGAGGTGGCGCCGTCCTGCCCCTCGGGGTCCAGCGAGGCACCGCCGTCCCAGCCCCAGGCCAGCGACACGACGGGGATGGAATGGTCCTCGGCCAGCCAGGCGGTGAAGCCCTGGGCCTTGACCACCTGGATCGGCAGGCTGAAGCCGGCGGGGGCGGGCATGGCGCCGCTCATGCCCCGCCCACCCCTTCGGGCAGCAGCCAGCCGGTCATGGCGGGGCGCGACAGCACGGCGCGCGCCGCGGCCTCCACCTGGCCGCGCGTCACGGCGCGGATGCGGGCGGGCCAGTATTCCGCGACATCCAGCGGCAGCCCGGCGGCGAGCGTGGTGCCCAGGATGCGCGGCGTGGCGCCGATGCCATCCAGCGCCAGCACGGCGCCGGCGGTGAGCTGGCGGGTGGAGCGCGCCACCTCCTCCTCCGTCACGCCCTGGTCCAGCAGGGTGGCGATCGCCGCATCCAGCGCCGCTTCCAGCCGGGGCGGCGGCGTGGCGCGGGCGGGCGTGACCTGCACCTCGAAGGTGCCGATGCCCACGGCGTCGCTGTCGTAGCCGGCGCCCGCCGTGACGGCGAGGCCGGTGCGCACCAGCGCGTTGTGCAGCCGCGAGCCCTGGCCGCCGCCCAGCACATGCGCCAGCACTTCCAGCGGAAAGGCGTGGCGCGCGTCGGCGCCGTTGAAGGCGGGGGCGGCGGTGACCAGCGTGGGCGCCACCCAGCCGCGCAGAAAGGCGGCTTCCTGCACCTGCGGGTCGTTGCGTACCAGCCGGCTTTCCAGCGGCGTGGAGGGCGCGGGGGCACGGCCGCGCGCCGGGGCGGTGAAGGCGGCGCCGCGCGCCGGCACGCCGCCGTATTCCTGTTCCGCCACCTTGGCGAATTCGGCGCGCGTCACGGCGCCGACCACCACCAGCGTGGCATTGGCCGGGCTGTAGCAGCGGCTGAAGAAGCCGGTCATGTCGTCGCGCGTCAGGCCAGCGATGTCCTCGGCCCAGCCGATCAGCGGCCGGCCGCGCCAGTGCTGGCGGCCCCAGAAGGTGGCGTCGTACTGCTCGCGGAAGCGCCCGCGCGGCGTGCTTTCCGTGCGCTGGCGGCGCTCTTCCAGCACCACCTGCCGCTCGGCATCCAGCTCGGCGGGGGGGAACAGCGGGCCGGCCATGCGGTCGGCTTCCATCATCGCCACCAGTGGCAGCCGGGACGCCTCCACGTGCTGGTGGTAGGCGGTGACATCGCGCGAGGTGAAGGCGTTGTCCTGCCCGCCTTCCTGCGCCACGCGGCGCGAGAACTGGCCGGACGGCACCCGGGCGCTGCCCTTGAACATCATGTGCTCAAGAAAATGCGCGAGGCCCGACTTGCCGGCCGGGTCGTCGCCCGCGCCGGCGCCGTAGAACACGTAGTGCGCCACCACGGGGGCCCGCCGGTTCTCCACATGCGCCACGGCCAGCCCGTTGGGCAGGTACCACAGGGCCGCGTTGAACAACGGTGCCTCATCGGCCGGCGGCTGAAAGGGCGCGGGTTGCGCCGCGGCCTCGCCCGGGGTCAGCAGGGTCGCGCCAAGCGCGGGGAGGGCGGCTGCGGCGGCGAGCGCCGCGCGGCGGGTGATCGGGGGCATGTCACCCTCCCATGTCGCGTTCTCGCCGCCGGGTGCAAGCCCCTCCGGCGCCATGGCGGGCCCGGCGGCGTTCAGAAGATGCCCGAGAACAGGCCCTGGCGGCGCCGCTGGATGATGGCGGTCTCGCCCTGGTCGGCTTCGCGGCCGAGGGCGGCGTTCTCGCGCAGGCGCTGCGCCTCGCGCTGCGGGTCCACCGCCACGCCGGCGGCGGGGGCGTCGCGCCAGAACATCAGGCGGTCCACCAGCCCGCGCTGCGGCTGCTCCAGCCGCAGGCTCTCCTGGTCCACCTGGCTGCGCACGCCGGGCGCCACCTGGCCGCCGGCGGCGGCGACCAGCGCACTTTCCCCGCGCGAGGGGGCGGAGGCGGCACCCACGCCATAGGCCGCGCCGGGGGCCAGGATGGCCTCGCCGGCGGCGCCGCCCTGCAGCTCCTGCGGGCGCGGGGTGCCGGGGCGGGGCACCGGCAGCTCACCCAGCGCCGGCGGCAGCGACAAGGGCGCGCGGGTGACCACGGCGAATTCGTCCGGCGCGTCCCGCGTGAAGCCCAGGGTGCGGGCGGTGTCCTGGCCACAGCCGGCCAGCAGCGGCAGCGCCAACAGGGAAACGGCGGCGGCGGCGCGGGCCGCGGGGCGGTGAGACTGCGTCATGCCACTTCCTTACCTGCCTGCCTGGGCCGGAACAAGGCATCCGCCATCAGGGCCACCACGCCCAGCACGATGGCGGCATCGGCCACGTTGAAGACATACCAGTGCCAGCCGGCCAGCCAGGTGTCCACGAAGTCCACCACCGCGCCGAAGCGCAGCCGGTCGATGACGTTGCCGATGGCCCCGCCGATCACGGCGCCCAGCGCCACGGTGGTGGTGCGGTTTTCCGACTTGGTGAGCCAGCGCACCAGAAAGGCCACCACCAGCAGCGCCAGCACCGCCAGCCCGACGCGGTGCCAGGGCGTGTCCCCCGCCAGCAGGCCGAAGGTGACGCCGCGGTTCCACACCATGGCGAAGTCCATGCCGGCGCCGCCGAGGTCGAGCAGCCGCAGCCGCCCGATCTCCGGCAGCCGCACCACCTCCAGGATCCACCACTTGGAAAGCTGGTCCGCCGCCAGCACGGCGGCGGCGATGGCGAGGCCAGGCTTCAGGCTCATGCCCCGCCTTCCCGGACGGTGGCGTCCGCTTCGGCCACCACCGCCTCGCAGCGGCGGCACAGGGTGGGGTGGGCGGCGGACAGCCCGACCTCGGGCAGCACGCGCCAGCAGCGGTCGCACTTGTGACCGGGGGCCAGCCCGGTGCGCACCGCCAGCCGGTCGCCGGCGTTGCCGTCCGGCGTACCGTCGGCTTCGAGCGCCGGCGGCGGCGCGGGGTCGAGGTCCACGCGGGACACGATCAGCATCTCCTCCCACACCGACGGCGGCAGCAGCTCGCGCTCGCCTTCCGCGAAGGCGAAGACCACCTCGGCCTGCAGCGAGGAGCCGATGCGGCCTTCCTTGCGGTCCACCTCCAGCAGCTGCGTGGCGCGGCGGCGGATGTCGCGCACCCGGGCCCACTTGGCGGCCAGCGCGTCGTCACGCCATTCCGCCGGCAGGTCGGGGAACAGTTGCAGGTGCACGCTGCCTGCGTCGGGGAAGCGGGCGAGCCAGGCTTCCTCCGCCGTGAAGGGCATGACCGGCGCCAGCCAGGCGGTCAGACAGCGGTGCAGGGCGGCCAGCACCGTGCGCGCCGCGCGGCGGCGGGGGCTGCCCTTGCTGTCGCAGTACAGGCTGTCCTTGCGCACGTCGAAGTAGAAGGCGGACAGGTCCGTGGCGCAGAAGGCATGGATCTCGGGGTAGACGCCGTTCCAGTCGTAATCCGCCACGGCCTTGCGGATGCGCGCGTCCAGCTCGCTCAGCCGGTGCAGCACCCAGCGCTCCATCTCCGGCAACAGGGCATGCGGCAGAATCTCGGCGTCGTCGAAGTCGGCCAGGTTGCCCAGCAGCCAGCGCAGGGTGTTGCGCAGGCGGCGGTACAGCTCGGCCTGCTGCGCCAGGATGCCCTTGCCGATGCGCAGGTCGTCCGCGCTGTCGGAATTCATCACCCACAGCCGCAGGATGTCGGCGCCGTACTGCTTGAACACCTCCTGCGGCGCCGTGACGTTGCCGAGCGACTTGGACATCTTGCGCCCGGTCTCGTCGAGCACGAAGCCATGCGTCAGGATGGCCTTGAACGGCGCCACGCCGCGCGTGCCGACGCTTTCCAGCAGCGAGGAATGGAACCAGCCGCGATGCTGGTCCGAGCCTTCCAGGTACAGGTCGGCCGGGAAGGGCAGGTCGCGCTCCGGCGTCAGGGTGAAGGCGTGGGTGGAGCCGGATTCGAACCAGACGTCCACGACGTCCATCACCTGCTCGAAGTCGTCCGGGTTGCGATCGTTGCCCAGGAAGCGCTGCGCGGCGCCGGGCTGGTACCAGGCGTCGGCGCCCTCGGCCCGGAAGGCCGCGTCGATGCGTTCCAGCACCGCCGGGTCGCGCAGCGGCTCGCCGGTCGACTTGCTGACGAAGATGGCGATGGGCACGCCCCAGGCGCGCTGGCGGGAGATGCACCAGTCCGGCCGGCCGGCCACCATGGAGCCGATGCGGTTGCGCCCCTGGTCCGGCACGAAGCGGGTCTTGCTCAGGGCCTCCAGCGCCTTGGCGCGGATCTGGTTGGCGTCGTCCATGGCGATGAACCACTGTGGCGTGGCGCGAAAGATCACCGGCTTCTTGGAGCGCCAGCTGTGCGGGTAGCTGTGGGTGATGAAGCCCTTGCCGGACAGCTTGCCCACGGCGGCCAGCGCCGCCCAGACCGGCTCATGCGCCTTGAACACATGCGTGCCGGTGAAGCCCGGCGCCTGCACGGTGTAGGTGCCGTCATCGGCCACAGCCTCCGTCACCGGCAGGCCGTAGGCGCGGCCGAGGGCGAAGTCGTCCTCGCCATGCGCGGGGGCGATGTGCACCACGCCCGTGCCGGCCTCGGTGGTGACGAACTCGCCCGGCATCAGCGGGACGTCGAAGCCGTAGCCGCCGGCGCCCGGCGCCCAGTCGCGCAGCGGGTGGGCGGCGGTGGCGCCGGCCAGCTCGGCGCCCTTGAAGACGCGCAGCACCGTATGTGCCGCGATGCCCGCTTCCTTGCCGTAGCTCGGCAAAAGCGCCCCGGCCACCACCAGCCGGCGGCCAGGGGTCAGCAGCGCGGCGTCCTCCACCGCATCCACCCGCACCAGCGCGTAGTCGATCTCCTCGCCATAGGAGAGGCCGCGGTTGGCCGGGATGGTCCAGGGGGTGGTGGTCCAGATCACCACCTCGGCACCGACCAGGTCGGGCGCGGCGGCGGCGAGGATCGGGAAGTTGGCGAACAGGATGGCGGACTTGTGGTCGTGGTACTCGACCTCCGCCTCGGCCAGCGCGGTCTTTTCCACCGGGCTCCACATCACCGGGCGCAGGCCGCGGTACAGCGAGCCGTTCATCAGGAACCGGCCGATCTCGGCGGCGATCACCGCCTCGCTCTCATGGTCCATGGTGACGTAGGGGTGGTCCCAGTCGCCCAGCACGCCCAGGCGCTTGAACTCCTCGCGCTGCACGCCCAGCCAGTGCTGCGCATAGGCGCGGCATTCGGCGCGGAACTCCAGGACGGGGACGCTGTCCTTGTCCTTGCCCTTGGCGCGGTATTCCTCCTCGACCTTCCATTCGATCGGCAGGCCGTGGCAGTCCCAGCCGGGCACGTAGCCGGCATCAAAGCCCGCCATCTGCGCCGCGCGGTTGATCACGTCCTTCAGCGTCTTGTTCAGCGCGTGGCCGATGTGCAGCGGGCCGTTGGCGTAGGGCGGGCCGTCATGCAGCACGAACTTGGCCCGGCCCCGCGCGGCGCGGCGCTGGGTGCCCCACAGATCCTCGGCCTGCCACCGCGCCAGCCAGTCGGGCTCCCGCTTCGGCAGGTCGCCCTTCATGGGAAAGGCGGTCCGCGGCAGGAAGACGGTGCCGCGGTAGTCGCGGGCCGCCGGGGTTTCCGGGGTGGGGGCGTCGGTCATGGGAAGAGGTGTCCAGCAGGCGGAAAGGAAGGGAACGGCGCGGCGAACGGCAAACCCGGCCCTCGTCAGAGGACCGGGCGGATAATTCGCGTCCCTGCGGCAGCGGACATCGGGGCCATGCGCCGGGTTTTGCGGCGGCGCAGGGCAGGGGTCAAGCAGCGGGCCGGTGGCCCGCGACGCGCAGCACCGCCTCGGCAAAGGCGGCCGGGGCTTCCTGGGGCAGGTTGTGGCCGACATGCGGCAGCCAGCGCTGCTCGAACGGCCCGGCGAAGTGCCGGGCCACCTCCGGGTCGGGGCGGGACACGCCGTCGGCCTCGCCGTCCAGGCTGATGGCGGGCACCGTGATGGCGGGCTGCGCGGCCAGGCGGCGCTCGATCTCCTCCAGCACAGGGTCGCCTTCCGCCAGCCCGAAGCGGTGGCGGTAGGACTGCACCACCACCGCCACGAAGTCCGGGTTCTCGAAGCTCGCCGCGCTGCGGGCGTAGGTGGCGTCGTCGAAGCGCCATTCCGGCGACCACAGCCGCCACAGCAGGCGGCAGAACTCGGCCCGCCGCTCGGCCAGCCCGGCGGCGCCGCGCTCGCCATGCAGGTAGTACTGGTACCACATGCGGTGCTCGACCTCCGGCGCGACCGGGCGGCCCGCCTTGGCGATGTCCTGGATGTTGTAGCCGTTGCCGGTGACCAGCCCGCGCGCCCGGTCCGGCCACAGGGCCGCCACCACGCAGGCGGCGCGCCCGCCCCAGTCGTAGCCCGCCAGCACCGCCTGCGGGATCGCCAGCGCGTCCAGCAGCGCCAGCAGGTCCGCCCCCAGCGCCGCCTGCTGGCCGGAGCGCGGCGTGTCGAGCGACAGGAACCGGGTGGGGCCGTAGCCGCGCAGCCAGGGCACAATCACCCGCGCGCCCTGGGCGGCGAGGCGCGGCGCCACCTCGTCGTAAGCATGCGCGTCGTAGGGAAAGCCGTGCAGCAGCACCACGGGCCAGCCGTCCGGCGGCCCGCTTTCGCGAAAGGCTGTGCGCAAGACGCCGGCTTCGATCTGTTTCAACATGGCTGCCTCCCTTGCCTTGGCCCGGGAGGCTAGCACGATGCGGTCAGGCGCCGAGAAGCCGCCGCGCCGCCGCCGCATCCTCGCCGATCTGCGCCACCAGCGCGTCCAGCCCGGGAAAGCGCCGCTCTTCCCGCAGGAAGTGCAGGAGGCGGACGCCCACCTCCTGCTCGTAGAGGTCGCCCGCGAAGTCGAAGAGGTGCGCTTCCACCCGGCTTTCCGTGCCGCCCACGGTGGGGCGGGCGCCGATGTTCGCCACGCCCGGCACCACGCGCCCGTCGGCCAGCGCCACCTGCACGGCGTAGACGCCGCGCGCCGGCTCCAGCTGCCGGCCGAGCGGCACGTTGGCGGTGGGGAAGCCGATGGTGCGGCCACGCTTGTCGCCATGGCTGACGGGGCCGGAAATCTCCCACGGCCGGCCCAGCTTGGCTGCCGCGCGCTCCGGGTAGCCGTCCTGCAACAGGCGGCGGATGGCGGTGGAGGAGATGGTGCCGTCGTCATCCGCCACGGGGGGCACGACGCTGATGCCGATGCCCAGCGCCTCCGCCCCCCGCGCCAGCATGGCCACGTCGCCGCCGCGCCGGTGGCCAAAGGCGAAGTCGGCGCCGCAGGCCAGGTGGCGGGCGCCCAGGGCGCCGTGCAGGATGTCGTGGATAAAGGCCTCGGCCGGCAGCGCGGCCAGGGCGGCATCGAAGGGCAGGGCCAGCACCGTGGCGCAGCCGAGCGGCCCGAAGGCGGCGAGCTTGGCCGGCAGCAGCGTCAGGCGGAAGGGCGGGTCGCCGGGGCGGAAGAACTCGCGCGGGTGCGGCTCGAAGGTCAGCACCGCCAGCGGCAGGTCGGGGCGCGCGGCGTGGGCGGCGGCCAGCACCGCGTGGTGGCCGCGGTGCACGCCATCGAAGTTGCCCAGCGCCACGGTGGCGCCGCGCGCCGCCGGCGGCACCGCCCGCCAGTCCTGGAGCAGCAAGGGGGCGGCGGCCATGCCGGTCAGCGCTGCGCCGGGCTGGCCCAGCTCTTGGCGAGCGGCGCCTCGAAGGTGCTCAGCGCGTCCAGCGCCGCCGCCGGCTCGGCCACGAACTGCGCGATCGGGCGCTGCTCGGGCTTCACGAAGCCATTGGACACCATGTGGTCGAACAGGCTGGCCATGCCCTGCCAGTAGCCTTCCACGTCCAGGAACACGAGGCCCTTGTCGTGGATGCCGAGCTGCGTCCAGGTGAAGGCCTCCACCGCCTCCTCCAGCGTGCCCACGCCGCCGGGCATGACGATGAAGCCGTCCGACAGGTCGGCCATCATCTTCTTGCGCTCGTGCATGGTGCCGACGACGTGCAGCTCCGTGATGGCGCCGTGGCCGACCTCGCGGTTCATCAGCACCTCGGGGATGATGCCGATCACCTCGGCGCCCGCCTTCATGGCGGCGTCCGCCACGATGCCCATCAGCCCCACATGGCCGCCGCCATACACCAGCCCGAGGCCCCGTTGTGCGATGGCCTCGCCCATCTGCCGGGCGGCCGCGGCATAGGCCGGGTTGTTGCCGGGGTTGGCGCCGCAGAACACGCACACGCGCTTGAGGGGCTTGGGGGCGGGGGGCAGGCTGTCGGTCACGGTTTCTCCGGGATGCGAAAGGGACAGGGGGCCGGCACGCGGCCCTTGCCGCTGGCCTTAGACCCGGCGCCCCGGCGGAACAAGGCCGGCGCTCAGCCGCCCATCAGCCCGCGCAGCACCGGCACGGCCGCGCCCAGCAGCGCCACCCGCGCCTGTTCGCGCGGGCTGTGCGCCGTGTCCATCACCTCCGGCCCCAGGATCACGCAGGGCGCGACCTCCTGCAACTCGCTGGCATCGGTGCCGAAGGGGCGGGTTTCCGCCGGGCGGCCCGTGGCGGCCTCGCAGGCGCGCACGAAGGGGTGGTCGGCGGCGGCCTCGGGCGGCAGGCCCTGGCGCAGCACCGTCAGCCCCACCCCCGCCCGCGCCGCCGCCGCCTGCACCGCCGCCACGGTGCCGGATGGGTCGATGCCGCGGCTGTAGCGGAACTTGATGCGGGCCGTGGCCCGGGGCACCGTGACGTTCACCGCCGCGCCGTGGTTGTCCAGCACCAGGTTGAAGTCAGAAAACGGCGGGTCGTAGGCCGCGTCGTGCAGCGAGGCATCCTGTCGCAGCCTTTCCGCCAGCGCCTTCATCTCCACCAGAAAGGGGATCAGCGCCCAGTTGGCGTTGCGCCCCACCCCCAGCGAGGAATGCGCCTGCACCCCCTCGGCCACCGCGATGAAGTCGATGTTGCTGCGGTGGCCGCGCACCGGCACCATGCCCGTCGGCTCTGCCACCACGATGCCGCGCGGCGCGGCGCGGCGGGCCAGGGCGGAACGGTCCGCGATCAGGCGCGCGCCCTGCTTGGTGGTTTCCTCGTCCGTGGTGATCAGCAGCGTGGCGGGCACGCCCGCCGGCAGGCCCCGGGCCGCGACGATGCAGGCGGCCAGCGGCCCCTTCATGTCGGCGGCACCCAGCCCGTGCAGCACGCCGTCCGCGTCGATACGGCCGGAAAAGGGGTCCTCGGTCCAGCCGGTGTCCGGCACCGTGTCCATGTGGCCGGACAGCGCGACGCCCCCGGGCGGGCCGCGATGCGCCACCAGCACGCATTTCTCCGTGCCCTGCGCGTCCGCGAAGCCCAGGCGCTCCACCTCGAAGCCTTGCAGCTCCGCCACGATGCGGTCGGCCAGCAGGTGGTTGGACTGGAAGCTGCGGCTGTCGATCTGCACGAGGGCGGCGGCCAGGCGGGCCACGGAATCGGTATCGTTCATGGCGCCAGTCCACCTTGCGGAGGCCGGCGTGGCAAGCCACGCTTGGGGCGATGACCGAACCCGCCTATCTCGACCCCCGCACTGGCCGGACCTGGCCGCTCGCCACCCCCCGCTGGTGCGGCCCCGACCGCCAGCCGCTGTTGCTGACGGACCTGCCCGGCATCACCCGCGGGCAGGTGGACGGCGCCGAGCGCAGCCTGTGGCGGTACCGCGCCGCCTTTCCCTTCGTGCCCGAGAAGCCGATCTCGCTGGGCGAGGGCTGCACGCCGCTGGTGCGCGCGGAATGGGCCGGCGCGCCGGTGCGCTTCAAGTGCGAATGGTTCATGCCAAGCGGCAGCTTCAAGGACCGCGGCGCTTCCGTGATGCTGTCGCTCCTGCGCGCCCAGGGGGTGGCGGAGGTGCTGGAGGATTCCTCCGGCAACGGCGGCGCCGCCATCAGCACCTACGCGGCGGCGGGCAGCATGCGGGCCAAGATCCTGGTGCCCGATTCCACCAGCCCCGCCAAGACCGTGCAGTCCCGCGCCGCCGGCGCCGCCATCGAGATGGTGGCCGGCAGCCGGCAGGACTGCGCCGACGCCGCCCTGGCCCAGGCCGACCGCATCTTCTACGCCAGCCACAACTGGCACCCGTTCTTCCTGCACGGCACCAAGACCCTGGCCTACGAGCTGTGGGAGGACCTGGGCTTCCGCGCGCCGGACAACGTCATCATTCCCTGCGGCGCCGGCTCCAACGTGCTGGGCTGCGGCATCGGCTTCGGCGAGCTGATCCGCGCCGGGCAGATCCAGCGGCTGCCGCGCATCTTCGCGGCGCAGCCGGCGCATTGCGGTCCCATCGCCCGCGCCTTTCTGAAGCAGCCGGCCGAGGCCGCGCGCCCCACCATCGCCGAGGGCACCGCCATCGCCGAGCCGCTGCGGCTGCCGGAGGTGCTGTCCGTGCTGCATGAAAGCCGGGGCGGCGCCGTGCTGCTGGAGGAAGGCGAGATCGCGGAAGCCACGCGCGGCCTGGCACGGCAGGGATTCTATGTGGAGCCCACCTGCGCCCAGGCGGCGGCCGCCTTCGCGCGGCTGCTGGCGGCCGGCACCATCCGCGCCAACGAGACCACCGTGGTGGTGCTGACCGGCACCGGCCTGAAGTCCACCCAGCGCCATGCGGAACTGATCGGGATGAAGCTGTGACCGCCAACCCCCGCGTCGCGCTGCTGGGCTTCTCCATCGAGTGCAACCGCTTCGCGCCCGTGGCGGGGCGCGAGGACTTCCGCGTCTGGCTGGAAGGCGAGGCGATCCTCGCGGATGCCCGCGCGCGCAGCCCCAGCGCGCTGGCGGAGATGCCCGGCTTCGTGGCGGCCATGGACCGTGCCGGCCCCTGGCAGCCGCGCCCGATCCTGCTGACCATGGCCGAGCCGAACGGCCCGGTGGAGCAGCCGGTGTTCGACGCCATGATGCGGTCCTGGCGCGCCGGGCTGGAGGCGCTGCGCGGCGCGGTGGAGGGCGTCTACTGCGTGCTGCACGGCGCCGGCCTGACCACCGGGCTGGACGACCCCGAGGGCACGGTGCAGGCGCTGGTGCGCGAGGTGCTGGGCGAGGGCGTGCCGATGGTCTGCAGCTACGACCTGCACGCCAATGTCTCGGACGGCATGGTGCGCGATTGCGACGCCTTTGTCGGCTACCGCACCAACCCGCATCTCGACATGCGCGAGCGGGGCGAGGAGAGCGCCGCGCTGTTGTGCCGCCTGATGGCGGGCGAGCGGTTCCACCGCGCCTTCCGCCGCCTGCCGATCGTGGCACCCCCGGTCAGCCTGCTGACGGCCGAGGGGCCTTATGCCGAGGTCATCAACCTGGGCCAGGCACGCGCCGCCGTGCTGGGCCCGGCGCGGGTGGCCAACGTGTCCGCCATGGCCGGCTTCGCCTATGGCGACACGCCGTTCAACGGCTTCGCCATTGTCGTCACCGGCCCCGACGCGGCGGCCACCGAGGCACTGGCGGAGGAGCTGGCGCAGGCCACCTGGGCCCGCCGCGCCCGCTTCGTGGCCCGGCTCACCTCGCTGCGGGAAGCGACGGAGCGGGCGCTGACCAGCGAGGTGCCGCTGTGCTTCGCCGATGTCGCGGACAACCCGGGCGGCGGCGGGCGCGGCAACACCATGTTCATCCTGGAAGCCTTCCACAAGGCAGGCGTGCGGGACGCGATCTTCGGCATCATCCACGACCCGGCGCTGGCGGCGGAAGCGCATGCGCTGGGGCAGGGGGCGGCCTTCACCGCGCGCTTCAACCGCGATGGCGTGCAGGGCTTCAGCAAGCCCTTCGCCGCCGGGGCACGGGTGCAGGCGCTGTCGGACGGCAAGGTGGTTGGCCGGCGCGGCATCTACGCGCGCACCGCCATCGACCTGGGACCCACGGCGGCGCTGGCGCTGGGGGGCATCACGGTGGTGGTAGTCAGCCGCCGCGCGCAATGCGCGGACCCGGTGTTCCTGGAGCATCTCGGGCTTGATGTCGGCGCGGCGCGGGTGGTGGTGGTCAAGTCGCGCGGGCATTTCCGCGGCGGCTTCGACGAGTTCTTCAGCGCGCCGCGCATCTTGGAGGTGGACGTGCCGGGCCTGACCTCCCCGGTCTTGGACCGCTTCCACTGGACCAAGCTGCCGCGCCCGGTGCTGCCGCTGGACCCGGAGGCATGCTGGCCCTAGCGGCGCAGCAGCGCGGCGGGCCGGCGCCGCTCCCACCCCTCGCGCTCCAGTTCCGGCGTGTCGTCCTCGGCTTCCGGAAAACCCAGGCAGAAATAGCCGATCAGGGTCCAATGCCCCGGCACGTCCAGCGCGGCAGCCACCGCCGCGGGGTCGAGGATCGACACCCACCCCATCCCGATGCCCTCGGCCCGCGCGGCCAGCCACAGCGTGTGCACCGCCAGCACCGCCGAATAGGCGCTGGTTTCCGGCATGGTCCGCCGCCCCAGCCCATGGCCCTGCGCCGGGTCTGGCTCGGCGAAGACCGCCAGATGGCAGGGCGCCTCGTCCAGCCCGGCCAGCTTCAGGCGGGCATAATGCGCGGTGCGGCCGGCCGGCGCGGCGGCGGCGTTGCTGGACGCGAAATTGGCGCGGATGGCGGCGCGGCGGGCGGCGCTGTCCACCGCCACGAAGCGCCAGGGCTGGCTCAGGCCGACCGAGGGGGCGTGATTGGCGACCTCCAGCAGCCGTTCCAGCAGGCCGCCGGGCAGCGGCGTGGTGCGGAAGCGCCGCACGTCCCGCCGCCAGCGGAACAGCGCGGCGAGCTGCCGGCGGAAGCCGTCGTCAAAGGGCGGCGGGTTCACTCGGCCGGAATGGCCGCCGCCGCCTGCCGCGCGCTGCCCTTGGCGGTGCCCATGCACAGCAGCGACAGCGCCAGCAGCCCCGCCACCAGCGGCATCACCAGATGCGGCAGTCCGTGGTCCAGCAGCAGCCCCACCGCCGGCGTCATGGCGCCGCCCAGCGGCAGGCCGGAGGAGATGAAGCCGAACACCTTGCCGATCTGCCCCGGCGGCGCGGCGTCCTTGACCATCACGTCGCGCGGCGTGCGGCTGGCGCCGAGCGCCAGCCCCGCCAGCAGCGCCACGACGATGGCCCCCGCCGGCGGCAGCGGCACGGCGCCCAGCGCCAGGATCAGCGCCACGGCCACCAGGGTCAGCCCCACCACGAAGGCGCCGTGGCGCTTGGAATGGTCGGCGAACCAGCCGCCAGCGAGCACGCCCAGGATGTTGCCCACGAAGTAGCCGGTCAGCAGGGTGGAGCCCATCGCCACCGGCAGCCCCCACAGCACCCCCATGACCGGGATGGCGAAGGCCTGGAAGCCGGAGGAGGCCATGGAGGACAGCCAGAAGAAGGCGAAGAACAGCAGCATCGGCTTGCTGAACAGCAGGTTGGCGCCGGTGGCCTCGCCAGCCGCGGCGCGTGGCTTGGGCTGGTCGGTCAGGATGCGGCTTTGCCACAGGATCGCGGCCACCACCGGCACGCCCAGCAGCCCGACCAACAGCAGCGCCTCGCGCCAGCCAAGGCCGAGCGCCAGCGCCGCGATGATCGGCGGCGCGGCGGCGAAGCCCAGGTTGCCGGTCATGGTGTGCATGGAAAAGGCCCGCCCCATGCGGCTCTTGTTGATGCTGCCGGCCAGGATGGCGTAGTCGGCCGGGTGGATCACGCTGTTGCCGACGCCCGACAGCAAGGCCAGCGCCAGGATGGTGCCGAAGTTGGGCGCGAAGGCCATGGCGGAGATGGACAGCGCCATGACCAGGGTGCCGCCGACCAGGTAGCGCCGCGCCCCCTGGCGGTCGACCAGAAAGCCCACGGGCGTTTGCAGCACCGCCGTGACGGTGCTCATCAGCGCGATGGAAAAGCCCAGCGTGGTGTAGGACACGCCGAACTCCTCTTTCCACACGGGAAACAGCGGCGCCAGGCACAGCATGTAGAAGTGCGACAGGAAATGCGCCGTGCCGATCAACCCGATGACGGGCCAGTCCCGGTCCTTTTCGGGCAGGGGCGCCGGGGCGGCGGGAACGGTCATGGCGGTTTCCTCGGTGTCGCGCGCATCATTCGTTGCGCGGAGGCTGCGCCCGCGCGCCGGATGCTGTCAAACCGCCCGGCGGCGGGTCAGACCCGCTTGAAGCGGATGGCCGGCGGCGTCGGCCCCGGCTCCGGGCTCAGGGCACCCCAGGCGGTCAGCGGCACGCCACCCCCGTCGCGCTTCAGCTGGAACAACTCCTGCCCGGGCCGGAAGCGGGCGACGTTGTAGCGGTTGGTCAGCTTGCCGTCGGCATAGGAGCGGAAGCGCACCCACAGCGTGTTCGGGTCGGCGCCGATCTCGCACAGGATGTGCTCGTCCGTTTGAAAGCCGGTGATGTCCAGGCGGCAGGTGCGCGCGCTGACCCGCAGCTCATAGGTGACCGCGATGCCGCTGCCGCCGGCGCTGCGGCCGCCGTGCCATTCGAAGCGGTAGTTGCCGGTCCAGGCATCGAGGCCAGGTGGCGCGCCCTGCGCCAGGGCGCCGCCGCCGGCGGCCATGGTGATCGCCGCCAGAATCCCCGCAAGCCAGCGTCTGCGCCGCATGCCCCCTCCGCTCCCGCCTAGTGCTGCTCCAGGCTATCGCGGATCAGCAGCACCAGCGGCGCAACAAGCTGTGTGCGCCCGGCGGCATCGCCGAACACCGCCATCTCGGCCACGCCGAGCGGCGGCAGGCCGGCGAATTCCCGCAACCCCGGCGGCAGGCCGGAACGGCCAAGCACGGTGGCCGCCAAACCGGCCTGCGCCGCGGCGGCCACGCCAAGCAGGCTGGCCGAGGTGTAGACCACCTCGAACCCCAGCCCCGCGCGCGCCAGCGCGGCCAGCGCGCGGTCGCGGAACATGCAGCCCTGGGGCAGCATGGCCACCGGCAGGGGGCGGCCTTCCGGTGCCTGCCAGCCGGGGGCGGCCACCCAGATGATGGGCTCCGTCCACAGGATGGTGCCCGCCGTTTCGCCGTCGCGCCGCTTGCCCAGCACCAGGTCCAGCGTGCCGCGCTCCTGCGCCTGGCGCAGCTCGTGGCTGCGGCCGACCTCCACCTCCAGCCGCACCTCGGGGTAGTCGGCGGCGAAGCGGGCCAGGATGGGCGCCAGGTTGCGCGGCACGAAGTGGTCCGCGACGCCGAGCCGCAGGTGGCCCGCCACGGGCGGCGCCACCAGCCGGCGCACCGCCTCGTCATTCAGTGCCAGCATGCGGCGGGCATAGGCCAGCAGCGTTTCGCCATCCCGCGTCAGCGCCACGGAGCGGCTGGTGCGCTCGAACACCCGGCGGCCCAGCAGCTCCTCCAGCCGCTTCACCTTCAGGCTGACGGCCGATTGCGTCAGGCCCAGCGCGGTGGCGCCGGGCGTGAACCCGCCGCGCTCCGCCACCTGCACGAAGCAGCGCAGCAGGTCGAGGTCGAGGTCCGGCGCCCGCAAGCCGCTACCCCCTGGCCCAGCGGATGGCGGCCAGCGCCAGCGCGTCGATGGTGTCGACCAGCGGCACGCCGATCTCGGCGTGCGGGCCGGCCTGGATGCCGAGCGGGATCTCGGTGCACCCCAGCACCACGGCGGCCGCCCCGCGCTGGCGCAGGATGCCCGCGGCCTCGGCCAGCGGGGCGTAGGCGCCGGCCACATCGTTGGCCTTGACCCTGGCGATACCGGGGGAAACGAGGGCCTCCATCTCCGCCGCCCCGGGCACGATCACCTCGTAGCCCAGCGCTTCCAGCCGGTCCTGGTACAGGCGCATGGCCAGGGTGGCGGCGGTGCCCATGACGCCGATGCGCCCGCCCTTGATGCCCTGGCGCGCCAGGTCCTCAGCCGCCGCGTCGACGATGTGCAGCACCGGCAGCGCCGTGGTGGCGCGCAGCTCGTCGAACCAGCCATGCGCGGTGTTGCAGGGAATGGCGATGGCCCCCGCGCCGGCGGCGGCCAGCCCCGCCACGCCGCGCGCCAGGGCCGGCAGCGGGCTTTCGCCGCCATGCAGCCGCGCCAGGGTGCGGTCGGGCACGCGGGGGTCGGACCACAGCACGGCCGGGATGTGGTCCTGGTCGCGCCCCGCCGGCGTCAGCAGCGTCAGCCGCAGCATGAACTGCGCGCTGGCCAGCGGCCCCATGCCGCCCAGCACGCCGAGAACCTTGTCCACCACGATCCCAACCCTTTCATCGCCCGGGCCGCAACGGCCGGCCGCGGCAAGGTGGCGCAGTTCACCGCGTCGGGAAAGGCCGCGGCCCGGCGCCGGCACGGGGTTGCGGAACCGCCGGGTGCGTGGGATGCCGGGGGTTCACACGTCCAGCTCCGTCGCGCCGAGGGTCCTTTCCGCATGCAACATCTGTCCGACCCCGTCTGGCTGGCCGCGCTGGCGCTCGCCATGGCCTTCACCGGCCTGGTGTCCGGGACGCTCGCGGGGCTGCTCGGCGTTGGCGGTGGCATCGTCATCGTGCCGGTGCTGTTCAACGTGCTGCCGCTGTTCGGCATTCCCGAGGCGGTGCAGATGAAGCTGGCGGTCGGCACCAGCCTGGCCACCATCATCCCGACCTCCATCGTCTCTGCCCGCAAGCACTACGCCAAGGGCGCGATCGACGGCACGCTGCTGCGGCGCATCTGGCCCAGCATGGTGCTGGGCGTGGTGCTGGGCACGATCGCCGCCATCTGGCTGCATGGCGCGGCGCTGTCGGCGGTGTTCGCGGTGATCGCGCTGCTGGTGGCGCTGAACATGGGCTTCACGGGCGTGGACTTCAAAATCCGCGACATCACGCCGCGCGGGCCCGGGCTGTGGGGCATCGGCGGTTTCATTGGCATGATCTCGGCCATGATGGGCATCGGCGGCGGCACGGTGGGCGTGCCGATCCTGTCGATGTTCGGCACGCCCATCCGCTCGGCGGTGGCCACCGCCTCCGTGTTCGGGTTGATCATCTCCATCCCGGCCACGGCGGGCTTCATCTATGGCGGCCTGGGGGTGCAGGACCTGCCGCCATGGTCCATTGGCTATGTGAACCTGATCGGCTTCGCGCTGATCGTGCCGAGCTCCATCCTGGCCACGCCCTGGGGCGTGAACCTGGCGCACACCATCCCGCCGCTGGCGCTGAAGCGCGCCTTCGCGGTGTTCCTGGCCATCACGGCGGCGCGGATGATCTATTCGCTGGTGACCTGAGGCACCCGCCCGCGCCACCGTTCAGTGGCGCGGGCCGTGTTCCGGTGGCGTCCAGCAAAGGGTCCAATGGCCGTCCACCGCGCAGTCCAGAAGCTGCCGGTAGCTTTCGTCCCAGCTCAGCGCGCGGATGCCGCTGGCAGCGGGCGCGAAGCCTGCGGCCACCCAGTCGCGAATGGCCGTGGCCAGCTCGGCCGGCGTATCGCCGGAGAAGTAGCGCGCATGGTCGCCCGCCACCTCGCGGAAGACGGGCAGGTCGCGTGCCAGCACCGGCAGGCCTGCCTGGGCGGCTTCGATGATCGGCAGGCCGAAGCCCTCGTGCCCCGAGGCCATCAGCAGGCCGGAGGCGCCGCGATACAGCAGCTGCAGGTCATCGTCCGAGCAGCCGGACAGCCAGTGCAGCCGGTCGCCCCGGCCGGCTGCGCGGCGCAGCCGGGCGGCGAACTCCTCCATCTTCCAGCCCTGCTTGCCGACGATGGTCAGGCCCACGTCATGGCCGTCGTCCCACAGCTCTTCCAGCGCGGCCAGCGCCTGCTGGTGTCCCTTGCGGGGCTCCACCGTGCCGGTCATCAGCAGGGTGGGACGGCGCTTGGCGGCGTCCAGCGCCGCCTGGACCTCGGGCGAGGACGCCTCCGCCGCCGGCACCGGCCGGAAATCCGCGCCCAGGTGGAACACGCCGATCGGCAGCGGCGCCGCGCGGGCCACCGGCTCCTCATCCAGCCAGGCCACCAGCTCGTCCGCCACGGCGCGGGAGATGCAGGCAGCGCCATCGGCGATGCCCAGCATCCGCACGTACCACTGCTTGATCAGCGCGATCACGTCGGCCGGGAACAGCTGGGGCTGGCGCATCGGCAGCAGGTCGTAGACCACCAGGACAATGCGCGCGCCCTGCAGGCGGGCGCGGCGCATCTCCTCGAATTCCGGGGCCGTCAGCTCGGCGTTGATGTCGGCGCAAAACAGGATGTCGCCGGGGCCAATGTCCAGCGGCGTTTCCGGCAGATCCAGCGGTGCGTGGCCCAGCATGCGCAGCGGCACCGCATGCGTCAGCCGCAACCGGCCCTGCTGCGCGCGCATCGCCTCCCCACGAAAGCCTTCCGGCGGGGCTTCCAGCACGCGGCGGCCGATCTCGCGCACCACGCGCTGAATGCCTGAGGCACCATCGCGCCGCGCCAGTTCGGAGATGTCCACCAGGAGGCGGGGGTGCCCGCCGCCGCGCCAGGGCTGCGCGAAGCTGCGGACCACGGCCTGGGCGGCTTGGCTCAGGGCGCCTGGGTAAGGCGCGACTGCCGCTATGCGGCCCTGCAGGCGGCGTGCCGCGATCAATGCCTGCTGCGCCGCATAGGCCGCCTCGATCGCATCATGATAGCGCAAGGCGATGGCTTCGGGCGCCAGCACGGAACACACGAAATCGCGTCCGGCCCGCCCCAGCTCCGCCCTGCGGGCCGGATCGGCCTGCATGTCGCGGATCGCGGCCGCGAGCGCGTCGGCATCCGCCTGCTCGGGTAACTGCAACACGGCGTCTGGCGGCAGTTCGCCCGCGGAGCCATGCGCATTCACGATCACCGGGACGCCCGCCATCATCGCGTCCGTCACCGCAGCGGAAGATTCGCCGCGCGACCCGCGTCGCCATTGAACGGCGAGGTCGGCAGCAGCGAGCCAGGCATCGTAGTCCGTCCGCGACAATCGCCCGATGCAGCTGATGCCTGCGCCGGCGCTTTCCACTTCGCGCCGCAGTTCCGGCGCGGCATCGCCGGCGAAAACCAGCCGGCCGATCAGGCCGCTGCGTTTCCAGGCCTGGGCCAGAAGCTGCGGGCACTTCAGCGCAGTCACGCCGCCGAAGCTCACGACCACGAATGCATCGGCTGGCAGGCCCAGGGCCGCTCGCGCCGTCGCGCGGTCTGGCAACGCGCGGTCCACCTTGATCAGCGGAATGGTCGTGATGCTTTGCGTGGCGGCGGCGCCAAAATGCTTCTCAAGCATCGCGACCCCGTGCCGCGAATGCTGGATCACGCCGACCGAGTTCTGCAACACAGGCAGCGAGCAGGGATAATGCGCGAGCGCTGCGTCCAGACCTTGCTCCGACGCGAAGCGCAGCGCGGGATAGCCGTGCGATTGCAGCAGCACACTGCGGATCTGGTCTGGCTGGCCACGCTCGTGTGCCAGCCAGTTCATGTAGTCCGACAGGAACGCGTCATGCAGCACCACCATGCCGGGGCAGTTGGGCAGCAGGTCCTCGGTCTGGAAGCGGTGAAAATGCGAATTGCCGACCTGATACAGCACCCGGTCAAATTGCCCCGCCTGTTGCAGGAACTGGCCGGGCGAAAGCCAGGGGTAGGTGGCGGAGATGCGGATGTCGTCCGTCTCCTGCTCGCTCACCACCGCGATGTCGTAGTGACGCCCGAGGCTCAGCAGCAGGTCGCGGCTGTAGTCGGCGATGCCGCTGGCGGCCGGCGGCAGCGGTGAAACGAAAGCCAAGCGCTTGCGGGGCAGCAGCACGGAAACCGGCCGCGGCTGTTCCTTGGCCAGGCGGCGGTCATGGATCTGCTCCAGCGCATCCCAGGCCCGATTGGCGCTGGACTGCCAAGTGAAGGTTCCCGCCTGCACAGGGCCATAGGCCGCAAGTTCCTGTCGGAATGCGGGGTTCTCCAGCACGCGCCGCATGGTGGCCGCGATGGAATCCGGGTCGGATGGGTCGAAAGTCGCGTCGTTCCGGCCAATCACCTCGGGCAGGCTGGTGGTGTTGCTGGCGATGGTGGGTGCGCCGCAAGCCATGGCCTCTGCCACCGGAAGGCCGAAGCCCTCATGCACGGACGGGAAGACGAACAGCGCACAGCTCGAATATAGCCCGTTCAGGTCCTCCTCGCGCACGAAGGGGACGATGACGAAGTTCTCCACCGGTACGTCAAGCTGCGCGGCCGTGCGGCGCAGATGTCCTTGGTCCATCTTGCCGACGATCAGCAACTGGTAGCGCGCACGCAGCGCCGCCGGCAGGCGCGCATAGGCCGCAATCAGCCCCGCCTCGTTCTTGCGAATGTCCCCCGCGCCGAGGAACAGGATGAATTCCTCCCGCAGCCCGTAGCGTTTCAGCAGCGTAGTGCGGCTATCTGGCGTCAGCGCCGCGGGGCGGAACTTCTCACTAATGCCGGCTTGGATGTTGAAAACCCGTTCCGGCGCATAGGGCAGGTGCCTGATGGCCTCGCCGCGGCTCGAATCCGAGATCGCAAGAAGCCCTTCGCAGAGCGCCATTTCCTGGACGCAGCGATAATACCACCGGGAGGCCTGAGATACCGTGCCGCCGAAGTATTCGGAATGCCGGATCAGCGGGATCAGGTCGTAGCAGGTGGCGACCACCGGCAGCCGCTCCAGCTCCGGTGGCAGGAGGGTGACGACATCGTCGCCCAGTCCCTCGAACATGCTGCTGACATGCACCAGATCGGGCTTCAGCGAAGCCAGGAACTGGGCACGCAGCGTTTCCCCGAAGGCCCGCATCGGCGTTTCGGCGGCGGCGGCGGTGCCGGGCGGGGAATGCCAGGTGCGGATGTTCGCGGCCGGCAAGAGCGGGGCGAACTGCGCGCCCAGCAACTCGGCGGTTTCCGGAAAGGCACCGTTGGTGGCCACCACGACGTCGTGCCCCCGCGGGGCGCGTGCCATGGCCAGGGCCAGCTCCCGCGAATAGCGGCCGATGCCGCGCGTGTAGCTGCTGCCCTGCGAACCCTGCAGATCGATGACGAGGCGCATGAAGTCTGGTTTCCTCAGCGGGCTGCGGGGGCGGCGGTGCCACTGGTGGCGAACTGGCGGTACAGCCGCGCCTCGTCCTCGCTCAGATCGGCCGGAACCGCCTGCTGCGGCGCCAGCATCTGGGTCAGCTCCTCCATGGTCATGGCCGGTGGCGGCGGGGGAGGGAGGGCCGCTCGCTCCTCATAGGCACGAAAGCGCAGCGCCAGCCATTCCACCGGCGCGGGCGCGATGCGCCGCGCGAGCTGCGCGCCTTCACGGCTGCCTGGTACCCGAAGCACCATCCGCATGCCCTGGTGAAAGACTTGGCGTGCCATCTCCTTGGCATCGCGGTGCGGCGCGGAGGGCGCCGGCATGGGGGGCGGGGCCGGGGCGGGCAACGCCGGTGGCCGCAGCTTCAGCACGCGCCGGCTGTGCCGGATCGGGGCCGTGACACGCCACGACCGGCTGGCGAGCAGGGCGTTGAGCTGCCGGTTCAGCTCGTCGTAGCTCCCCTTCCAATGCGTCACTTCGTGGCGTTGCCAGGCGACATGGGCCGCCAGCCGCTCTGGCAGGGATTCATCCAGGATGCCGGGCACGTGGGGGAACTCGATGCCCGATGCCGCTGCCAGGCGGGCCAGGCGCTGTTGCACCGCCCCGCATTCGGCGCGCTGATGCGCCACCTGCCCCTCGACCGACTTGAGCGTTTGTTCCAGCTCGTCCCGCGCCGTTTCCTCCAGCCGCAGCCGGTCGCGCATCCGTCCGTTGCGGGCCACCTGCGCTTCATGCGCCGCAGTCATCGCCTGCAACTGGGTGGCCGCTGCTTCCTGGTCCATGGCGGCCTGCGCCAGCCTGCCTTCGAGGGCTGCCACCTGCGTGTTCAACGCCGCGATCTGCTCGCGCAGTTCCGAGATCTGCGTGCGCTGGGCGGCCAGGGCGGCCTCGGCCGTCGCGCCGTGCTCGGCGGCGGCGCGGTGGGCTTCCAGAGCGTCGGCCAGTTGCCGGTCGCGCTTCAGTAACTCGGCTTCCAGGCCTTCTCCCCACGCTTGCGTCGCCTGCACCTGATCGCGCAGGGTTTCCACGACCACCGGCGTGTAGTCATCCAGAATGTTGGCGCCGGCTGTGAGCCTGCCCGCCAGCTCGGAGTGTTCGCGGGCCAGGAAATAAAGGTTCAGGCCATCGAACAGGCACCGGTCGTATCCGGCATCGAGCAGCATGGATTCCCAGCCGAGCTCGCTGCGCGCCGTGGTTCCCGGCAGCGTCGCTTCCACGACCACGATCCAGGGCCGGAACCGCGTGAAATCGGCGCCTTCCAGCACCGCCTGCTCCGCGCCCTCCACGTCGATCTTCAGGAAGTGGATGTCCGCGCCGCCGGCCATGGCGCAGACATCGGCCATGGTCACACCGCGCACCTCGCGTGCCTCGACCTCGCGCCCCTGGGCAGCAGCTTCCTCCGCGATATTCGGCACCGTGGTGGACAACCCGGTGCCGGGGACATGCAGAAAGCGGATGGTCCCCGGCTTCGCGGTGACGGCCATGTTGAGGTTGATGTCGCGCGGCCGCCGCTCAACGCAGCGCTCGAAGAATTCCCGCGATGGCTCGACGTTGATGCCGCTCCATCCCCGTTCGTAGAAAGCGCGCGTCACCGACAGCTCGTCCGGGTCGCAGGCGCCGACGTCGATGTAGAAGCCGCTCTCGATATGGCCCAGGGCTCGCCAAAGAATGACGTCCTCACCATTCTGGGCGTAAGAGATAAAGCTCATCATCATCCTTGGTCAGGGTAAGGGCTGCGGCGCGATGCCCGTGGCACGGCGTGATGGATAGAGGGGGCGGCGGCTTTGAGACCTCACCGTCATAACAAACTGCGCCGCCACTGCCCAGGCCGCATGGCCCGGCAGTGCGGGTATGGCTAGGCCCGCAACCGGTCCAGCCGGTCACGCACCCGGTACCAGCTTCCCACCATGGGCAGGAACCAGGGCGTGCCGTCGTAGGTCGGCAGGGTGGGGAAGCGCAGCCCGTCCAGGGCGAAGCCCTGGTTGCCCGCGCCGGCCAGCTTCAGCGCGCAGTTGTGGCCCAGCCAGGATGCCATGGCGACACCGGACCCCTGGCACCCGGCGGCGTAGTGCACGCCGTCCTGCGCGCCGATATGCGGCAGGAAGTCGAAGGTGAAGGCGACGTTGCCGCTCCAGGCATGGCTGATGCGAGTCTTTGCCAGCTCGGGGAAGACCTCGCTCATCATGCGGTGCAGGGTGGGTGCGGCCTGCTCGGGCGAGACGTCGCGGAAGGAGGCGCGGCCGCCCCAGACCACGCGCGTGCCGTCCGGGCTGGCGCGGAAGTAGTTCAGCACCCGGCGGCTTTCGCCCGCCACGCGGCGGGCGGGGAACAGGCGCTCGATCAGCCCCGGCTCCAGCGGCTCGGTGGCGATGATATAGGAGGCGATGGGCAGCAGCCGCTTGGCCAGCCAGGGCATGGCGCCACCGGCGGAGCCGCCGCCCGGGCCGCGGGAATAGCCGTTGGTGGCCACCAGCACCGCGTCCGCCATCAGCTCCCCCTTGTCAGTCGCGATCCGGAAGCCGCTGCCCTGGTGGCCGATGCCCGACACGCGCACCCCGCTGGCCAGCACCGCGCCAGCCCGCTCGGCTGCCCTGGCCAGGCCGCGGGCGTACTTGCCCGGGTGCAGGCTGCCGGCGCCGTCCGCCACCATGGCGCCGTGGTAGTGGTCGCTGCCCAGCACCTCACGCATCCGCTCGCGCGGCACCATGCGAGTGGGGTGGCCGGTCAGCGCCGCCAGCCGGTCGGCGCGGGCGGCCATGCCCTGGTAGTCGCGCGGCGTCCAGGCAGCGCTGACGCGGCCGCAGCGGACGTAGTCGCAGTCGATCGCCTCGCGCGCGATCAGCTCCTCGATGAACGGAAAGCTCGCGGCGGCGGCGTCCATGATGGCGTTGGCCCGTGCCTCGCCATGCTGCTTGGCCAGATCCGTCTTGGCCAGCTTCAGCCCGCCCGACACCGCGCCGCCGTTGCGGGAAGAGGCGCCCCAGCCGATCCGCTCGGCATCCAGCACCAGCACCTCGTGGCCCAGCCGGCGCAGCGTCAGCGCGGCCGAAAGCCCGGCATAGCCGCCGCCCACCACCACGACGCCCGCCCGGCCGGGCAGCGGCGTGTCGCGCGGTTCGGGCTCGGCGGCGTCCCACCAGTAGGGGCGGGCGGCGAAGCCGGGGGCGCGGAGGGCGTCGGGGATGCTCATGGCGGGGCGGAATCTTTCGGCAGCGGCACCTCAGGCTTGGCCCCAGCCGGCGGGGCTGGCAAGGGGGAGGCCTTTACCGCGCCTCCCGTCCTGGGCAGTGTGCGCTGCAACACTCCTCCAGCCGAAGGTGGCGCCGACCGTGTTGCTTCTGGTGAAATCCGGTGGTCCGAAGGCCGTGCCCGATTGGCAGAGCTGCTTTCGCCGCCACGACCCGCGCCTGGACGTCCGCTGCTGGACCGACCCCGGGGTCGACCCCGCCGCCGTCCGCTACGTGGTGGTCTGGGAGCCCGAGGAAGGGCGCCTGTCGGCGATGACGGGGCTGCGCGCCGTCTTTTCCTCGGCCGCTGGCGTCGACCACATCACCCGCGTGGCGGACTGGCCGCGCCACCTGCCGCTGGTCCGCATGGGCGGCGACGACACGGCGCAGCGCATGGGCGAATACATTTCCTGGTCCTGCCTCAGCCTGCTGCGCGACGCCCGCACCTTCGCCCTGGCGCAGCCGGAGGGACGCTGGGCCCACCGCGAAACCCGCTTCTCGGCGCCGCAGCGCACCGTGGGCATTCTGGGGCTGGGCAACCTCGGCGCCGCGGCGGCGCGGATGCTGCAGGGCCTGGGCTTTCCGGTGCGCGGCTGGTCGCGCTCCCGCAAGGCGCTGCCCGGCGTGGAAAGCTTTGCCGGCGCGGAGGAACTGCCCGCCTTTCTGGCCGGAACCGACATCCTGGTCTGCCTGCTGCCTTCCACCCCCGAGACGGCCGGGCTGATCGGCGCCGAGCTGCTGGTGCAACTGCCCGCCGGCGCCGGGCTGGTCAGCGCCGGGCGCGGCCAGCACGTGGTGGAGCCGGACCTCGTGGCAGCACTCGATTCCGGCCACCTGTCCGGCGCGGTGATGGATGTCTTCGCCACCGAGCCGCTGCCGCCGGACAGCCCCCTGTGGCGCCACCCGCGCATCACCGTCACGCCGCACATCGCCTCCATGGCCAGCCGGCAGGAACGCGCCCGCTATGTCGCGGAAGCGATCGCGGCGCAGGAAGCCGGCCGCCCGCTGCCCAATCTCTTTGACCCCGCCAAGGGATACTGAGCCCATGCTGACCCCGCCGCCGCTGCCCCCCGTCCGCCCCGACCCGCTGCACGTGCCGACCGAGCAGGAGCTGCGCCAGGACCTGGCCTGCGCCTACCGCCTGCTGGCGCATTTCGGCATGACCGACCTGGTCTACACCCACCTGTCCGTGCGCGTGCCGGGCGAGGGGCACCGCTTTCTGGTCAACCCCTACGGCCTGATGTTCGAGGAGATCACCGCCTCCTCCCTGGTGCTGGTGGATGCCGAGGGGCAGCCGGCGCAGGAGACCTCCTGGCCGGTCAACCCGGCAGGCTTCGTGATCCATTCCGCCCTGCACCTGGGCAGCGAGCGGGCGCAGTGCGTGATGCACACCCACACCTTGGCCGGCATGACGGTGGCGGCGACCGGCTGCGGCATCCTGCCGCTCAACCAGATGAACATGGAGTTCACCGACCGGGTGGCGATCCATGAATACGAGGGCATCGCCGCCGACGACAACCTGGACGAGCGCGAGCGGCTGGTGCGCGACATGGGCGACAAGCCCTGCCTGATCCTGCGCAACCACGGGCTGCTGACCATCGGCCGCACGGTGGCCGAGGCTTTCTACTGGATGTACTACCTGGAGCAGTCCTGCCGCATCCAGGTGGCGGCCCAGTCCACCGGCGCGCCGCTGTCCATGCCATCGCCCGAGATGGTGGCCCGCGTGCGCGCCCAGGCCAAGGACAGCCCCACCAAGGGCTGGCTGCCGTGGCAGGCGCTGAAGCGCAAGATGGACCGCGACCAGCCGGACTACCGCGCGTGAGTGAGGCCCCGGGCCGCGCGACTGGCATCGCCATGCCCGGGGACGTGGCGGGGCATGCCCTGTCGCTGCGCGGCATCACCAAGCGCTACGGCGGCTTCGCCGCCGCCCAGGATGTGAGCCTGGAGATCGGGCGGGGCGAGTTCCTGACGCTGCTGGGCCCCTCGGGCTCGGGCAAGACCACGCTGCTGATGTGCATCGCGGGCTTCGTGGCGCCCGATGCGGGGCAGGTGCTGCTGGACGGGCGCGACATCACCGCCCTGCCGCCGGAACGCCGCGACTTCGGCATGGTGTTCCAGGGCTACGCACTGTTTCCCCATCTGTCGGTGGCGGAAAACGTCGCCTTTCCGCTGCGCGTGCGCCGCCTGTCCAAGCCCGAGCAGACCGCCAAGGTGCGCGCGGCGCTGGACCTGGTGCAGCTCGGCGGGCTGGCGGACCGGATGCCGGCGCAGCTTTCGGGCGGCCAGCAGCAGCGCGTGGCGCTGGCCCGCGCCCTGGTGTTCGACCCGGCCCTGCTGCTGCTGGACGAGCCGCTGAGCGCACTGGACAAGAAGCTGCGGGCCGAGTTGCAAGAGGAGCTGAAGGCACTGCACCGCCGGGTGGGGCGCACTTTCGTCAACGTCACCCACGACCAGGAAGAGGCGCTGAGCCTGTCCGACCGCATCGCCATCCTGAACGGCGGGCGGCTGGTGCAGCAGGGCAGCCCGGCGCAGCTCTACGAGGCGCCGCGCTCGCGCTTCGTGGCGGACTTCCTGGGCAAGGCCAACTTCATCGCCGGCCGGGCCGAGCCGGATGGCGGCGGCATCCGCGCCGGCGCCACGCGGGTGGCCCTGGCCCCCGGCGCCCGCCCGCCGGCCGGCGCCCTCGTGCTGCTGGCGCTGCGGCCGGAAAAGGTGGCGCTGCTCTCGCCGGGGCAGGGCGCGGACACGGTGGTGGACGGCACGGTGGAACGCTGGTCCTATCTCGGCAGCGGCTTTTCGCTCGTGGTGGCCACGGCCGACCTGGGGCCGCTGCGCGCCATCCTGCCGGCCTGGAACGCGCCCTTCGCGCCGGCCGAGGGGCTGCCCGTGCGGCTGGGCTGGGCCGCCGGGGCCGCCGTGCCGGTGGAGGAGGATGCCCCCGCCGCCCCGGCGCCGCTTGCGCCTTGACGCGGCGGCCCGGCCGGGTCTGTGATCCGTGCCGCATCGCATCGAAGGACCGGCCATGAACGTTGCCACCCCGCCCGCCCGGATGAACTGTTCCGAGGAGGAATGGCGGGTCCGCTGCGACCTCGCCGCCCTGTACCGGCTGGTCGCGCACTTCAGGATGACGGACTTCATCTACACGCATCTCAGCGCCCGCGTGCCGGGGCCCGAGCACCACTTCCTGATCAACAAGTATGGCGTGCTGTTCGACGAGATGCGCGCCAGCGACCTGGTGAAGATCGACCTCAACGGCAACGTGGTGGAGGACGACCCCTCCTCCAAGCCGGTCAACGCCGCGGGCTTCACCATCCATTCGGCGCTGCACATGGCGCGCGAGGATGCCTTCTGCGTGGTGCATACCCACACCGCCGCGGGCATCGCCGTGTCGGCGCAGAAGCACGGGCTGCTGCCGATCAGCCAGCACGCGCTGAAGTTCTACGGCCACCTCGCCTACCATGGCTACGAGGGCGTGGCGCTGGACCTGGACGAGCGGGACCGGCTGGTGGCCGACATCGGCCCCCACAAGGCGATGATCCTGCGCAACCATGGCCTGCTGGTGACGGGGCGCACCATCCCCGAGGCCTTCAACATGATCTACTACCTGGAGCGCGCCTGCCAGGCGCAGGTCGCGGCCCTGTCCGGCGGCGCCGAGCTGGTGCTGCCGCCGGAGGAAGTGCGCCTCAAGACCGCCGCCCAGTTCAACGGCACCACGCCGGCGGAGAACGAGGCCAAGCTGGCGCATTTCGAATGGGCCTGGCCCACCGCGCTGCGGCTGATCGAGAACAACAAGATCGACTGGCGCAGCTGAACCGGGCCGGGGCGCCCGCGCGCCCCGGCCCCGCGTGGCTAGTCCACCTTGGCGCCCGAGCGGCGCACCACCTCGGCCCATTTCTGGACTTCCGCCGCCACGAAGCGCTCGAACGCCTCGGGGCTGGTGCCGCCGTCCGGCGTCAGGTCCGGCTTCATGCCGCCTAGGTCCGCGAGCTTGGCCCAGGTGTCGCGGTCCTTCACCACGGCGTCGATCTCGGCGCCCAGCCTGTCGATGATCGGCCTGGGCGTGCGGGCCGGGGCCTGGACGCCGAACCAGCCGGTCGCCTCCACGCCGGGCAGCCCTTCCTCGGCGGTGGTGGGCACGTCGGGCAGGGCGGCGCTGCGGGTGGTGGTGGTCACCGCCAGGGCCCGCAGGCGCCCGTCGCGGATATGGCCGATGGCGCTGGGCAGGTTGTCCACCCCCACCTCGACGCGCCCCGCCATCACCTCCGCGATCATCGGCCCGGCGCCGCGGAAGGGCACGTGCGTCATCTGGATGCCGGCTTCCAGCTTCAGCAGCTCGCCCGCCATGTGCAGCGAGGTGCCGGCGCCGGAGGAGCCGTGGTTCAGCAGGCCCGGCTTGGCCTTGGCCATCGCCACCAGCTCGCGCAGCGTCCTCACCGGCAGGTCTTTGTTCACGAAGATGACGTTGGGGACGCGGATCAGCAGCCCCACCGCCGCGAGGTCCGACGGCTTGTAGCCGATCTGCCCGGCATAGAGCGCGTAGTTGATGGCGCCAGAGGACACCGTCTGCATCAGGATGGAATAGCCGTCGGGGTCCGCGCGCGCGACCACCTCGGAGCCGATGTTGCCGCCGGCGCCGGCCCGGTTCTCGATGGGAAAGGGCTGGCCCAGGCGGGTCTGCAACTGCGCCGCCAGGATGCGGGCCGCGATGTCCGTGGTGCCGGCGGGCGCGAAGGGCACGATGAACTTCACCGGCCGCGTGGGCCAGGCAGGCTGGGCCCGGGCCGCCAGGGGCGCGAGGGGCAGGAGGGCGGCGGCGCCCAGCAGGGCGCGGCGTGGCAGATTCGGCATGGGCGTCTCCTTCAACCACACCGGCGGAGGTCTCGGCTGCCTCCGTCTTGCGATCTGGCTGCCCTGTTCCTGCCGCAAGCGGGTGGCAGGTTGCAAGGAGCGTGATACGGGCCAGATGCCGGGGGGCGGATGGCGGCGTGCTTCACCAGGGATCCAGGTCAGATGCGCTTCTTGAAGGTTTATGCGCGGGTGCTCGGTCTGCTCAGGCCGGACCGCAACGTCGCGGTCGGGCTGGCTGGCATCGCTCTCGCGGTGGCTGGCCTGCAATTCCTGGAACCCGTGATGTTCGGCCGGGTGGTGGACGTGCTGTCCGGCGGCGGCGGCATGGCCGTGCTGCAGCTCCTGGGCGTGTGGGCGGTGGTCGGCCTCGCAGGCATCGGCTTCAACGCCGCCAGCGCCCTGTTCTCCGACCGCATGGCCCACCGCAACCGCATGGCGGTGATGCACCGCTACTACCAGCACGTGCTGGCCATGCCGCCCGCCTTTCACGGTGACACGCAGTCCGGCCGCCTGATGAAGGTGATGCTGGTCGGCTCCGACAACCTGTTCGGCCTTTGGCTGTCGTTTTTCCGCGAGCACCTCATCACGGTGCTCGCCGCCGCCGTGCTGCTGCCGCTCAGCCTGGTGCTGAACTGGCGCCTGGGGCTGTTGCTGGTCGGGCTGGTGGTGGTGTTCTGCACGGTGGCCGCCTTTGTGGTGCAGCGCACCCACAAGGCGCAGGCGACGGTGGAAGGGCTGCACAGCCAGCTGGCCGGCAGCGCGCAGGACACGCTCTCCAACATCCTGGTGGTGCAGTCCTTCGCCCGGCTGGAAGCCGAATCGAAGCTGTTCGGCGGCATCATCCGGCAGGTGCTGGAGCGGCAGGGGCCGGTGCTGAACTGGTGGGCCGTGCTGTCGGTGCTGACCCGCTCGGCGTCCACGCTGTGCATCATGGCCATCTTCGTGCTGGGCGCCTGGCTGAACGGCCGCGGCGAGGCCAGCGTCGGCCAGATCGTGTCCTTCATGGGCTTCGCCATGATGCTGATCGGCCGGCTGGAGGCGCTGGTGGGCTTTGTTGCGCGGCTGGTGTTCCAGATGCCCGCGCTGGAAGAGCTGTTCGCCGTGATCGACAGCAAGAGCAGCGTGCCCGACCGACCCAACGCGCTGGACATCGGCCGCGCCTCGGGGCGCGTCGCCTTCGAGGAAGTGGGCTTCGCCTATCCCGGCAACGCCGTGACGCTGTCTGGCGTCAGTTTCCGGGCCGAGGCCGGGCGCAGCGTGGCGCTGGTCGGCCAGACGGGCGCGGGCAAGACCACCGCCATGGCGCTGCTGCAGCGGCTGTGGGACCCGGCGGTCGGCCGCGTCACGATTGATGACGTGGACCTGCGGGACATGACGCTGGAAAGCCTGCGCCGCAATGTCGGCGTGGTGTTCCAGGACAGCATGCTGTTCAACCGCACCATCCGCGAGAATTTGCTGGTTGGCCGCCCCGAGGCAACGCAGGAGGAGATCGAGGAAGCCTGCCGCATGGCTGAGGCGCATGACTTCATCTTGCGCCAGCCGCAGGGCTACGACACGCCGGTGGGCGAGCGCGGCGGCGCGCTGTCCGGCGGCCAGAAGCAGCGGCTGGCGATCGCCCGCGCGCTGCTGAAGAACCCGCCCATCCTGATCCTGGACGAGGCGACCAGCGCGCTGGACGCCGCGACCGAGGCGCGGGTGCAGAAGGCGCTCAAGGCCCTGATGGCCGGCCGCACCACCTTCATCATCGCCCACCGTCTGTCCACCATCCGCGAGGCGGACGAGATCCTGGTGTTCGAGGCGGGGCAGGTGGTGGAGCGCGGCGACTTCGGACAGCTGGTCCGCCAGGGCGGCGTCTTCGCGGAGCTGGTGCGGACCCAGATGCCGCCGGCCCTGGCCCTGGTGGCGTGAGCCGCCAGACCGCCCCGTCAAGGCTTCCATAACCCTTTATCCGTTGACGCCGGGGGCCGTGGCCCGCATGGTCCGCGCCCCCGAACTTACGTCAAACGGAAGTGCATTCTGATGCCTGCGATCACGCTGCCCGACCAGTCCGTCCGCAATTTCGACGGGACTGTGACGGGCACGACCGTGGCCGCCAGCATCGGCCCGGGCCTGGCCAAGGCCGCGCTGGCCATGCAGGTCGACGGGGTGCTGCGCGACCTGTCCCACAGCATCGAGGCGGATGCGAGCGTCCGCTTCATCACCCGCCGCGACCCCGAGGCGCTGGAGATGATCCGGCATGACTCGGCGCATGTGCTGGCCGAGGCGGTGCAGGCGCTCTACCCCGGCACCCAGGTGACCATCGGCCCGTCCATCGAGAACGGCTTCTACTACGACTTCGCCCGCAACGAGCCCTTCACGCCCGAGGAGTTGCCGAAGATCGAGGCGAAGATGCGCGAGATCATCGCGCGCAATGCCAGCTTCGTGCGCGAGGAATGGCCGCGCGAAGACGCCATCGCCTTCTTCGAGAACAAGGGCGAGCGCTACAAGGCCGAGCTGATCCGCGACCTGCCGGCCGACCAGGCGATCAGCATCTACCGCCAGGGCGAGTGGCTGGACCTGTGCCGCGGCCCGCATATGCGCGGTACCGGCGATGTCGGCACCGCCTTCAAGCTGATGAAGGTGGCCGGCGCCTATTGGCGCGGCGACCACCGCAACGCCATGCTCAGCCGCATCTACGGTACCGCCTGGCGCGACCAGAAGGAGCTGGACGCCTACCTGCTGCAGCTGGAGGAGGCGGAGCGCCGCGACCACCGCCGCATTGGCAAGGAAATGGACCTGTTCCACCTGCAGGAGGAGGCGGCCGGGTCGATCTTCTGGCACCCCAAGGGCTGGCGCCTTTATACCACCGTGCAGGACTACATGCGCCGCCGGCTGGACGCGGCAGAGTACCAGGAGGTGAAGACCCCGCAGCTGGTCGACCGCCGGCTGTGGGAAGCCTCTGGCCACTGGGAAAAGTACCGGGAAAACATGTTCCTGGCGACGGTGGACGACGAGTCCGAGAAGGACCGCGTGCTGGCACTGAAGCCGATGAACTGCCCCTGCCACGTGCAGATCTTCAACCACGGCCTGCGCTCCTACCGTGAGCTGCCGATGCGCATGGCCGAGTTCGGCGCCTGCCACCGCTATGAGCCGAGCGGCGCGCTGCACGGCATCATGCGCGTGCGTGCCTTCACGCAGGACGACGCCCACATTTTCTGCACCGAGGCGCAGATCGCGCAGGAAACGGTGGAGTTCGTGGACCTGCTGTCCAAGGTCTACCGCGACTTCGGCTTCACCGAATTCCGCGTGAAGTTCAGCGACCGCCCGGAGAAGCGCGCCGGCGACGACGCCACCTGGGACCGTTCGGAAGGCGCGCTCAAGGAAGCCTGCCGCATCGCCGGCGTGGAATACGAGCTGAACCCGGGGGAGGGCGCCTTCTACGGCCCCAAGCTGGAGTTCGTCCTGCGCGACGCGATCGGCCGCGACTGGCAGTGCGGCACGCTGCAGGTGGATTTCGTGCTGCCCGAGCGGCTGGACGCCGTCTATGTCGGCGAGGACGGCAACCGGCACCGGCCGGTGATGCTGCACCGCGCCATCCTGGGTTCCTTCGAGCGCTTCCTCGGCATCCTGATCGAGGAGCATGCCGGGCGCTTCCCGCTGTGGCTGGCCCCCGTGCAGGTGGCGGTGGCCACCATTGTGGACGAGGCGGCGCCCTTCGCGAGAGAGGTGGCCGCCGCGTTCCGCGCCGCCGGGCTGGCGGTCGAGCTGGACCTGCGCAACGAGAAAATCAACCGCAAGGTGGTGGACCACATCGAGCAGCGGGTGCCGGTGCTGGCCGTGATCGGCCGGCGTGAGGCGGAGGAAGGCAAGGTGGTGCTGCGGCGCCTGCCGGGCCGCGAGCAGCAGGTGCTGACCCTGGCCGAGGCGGTCGCGGCCCTTGCGGCAGAGGCGCAGGCGCCCGATCTACGGCCTGTGGATGTTGCAGTCGGCTGAAGACTGCACCATAAACAGGCGATTCAGATTTCGTTCCAACAGCGACAGGAGCCTACACTGGCCCGAGGCCCAATCCCGAACCAGCTTCCCCCCCGCGACGGACCGCGGGTGAATGAAGATATTCGCGTTCCGCAGGTGCGTCTGATCGACGAGGCCGGCGAGATGATCGGCGTGATGAGCGCCCGTGAGGCCCTGCTGCGCGCCTATGACGCCGGCATGGACTTGCTGGAGATCAGCCCCAACGCCGTCCCGCCGGTCTGCAAGATCACCGACTACGGCAAGTACAAGTACGAGCAGCAGAAGAAGGCCAACGAGGCCCGCAAGAAGCAAAAGATCGTCGAGATCAAGGAAATCAAGGTTCGCCCGAACATTGATGACCACGACTACGACGTGAAGATGCGTTCGGCCAAGTCGTTCCTGGATGAGGGCGACAAGGTGAAGGTGACGCTGCGCTTCCGTGGCCGCGAGATGGCGCACCAGGACCTGGGCGCGAAGGTGCTGGAACGGATCCGGACCGAGCTGGCGGAGCTGGCCAAGGTGGAGCAGATGCCCCGCCTGGAAAACCGGCAGATGATCATGGTGCTGGCGCCGAAATAACGGCTGCCGCGCCGGACCTGTCCGTGCCAACGCCCGGCCAGCTGCAAGCTGGCCGGGCGTTGGCGTTTTTATGCCGCGGCACCGCCGCAAAGCCGCGTTAATTCGCGTGCCTTATGGTGTTCGTGAACGGGAGACCCCTCATGCACCGCCCCGCCGCCCTTGCCGCCCTGGCCTTTGGCTGCGCCATGCTGCTGGCGCCGGCCCTGGCCCAGGCCGAGCCCGCCTTCGTGACCACACGGCTGAACCTGCAATCCGGCCCTGGCAACGAGTATCCCCCCGTCGCCTATCTGGAGCCCGGCGTGCAGGTCGAGGTCTTCGGCTGCCTGCAAGGCTATGGCTGGTGCGACGTGGCGATCGGGCGGGATCGGGGCTGGGTGGCCGGCGCCTATCTGCAGGCGCCGTATGAAAGCCGCCGCCAGCCGCTGGTCCAGGTGGCGCCCAGCATCGGCGTGCCGGTGATCGGCTTCAGCGTGGGCAGCTACTGGGAGCGCAACTACCGCGACCGCCCCTGGTATGGGGAGCGCGACCGCTGGGACCACCGGCCGTACCGTGCATACGGCCCGCCGACGGGCCCCGACTGGCGGCGCGACCGGCCGGACTGGGACCGGGGCCGCCCGGACCACGACCGCCCGGACCGTGACCACGGGCGGGACGGTCCGCGCGGCGACCGCGACCATGGCCGCCCGGGCGACAGGCGCGACGACCGCAACTGGCGTTGACGGCGGTTCAGCCGCGCCGGGCCACCAGCACGATGCATTGCGCATAGGCCGGCCCGGCCAGCCGGCCGAGTTCGCGCAGCGCATCCAGCATCGACCCGTCCGGGGCCGCTCCCCACGGCAGCACCGCGCCTTCCGCCCGCAATGGCCGGAAGCCGGCGGCGCGGACCCAGGCGCTCAGGGTGGCCAGCGTCACCCCGCCGGGTGCACGGCGGCCCAGCGCGTCGGCATTGTCGGCGCTGACGAACAGCAGGCCGTCGGGGCGGGTCGCGGCGGCGGCGGCGGCCAGCAGGGCGACCGCGGCGTCCTCCCGCTCCGGCAGGGTGTCGATCACCAGCGTGGCATCGAACGGCGCCTCGGCCAGCACGGCGGTGGGGTCGGCGGCGGTGAAGCGGAAGTTGGGCAGGCCCGCGTGGCTGGCGCGTGCGCGCTCCACCGCGCCGGTGTCACGCTCCACACCCAGCACCTGCGCCTCGGCGAAGACGGTGGCGAAGCGGCCTTCGCCGGCGCCGAGGTCCAGCACCCGCTGCCCCGCGCGGTCGCCCACATGCTCTCGCAGCAGGCGCAGCACCTCCTGCTGCCGTAGCTGGGCCAGCCCGTCCGGCATCGCCGTGGCTTGTGTGGCGGGGCTGGTGGGTGGCGGTGGTGCCGGCATCGGCTGCGGGGGTGCTGGCGCCTGCGCCGCCTCGGGCCCGGGTGGGGCCGGCACGGGCGATGCCGGCAGGGGAGCGGGCGATGGCATGGCGATGCCGGCATCCGGCGGCAAGCCCGCGAACAGCGACTTCACGTGATCGGTGTCGCTGAGATCGGCCATCGTGGCGCCCGGCTCGCGGGCAAAGATCACGAACACGTCGTTGGCATAGACTGGCACCGACCAGTCCGGCACGCGGTGCAGGAAGGGCGCGCCCAGCGCCTCGGTCATGCCCTTGTGCACCACCACCCAGGCAAAGGCCGGCGCTTCCTGCATGTCGTGCTGGCTGTAGGGGCGCACGAAGGGCAATTCATCGGTGAATTCGTCGGGCGCCAGCGTGCGCTCGCCAGGCCGCCGCCGCTCCAGCAGGTAGAGCAGCGTATCGTTCCAGGCCTGGTCCTCGGTCGGGAAGGGCATCGGTGGCAGTCTCCATCGCGCACGGGGCAGCGGGGGCACCCTGCCGCCGTGTCATGGCAGGATCAAGGGGCCGCCTTGCGGCTTGCACGGCGGCCACGGTTGTGGTGCAAGCTCGCCCATGGCCGACCTTTCCTCCCAAGCTCTCCATCGCGACCGCATCCTCATTCTCGATTTCGGCAGCCAGGTGACGCAGTTGATCGCGCGCCGGGTCCGGGAATCGGGCGTTTACTGCGAGGTCTGGCCGTTCACCGCCGATGCCGCGCGCATCCAGGCCTTCGCCCCGCGCGGCGTGATCCTGTCCGGCGGCCCCGCCAGCGTGACGGAAGCCGGCAGCCCGCGGGCGCCGGAGGTACTGTTCGGCATGGGCGTGCCGCTGCTGGGCATCTGCTACGGCCAGCAGACCATGTGCCACCAGCTGGGCGGCAGCGTGGAAAGCAGCGACCACCAGGAATACGGCCGCGCCTACGTCGATGTCCGCCACCCCTGCGCGCTGTTCGAGGGCGTCTGGGCGGTCGGTGCGCGCGAGCAGGTGTGGATGAGCCATGGCGACCACGTCACGGCCCTGCCGGACGGCTTCCGCATCGTCGCCACCTCCGAGGGCGCGCCCTTCGCCGTGGTGGCGGACGACGCGCGGCACTTCTACGGCATCCAGTTCCACCCCGAGGTGGTGCACACCCCGCACGGGGCGCAACTGCTGCGCAATTTCACCCATGGCGTCTGCGGCTGCGAGGGCGACTGGACCATGGCGGCCTTCCGGGCCGAGGCGATCGAGCGCATCCGCGCCCAGGTCGGCTCCGGCCGGGTGATCTGCGGCTTGTCGGGTGGCGTCGATTCGTCGGTTGCCGCCGTGCTGATCCATGAGGCGATCGGCGACCAGCTCACCTGCATCTATGTCGACCACGGGGTGATGCGCGGCGGCGAAAGCGAGCAGGTGGTGGCCACCTTCCGCGACCGCTTCAACATAAAGTTGGTGCACCGGGACGCGTCCGAGTTGTTCCTTGGCCAGCTCGCCGGCGTCACGGACCCCGAGCTGAAGCGTAAGACCATCGGCCGCCTGTTCATCGAGGTGTTCGAGGAGGAGCAGGCCAAGTGCGGCGGCGCCGACTTCCTGGCGCAGGGCACGCTGTACCCGGACGTGATCGAGAGCGTGTCCGCCACCGGCGGGCCCTCCGTCACCATCAAGTCGCACCACAATGTCGGCGGCCTGCCCGAGAACATGCGGATGCAACTGGTCGAGCCGCTGCGCGACCTGTTCAAGGACGAGGTCCGCGCGCTGGGCCGCGAGCTGGGGATGCCGGAGGAGATCGTTGGCCGCCACCCCTTCCCGGGTCCGGGGCTGGCCATCCGCATTCCGGGTGAGGTGACGCGCGAGCGCGTCCAGATCCTGCAGAAGGCGGATGCGATCTATCTGGAGGAGATCCGCTCGGCGGGGCTCTACGATGCCAT
Organism: Roseomonas haemaphysalidis; assembly: GCF_017355405.1. NCBI lineage: Bacteria > Pseudomonadati > Pseudomonadota > Alphaproteobacteria > Acetobacterales > Roseomonadaceae > Roseomonas > Roseomonas haemaphysalidis. Next base: position 2,091,084 of record NZ_CP061177.1, read on the forward strand.
CTGGCAGGCCTTCGCGGTGCTGCTGCCGGTCAAGACCGTCGGCGTGATGGGCGACGGGCGCACCTATGAGAGCGTCTGCGCGCTGCGCGCCGTGACCAGCACGGACGGCATGACGGCGGACGTCTACCCGTTCACCATGGAATTCCTGACGCGGGTGGCGGGGCGCATCGTCAACGAGGTGCGCGGCATCAACCGCGTGACCTACGACATCACCAGCAAGCCGCCCGGCACGATCGAGTGGGAGTGACGGCCGGCCGGGGGCGCTTGGCGTCCCCGGGCAACGGCGTCAGGCGGCGGAGCCGGCGGCCTGCTGGCCGCGCAGCTGGCTTTCGCGGCACACGCGCTCATGCCCGTCACGGTCGTTCTTGACGCGGTATTCGCGGTCGAGACCATCGTTCGGCAGGAGGCGCAGCACCGTGTAGGTGCCACCGGTGGCGCCCGGGTCCAGGCGGCCGCGCACGAATTCCAGCTTCTGGCCGATGGTGAAGCGATGGAGAGCCATGTTCGGTTCCTGTCGGGGCGCGGAGGGGAGAAGCACATCCGGGTGGGGCGAAGCGCGGCCCTGATGCCACTTCGCACCGTGGATCATCCAATGAGGTCGAGGACGATCCGGCGGATTTCATCCAGGCTGAGGCCCGAAGGCTCGGGCTGGCGGATGGTCGGCGTGCCGGGGGTATGGCCCGGCGGGGCCTGAATGTAAGCATGGGGGGAAGCGGAGTGCACGTTTTCCTTTCCACAGGCCACGTCGATGCAATGGGCGGCCTGTTGGCGACTTGAATGGCGTCATGATGATGCGCCGGACACGGCCATGGCCGCGTCGATCTGCCTCCCGCGGGAGGCCGGGCCTTGGCGCTTGGCCCGGGCCACGGAGCAGGGTGGGGATGGCGCGGACGCCACCCCCGGCCAAGCTCAGGCGGCCTTGATGTTGCCGGCCGAGGTCTTGCCCTGCTGGCCGTGCTGCAGCTCGTAGGAGAGCTTGTCGCCCTCGCGCGGCGCGTCGAGGCCGGCGCGCTGCAGGTCGGAGATGTGCAGGAACACGTCCTTGGAGCCGTCTTCCGGCTGGATGAAGCCGAAGCCCTTGGTCGCGTTGAACCACTTAACGATGCCGATGGCCATTTGAAGCTATCCGTTCATGACAAAAGTCCCGAGCCGCCAACATGGCAGACCGGGTCAACTTCGATGTGAGACGGACAACGAGGCTCGGGGCTCAATGAAGAGCGAGGAGAGCATGCCGAACCAAACGAGACTGACTGGACAGAGATGGGCGCCCGCGCCGTGAAATACAACCATTATTATCGCGAACGGCGAAAAGGCACTGCTCAAGACATCAGCGTGATTTATGTTCGCACAGGCGGACGTGATGAAATCATGCGTTTATTGGCCCAAAATCGCTATGGCCTGCGTATCGGCACGGGGTGAAACCACCTTCGGCCGCCCCGCTTTTCCTTGTTCTTTTCCCATCAACGAACATATAGTGAACGAAGTGTTAAGGGACGCAGCGTGGACCCGGCATTGGTCAAGAAGCTCCGCATTCTGGCGGACGCGGCGAAATACGATACCTCCTGCTCCTCCTCCGGCGCGCCCAAGCGGGCGGCGGGCAAGGACGGGCTGGGCTCGACCACCGGCAGCGGCATCTGCCACGCCTATACGCCGGATGGCCGGTGCATCTCCCTGCTCAAGATCCTGCTGACCAACTACTGCCTGTTCGACTGCGTTTATTGCATCAACCGGCGGTCCTCGAACGTGCAGCGCGCCCGCTTCACGGTGGAGGAGGTGGTGGCGCTGACGGTCAACTTCTACAAGCGCAACTACATCGAGGGCCTGTTCCTGTCGTCCGGCGTGATCAAGTCGCCCGACCACACCATGGAACAGATGATGCGCGTGGCGAAGTCGCTGCGGCAGGACCATGGCTTCGCCGGTTACATTCACCTCAAGGCCATTCCCGAGGCCAGCCCCTGGCTGGTGGAGCAGGCCGGGCTGTGGGCGGACCGGCTGTCGGTGAACCTGGAACTACCTTCGCAGGAAAGCCTGCAGAAGCTGGCGCCGGAAAAGGACGTGAAGTCCATCCACGCCTCCATGGGCCAGATGAAGGAGCGCATCATCGAGGCCAAGGCCGAGCGCCGCCGCTTTTCGCCCGCCGGGCAAAGCACGCAGATGATCGTCGGCGCCGATGCCACGACGGACGAGGGCGTGCTGACCGCCAGCGACACCATGTACCGCCGCTACGACCTGAAGCGCGTCTACTACTCCGCCTTCAGCCCGATCCCGGAGCCCTCCATCATCCTGCCGCTGAAGCCGCCGCCCTTGCAGCGGGAAAACCGGCTGTACCAGGCGGACTGGCTGCTGCGGCACTACGGCTTCACGGTCGGCGAGATCGCCCAGGGTGGCGAGGGCGGCATGCTGGACCTGGAGATCGACCCCAAGCTGGCCTGGGCCCTGAAGAACCGCCACCTGTTCCCGGTCAACGTCAACAGCGCGGAGCGGGAAATGCTGCTGCGCGTGCCGGGCTTCGGCAAGCGCGCGGTGGACAAGATGATCGCCGCCCGCCGCCACACGGTGCTGGACCTGGAGGACCTCGCGCGTTTGACGCCCGCGTTGAAGCGCGCGCGCCCCTTCATCATCGCCGACGGCCACAGCCCCGCCGGGCTGACCGACCGCGCCGACCTGCGGGCGCGTCTGGTGCCGCCGGCGGTGCAGATGAGCCTGTTCTAGCCCGATGCGGGCGGTGCTGGCCCCGGGCGCGGACCTGGATGGCTTCCGCCGCGCCGTGCGCGGGCTGGTGGCCGCCGGCGTGCCGCCCGAGCGTGCGAGCTTCGCCACGGAAGCCGCGCCCGGCCTGTTCGCGGACGCGCTGCCGGCCGAGGCACCGCCGGTGGCCTTGCCGCGCCCGGTGTCCGAGCTGATCGAGCTGGTGGCCTGCCACAGCGACCCGGAGCGCTTCGCGCTGCTCTACGCCCTGGTGTGGCGCGTGCTGAAGGGCGAACGGCAGCTGCTGGAGGTGCACAGCGACCCGCTGGTGCACCGGCTGGAACGCATGCGGAAATCCATCCGCCGCGACCTGCACAAGATGCACGCCTTTCTGCGCTTCCGGCAGGTTCTGGACGGCGGCGAGGAACGCTACGCCGCGTGGTTCGAGCCCGACCATTTCATCGTGGAAGCCACGGCGCAGTTCTTTGTGGACCGCTTCCGCGCGCTGCGCTGGTCCATCCACACGCCCAAGGGCTCGTTGCACTGGGACCGCGAGGCGCTGGTCGTCGGACCGCCCGGCCGGCGGGAGGACGTGCCGGACACAGATGCCTTCGAGGCCGGCTGGCTCGGCTACTACGAAAGCACCTTCAACCCGTCCCGCGTGAACCCGACCATGATGCGGGCGGAAATGGCCAAGAAATACTGGCACAACCTGCCGGAAGCCGTGCTGATCCCCGGCCTCATCCAGCAGGCACCCGCCCGCGCCCGGGACATGCTCGCCAAGCAGGCGGAGGCGCCGCGCCACCGCGACCCGTTGCGCGCCGTCGCCGCCATGGCGGCGCAGGATCCGGCGACGCTGGACGAGCTGAACCGCATCATCGCCGCCAGCGAGCCGCTGGTGCCCGGCGCCACCCGCGCCGTGCTGGGGGAAGGGCCGATGAGCCCGCGGCTTGCCTTCGTGGGCGAGCAGCCGGGCGATCAGGAGGACCTGCAAGGCCGCTGCTTCGTCGGCCCCGCTGGCCAGTTGCTGGACCAGGCGTTGGGCGAGGCCGGCATCGAGCGAAGCCAAGCTTACCTGACCAATGCGGTGAAGCACTTCAAGTTCGTGCAGCAGGGCAAGCGGCGGCTGCATCAGTCGCCGACCACCGGCGAGATCAAGCACTATCGCTGGTGGCTGAAAAAGGAACTGGGCTTCGTGCAGCCGGGCTTCGTGGTCGCCATGGGCGGCAGCGCCGCCACGGCGCTGGTGGGCGAGGTGGTGCAGGTGATGAAGCACCGTGGTCCGGCGAAGTTCGAGGGCGGCCAGCGCGGCTACATCATGCCGCACCCGTCCTACCTCCTGCGGCTGCCGGACCCGGCGGCCAAGGCGCGGGCCTATGCGGAGTTCGTTGAGGATCTCAGGCGGATTCGCGATCTGGCGGCGTGACCGCCGGCAACCCGAGGCAGGGCTGCGGCGTCATCTGCTTCGGCAACACGGAAACGGAACGATGGCGAAGGCTGAGTTGAAGAAGGGCGACCACGTGGCCTGGGACAGCGCTCAGGGCGAGGTGAAGGGCGAGGTGGTCAAGAAGCTGACCAGCCCCACCAAGATCAAGTCGCACAAGGTGGCGGCGTCCAAGGACAACCCGGAATACCTGGTGAAAAGCGACAAGACGGGCGCCGAGGCGGCGCACAAGCCAGGCGAGCTGAAGAAGGCCAAGTGAGCCTCCGCCACCTCGTCCTGGTGCTGGGCGACCAGCTGGACGAGGATTCGGCCGCCTTTGATGGCTTCGACCCCGCGCGCGACGCCGTCCTGATGATGGAGGTGCGGGAGGAAGCCAGCTACATCCCGCAGAACAAGCGGCGGATCGCGTTCTTTTTCTCCGCCATGCGCCACTTCGCCGAGGCGCTGCGCCGGCGCGGCTGGACGGTGCATTATTCCGAGCTGGACGACCCGGAAAACGCCGGTGCCTTTGGGCCGGAGATTTCCCGCCACATCCGCGCCCTGAAGCCCGGCGGGCTGGTGGTGCTGGAGCCGGGCGACTGGCGCGTGGGTGACGCGCTCCGCTCGCTGAAGCCTGCCCCGGAATTCCGCGAGGACCGGCACTTCCTGTGTTCCACGGCGGAGTTCACCGAGTTCTCCCGCCAGCACCCGCGCATGGTGATGGAAACCTTCTACCGCGCCATGCGCCGCCGCATGGACATTCTGGTGGAGCGCGATGGCAGCCCCGCCGGTGGCGCCTGGAACTTCGATGCCGACAACCGCGAGGGCTTCGGCCGCGGGGGTCCTCCACCGGTGCCGCCCACCCGCCGCTTCCGGCCGGACGACATCACCCTTGCGGTGCTGGACATGGTGGAGCGCGAATTCCCCGGCAGTCCCGGTAAGCTGAATGACTTCGACCTGCCCGTCACCCGCCGCCACGCGCTGGCGGCGCTGCGGGATTTCGTGGAGCATCGCCTGCCGCTGTTCGGCCGTCACCAGGACGCCATGTGGACGGGACAGGCCTTCCTGTTCCATTCCGTCATCTCCGGCCCGTTGAACCTGCATCTGCTGAACCCGCGCGAGGTGGTCGAGGCCGTGCTGGACAACCCGGCCAACGCACCGCTGAACGCCGTGGAAGGCTTTGTCCGGCAGGTGATCGGCTGGCGCGAATTCGTCCGTGGCATCTACTGGCGGGAGATGCCGGACTATGCCGGGCGCAACGCGCTGGATGCCACGCTGCCCATGCCGCGTTTCTACTGGACCGGTGAGACGGAGATGCGCTGCCTCGCCCAGGCCATCGGGCATACCATCGACCACGCCTATGCCCACCACATCGAGCGGCTGATGGTGCTGGGCCTGTTCGCGCTGCTGCTGGGCGTGAAGCCCTACGACGTGCACCGCTGGCACATGTCGATGTTCTGGGACGCGATCGACTGGGTGTCGCTGCCCAACACCCTGGGCATGAGCCAGCAGGGGGACGGCGGCGTGGTGGGCACCAAGCCCTATGCCGCCAGCGGCAACTACATCAACCGCATGAGCGACCATTGCCGCCATTGCCGCTTTGACCCGAAGCAGTCGGTGGGCGAGGACGCCTGCCCCTTCACCACCTTGTACTGGGATTTCCTGGCCCGGCACCGCAAGCGCTACGCCGGCAACCTGCGCATGCGGAACCAGTATGCCAACTTGGACCGCAAGGAAGGCGCCGAGCTGGCCGCCATCCAAGAGCAGGCCCGGGGCCTGCGCGCGCGGCTGACGGCGGAAGGCTTTCTCTAGGTTCTGGGCCGGAACGCCTGGGCCACCACGCAGGCAATGGCGGCGCCCAGCATCAGCATCGCCATCGGCCGCGCGCTGCCGTCGGCCAGCCAGCCCAGCAGCGCGCCGCTGCACCCCGCCACGCCGAACTGCAGCGTGCCCTGCAACGCGGATGCCGAGCCGGCATGCGCCGAATGCCGGGCCAGGGCGCCCACCGTGGCGTTCGGCATGATGATGGCGCACAGCGAATTGGCGATGGCCAGCGGCACCAGCACCTGCCACAGGGCCCCCGGCCCGCGAAAGGCCACCACGGCCAGCGTCAGGGTGGAGGCCAGCATGGCCAGCGTCGTCCAGCGCACCAGCCGCCGCGCACCAAAGCGCATCAGCAGCGGCGGGTTGAACTGCGAGGCCAGGATGAACCCCGCCGCGATGGCGCCGAACAGAATGGCGAAGCGCCCCGGGTCCAGCCCGAAGACGCCGACGAACACCCCCGGCGAACCGCCCACATAGGTGAACAGCAGAAAGGTGCTGGCGCAGCCCAGCGCCGTGTGGCTGAGAAAGGAGCGTTCGCGCAGGATCTGCGCGAAGCGCAGCAGCTGCGCCGTGAAGCCGAGCTGCAGCCGGCGTTCCGGCGGCAGGGTTTCCGGCAACAGCCGCCATACCAGCGTCATGGACAGCAGCGCATAGGCGGCGCCGAACCAGAAGATCAGCCGCCAGGAGCCGAATTGCAGCATCAGCCCGCCCAGGCTGGGTGCCAGGATGGGCGCGGCGCCCATCACCAGCACCAGGCGCGACATCAGCCGGGCGGCGGCGTGGCCTTCCGCGATGTCGCGCACCACGGCGCGCGGCAACACCATGCTGGCCGAGCCGCCAAAGGCCGCCACGGCGCGGAACAGCGCCAGGGTCGTGATGTCGTTGGCCAGCGCGCAGCCGACCGTGCCGGCCATGAACACCGCGAGCCCCGCCATCAGCGGCCGGCGGCGGCCGTAGCGGTCCGCCAGCGTGCCTTGTGCCATCTGCCCCACCGCGAGCCCGAGGAACCAGGAAGCCAGGGTGATCTCGGCCGAGCCGGCCGCGGCGCCGAATCCGGCCTCGATGGCGGGAAAGGAAGGCAGATACATGTCCGTGGACAGCGGGCCGATGGCGGTCAGAAAGCCAAGCAGCAGCGGCAGCCAGCCGGGCAGGGCCCGGTCCGGCGGCGGCGAGGGGGGCAAGGGCGGCATGGGACGTCCGGAAGTGGGGCAGGCGGCCGGCAGGATACACTGGATGGCGCCCGGCGGCGCCATCGGGCGCGGCACCGGCTGGGCGCCTGATCGGCAGGCAACCGCGCCGCCGCATGCCCGCAACACGGGCGGAAGGGTGGCGGCAGGGCGTTTCATCACACGATCTCCGCTTGCGGGATGCGCCGAACGCTTCAAACTGCCTCAGGCCGGCGTCTGGTGCCGGTCAGATATGCAGAATACGGAGAGCCGCGTGATCCGATCCGTCCTGGCCGCCCCCTGCCGCGCCGTCGGCCTTTCACTGCTCGGCGGCCTGGCGCTTGCCACGTCGCTGAGCACTGCCGGCCCCGCCGCCGCGCAGGGCGCGGTCGACACCGTCGCCGCCATCCGGACGCGCGGCCAGCTGGTGTGCGGCGTGGCCGGCCAGGTGGCCGGCTTTTCCGCCCCCGACAGCCGCGGCGAGATGCGCGGGCTGGATGCCGACACCTGCCGCTCCGTTGCCACCGCCATCTTCGGCGACGCCAGCAAGGTGCGCTTCGTCAACGTCACGCCGCAAAGCCGCTTTACGGCCTTGCAGTCGGGCGAGATCGACATGCTGGTGCGCAACACCACCTGGACCCTGGCGCGCGAGGCCTCGCTCGGCCTGGAATTCGCGTCCGTCAACATGTACGACGGCCAGGGCTTCATGGTGAAGACGACGCTGGGCGTGAAGTCCGCCAAGGACCTCGGCGGCGCCAGCATCTGCGTGCTGCCCGGCACCACCACCGAGCTGAACGTCACCGACTATTTCCGCAGCCAGAACATGACCTTCACCCCCGTGGTGATCGAAACCGTGGAGGAGGTGGAGCGCGCCTTCGTCGCCGGCCGCTGCGACGCCTATACCACGGACGTTTCCTCGCTCGCCGCCTTCCGCTCCTCGCAGGGCCCCAATGCCGGCAACTACCTGCTGCTGCCCGAGGTGATCTCCAAGGAACCGCTGGGGGCCATGATCCGCAAGGGCGACTGGAAGTTCTTCGACATCGTGCGCTGGACCCACTTCGCGCAGCTGACGGCCGAGGAGCTGGGCATCACCAGCCAGAACGTGGCCACCTTCGCCGACAGCACCAACCCGGACGTGCAGCGTTTCACCGGCAAGAGCGGCGACCTGGGCAAGATGCTGGGGCTGCAGCCGGACTGGGCGGTGCAGGTGGTGCGCCAGCTCGGCAACTATGCCGAGATGTGGGACCGCAACATCACGCCGCTGGGCGTGCAGCGCGGCATCAACAACCTGTGGAGCAAGGGCGGGCTGCAATACGCGCCGCCGATGCGCTGAACCGTCCCGACCGTGGCGGCCCGACCCCGGGCCGCCGGCCTTTTTGCGGAGAGCCTGCCGCCATGCGCGGATTCCTCAAGACCATCGCGGGCCTGCTCGCGCTCGCCCCCGCGGGCACCGCCCTGGCGCAGCCGGCGGCCGATACCGTCGCCACCATCCGCGCGCGCGGCAGCGTCGCCTGCGGCGTCACGCCCAACACCATCGGCTTCGCCTCGCCGGACAGCCGTGGCGTGTTCCAGGGGCTGGATGCCGATTATTGCCGCGCCGTGGCGGCGGCGATGTTCGGCGATGGCGGCAAGGTGCAGTTCGTGCCCACCACCGCGCCGCAGCGCTTTCCCGCCCTGCAGTCGGGCGAGGTGGACGTGCTGATCCGCACCACCACCTGGACCCTGTCGCGGGAGGCGGCGCTGGGCTTCGAGTTCACCGGGGTGAACTTCTTCGACGGCAATGCCTTTATCGTGCGCAAGGCACTGGGGGTCAGCTCGGCCAAGCAGCTGGACGGCGCTAGCGTCTGCCTGCAGCAGGGCTCGACCACCGAGCTGAACGTCACGGATTACTTCCGTGCCAACGGCATGAAGCTGAACCCGGTGACGTTTGAGAACGTGGAGGAGATCCGCACCGCCTTCGCCGCCGGGCGCTGCGACGTCTATTCCTCCGACACCTCCACCCTGGCGGCCTTCCGCATGGGGCAGGGGGACAAGGCGGCCGACTACGTGCTGCTGCCCGAGGTGATCTCCAAGGAGCCGCTGGGCCCCGCCGTCCGCAAGGGCGACGCCAAGTGGTTCGACATCCTGCGCTGGGTGCATTTCGCGCTGCTGACGGCGGAGGAGATGGGCATCACCCAGACCAACGTGTCCGGCTTCGCCGACAGCACGAACCCGGATGTCCAGCGCTTCACCGGCCGCACCGGCGACCTGGGCAAGATGCTGGGGCTGCAGCCGGATTGGGCGGTGCAGGTGATCCGCGCCACCGGCAATTACAGCGAGATGTGGGAACGCCACATCACGCCGATGGGCCTGCCGCGCGGCATCAACCGCCTGTGGAACCAGGGCGGGCTGCAATACGCGCCACCCATGCGCTAAGCGGCTAGGCCGTCGGTGCCCGGTGGAAGCCGGGTTCCGCCGGCGGCTCGGCGAAGTCCTCCACGATGGATTCCACCCGCGCCAGCGGCGGGCCGGCGCGGCAGGCGGCCAGCAGGGCGCCCACGGCCGCCGGGTCGCCGCTCACCAGTGCCTCGACGCTGCCATCCCGGCGGTTGCGCACCCAGCCATGCACGCCCAGCTGCGTTGCTTCCCGCTGCATCCAGTCGCGAAAGCCGACGCCCTGCACCCGGCCCCGGATGCGCACCAGCTTGCCGTCCATTGCCCGCCTCCGCTCACGCCCCGACGGCGGCCAAGCGCATCAGCCGTTCCGCCAGCGCCACATCCTGGCCCACGGCGCGGCGGCGCGCCATCGCCTCCTCGTCCTCGCCCCACAGGTCCTGCTGCCAGCTTTCGTCCACCAGGGCGAGGCGGGTGGCCTCCCCCGCGTCCAGCCGCCCGTGCAGCAGCGCCAGCCCCAGCACCAGGCTGCCCAGCAGCGGCACGGCGAGGCCGAGCGCCGTCAGCTCCAGCGGCGGCAGCGCGGCCACGGCGCGCTTCAACGCGGCCAGCGACTCCGGCGGCTGCGCGACGTGGATGATGCCGGTGGTGACCAGCAGCGGGGCGCTCAGGCTGTCCGCCGCCCAATCCAGCAGCGGCTGCCATTCGGCGTCCTGGATGGCGGCCAGGCGGCGGTCGTCGCCGCGGTAGCACAGCAGGTCGGTTTCGCCGTAAGCGGCAATGGCGTCGACGCTGGGCTGCGGGTCGGGCGCCACGCGGTCGATGGCGGTGCCGGCCATGCGGGTCAGCGGCACCATCTCCATGCTCATCTCGCCGCCCTTGGCGCTGCCGGCCTGTTGCCATTCGCCGGCCACGGCCTCGGCCAGCAGCAGGCTCGGCAGGCGCATCGGCCCGCCGCCGGGCAGGCGCATGGGGCGGCCGTCGAGCAGCACGGTGAAGCCGCCATCCTCGTGCGGGGCGGCGGTGGCGATGTCCCAGAAGCGTTTCATGGGCGGCGATATGGCGCGGCGGCCCGCGCCGCGCCAGCCTTCAGCGGGTCGGCTTCGGCGGGTCCTGGCTGTAGTCGTAGAAGCCACGCCCCGACTTGCGGCCCAGCCACCCGGCCTCGACATGCTTCACCAGCAGGGGCGAGGGGCGGTACTTGCTGTCCCCCATGCCCTCGTGCAGCACGCGCATGATGGCCAGGCAGGTGTCCAGCCCGATGAAGTCGCCCAGCTCCAGCGGCCCCATCGGGTGCGCGGCGCCGAGCTTCAGGGCGGCGTCGATGGAGCGCACGTCGCCCACGCCTTCCTGCAGCGCGTAGACCGCCTCGTTGATCATCGGGATCAGCACGCGGTTGACGATGAAGGCAGGGTAGTCCTGCGCCACGGCGGTGGTCTTGCCCATCCGCTCCGCCAGCGCCTGCACCGCCGCGAAGGTCGCGTCGTCGGTGGCGATGCCGCGGATCACCTCCACCAGCTTCATCACCGGCACCGGGTTCATGAAATGCATGCCGATGAAGCGGTGCGGCCGGTCGGTCGCCGCGGCCAGCCGGGTGATGGAGATCGACGAGGTGTTGGAAGCGAGGATGGCCTCCGGCTTCAGCAGCGGCACCACCTGCTTGAAGATGGAAAGCTTGAGGTCCTCGCGTTCCGTCGCCGCCTCGATGACGATGTCGGCGGCGGACAGCTCGGACATCTCCGTGCCGCCCTGGATGCGGCCCAGCGCCGCATCCCTGGCGGCGGCGTCGATGCCACCCTTGCTCACCTGCCGGTCGAGGTTGCGGCTGATGGTGGACATGGCCTTGTCCACCGCCTCCTGCTTCACGTCCACCAGCACCACGTCCAGCCCCGCCAGCGCCGCCACATGGGCGATGCCGTTGCCCATCTGCCCGGCGCCGATGACGCCGACCGTGCTGATCGTCATGCGCTCAGCCCAGCTCCGCCTCGAGTTCGGGCATCAGCTTGAACAGGTCGCCCACCAGGCCGTAGTCGGCCACCTGGAAGATCGGCGCGTCCTCGTCCTTGTTGATGGCGACGATGACCTTGCTGTCCTTCATGCCGGCCAGGTGCTGGATGGCGCCCGAGATGCCGACGGCGATGTAGAGCTCCGGCGCCACGATCTTGCCGGTCTGCCCCACTTGGTGGTCGTTGGGCGCGAAGCCCGCGTCCACGGCGGCGCGGGAGGCGCCCACGGCGGCACCCAGCTTGTCCGCGATGCCGTCCAGGATGGCGAAGTTCTCGGCCGAGCCCAGGGCGCGGCCGCCGGAGATCACCACGCGCGCCGCGGTCAGCTCCGGCCGCTCCGACTTGGCGATCTCGGCGCCCACGAAGGAGGAAATGGACGGCGCATCCGTGGCGGGTGCCGCTTCCACGGCGGCGCTGCCGCCCTCGGCCGGCACCGGGTCGAAGGAGGCGGCACGCACCGTGAGCACCTTCTTGGCGTCGGCCGACTTCACGGTGGCCAGGGCGTTGCCCGCGTAGATGAAGCGGCGGAAGGTATCCGCATCCACCACGCCGGCGATGTCGGTGACGATCTGCACGTCCAGCAGGGCGGCGACGCGGGGCATGATGTTCTTGCCCATGGCGCTGCCGGGGGACAGCAGGTGCGTGTAGCCCGGCGCCAGTGCCAGCAGCAGGGCGGCGGCGGGCTCGGCCAGCCCGTGCTCGTAGGCGGGGCCGGAGGCGGCCAGCACCTTGGTCACGCCGGGCAGCTTGGCCGCGGCCTGGGCGGCGGCGTCGCCGCCCAGCACCAGCACATGCACGTCGGCGTCGATCTGCGTGGCGGCCGCGACGGCGGAGCGGGTGGGGACGGAAACGTGGTCTTCGCTGCGGTCGGCGAGGATCAGGACGGCCATGGCTCAGATCACCTTCGCTTCGTTGCGCAGCTTGTCCACCAGCTCGGCCACCGAGGCGACCTTGCGGCCAGCCTGGCGCTTCGGCGGCTCCTCCACCTTCAGCACCGTCAGGCGCGGCGTGACGTCGACGCCGAGCTCGGTGGGCTTCAGCGTCTCGATCGGCTTCTTGCGGGCCTTCATGATGTTGGGAAGGCTGGCATAGCGCGGCTCGTTCAGCCGCAGGTCGGTGGTGACGATGGCCGGCAGCGTCAGGCTCACGGTCTCGAGCCCGCCATCGACCTCGCGCGTCACGGTGGCTTTGCCGTCCGCGACCTCGACCTTGCTGGCGAAGGTGCCCTGGGCCCAGCCCAGCAGCGCCGCCAGCATCTGGCCGGTGGCGTTCATGTCGTCGTCGATGGCCTGCTTGCCCAGGATCACCACCTGCGGCTGCTCACGCTCCGCGATGGCCTTCAGGATCTTGGCGACGGCCAGCGGCTCGGTGCCCTCGGCTTCCACCAGGATGCCGCGGTCGGCACCCATGGCCAGCGCGGTGCGGAGCTGCTCCTGCGCCTGCGCCGGGCCGATGGACACGGCCACGATCTCCGTGGCGATGCCCTTTTCCTTGAGCCGCACCGCTTCCTCGACCGCGATCTCGTCGAAGGGGTTCATCGACATCTTGACGTTGGCGGTCTCCACGCCCGTGCCGTCCGCCTTGACGCGGACCTTCACGTTGTAGTCGACCACCCGCTTGACCGGGACCAGAAGCTTCATGGGTGGGGCTTGTCCTTCCTATGCCATGGAACAGCTTGGCGCGCCGTGGGCGCCAGTCTGTCCGCGATCGCGGCGGGTCTCAGCCCGCCTGCCGGCCACGTTGCGGCACGGTAAGGCGGCGCCGCCGGTCCTGGCAATACGGCCAGCGGCGGCCTAGCCGCGCATCAACAGCACCAACACCACGAACAGTGCCAGCGAGATGCCCTGCAGCCAGACGCGGTAGCGCATCAGCGTGCTGGACTTGGCGCCGTCCTGGCCGCGCGCCAGCCCGACCATGCCGGCGAAGAGCACGCCCAGGGTGCCCAGCATGGCGAGGGCGAGCAGGATCGATACGATGGTGATCATGCAGCAGACATGGGCGAGGCGGGGCAGGGTGCAAGCAGGCCGGGGTCTCAGCACCGGATGCGCATATCGCATGGCCGCCCTGCGCCAACCGCCTTGCCGAGGCCACGCTCCGGTGCCTAAGCTCCGTTCATGAGCCCGATGTCGTCCACGCGAATGACGATTAGCGGCCCGGCCGTTTAAGCGCCCTGCGGGGGGCAGCGGCCGGGATGACCCCGCGCAGCCCAGTCGCAGCCGCACCGCGAGCCGGTGCCGACCATCGGATCCTATTCTCATGTCAGACCTTTGTTCCGCGGTGTCCGCCGCCCGCTTCACCGTGCTGGCCGAAGCCTATCCCGGCCTGCTGTCCCGCGTGCTGGAGCCGCTGGCCAAGCGCGACCTGACCCCGGATCGCGTGCGGTCCCAGCGGGAAGGCCAGTTTCTGCGGGTGGAGATCGCCGTGGACGCCATGCCGGTCGAGATGCTGCACCTGGTGGCGGGCAATCTCGGCCAGATCATCGGCGTGATGCGGGTGGAGGCCATGGAAGGCCGCCACGTGCGTCTGGCCGTCGCCGCCTAGGCCGCGCCCGCGTCAGGCTTGGTTGATCGCGATCAGGCCGCGCCGCACCTTCTGGCCGCGGTGGATGCGGTCCTCGATGAAGCCGGCCTCGCCCCAGCGCACGGCGCGCCCCAGCGCCTGCGCGTCCTCGCTGAAGCGGGCCAACATCTCCAGCAGCGCCGGCCGGTTGTTCAGGAAGATGTCGCGCCACATGTTGACGTCGCTGGCCGCGATGCGCGTGAAGTCGCGAAAGCCCGAGGCGGCGAACTTCAGCACCTGTTCCTGGGTTTCCTGCGCCAGGTCGTCGGCCGTCGAGCAGATGGTGAAGGCGATCAGGTGCGGCAGGTGGCTGACGATGGCCACCACCTTGTCGTGGGTGGTGGCGTCCATGGTTTCCAGCATGGCACCGGCCCGTTCCCACATCGCGGCCACCTTGGCCACGGCCCCGGCATCGGTGCCGGATGGCGGCGTCAGGATCACGTAGCGGCCCTGGAACAGGGTGGCGAAGCCGGCATCCGGGCCGGAATGCTCAGTGCCGGCCATGGGGTGGCCGGGCACCAGGTGCACGCCGGCGGGCAGCAGCGGTACCAGGTCGCGCAGCACGGAGCCTTTGGTGGAGCCGCTGTCGGTCAGCACGGCGCCCGGTGCCAGATGCGGCGCGATCTGGCGCATCACCGCCGCGAAGGTGCCGACCGGCACGCACAGGATCACCCCGTCGCAGCCCTGCACGGCCCGCGCGGCATCCGTTTCCACTACATCCGCGATGCCCAGCTCGCGCAATCGCGCCGCGACGCCGGGCCCGGTGTCGCAGGCCACGACGGTGGCGGCGATGTCCCCCCGCTCCCGCGCCAGCCGGGCGAGCGAGGAGCCGATCAGCCCCAGCCCGATGATGCAAAGCCGCTGGAAGACCGGCGCGTCAGCCATGCGGCGCGGCGGCGGTCAGCGCGTCGATCACCATCTGGCACTCCTCGGCCGTGCCGATGGTGATGCGCAGGCAGTGCGGCAGGGCGTAGCCGCCCATGCCGCGCACGATCAGCCCGCGCTGCTTCAGGGCCGCATCCGCCGCCCTGGCGCGCGCGGCGTCGCCGAAGTCCAGCAGAATGAAGTTGGTGTGGCTGGGCCAGACCTTGATGCCCGCGCCTTCCAGCGCCGCCACCACGCGCCCGCGCCATTCGGTGTTGTGGGCGACCGACTTCGCTTCCCACCCCGGCTCGGCCAGCGCCGCGATGGCCGCGGCCTGCGAGGCGGCGGCGACGTTGAAGGGGCCGCGCACGCGGTTGAGGGTGTCGATGATCTCGGGCGAGGCGTAGCCCCAGCCCACCCGCATGCCGCCCAGGCCGAAGATCTTGGAAAAGGTGCGCAGCATGATGGTGTTGCCGGCGGCATCCACCAGCGCGGCGCCGGCGTCGTAGCCGGGGTCCGTGACGTATTCGGCATAGGCGCTGTCCAGCACCAGCAGCACGTCATCGCGCAGCCCGGCGCGCAGGCGGGCGATCTCGGCCGAGGGCAGCAGCGTGCCGGTCGGGTTGTTGGGGTTGGTGATGAAGACGATGCGCACGCGCGGCCCGGCGGCGGCGGCGATCATGCCGTCGATATCCGCCTTCATGTCGTGCTCGGCCACCTTGATCACGCGGCAGCCGGCGTAGCGGGCGGCGATGTCGTACATCATGAAGCCATAGGCGCTCATGACGATTTCCGTGCCCTCGCCGCCATAAGCCAGGCAGAGATGCGCGATCAGCTCGTCCGAGCCATTGCCGCAGACGATGCGCGC
Source organism: Roseomonas haemaphysalidis (assembly GCF_017355405.1). Taxonomy (NCBI): domain Bacteria; kingdom Pseudomonadati; phylum Pseudomonadota; class Alphaproteobacteria; order Acetobacterales; family Roseomonadaceae; genus Roseomonas; species Roseomonas haemaphysalidis. Next base: position 2,106,855 of record NZ_CP061177.1, read on the forward strand.
CGGGTCCAGCCCGTATTTCGCGCCGATCGCGGCCCGCAATTCCTTGGCGCTGCCGTCGGGGTAGCGGTGCGCCTCGCGCGCCGCGCGGGTGATGGCCTCGATGGCGCCGGGCGGCGGCCCGAAGGCACCCTCGTTGGACGACAGCTTGATGATCCGGTTGACGCCCGGAAGCTTGGACTCGCCCCCGACATACGGCTCGATGCTGAGGATGGAGGGGCGCGGCTGCACGGTCATGCGGGCGGTTCTTCCGGATGGGTCGGGGTCGGTCGGGCAGGGGCGTCGCAGAACGGCTCGGCATAGGCGCCGAGCACCTGCACGCTGGAAAAGGGCAGGGCGGCCAGGCGCGGGTCGGCGGGGTCGAGAAAGCCCTCCACCTCGGCCAGCGCGGCCCGCGCGTGGTGCCAGATCACCCGGCATGGCGGCAGGCCGAGGGCGGCGAGGGCGCCGCCGATGCGGCCGACGTCATTCACCCCGGCAAAGCGCAGCAGCGTGCGGTCGCGGCCGCTCGGCTCCGGCCGAAAGGCCGCGACGGCCAGCGCCTCGGGCCGCGCGCCCTCGGGGCCGGCCAGAAAGGGCAGGGCCGCCAGCACCTGCAGGCGGGGCACCTGCATCTGCATCCACCATGCTGCCGCAGGCCGGTCGCCGCGCTCCGCGGCCGGCAGGATGGCGACGGTGGCCTCGCCCGCCGCCACGGCGGCCAGCGCGCCTGCCGGCGTGGGATGCAGCGTCAGCCGCGTCAGCAAACCGAAATGCCCGCGCGCCGCGTGTGCCGCCGCGCCGTCGGCGGCGCCGCACGCCGCCATGGAAAAGGGGCCCTGCTGCGCCAGGGAACTGGCGATGATGTCGCGCCACAGCCGCGCCACCACCGGGCGCGGCAGCGGGCCCTCGTGACGCGCCAGCAGGCGCCGCAGGATCGCCGCCTCGCGCCCCGGGCGGAAGGTCGGCCCGCCGGCCTTCACCCGGCCCGCCGCCATGCCGGCCGCCAGTGCCGCGCGGCGCATCAGCAGGTCGTGCATGGCATCGTCGATGTTGTCGATCGCCGCCCGCAGCGCGGCCAGGTCCGGCCCGGCCCCGGCCGGCGGGGCGGGCTGGGACTGCTGCGCGGGGGCGGTGGTGGGGGTCAGGTCGGCCATGGCGGTGGCCCAGCATTAATGCCCCGGCGGCGCCGCGCCAAGCACCGCCGCGCCGCCGGCGGTCGCGCATGGACCTGGCCGCCGCGCGATCCTATTGATGGCGGCGGCATGACCCAGTCCCCCGCGCCCCCGCACTCCGAGTCCCCGCCGGCCGATGCGGCGGCATTCCGGCACCAGAGCGTGTCCTTTCCGGACGGGCTGTCCCTGGATTGCGGCGCGGCCATCGCCCCGCTGACGGTGGCCTTCCGCACCTACGGCACGCTGGACGCGGCGCGCGGCAACGCGGTGCTGGTATGCCATGCCATGACGGGCGACCAGTACGTGGCCGAAAGCCACCCGGTCACCGGCAAGCCCGGCTGGTGGGAAGCGGTGGTCGGACCCGGCAAGCCGGTCGACACGGACCGCTTCTTCGTGATCTGCGCCAACGTGCTGGGCGGCTGCATGGGCAGCACCGGCCCGCGCGAGGAGATGCCGGGGGAAGGCCGCCCCTATGGCACCGACTTCCCGTCCATCACCATCCGCGACATGGTGCGCGCCCAGAAGCGCCTGGTGGACCACCTGGGCGTCCCGCGGCTGCTCGCCGTGATCGGCGGCTCCATGGGCGGCATGCAGGTGCTGGAATGGGCGGCGACCTTTCCCGAGATGGTGCATGCCGCGGCGCCCATCGCCACGGCGCCGCACCACAGCGCGCAGAACATCGCCTTTGACGAGGTCGGCCGCGCCGCTATCCATTCCGACCCGGACTGGAAGGGCGGGCGGTACTGGGAAGACGGGCGCATCCCGGCGCGGGGCCTGTCCGTGGCGCGCATGGTGGCGCACATCACCTACCTGTCGGAGCAGGCGCTGACCCGCAAGTTCGGCCGCCGGCTGCGCGGCGCCCCGGCGCTGACATTCCTGGAGGACGTGTTCGAGGTGGAAAGCTACCTGCGCCACCAGGGCAGCACCTTCGTCAACCGCTTCGACGCCAACAGCTACCTGACCATCACCCGCGCGATGGACTTCTTCGACCTGGCGGCGGAGCACGATGGCAACCTGGCCGCCGCCTTCCGTGGCACGCCCACGCGGTTCTTCGTGGCGTCCTTCGACAGCGACTGGCTGTTTCCCACCAGCGAAAGCCGCGCCCTGGTGCGGGCGCTGAACGCGGCGGCGGCCAACGTATCCTTCGTGGAGATCAAGTCGGACAAAGGGCACGACGCCTTTCTGCTGCACGAGCCCGAGTTCCATGCGGCGCTGGGCGGCTTTTTGCGCGGTGCGGCGGAGCGCGCCGGCTGCTGATGCAAGGGCGCCGCGTTGCATGTGACCCATGCGCAGGGCGAAACGTTTTTTCGAAAACCAGACGATATGACATCGCGTTCATCGTTACAGGAATGCCGCCCCGGCCGGTCGCCGGCCCGGGCTTCGCTGATCATGAATGGAGAATTCGCATGTCCCTGCGCACCACGCTGGCCGCCGCCGCGGCCCTGATCGCCCTCGGCGCCGCTCCCGCCTTCGCCCAGGATGGCGGCGCCGGCGGCGACAGCAACATCAACAACTTCGTCCGCCAGTCGCCCAACGGCATGCAGCCGCAAAGCAACGGCGTGCCGGTGATCGTGGACAACCGCGATGGCCAGCCGGTGATCCGCTATCGCGGCGCGCAGCCGCGTGCCGAGGGCGTCGAGGACGGCCGCGTGCCCCGCATCGTCGACAACCGCGAAGGCCAGCCGGTGATCAGCTATGGCGCCGACCGCGCGCTGAACCCGGTGCGTGGCGCGCGCCCGAGCCGCGCCGCCCGCCAGGCGGCGGCGCGTGCGCCGATGGCCACCGCGCCGGTGCTGAACCGTGCCCGCGCTGAACTGCAGCGCGGCCAGTTCGCCGCCGCCGCCGCCAACCTGGAGGTGGTCGAGACCCGCATGCTGAACCAGAGCGGCGGCGCCGGCGACAATGCGGCGCTGCGCAGCGTGAGCGAGGCCCGCGCCGCCGCCAGCCGCCGTGACCGCGCGGGCGCCATGCGCGCGCTGGATGCCGCCTCCTCGCACATGAGCCGCGCGAGCTGAACAGGCCGGCCGACTTCGCAGTGGAAAGGGGGCGGGCCGCAAGGTCCGCCCCCTTTCCCGTTCCGGGGCCTCGCGGCCCGGGGCCGGGGCCGGTATAGGAAAGCCGCTTTCCCGTTTCCGGAACGAGGCGCCCTTGCCCGACACCGCCCCCATCCGCTTTGTCGCCAAGAACATGCGGCTCGACCTGCGGCTGATCGCCGAGATGATCCCGCCTGGCGCCAAGGTGCTGGACATCGGCTGCGGCGACGGCGCCCTGCTGGACCACCTGACGCGTGAAAAGCATGCCGATGCCCGCGGCATCGAGATCGACATGGCGCAGGCCACGGCCGCCGTGGCGCAGGGTCTGGCGGTGATCCATGGCGACGCGGACAACGACCTGGCCTTCTATCCGGACGGCGCCTTCGACTACGTGGTGCTGTCGCGCACCATCCACGCCGTCGAAAAACCGCGCGAGGTGCTGCGGCAGATGCTGCGCATTGGCCGCCACGCCATCGTGTCCTTTCCCAACTTTGGCCATTGGGAAGTGCGCATGAAGCTGCTGCTGACCGGCCGCATGCCGATGACCGATACCTGGGGGCGGCCCTGGCACGAGACGCCCAACATCCACCCCTGCACCATGCTCGACTTCTTCGATCTGTGCGCGGCCGATGGATACACGGTGGAACGCTGGCTGGCGGTGGACGAGCGCGGGCTCAAGGCGCCATGGCGGGAGTCCGTGCGCCTGGCCAACCTGTTCGGCGAGCAGGCGCTGTTCCAGCTGCGCCGGACGGACTAGCCGGCGATCAGGCCGCCATCTTGCGGGCGGCGCCGTCGCGCAGCAGCGCCTGCACCGCCTCGGCCACCTTGTCCGCCGCATCCTCGGCGCCCAGCTCCTGGCAGCACCGCTCGGCATGGCCCAGCAGGCGCAGCACGGAGGAAAGGTCGCGTCGGGCCTGCTCGGTCCAGAGGACCGCGGCGATCGGGGTGTCCATGAGGTTCACCAGGGGCTGGGTGCTGCCGGGGATTCGGTGGCCGGCGCTTAAAGCATCCTTGCCGGCAGGGCCACAGAATTCCGCGCTCAGGCCTCGCCGCGGGTTTCCACCATGGCCAGGCCCCAGTCCGGCTGCGGCGGGACGTCGATCAGCATGGCGGCATAGGCGATGTGCCGGGCGGCATCCTCCACCCCCAGGGCGCGCGCCTCGGCCTCCATGTAGCTGAGCATCCGGATCAGCGACGCCCGGTCAGACCGTTTTTCGTGGTCGGGGTGGCTTTGAAAGGCGCTCATGTTGCTTCGGGTCCCGGGCGGCCGATGGCAGGAACAGCATCATCACACAAGCGTGATGTATCTGATGCAAGAGAATTTCGGCAAGCGCAAACTTCGGCCGAGCGCGGTGCCGGGCCATGGCCAAGGCGCGTGGCAGGCCATACCTTGCGACATGGGCGCCCAGGAATCACGCATCCCGGACGGTCGTGGCCCCTTAAAAGAACACGCAACGGAGGTTCCGCTATGGCACGTTTGGCACTGGTCACCGGAGGACAGCGCGGCATCGGCGCCGCGATCAGCGAGGAGCTGCAGAAGGCCGGGCGCAGCGTGGTCGCGTCCTATGCCGGCAACGACGCGGCGGCGACGGCCTTCACGGAGCGGACCGGCATTCCGACGGTGAAGTTCGACGTGTCCGACTACGCGGCCTGCAAGGCGGCGGTGGCCAAGATCGAGGCCGAGCACGGGGTGATCGAGATCCTGGTCAACAATGCCGGCATCACCCGGGACGGCACCATGAAGCGCATGGACCGCGACATGTGGGACGCGGTGATCGATACCAACCTCGGCTCCTGCTTCAACCTCGCCAAGCTGGTGTGGGAGGGGATGACGGCGCGCAAGTTCGGCCGCATCGTCAACATCGGCTCGATCAACGGGCAGGCCGGGCAGTACGGGCAGGTCAACTACGCCGCCGCCAAGTCCGGCATCCATGGCTTCACCAAGGCCCTGGCGCAGGAAGGCGCGCGCGCCGGCATCACCGTCAATGCCATCGCGCCCGGCTACGTGGATACGGAGATGGTGCGGGCGGTGCCGGACGACGTGCTGCAGAAGATCATCGCGCGCATCCCGGTCGGGCGGCTCGGCCATGCCGAGGACATCGCCCGCGGCGTCTGCTTTCTGACGGCCGACGATGCCAGCTTCATCACCGGATCGACGCTGTCGATCAACGGCGGGCAGCACATGTACTGACGCGGCAGCGCGGGCGGCCGGGCCGCCCGCGCATCCGGTTCAGCGGTTGACGGCGGGGGTGGCGCGGTCCGCCAGCAGGCGGCTGGCCACCCAGGACACCAGCCACACGATGATCGCGCCCATAAAGGCATCCCAGAAGCTGGCGACGCGCATGCCGGGCATCACGCCGGCGGTGATGGCGAACATCAGCGCGTTGACCACCAGCGTGAACAACCCGAGTGTGAGGACGGTCAGCGGCAGCGACAGCAGCGCGATGACCGGGCGGATCAGCGCATTGACCACGCCGAACACGACGGCGGCGATCAGCAGGTTGATCGGTCCGGTGAAGCTGATGCCGTCGATCAGGTATTCCGCCAGCCAGAAGGCGACGGCGGTGATCAGCGTGCGTGCCAGGAAACCCATGGAAGAACTCCTTCTCTTGATGCCCGCTCAATGCCCAAGCTTGCGGCAGGTTTCGGTGCGCGCATGAGCCGGCACGATATGCTCGGCGGTGTGGCATTGGTGCTATGGGCGTTTCTAGGCGTGCTGACCCGGCTGGCCGCCGGCATCCCGCCATTGCAGCTCACCGCCATGGCCATGACGGTCGGCGGTGCCGCCGGGCTGGCGGTGGTGCTGGCGCGCGGCCAGGCATCGCGGCTGCGGCAGGGCGCGCTGGCCTGGGCGCATGGCGTGGGCGGGCTGGCCGGCTACCACGCGCTGTATTTCGCGGCACTGGCCCTGGCGCCGCCGGTGGAAGCCAACCTCCTCAACTACCTGTGGCCGTTGCTGATCGTGCTGCTGTCGGCCCCGGTGCTGGGCTTGGCGCTGGATGCGCGGCGCCTGTCCGGCGTCGTGCTGGGGCTGGCCGGCTGCGCGCTGCTGCTGGGCGGCGGTGCCGGCTTCGCGCCCGCCGCCTGGCCCGGCTTTCTGTGCGCCGCGGCGGCGGCCCTGGTGTGGGCCCTGTATTCGGTCACGGCGCGGCGGCTGGCCGGCGTGCCGACCGAGGCCGTGGCGGGCTTCTGCCTGGGGGCGGCCTTGTTGTCCGGCGTGTTGCACGCCCTGACGGAAACCACGGTTGTGCCCGATGCACGGCAGGCCGTGGCGGTGCTGCTGATGGGGCTGGGTCCGCTGGGGGCCGCGTTCTTTTTATGGGATGCCGGCATGAAGCGCGGCGACCCGCGCCTGTTGGGCACCCTGGCCTATGCGACGCCGGTGGCCTCCACCGCGCTGCTGCTGGCGGCGGGGGAAGGGCAGGCGGGCTGGCGGGTGCTGGCCGCCGCGGCACTGGTCGCCGGGGGCGGGCTGCTGGCCGCGATGGGGCGTGGCGGCAAGCCGGCAAAGGCGGCGCGCCTGTGAGCGTCTTCGCCTACAGGCAGGTGGAAAGCGCCAGCACGGGCGCGTAGTTCACCAGGGTCGCCACCAGGGCCACGACGCTGGCGTAAAGCGCCGCGCGGGCCAGGAGGCCGTCCGGCCGCCGCCCCACCCGGCGGGCATGGCGCCGGCACCACACAATGATCCCCAGCAGCGCCAGCACGTGCAGGACCCAGATGCCGAGCAACACGCCGCGTTGCAGGCTGAGCGGGCCGAGCCGCATGCCGTCCCACCCGAAGGCGCAGCCGACCGACAGGGCGGCATACAACCACAGAAACGCCGATCCCCAGACACACAGGCCGGCGCAAAGCAGCAGCAGCGGCGGGGCACCCTGCCGGGCGGCGGCGGTGGTCATGGCGTCGCCAGCCCGCGCATCGGCACCAGCCAGGGCAGGGCCAGAAGAAAGCCCAAAGCCAGCAGCGTCGTCGCGGCCGTGTAGTCGTGCCACAGCGTGCCGGTGCGAAGGTCGGCCGAGCGGCGCGGCGACACAAAGCCCGCCATGCAGCGCCAAGCCGCCAGCCCCGCCAGGATGCCGCCCACCGTGGCATGCAGCGCGGCATAGGCCAGGAAAGCTGCGGTGACGGCGAGGTAGGCATGGCCGCTCGGCGTGGGCACCTGGAACAGCATCAGCCAAAGGGCCGCCAGGGCGGCCAGAACCTGGCAAGCCGCGACGCCGAGCTGCAGCAGCGCCGCCCGCCGCACCGAACCCCGCAACGCCATCAGCGAGCCGCGCGCCAGGGCGGCCGCGGCGGCGCACAGCAGCCCTGGTGCGGCCGCCGCGGCCAACGGCAGCGCGACCACCGCGGGCGGCGGCCATCCCGGGGCCACCAGCCACAGAAACAGCGCGCCGAAGACCAGCGAGGCAAAGGCCGTGCCGTCCGCCACCAGCAGCAGCGCCACGCCCCACCAGGATGCCGGGCACGGTACCTCGGAATGCAGCGGCAGGCGCAGGCCGAGTCCGGCCTCCAGCAGGCCGTGGTCGCGCGTTTGGCCGGCCGTGCGGTGCCAGCGCAACAGGACGCCGACCACCAGGAGCAGCGTCAGCGGCGTCGCCCAGTACAGCTTGAACAGCAGCGTCAGCACCGTGGCACCGATGGCCAGCGCGGTCCACAGCGGCAGAAAGGTCGGGCGCGGCAGGATGGCGATGTGCTCGGGCTCGCCGGTCGCCATCTCCACCGCCATGATCTCCTGCCAGCCGTGGCGCGGCGTGGCGAGAAAGCCTTCGCCGCGTTCCAGCGCCTCGGCCAGCCCGGGTGCGTCGCGCAAGGGCGCGCGGCCCGACACACGGGGCAGCGAGGCGAAGGCATAGGATGGCGGCGGGATCGGCACCGCCCATTCCAGCGTTTCCGCCTGCCAGGGATCAGCGGGCGAGCGGCGGCCGAAGCGGAACTGCAGGAGCATGTCGGCCGCGAACAGCGCGAAGCCCGCCGTCATCACGAAGCCGCCGATGGAGGAAACGAGGTTCGGCAGTTCCCACCCCAGTCCCTCGGGCACCATGGCCCAGCGGCGCGGCATGCCGAGCAGGCCGGTCAGGTGCATGATGAAGAAGGTCATGTTGAAGCCGACGAAGATCAGCCAGAAGGCCAGCGTGCCAACGCCGTAGAGCGGCTGGCGGCCGGTGACCAGCGGCAGGTAGTAGTAGGCCGCCGCGAGCATGGGGAAGATGAAGCCGCCGACCAGCACGTAGTGCATGTGCGCGACCACGAAGTGCGTGTCGTGGGCCTGCCAGTCGAAGGGTACGATGGCCAGCATCACCCCCGTGAGCCCGCCGCAGACAAAGACGAAGAAGAAGCCGAGGAGGTAGAGCATCGGCACGCTCATGCGCGGGCGGCCGGCCATCATGGTGCCGATCCAGAGAAAGATCTGCACGCCCGTCGGCACCGCCACCAGCACGCTGGCCGCCGAGAAGAAGGCCTGCGCCAGATGCGGGATGCCCACGGTGAACATGTGGTGCACCCACAGCCCGAAGGACAGGAACCCCATGGTGGCGACCGCGACCACGATCCAGGCGTAGCCGATCATGGCGTGGCGCACGAGCACGGGCAGCATGGTGGAGATCAGCCCCGCCGCCGGCAGGAAGATGATGTAGACCTCCGGGTGGCCGAACAGCCAGAACAGGTGCTGCCACAGGAGCGGGTCGCCACCGCGCGTCGGGTCGAAAAAGGGCAGGTCCAGCGCGCGTTCCGCTTCCAGCAGCACGGAGCCGAGGATCAGCGGCGGGAAGCCCACCAGCATCATGCCGGCGGTGACCAGGATGTACCACGCGAACAGCGGCATGCGCGCCAGGCTCATGCCCGGCGCACGGAACTTCAGGATGGATACCACCAGCTCCACCGCCGCCGCGACCGCCGAGATTTCCACGAAGGTCACGCCCAGCAGCCAGACATCCGCGTTGATGCCCGGCGAATAGCGGCCCGAGGACAGCGGCGTGTACATGAACCAGCCGCCGTTGGGCGCATACCCCGCCAGCAGCGCCAGGATCAGGATGGAGCCACCGAACACGTAGCACCAGAAGCCCAGCGCGGTGAGGCGCGGAAAGGCGAAGTCCCGCGTGCCCAGCATCTTGGGCAGAAAGAAGATCGCCACGCCCTCGAACATCGGGATGGCGAACAGGAACATCATCACCGTGCCATGCATGGTGAAGATCTGGTTGTAGACGTCGGGACCCACGAAGGCGCTGCCGGGGGAGGCGAGCTGCGCGCGGATCAGCATGGCCAGCGCGCCGCCGATGGCGAAGAACAGAAAGGCGGTGACGATGAAGCGCCGCCCCAGCACGGTGTGGTTGACGGCCGCGAGCCGCCCCCACCCCGGCGGCGTGGACCAGATGCGCTCCAGCTCCCGCGCCGCTTCCGTGCGCGCCGGCAACTGCTCGGGCGGGCTCATGGCGTGTTCCCTTCCGCCGCCGCGGCGAGCGCCGGGCCGAAGGCGGCGGCGTCATGCGCCTGCACCGCGAAGGCCATGGTGGTGTGGCCCGTGCCACAGAATTCCGCGCAAACGCCGCCGTAGTGGCCCGGTTGGTCGGCCTGCAGGCGGATGACGTTCACATGGCCGGGGATGGCGTCGATCTTGCCGCCCAGTCGCGGCACCCAGAAGGAATGGATCACGTCGGTGCCGACCACCCGCACGTCCACCGGCCGGCCGGCCGGCAGGTGCAGCACGTCGTCCGTCCGCAGGCCGCCGGGGTAGCGGAAGGTCCAGTGCCATTGGCGGGGCACCGCTTCCACCACATAGGCGCCGGAGCCGGGGCGGGGCAGCAGCCGCTCGCCCGTCAGCAGGGCGAAGACCAGCAGCGCGCCCAGCACCACCGCCGGCAGCGCCAGTCCCCCCCACACCAGCCAGAAGCGCGGCGCGATGTCGTGCCCCAGGCCAGGCCGCAGGAACGCCAGGGCGACCAGCCCCAGCACGCCGGCGAAGATCGCCGCCGCCCCGCCCAGCATCACCCACCACAGCAGTGCCGTGGAGGCGGCGGCGGGACCCGCGGGCGACAGGGTCGAAAGGTCGCCGGTGCAGCCACACAGCCCCAGCGCCGTTGCAACCGTGCAGAGGGCGCGCCCGCGCCGCGCCAGGGAGGCCGCATGAAGACCAGCAACGACCCCAGTCCCGTGATCCGCCGGGTGGCGGAGCAGGATGTCAGCTCCGCGGTGGCCATCGCCGGGCACCCCGTGCACGCGATGGCGGTGCATTTCCCGATCGCGCTGGCCATCGCCGTGCTGGGGATCGACCTGACCTACTGGTGGAGCGGCGACGAGTTCTGGCTGCGGGCCGGCCTGTGGGCCGCCGGGGCTGCCTTTGTCACGGGCGTCACGGCCGGGTTGGTGGGCACGGCGGAACTGCTGCTGGTGCCGGGCATCCGGTCGCGCGCCGCGAGCTGGACGCATGCCATCGCCGCCATGATGTTTCTGTCGATCATCGGCATGAACTGGACGGTGCGGCTGCTGGAGCCGGAGGCGGTGATCCCCCTGGGCCTGGCCCTGTCCGGGCTGGGGGCGGTGTTCACCGGGCTGGCGGGGTATCACGGCGGCAAGCTGATCCTGCATCACGGCGTGGGCATCATGGTGTCGGACCAGGAATAAACGTGGCCGCGGCGTCGCGCAGACCGCCCGGGCGCAGCATGAAGCCCGGCAGCAGCGCGGCCGGATCGATCACTGGCTTAGCCAGCACCACCCAGAAGATGCCGAGCATGGTGGCGGACAGCGCCACCATGCTGGCGCCCACCCGCCAGCGCGCGAAATACCCGCCCTCGTCGAAGACGGACAGCAGCAGCAATCCGATCCAGACGTGCAGCCCCACCAGCACGCCGACCAGAAGCAATTTCAGGGCGAACCAGGGACCGGCGATGCCGCGCGTCACGATCAGCGCCGTGCCGGAGGCGATGGCCAGAAAGGCGGCGGGCGAGATGATGGTGATATAGGAAAAGCGCGTGAAGGCGTGCAGCCGGTGCAAGGGCCCGCCCGAGCCGGCGTCCCGCCGCTGACCGAACAGCAGGGGCATCAACAGCAGCCCGGCGGTCCAGATCGCTAGGGCCGAGACATGCAGCAGCTTCAACCAGACGACCGTCATGCCGCCGGGTGCGCCTCCGGCGCGCTGAACAGCCGGCGCAGGCAAAGCACGGCGGCCACGAAGTTGGGCAGCATGGCGGGTGCCCACATCAGCAGCCCGGCCAGTTGCTGGTCTTCCAGCGCGGACAGGCCGAACGGCTCGGTGGCCAGCAGGTGCTGCGCGTAAAGCGGTTGGGGCGCGAAGGTGATCAGCGCGCCCAGCAGGCCCATCAGGCCGATCACCGACACATGCCCGGCCACTGCCCGCAGCGGCGGCAGGCGGGCATCCAGCAGCCCGCGCCACACCACCAAGGCCGTGCCCAGCAGCGAAAGCTCCATCACCCAGTACACCGTGTCGCTCGCCAGCGCGGCGGCGTAGGGCACGGGGGCGTGCCACAACCAGACGGTCACCACATGCGCCAGCACCGCGACGCCAAGCAGACGTGACGTGGCGCCCCCGGCGGCGGGAAAGGCGAGGGCCAGCAACGGCGCCGCCGCCGAGATCAGCAGCAGGTGATGTGCCACGCGGGCCGAGAACAGGGCCGACGACAAGGCGCACAGGGGGGAAACAAAGGCCACGGCCAGCAGCAGCACCGCCAGTGCCAGCATGCGCCGCCGCCGCGCGGCACTGGGCCTGTGCCGCAGGCACAGCAGGCCGCCCGTCAGCAGCACCAGCAGGCCGCCTAGCACCCAGGGGTCTGCGTTCCAGCTGTGCCACAGCACGGCGGGCAGAGGTGCCACGCCGCAATAAGGGATGGCCGCCGCGTGCGATGGCATCACGTCAGCATGCTCCGGTCCCTGCTTGAAATCGCGCGGCGCATCAGCGCCGCCCTTGTCCGTCCTGCCGCCATTCGACAGCAACGCGGACGAGGCGGGATGAGCCGGACGGAGATGACAATTTTTTCAGACTACGCCGGATCGGCAGTGGGGGAGGACCATCGCGGATGGTCCTCCCGCCAGCAACAATGTCAGATGTCGTCGTCGCTGTAGCCGGCGTCGTCGAAGCCGCCATCGGCCGCCGCGTCGTTGCCCCAGCCGCCGTCATCCACCGGCGTGGCGTCGTTGTAGCCGGCGTCCTGGCCGGGGTCGGTCCAGGGGCTGGCCGAGGTCGGCACCGCTTCCTGCCCGAAATCGCCCACGGCGCCAGCGGCATCCGTGGCCGCCGTCGCGGCATGCGCGGCACCGCCCGAAAACATGCCCATCAGCATGTTGCCCATCACCATGCCGCCGGCGACGCCGGCCGCGGTGGTGAGCGCTGAGCCCAGAAAGCCGGAGCCGCCGCGGCCCTGCTGCATCATCTGCGGCTGCATGCCCATGGGGGGCTGCATCGGCTGCGGGCGGGGCGTCATGGGCTGCGGGCGCTGCTGGCCACCGCCGCCGAACAACCCACCGAACATGCCGCCGCCACCGCGCTGCGGCGCGGCCTGCGCCTGCTGCTGCGCGTTCTCAAGCTGCCATTCCAGCTCCTGGATGCGGTTCTGCGCCTGCACCAGGGCGTGTTCCTGCACAAACGCCGTCTGCGTCAGGCGGTAGCGGGCCTCGGGGTAGCGCGCGAACAGGTCGCCGATCAGCCGGTCGGCCTCCGGGTCCACCGGCGGCAGCTGCGGGCGGGACTGCACGGACGGCACGCTGCTGCCGCCCCAGGGGGAGGCGGCGGGCTGGGCCGGGGCCACACCCGCCATGCGCTCAACAAAGGCAGAGATGATGCGGCGTTCTTCTTCGGTCATGTCCCTTCCCCTTTCGGGGCCTTTTCCAGACGGTTCGCGCGAATCGCGCCAGGGCTGGCCCGGCACGCGGCAAGGGACTTGGCCCAGGGCAAGGCCCGCTTCAAGCCCGGATGAACTTTCGGCAATGTTTTGTCATGCGGCGCCGGTCAGGCGGCGCTGGCCAGCCCGAGGCGGCGCCACTCGATCACCGGGCAGCGGTCCATCACGGCCACCAGCCCGGCATCGCGCGCCCGCGCGGCGGCGGCCTCGTCCACCACGCCGAGTTGCATCCAGACGGCGCGGGCGCCAAGCCGGATGGCCTCGTCCACCACCGCGCCGGCCTCCTCGCTGCGGCGGAAGATGTCGACCATCTCCAGCGGCGCGGCGGCGTCCAGGGCCGCCACCACCTCGGCGCCATGCAGCCGTTGCCCGGCGAGGCCCGGGTTCACGGGCGTGACGTCGAAGCCCCGCTCCGCCAGAAAGCCTGCCACGCCATAGGATGGGCGCGCCGGATTGGCCGAGGCGCCGACCACGGCGATGCGCGTGGTATTCAGCAGCAGGCGGCGGATGTCGTCGTCGGTCAGCCCGTCCATGGCCATGGCGATCAGTGCTCCTTCACGGCCCAAGCAACGCGGCGGGGCCGGCGGGGGTTCCCCGCCAGCGCGCGGCCGTCAGTAGAGCACGACACCGCGGATGCTTTCGCCCCGCGTCATCAGGTCGAAGCCCTCGTTGATGCGGTCCAGCGGCATGGTGTGGGTGATCAGGTCGTCGATGTTGATCTTGCCGTCCATGTACCAGTCGACGATCTTCGGCACGTCCGTGCGCCCGCGCGCGCCGCCGAAGGCCGAGCCGATCCACCGCCGGCCTGTCACGAGCTGGAAGGGGCGGGTGCTGATCTCGGCGCCCGCCTCCGCCACGCCGATGATGGTCGAGACGCCCCAGCCCTTGTGGCAGCATTCCAGCGCCTGGCGCATGAGCTTGGTGTTGCCGACGCATTCAAAGGAATAGTCGGCGCCGCCACCGGTCAGCTCCACCAGATGGGCCACCAGGTCGCCCTCGATCTCCTTCGGGTTGACGAAGTGGGTCATGCCGAACTTGCGGGCCATCGCCTCGCGGTTCGGGTTCACGTCGACGCCGATGATCTTGTTGGCGCCGACCATGCGCGCGCCCTGGATGACGTTCAGCCCGATGCCGCCCAGGCCGAAGACCACCACGTTGGCGCCCGCCTCCACCTTGGCGGTGAACAGCACGGCGCCGAGCCCGGTGGTGACGCCGCAGCCGATGTAGCAGACCTTGTCGAAGGGCGCGTCGGCCCGGATCTTGGCCAGCGCGATCTCCGGCACCACCGTGTGGTTCGCGAAGGTCGAGGTGCCCATGTAGTGGTGGATCGGCTTGCCGTTGCAGGAAAAGCGGCTGGTGCCGTCCGGCATCTGCCCGCGCCCCTGCGTCACGCGGATCTTCTGGCACAGGTTGGTCTTCTGGCTCAGGCAGTAGTCGCATTCGCGGCATTCGGGCGTGTAGAGCGGGATCACGTGGTCGCCGGGCTTCAGCGTCTTCACGCCGGGGCCGACCTCCAGCACCACGCCCGCGCCTTCATGGCCCAGGATGGCGGGAAAGATGCCTTCCGGGTCGGCGCCGGACAGGGTGTACTTGTCCGTGTGGCACAGGCCGGTGGCCTTGATCTCGACCAGAACCTCACCCTCGCGCGGGCCTTGCAGGTCCACCTCCTCGATCGACAGGGGCTTGCCGGCCTCCCAGGCAATGGCGGCGCGTGTCTTCATGGCAGGGTTCCTCGGCACTTGGGACGAACGGCCTCACTGCCACTTCTTGCGGGAAGCGGGAAGGGAGGACATCTGAAGGGACATGCGCATCCCCTTTCTGTCGTCCAAGCCCCGTGTCGCCCTGGTGCGGCTGTCCGGCGTCATCGCCGCGCGCGGCGGCCCGGCCACCGGGCCCGCCCTGAACATCGAGCAGGTGGGGCCGGTGCTGGACCGTGCCTTCGCGCTGAAGCGGCTGGCGGCGGTGGTGCTGGCGGTCAATTCGCCCGGCGGCTCGCCCGTGCAGTCCTCGCTGATCGGCGCCCGCATCCGTCGCCTGGCGGAGGAGAAGAAGGTGCCGGTCATCGCCTGCGTCGAAGACGCGGCGGCGTCCGGCGGCTACTGGCTGGCCTGCGCGGCGGACGAGATCGTGGCGGACGGCGCCAGCATCGTCGGCAGCATCGGCGTGATCTCCGGCGGCTTCGGGCTGGAAGGGCTGATCGAGCGCTTCGGCGTCGAGCGGCGGCTGACCACGGCGGGCGGGCAGAAATCCTTCATGGACCCGTTCCGCCCGGTGGAGCCGGCGCAGCAGCAACGGCTGGAGGAACTTCTGGAAGCCATCCATGCCGAATTCCGCGACTGGGTGCGCACGCGCCGGGGCGGCAGGCTGCAGGCTCCGGAGGCGCAGCTTTTCACCGGCCGCTTCTGGACCGGCCGGGAAGCCCTGCCGCTGGGGTTGATCGACCGGCTGGGCAACGCGGCGGATGAAATCCGCCGGCGCTTCGGCGACAAGGCGCAGGTGGTGCCCTTCGGCGGCGCCAAGCGGCCGCCGCTGCCGCTGCGCCTGCTGGGGGCCGGTGCCGCCGCGCCGGGGCTGGCGGCCGAGGCGGTGGCCACCGCCGCCGCCCTGGCGGAAGAGCGGGCGGCCTGGGCTCGCCTGGGCCTGTAGCAGCGCGGCCTTGACGGCGGGCGCCGGGTTGGGCACCCCGGATGGCATGTCCGCACCCCACGTTTCCGCCCCGTATCACGAGCTGCTCGGATTTATCCTGGAGGAATGGCGGGAGAACTATGTCCGCATCGCCATCGAGGCGGGCGAGCAGCACCTCAACCGCAGCAGCATCGTGCATGGCGGCGCCATCCTGTCGCTGATCGACCAGGCGGGCGGCATGAGCGGGTTGTGGTGCGACACGCCTGGCCACAGCCGCAAGGGCGTGACCGTGGACCTGAACTGCCACTTCACCGGCCAGACGCTGCCGGGGCGGGTGTACGCCGAGGGCCGCATGGTGTCCCGCGGCGGTAAAATCTATTTCGCGCGGACCGAGGTGTTCGACAGCCAGGGCCGCATGGTGGCCTTCGGCAGTTCCACCCACCGCTGGCGTGGCGGCAGCGAAACGCTGTCCGGCAGCCCGGACCCCGCGGCGGCCGGCTCGGCCTGAGCGGCACGCAACCGCCACGGTGCTGCGCAGTTTGCCTCCCAGCACCGCAAGGGAAGCGAACACCGTGGATACCGCCAAGAACGAAGACGAAATGCGCATCAAGGTGCGCGAGATGGTCAAGGACATCCAGGTCGCCATCATGGTGACCACCGACCCCGAGGGGCACCTGCGCGGCCGCCCGATGCGGGCGCAGAAGCCGGACGAGGACGGCAAGACCCTGTGGTTCTTCACGCGCGACGACAGCCCCAAGGTCGATGAGATCGAGGGCAACCCGAGCGTGCTGCTGGGCTATGCCGATCCCAAGAGCCAGGACTTCGTGTCCATTTCCGGCAAGGCGCGCATCGTGCGCGACAAGAACAAGAACAAGCAGCTCTGGACCGAGGACCTGCGCACCTGGCTGCCGGAAGGCCCGGACGGGGATGGCTATGCGCTGATCGCGGTGGAGATCGCCGGCGCCGAGTATTGGGACGCCATCTCCTCCAACGTCACCTTCGCCTTCGGCTACGCCAAGGCGCTGGCGACCGGCAAGCCGGCGAGCTCCGGCGAGAATGCCAAGGTCGATTTCTGACCGGCCAGACGAAAAAGCCCGGGGTCCGAAAGGACCCCGGGCTTTTTTATGTGCACGGGCCGGCGCCGGATGAAGCAAAGGCCGGGCCCGGACGCGCCTCCTGGCGCGCCGGATCCGGCCTTTGATCAACGGCGACGCGACGCCGTTCAGACGGCGCGGCGGCCGACCGTGAAGCGGTAGATCGCCAGCACGATGATGGCGCCGACCACGGCACCGATGAAGCCCGCGCCCTCGCCGGCGCGGTACCAGCCGAGCGCCTGGCCGAGATAGGACGCCACGAAGGCGCCCACGATGCCGAGGATGGTGGTGAGGATGAACCCACCGCCGTCGCGGCCCGGCATGATGAACTTGGCGACAACCCCCGCCAGGAAGCCGATGATGATCGTCCAGATAATGCCCATGGTCGCGTTCCTTGAAGAATGGCTTGGGCTTAACGCTGCTTGTTCTGAAAGGTAACGCCGGCTTCGCATCTTTCCTGCAGGAAATGGCATGGGCCGGGTTGCGGGATGCCGGTCCCACCCCACCGCGGCGTTATTCCGGCTTGCGCCAGCAGCCGCGTACCACCTCCGCGACGCCCTGGTGCTTGGGGCCTTCCTGCAGCAGGACGCCGCCTTCCAGGCATTCCAGGGTGTCCAGGCTGGCGAAGGCGGTGTCCGCCATGGCGCGGGTCCAAAGCAACGCCGGCTCGCGCGGCCCGCCACTGCGGCGGCCGTTCTGCGCGGGCGAGAAGCATTCCAGCACCAGCATGCCGCCCGGCGCCAGGGCCTGGACCGCGCGGGCCGCGACGACCTCGCGGTCCGCCGGCGGCAGGTGCAGGAAGATCCAGGCGATCAGGTCGAACCCGGCGTCCGGCCAGGACCATTGGACCAGGTCGGCCGCATGGGTGGCGAGGCGCACGCCGCGCGATTCCGCAAGTGCCGTGGCGCGGCCGAGCCCGGTGGCGGACCAGTCCACGGCCGTCACCTCCAGCCCGCGTTCGGCGAGCCACACGCCGTTGCGCCCTTCGCCATCGCCCAGCGCCAGGGCACGCCCCCGCGCCGGCAGCCTTGGCCCCCAGCTTTCGAGATAACGGTTGGGCGCCTGGCCGAACATCCAGGGCTGCGCGGCATAGCGCGCATCCCAGGCGAGGCTGTCGCTCATGGCCCGGGTGCCCAACCTGGCGGCGCCATCTCGAAGCCCGAGAAATTGAAGGCCGGGCTGACGGTGCAGCCCACCAGCACCCAGCCCGCCAGCGGCCGCGCCGCCTGCCACCAGCCGGGCGGCACGAGGCCGAAGGGTTCCTCGCCGGCGGACAGGTCCGGGCCGATCCGCCGTTCCTCGCTGCCCCGGCCGTCGGCCGACAGGTGCAGCGCCAGCGGGCCGCCGGCATACCAGTGCCACGCTTCGGCGGCATCGACGCGGTGCCAGTGGCTCCGTTCCCCGGCGTCCAGCAGGTAATAGATGGCGGTGCCGACGCCGCGGCCGCCACCGGGCGGGGCATCGCGCCAGATCTCGCGGAAGTGCCCGCCTTCGGGGTGCGGCGACAGGCCCAGCGCCGCGATCACCGCCGCCGCGGGCAGGGACGGGTCGCGCAGATCCGGCGGGGTCATGCCGGGCGGGTCGCGACCATGGCGGGGTGCGCCTCCGCCTCGGCGAACCAGGCCGTCAGCGCGGGGCGGCCCTCGCGCCAGTCCTCGTCGGCGAAGCGGAAGTCGAGGTAGCCCAGCGCACAGGCGACGCTGACGGCACCGATGTCGCGCAGCCGCTCCGGCGGGTTGCGGTCCAGCCAGTCCAGGGCGCGGCCGATGGCGGCGGCATTGCGCCCGCCCAGGTGCCGGCGTCCCTCATCCTGCGGATAAGGCTGCTGCATGCGCCGGGCCACGGCGGCATCCATCACGCCATCCCCCAGGGCCTGCAACAGCAGCGCGCCGGTGCGCTCGCTGCCGGAGTCCGGAAACAGCGGCGACGCGGTGCCGAGCCCGTCCAGGTATTCGCAGATCACCCGGCTGTCGAACAGCGGCAGGCCCTCCACCGTCACCAGGCAGGGCACCTTGGACAGCGGGTTCTGTTGCAGCAGCGCGGCCGGGCTTTCATGCGGGTTGGTGGACAGCAGGTCCACCCGCTCCTCCAGCCCGCGCATCAGGAGGGCGACCATGACCTTGCGGACGAAAGGCGAGCCGGAGGAATAAAACAACTGCATGCGGGCGGGGTCCGTGATGGGGGAAGGTGTCGCCAGTCAGCCGCGGAAGCTGTCCTTGCCGGCGCGGATCTCGGCCAGCCGCTCCACGCTGGAGGCGCGCAGAAACGGGTTGGTCCGCTTTTCCTCGCCTAGCGTCGCGGGCAGGGTGGGGCGGCCGGCGGCGCGGGTGGCGGACACCCAGGCCGCCTTGTCGCGCAGCGCCGCGTTGTCCGGCTCCACGGTCAGCGCGAAGCGGGCATTGCTTTCGGTGTATTCGTGGCCGGCGCAGACCAGGGTCTGGTCGGGCAGGGGCTTGAGCAGCTCCAGCGCGTGGAACATGTCCGCCGGCTTGCCTTCCAGCAGCCGCCCGCAGCCCAGCGAGAACAGCGTGTCGCCGCACAGCAGCACGTCACCATCCGGGAAGTAGAAGGCCACATGGCCCAGCGTGTGGCCGGGGCTGTCGATCACCCGGCCCTCGGTGTCGCCGATCGCCACCGTGTCGCCGGGCACCACGGCGGTGTCGAGCGGCGGCAGGCGGTGGGCATCGGCCTTGGCGCCGATCACCCGGGCCCCGTATTTCGCCCGTACCTGCTCCACGCCGTCCACATGGTCGCCGTGGTGGTGGGTCAACAGGATCAGGTCGCAACGCCCGCCCGCCGCGTCCAGCGCCGCGATCACCGGTGCCGCCTCGCCGGGGTCGCAGATCGCGACGGTGCCGGTGGCCTCGTCCCGCAGCATCCAGGCGTAGTTGTCGGAAAGACAGGGCACCGCCGTCACGGTCACGGTCATGGTCAGGTCCTTATGGTCGCCGAAAGGGCGTGCCCTTATATCGGATGCATGAGCGACGAGGTCCACGCCCCCCCTGAGTCGCCGCACCGCGAATTCTACCAGACGCCCACGGGCGCGGTGGCGGCGCGGCTGCTGCGCGAGCGGCTGGTGGAGCTGTGGCCGGACCTGACGGGCCGCTGCGTGCTGGGGCTTGGCCACGCCACCCCTTATCTGCGCCTGTGGCGGGACCACGCGGCCCGCGTGCTGGCCGCCAGCCCCGCCGAGGCCGGGGCGCAGCCCTGGCCGCGCAGCGGCGCCAACCTGGCGACGCTGGTGGAGGAAACGGAGCTGCCCTTCGCCGACTTCACCTTCGACAACGTCCTGATGGTGCACGGGCTGGAAACCGCCGAGAATGGCCGGCGCCTGCTGCGCGAGGTTTGGCGCGTCCTGAAGGAAGACGGCCGCCTGCTGGTGGTGGTGCCCAACCGGCGCGGCCTGTGGGCGCATTCCGAAGGCACGCCCTTCGGCCAGGGCAGGCCGTATTCGCATGGCCAGATCGCGCGCCTGCTGGGGCGCACGATGTTCACGGTGGAGCGCCGCCGCTCGGCCCTGTTCATCCCGCCGTTCCAGACCCGGCTGCTGCTGCGCGGCGCGGGGGTGTGGGAAAGGGCGGGGCGGGCACTGGCGCCGCGCTTCGCCGGCGTCGCCATCGTGGAAGCGCGCAAGGAGATGTTCGGCGCCGTGCCGGTGCGCGCCCTGCCGGCCAAGGGGCGGCGGGTGCTGGTGCCGGCGGGCCTGCGCTTTGATCCGCCTAAGCCGCCTCCGGGCTAGGCCGCGCGCGTTTCCACCGTCACATGCGCCAGCTCGTGCACGGGGGCGAGGCGGGCGCGGATCGTAGCGCCGTCCGCCAAGCCTTCCGTGCTGACGATCGCGGCATGGGCGGCGGGGCCAACACGCCAGACATGCAGGTCGGTGATCCGCACGTCGCCGGGGGCCTCGACATGCTGGCGCATCTCGGCCTCCAGCGCCGGGTCAGCGACATCGAGCAGCACGCCGGCGGTGTCGCGCATCAGGCTCCAGGACCAGCGGGCGATGACAATGGCGCCGAGCAGCCCCACCGCCGGGTCCAGCCAGGCCCAGCCCAGGTAGCGCCCGGCCAGCAGCGCGCCGATGGCCAGCACCGAGGTCAGCGCGTCGGCCAGCACGTGCAGGTAGGCGGAACGCAGGTTGTTGTCCTGGCCGTGGTGAGAATGCCCGTGGTCGCCATGCGCATGGCCGTGCCCGTGATCATGGTTGTGATGGCCAGAGCCACCGGCCAGCAGCAGGGCGCTGACGATGTTCACCACCAGCCCCAGCACGGCCACCGCCGCCGCCTGCCCGAACGCCACCTGCTGCGGCGCCCAAAGCCGCATGCCGGATTCCACCGCGATGCCCAGCGCCACCACGCCGAGCACCAGCGCCGAGGCGAAGCCCGCCAGATCCCCCACCTTGCCGGTGCCGAAGCTGAAACGACGGTCCCGCACATGGCGGCGGGCAAAGGCATATGCGCCGGCGGTCACCGCCAGCGCGCCGGCGTGGGTCGCCATGTGGAAGCCATCCGCCAGCAGCGCCATGGAGCCGAACAGGCTGCCGGCGACGATCTCGCCCACCATCATCACGGCGGTCAGCGCCACCACCCAAAGCGTGCGGCGCGCATTGGCATCGTGCTGCTCGCCGAGAAAATCGTGGTCGTGCATCGGTGCGGTCCTACTTGGCATAGCGGCTGAGCACGGCGGCGAGCTCGTCGGCGCCGCGCTGGCGCTCCGCATCGCTCAGGCCCGGGGCGGCGACATGGGCCCGCAGGTGGTCCAGCATGATCTCATCCATCAGCCCGGCGACGGCACCACGCACGGCGGCGACGCGCTGCAGCGTGACGGCGCAGTCGGCGCCGCCTTCCAGCGCGCGCTCCACGGCCTGCAGCTGCCCGCCGATGCGGCGGACGCGGTTGACCAGGGCCTGGGTTCGCTCGGGGTCGGTAAGATGGGCCATACCATACCCAGGTAGGGTATCGCACCCAGCATTCCAAGACCGGTTAGGTGATGTCCTCGTACAATGCCTGGGCTTCCGGCGCCGGGCCGCGCCGGGCGGCCAGCGCCGCCACGCGCCAGATCTTCACCACCCCGGTTTCCGGCCGGCCCAGCGCCAGGGTCAGCACGTCGCCCGGGCGCAGCTTGGCATGCGGCTTTTCCACCGGCTGGCGGTTCAGCCGCACCGCGCCGCGTTCAACGAACCGGCTGCATTCCGCGCGGGTCTTGGCGACCCGCGCGCACCACAGCCACTTGTCCAGCCGCTGCCAGTCCCGGTCCTCGGTCTCCGCCATCGCCGGACGGGGCGCCTCAGCCCTTGCCCAGCTTCAGCTTGGACAGCACCGCGAAGGGGCTGTCGGGGTCGGCCTTGGCGGGCTTCGGTGCATCGAAGCTGTAGCTGCGGCCCTCGCTGCCGCCGCCCCGGTTGTTTTTGTCGAAGGGGCGGGGGCCGCGCGGGCGGTCATCCCGGCCGCGATCGTCACGCGGCGGGCGCGGGCGGTCGCGGAATTCGGGACGGGTGCCTTCCGGGCGGGCACCTTCGGGGCGTGGCGCGCGCGCGTCCTGGCCCTCGGGCCGGGGCGGGCGGGGGCCACGCGACCGGTCGTCGCGCCGGGGCGGGCGGGGGGCGCGCTCCGGGCGCGGGGTTGCGGCTTCCGCACCCTCGGGCGCGGCCTCGGCGGTGGCGCCCTCCGCCGCCGCCGCCACAGCCGGGGCCGGGCGCCGGTCGCGCTGCGGCGGCCGGCCCTGGCGAGGGCCGCGATGCCGGTTCTCGTCGCGCTTCACCGCCACCATCTGTGGCGACGGCGGGCCAAAGGCGCCCTCGGCCGCCGGCTCCACCGGCAACAGGCGGAAGCCCAGCGTGTTCAGCACCACGGGCAGGGCGTCGGCCTTGACGCCCAGGCGGCTGGCCACGTCCGGCGGCAGCATGGCGGGGTGGCGGCGGGTCAGGTGGCCCAGCTCGCCCGCCACGCGCTCGGCGACGTCGAGGCGCAGCAGCACCGGCCCGGCCGGCACCCAGCCCATGGTTTCCGCGAAGCCCGCGGGCCAGCCTTCCGGCGGCGGCACGGACACCAGCCCGCCGCCCGGCAGCGCCGGCACCATGCATTCGGCCTTGAGCGCCCAGAGCTGCGCGCGCAGCGCCATGGGCCGCGGCTTCAGCACCTCCGGAAGGTACAGCGCGAAGCGCCCGGCGCGGATGCCGATGGCCTTCAGCTTCTGCCGCAGCTCGGGGTTCACCTCGGCTTCCGTGCCGCCGGGCACCAGGCCCAGGTATTCGCGCAGGCGGAAGGCGGGGCCGCGCAGGGTGTTGTCCTCGGCGGCCTTTTCCTCGACCGTGTTGAGGGCGGCGAACTCGCGGGCCAGCATGGCCTCCAGCCAGGCGGCCAGGCGCACCCGCAGGCGCTCCTTCTGCGCGCCGTCCAGGAACTCGCTGGCCAGCGGCTCGACCTGCGGCTTGTCCGGGGTGGGGCCGGGCTTGAGGCGCGCGATGTCGGCGCCGTCCCAGGTGATGCGATGCGTGGGCGTGAGGGCGAAATCCTCGTCCTTGGCCGCTTCCAGCGCCGCGACGCGGCGGGGCATCTCGGTCACGAGGGCACGCCGGGCCGCGCGCAGCACCAGCTTGCGCTCGTCCTCGTTGGCGGCGGATGGATCGGGCTCAAAGACGAAACCACTGACATGACCGACGGGATGGCCTTCAACCACCACCTCCCCTTTGCGATTGACGGCAGATAGAAGCTCTTCCTCGGTCTCATCCAGGCGGCGGATGAGATGCGCGGCGCGGCGGTCCACGAAGCGGGCCGTCAGGCGTTCATGCAACGCGTCGGACACCGCGTCCTCGGCCGCGCGGGCCTCGGACTGGAAGCGCGTCGCGTCCCGCACCCAGTCCGCGCGGGCGGCCACGTAGGTCCAGACCCGGATGGCCGACAGGCGGGACATCAGCGTGTCCAGGTCGCCCTCGATGTTGCCGAGCTGGGCGATCTGGCTGGCCACCCAGTCGGTGGGCAGCGCGCCGTCCTTGACCATGTGGATGAAGATCTTGGCGGCGAACTTGGTGTGGCTGTCATCGGCCAGCTTGCGGAAGTCCGGCACTTGGCAGGCTTCCCACAGCAGCCGCACGCGGTTGCGGTGGTCGGCCAGCTTGCGCACCTCCGGGTCGCGCGACAGCGCTTCCAGGGTGACGTAGTCGGTGGCGTCGTTGCCGCGGGACAGCCCAGGCTGGCGCGGCGGCAGCGCCAGGCTGTCCAGCAGCGCGTCGATGCCGGAGAAATCCAGATCGGCGTTGCGCCAGGCGAGCTGTTGCAGGGCCTCGAATTGATGGCCCTCGATCTTGTCCACCATCTCATCCGGCAGCGGCGGGCAGTCGCCGGTGACACCAAAGGAGCCGTCGCGCATGCCGCGCCCGGCGCGGCCGGCGATCTGGGCCGCTTCCTGCGGCGTCAGGATGCGGGGGCGGTGGCCATCGAACTTGTTGAGGCTGGCGAAGGCCACATGGTCCACGTCCATGTTCAGACCCATGCCGATGGCGTCCGTCGCCACCAGGAAGTCCACCTCGCGGTTCTGGTACAGCGCCACCTGGGCATTGCGGGTGCGGGGGGACAGCCGCCCCATCACCACCGCGCAGCCGCCTCTCCGGCGGCGGATCGCTTCCGCGATGGCGTAGACCTCGCCGGCCGAGAAGGCGACCACGGCGGAGCGCGGCGGCAGGCGGGTCAGCTTGGCGGGGCCGGCATAGGAAAGCTGGGACAGGCGGGGGCGGGTTTCGATCTCCGCCTGGGGCACCAGCCGCTGCAAGAGGGGGCGGATGGTTTCGGCGCCCAGGAACATGGTCTCGACCAGGCCGCGCGCATTCAGCAGGCGGTCGGTGAAGATATGGCCGCGATCCGGGTCGGCGCAGAGCTGGATCTCGTCCACCGCCACGAACTCGGCGCGCCGGTCCAGCGGCATGGCCTCCACGGTGCAGGCGAACCACCTGGCCTCGGGCGGCAGGATCTTTTCTTCCCCCGTGATCAGCGCCACGTAGCGCGCCCCCTTGGCCGCCACCATGCGGTCGTAGTTCTCCCGCGCCAGCAGGCGCAGCGGAAAGCCGATGATTCCGCTGGAATGCGCCAGCATCCGGGTGATGGCCAAGTGGGTCTTGCCCGTGTTGGTCGGACCCAGGATGGCCTTGACGCGGGCCGGGAACATGCTGGCGGCGGAGTTCGTGGGGACGAAAGCTGGCATCGCTTCGGGTGTGTGGGGCCAATGGGGGGTGCTTGGCAACGGGGCGCGTGCCCCGCCGCCATCGCCCCCGGGGGAAGCGACCGTCAGACGCTGGCCAGCAGCGCCGCCATCAGCCGGGCGCGGGGCACCAGCGCGTCCATCAGGACGTGCTCGTTCAGCGTGTGGGCCTGGCCGCCCAGCACCCCCAGCCCGTCCAGGGTGGGGATGCCCATGGCGCCCGTGAAATTGCCGTCCGAGCCGCCGCCCGCGCTTTCGTGGTTCAGCTCAAGCCCAAGCTCGGCGGCAATGGCGCGGGCCTGGGCGTAGAGGCCCATGGTGGCCGCGTCCGGCTCCCACACCGGGCGCGTCACGCCGCGCGTCACCTCGAAGCGCACGTCCCCCATGCTGTCGTTGAGCGCCAGCATCTTCTGCACGGCCGCGTCCAGGTCCGGCTGGCGCTTGGCCATGCTCAGCGACTCGGCATCGCAGAAGGTGGGCACGCAGTTCACCCACTGGCCGCCATGCATCACGCCCACGGAATAGGTGCAGGCCTCGGTGGTCATGTCCTCGATGGCGATCAGCCGCCGCGCCATCTCCTTCACCGCGCTGCGGCCGGCGGAGAGCGTGGCGCCGGCGTGGCTGGGCCGGCCGGTGGTCTTCAGCTTGAACCGGGCGATGGCGTAGCGCCCGGTCACCACGCCGCCATCGGCGCGGCCGGGCTCGGGCACCAGCACCACGTCGTGCCGCGCCGCCTCGGCCTCGATCAGGTCGCGGGTGGAGGGGCTGCCGATTTCCTCGTCGCTGGTCAGCAGCACCGTCACCGGGCGGCTGGTGGCGATGCCGGCCTGGCGCAGCGCGGCCAGCGCCTGCAGCGCCAGCACCGTGCCGCCCTTCATGTCGAAGATGCCGGGGCCGAAGGCGCGGTCGCCTTCCACGCGAAAAGGCAGGCCGGTGGCCAGGGTGCCCACCGGGTGCACCGTGTCCAGATGCGCCAGCACCAGGATGCCGCCCTCGTCGCCCGCCGTGCCGAAGCGGCCGCGCACGCAGTCGCCGAGTCCCATGCGGCCGGGGATGCGCTCCACCCGCGCGCCCATCAGCGCCATCTCGCGCATGGCCAGCGACATCATGCCGTTGACGGCGGCGGTGTCGAAGGTCGGGCTTTCCTGCTCCACCCAGGGGCGCAGGCTGGCCAGCAATGCCTCGGCGGTGAAGGGAAGGGCGAGGGCGCGGCGCGCCTCGGGGCTCAGGGCTGGGGCGTCCATGGGCGGCTCTCCTGCGGGGTCCGCCGGACAGCCTGCGGGCTGGGGGCGGATGCGGCAAGGGCGGGACTGGCCGTGGCCGGCCGCGCGCTGCTAGCGTCCTGGCCGATGAACACCGATCCCAGCGGCCACGCCGCCCACCGGAAGCACGGCTGATGCGCATCCTGGTCGCCAATGCCAACACCACGGACGCCATCACGGAGCTGTGCGCCGCCGCGGCCCGCGCCGCCGCCGCGCCGGGCAGCGAGATCATCCCCGCCACGCCGCGCTTCGGCGCGGCGGTGATCTCGTCGCGCCTGGAAAACGCCATTGCCGGCCACGCGCTGCTGGACCTGCTGGCCGGCCATGCCGGGCAGGTGGAGGCGGTGGTGCTGGCGGTCAGCCTCGACACGGCGCTGGACGCGGCGCGGCAGCTGATGCCGTGCCCGGTGGTGGGCATGACGGAAGCGGCCTGCCTGACCGCCTGTCTGCTCGGCGGGCGCTTCGGGCTGGTGACCATGGGCGGGGTGGAAACCTACCGCGAGCTGATCGGCCGCCACGGCCTGGCGGCCCGGCTGTCCGGCCTGCGGGGCATCGCGGCAACGCCGCAGGACGCCCTGCGCGACCCCCCCGCGGTGGAGGCCATGCTGCTGCAGGAGATCGATTCCCTGGTGGCGGAAGGCGCGGACGCCGTGGTGCTCGGTGGCGCGGCGCTGGCCGGCATGGCGGCGCGGCTCGGCCCCCGCGCGCCCGTGCCGCTGCTGGACGGCATCGCCTGCGCCGTGAAGCAGGCGGAGGCGCTGGTGGCGTTGAACCTGCCCCGCCCGCGCGCCGGCAGCGTGGCGCCGGTGGCGGGACGGGACAGCAAGGGGCTGTCCCCCGCCCTGGCGGCGCTGCTGCGCGGCTAGGCGGCGGCCGCCACCAGGGCACCCACCTCGGCCAGCGCGGCATCGCGGCGCGCCGGCGGGGCGGGGCATTCCGTAATAAAAGCCGCCACCAGCACGGGCTTGCCGCCACCCGGCGGCCACAGCAGCCCCACGTCGTTGCTGGTGCCGTGCGAGGAGGTGCCGGTCTTCTCGCCGGCCTGCCAGCCGGGCGGCAGGCGGGCGCGCAGCCGGGCATCGCCGGTGCGGTTGTTCCGCAGCCAGCCGGCGAGTCTGTCGCGGGAGGCCGCCGACAGCGCATCGCCCAGCAGCAGCTTTTGCAGATTGCCCAGCATGGCGGCGGGGGAGGTGGTGTCGCGCGGGTCGCCGGGGGTGGCCTCGTTCAGCGCGGTCTCGATGCGGTCCAGCCGCGTCATGCCGTCGCCAAGCCCGCGCAGCCAGGCGGTCAGCCCGGCGGGTCCGCCCAGCGCGTCGAACAACAGGTTGCCGGCGGTGTTGTCGCTCAAGATCATCGCCGCCTCGCACACCGCGTCCAGCGTCATGCCGGGGCCGCCGGCATGCTGCTCCGTGGCGGGGGAATAGGTCACCAGATCCGCGCGGGAAAAGCGGATGCGGCGGTCCAGGCGGTCCTGCCCGGCATCCACCCGTGCCAGCACCCCGGCCGCTGCCAGCAGCTTGTAGGTGCTGCCAAGCGGAAAGCGCTCATCCACACGGTGCCCGACCCGGCCGCCCGTGCCCAGAACCGCGACGCCGAGCCGCCCGCCGATCTGCCGCTCGATCCGCGCGAAGTCCGCGGCCAGGCCGCCCTGCGCCCATGCCCGCTTGGCACCCAGCGCCAGCAGCGCCCCGCCCAGCCATTGCCGCCTGTTGATCATGCCCGCCTCTCCTCGCTTTGGCGGGGCGGACACTGCGGTGGAGGGGTGGGGGTGGACAAACGATCATCCCTTGCGCGAGCCCCTAGGAAAACTAATGAGGGTGGCATGCACCTGCCGCTCAATGCCCTGCGCGCCTTCGAGGCCGCCGCACGCCAGCTCAGCTTCACCCGCGCCGGGCTGGAGCTGCGGGTGACGCAGGCCGCCGTCAGCCATCAGGTCAAGGCGCTGGAGGACATGCTGGGCGTGCCGCTGTTCCGCCGCCTGCCACGCGGCCTCGCGCTGACGGAGGAAGGCGAGGCGCTGCTGCCGGTGCTGAGCGACAGCTTCCGTCGCATCGCCGCCACGCTGGAGCGGTTCGAGGGCGGGCGGCTGCGAGAGGTGCTGGTGCTGGGCGCCGTGGGCACGGTGGTGTCCGGCTGGCTGCTGGCGCGGCTGCCGGAATTCCGGGCCGCGCACCCCTTCGTGGACCTGCGGCTGCTGACCAACAACAACCGTGTGGACCTGGCGGGCGAGGGGCTGGATTGCGCCATTCGCTTCGGCGATGGCGCCTGGCACGGCACGGAAGCGACGCGGCTGTTCACCGCGCCGTTGTCGCCGCTGTGCGCCCCCGCGCTGGCGGAACGCCTGGGGCAGCCGGCGGACCTGATGCGCGAGGTGTTGCTGCGCTCCTACCGCGTTGACGAATGGGCACGCTGGTTCGCGCTGTCCGACCTGGAAGCACCGGCGGTGCGCGGCTTCGTGTTCGATTCCTCGCTGACCATGGCAGAGGCCGCCGTGCAGGGCACCGGCGTCGCGCTGCTGCCGGCGCGGATGTTTGAGCGCGACCTGCGCCAGGGCCGGCTGGTGCGGCCCTTCGCGCCGGAAGTGACGCTGGGCGCCTATTGGCTGACACGCTTGAAGTCGCGCGAGGAAACGCCGGCCATGGCGGCCTTTCGCCAATGGCTGCTGGCGCAGCCGGAGGTGGCGGCCTAGCGCGCGTCGATCGCCCGCAGCACCGCCTGCGCCGCGGCCTCGCTCGGCACGCCGCCGGGCGGGCGCAGCAGGTCGAAGACGCTGGCGAAGCCGTCGCGCTGCGCCCGGGCGGCGGCGGGGTCGGTCAGCAGGCGGACCAGTTCGGCCGCGAGGTTCTCCGGCGTGCAGACCTCCTGCACCAGCTCCGGGATGATGCGCCGCTCCGCCAGCAGGTTGACGATGGAGATGTGCGGCACCTTCACCAGCCGCCGCGCGATCACGGCGGTCAGCGGGTTCAGCTTGTAGCCCACCACCATCGGCACGCCGGCCAGCGCCACCTCCAGCGAAGAGGTGCCGGACTTGATCAGCCCCGCCTCGGCTGCGGCAAAGGCATCGTATTTCTCGGCCACGTCGCGTACCAGGATCGGCGCGGGGTGCCAGTTACCGGCGACGGCGCGCACCGCTTCCTCCACCGGCCCGGCCAGCGGCACGACGGGGCGCAGGTGCGGCACGCGGGCGGCGGCCAGGCGCAGCGCGGCGCCGAAGGTGGGCAACAGGCGGCCGACCTCGCTGCGGCGGCTGCCGGGCATCACCAGCACGACCCGCTCGTGATCCGCGATGCCGTGCAGGGCGCGGAAGCGGGCGGCATCGCCCCGGTCGGCGCCGGACTCCAGGATGGAATGACCGACGAAATCGACCGGGATGCCGGCCTTCTCGAAGAACGGTGCCTCGAAGGGCAGCAGCGCCAGGATGCGGTCCACCTCGCGCGCGATGCGCTTCACCCGCCCGGGGCGCCAGGCCCAGACCTGCGGCGCGACGTAGTGCAGCACCGGGAAGCCCTGCGGCTTCACCCGCGCCGCGATGCGCAGGCCGAAGCCGGGGCTGTCGATCGTCACCACCACGGCGGGCCGGCGCGCGACGATCTCGGCCACCGTCTCGTCCAGCCGGCGGGACAGGCGGCGGATGTTGGGCAGCACTTCCAGGATGCCCATCACCGCCAGCTCGCGCATGGGAAACAGCGAGGCAAAGCCCTGCTCGGCCATCCGTTCGCCGCCGACGCCGGCGAATTGCAACTCGGGCCGCGCCGCGCGCAGCGCCGCGATCAGCCGCGCCCCCAGCAGGTCGCCCGAGGCCTCGCCCGCCACCAGATAGACCAGCGTCATGCCGGCACCACGACGGCGGGGCGGCCGAAGGAGCGCTTGGGCCAGTCCCGGTGGTTCAGCACCGCACCATCCTTGCGCACCGCCTCGATCCGCGCCGGGTCCAGCGTCGCGAACAGCCATTGCGGCATGTCCAGCGCGCCGCGGGCGATCACGCCGTCTTCCGGAAAGCCGCGGTCGATCGGGCCGAAGACGGCGGCATGGCCCCGGTTGGCGTCCAGCGCCGCCGACCAGGGCGCCGTGCCGACCGTGGGCGTGATGGCGATGAAGCACTGGTTTTCCACCGCCCGCGCGGCGGCGGAAACGCGCACGCGGTTGAAGCCGTGCGGCGTGTCCGTGCAGGACGGCGCCAGCACCAGCCAGGCGCCGGCCTCCACCTGCGCCCGCACATGCTTGGGAAATTCCACGTCGTAGCAAACGGAAATGCCGATCAGCCCCCACGGGGTGGAAAACACCTTCGGCCCGCCACCGGGCGAGACGCCCCAGCGCTCGCGCTCGAAGCGCGTCATGCTGTGCTTGTCCTGCGTTGCCATCAGGCCCTCTGGCGTGATCAGCGGCGCGCGGTTGCGCACCAGCCCGTCGGCGTCGCGCACCGGCAAGGTGCCGGGCAGCAGCCACAGCCCGGCGCGGCGGGCAGCGTCGCGCATGGCGTCCAGGATATCCGGCGCGGCGGCAACCATCGCGGCCAGCTCGGCGGCCTCGTCGGCCACGTCGCTGCCGGTCAAAGCCGCGCCCAGCTCCACGCAGGCGTATTCCGGCAGCACCGCCAGCTCCGCGCCGGCGGCGGCCGCCCCGGCTAGCCACCGGTCCAGCTTGGCACGGAAGGCGGCGATGCCGGCGGGCCGCTCCACCGGGTATTGCAGCAGGGCGAGGCGAAGCGGCTTGCTCACAGCAGGCGTTCCCAGAAGTCCAGCACATGCGGTTGTTCGCCGCGCGCGGCGACCTCGCGCCAGCGCAGCGTGCCGCTGATGCCGGCGGGTGCGTAGCCCCGGTTGCGCCAGAACTGGTCCAGCGGCACGTGGCCGGCCGGGCGGCGCGGGTCATCCGCCGCGCGGCGCACGCCGCAGAAGGTGGCGCGGGCCAGGCCCAGCGCGCGGGCCTGCGCTTCGCGCAATTCGAAGAAGCGCACGCCTGCGCCCTGGCCACGATATCGCGGCAGCAAGACGCTTTCGCCGAAGTAGCAATAGGCCGCAGGATCGCGGCCGGCGGCGCTGAAGGCGGCGCGCGCCCAGCCGTTCATGGGCGCGCAGGTGGCGGCACCGACCGGGTGGCTGCCATCCAGCGCCAGCACGACGGAGGCACCGGGCGCGCGGGCATAGTCACGCAGGTAACGCGCCTCGGCGCCCCGATCGCCGTGATACAGGTAAGGCCATTCCCGGAACACCGAAAGGCGCAGGCGGGACAGCGCGAACAGCCAGGGCTGCAGCGCATCGCCGGTCAGGGTTTCGAAGCGGAGGGCCATGCGGGGCTGCATACCGCGCGGCCGGGCGCGCGGCTACTCGGCGTAGATCATCTTGCGGGTCATGCCGCCGTCGCTGATGAACTCGGCACCCGTGACGAAGCCCGCTTCCGGCCCGATCAGCCAGGCCACCAGCGCGGCGATGTCACGCGGTTGCCCCACCCGCCCGGCCGGGTGCTGCGCGTGATCCTCCGGCCGCAGCGCCTCGCCCGCCACGTCGATCCAGCCGGGGCTGACGCAGTTGACGCGGATGGCGGGGCCGAGGCTGACCGCCAGCGCATGCGTCAGCGCCACCAGCCCGCCCTTGGTGGCGGCGTAGGCCTCGGTATCGGGTTCCGACATATGCGCGCGGGTGGAGGCGATGCAGACGATCGCCCCCCGCCCGGACTGCCGCAACAGCGGCGCGCAGGCCTTGGACAGCAGAAAGGCGCTGGTCAGGTTGGTGCCCAGCACCTTTTGCCATTCGGCGAGCGACAGCTCCTCCACCGGCTTGCGGATCATGATACCGGCGTTGCAGACCAGCGCGTCTAGCCGCCCTTCCTGCGTCTGGATGCCCTCGGCCAGCGCGGCCACCGCCGCCTCCTCCGCCACGTCGGCCACCACGTGGCGGCCGGGTGCGCCGGGGGCCGGCTTCAGGTCGGCCGTCACCACGCGCCAGCCGTTCGCGGCCAGCAGCGTGGCGATGCCGGCGCCGATGCCGTGCGCGCCGCCGGTGACCAATGCGACGGGGGAGGGGGTCTGGCTCATGCGGTGGTCCTGTTTCTCAGTTGGGCGGCACCAGCCCATCCTTGCCGATCAGCACGGAGGCGGCGGTGATGGTGCCGGCTTCGGCACGGCGCCCGTTGACGACAACCTGGCCACCCGCCACCAGCAGCGCGCGGTCGCCGGGAACGAAGGTGACGACGGGCGCGTCTTCCGGCACCAAGATGCGCTTCTCGCCGTCCGGGTACTTCACCGTCAGCACCACGTCCTCGCCCTTGCCGACATTGCCCACCGTGCCATTGGTCATGGTGGCGACGGTGCCGTTGGTCATGGTGCTTTCCGGCCCCAGGTCCCAGGGAAAGTGGCCGGCGGCGGTGCCGCGCGCGGCGGGCGGGAAGATGGTGACCTGCAGCGCGCGCAGCGTGCCGTCCGGCTGCGCCACGGCGGCGGAGCCGATGTAGCTGTCGGCCGTGATGTCGCTGAGCTTGGCCGCCAGCATCTGATTGACGCGCAGGTTGGCGGGCAGGCCGACCGTCACCTTCTCGCCCGTGCGGGTGGTCATCGCCATGCTGTCGGCGGACACGCTGTCGATCACGCCGCGCAGCCGCACCGGGCGGTCATTGGGCGCGGGGGTGGCAGGGGCCTGGGCTGAGGCGAGCGCCGGCAGCAGCGCGAGGGCGCTGGCCACGGCGAGAAGGGAGCGTCGGTTCATGGCGTTTCCTTGCAGGCCGCACCGGATTGGCGGCGTTACGGAGGATGGCGCGTTTCCGCGCCGCCGTAAGCCTCGCCATGCATGACAAAAGCGTATGGATTCACATCATCGGCGCGTAGCGGGCCACTTCCGCGAAGATGTCGCGCACGGCATCGGCCACGGTCTGGTTCAGCGCCTCGTGGCGGGACACGGCCTCGATGCGCGGCTGGGCGCGTTCCAGCTCGGCCGGTGCCAGCATCAGGGGGAACAGGCCGGCGGCGCGGGACAGGCCGATCAGCAGCGCATCGCGCGCCTCGGGCTCGCCATCCTCGAAGATCACGGCCATCAGCCGGGCCTTGACCTCGCGTTCCTCCTTGTCCGAGATCACCGGGTAGCGGCGCTCGGAAAACAGCCACAGGAAGCGCCCTTCCTCGGCCTTCAGGATGCCGCGTTGCACCAGCCGGTCGAAAAAGGCGGTCCGGTATTGCTCGGCATCCTGCGCCAGGGTCTCGATCCACCAGCGGCTGTCCTGCGGCTCCGGCTCGGCCTGGATGCGGGTCAGAACGCCGTCCAGGACGGTGTCGCCCGTGGGGGCGGGGCTTTTCACGCGCAGGCGCGGGGGGTCCGTGTCGATCCGCTCTTCCAACGCCAGTTCGGCCAGCATGGCGCCGACCAGGGCATAGTCGCCCGCCGGCGCGGCACGGTCGGTCAGGCGCCCGGTCTCGTCGTCCAGCATCAGGAGGAGCAGTTCCTCCGGCATGGTCAGCGGCATGGTGGCCTCCCTCGGCGCTTCTGCCCCAGCCAACGCCAGGGCGCCGCGCCGGGTTGCCGAGCGCCAGCTAGGCGGTGGCCGATGCCGCCACGAAGGCCGCCAGCCCGTCCTCCACGACCGCCCGCGGCAGGTCGCGCAGGATGAAAACGATGCGCGACCGGCGTGGCTCGCCGTCCGGCCAGCCGGCCAGCAGCACCGGCGCATGCCACACATGCTGCACGCCATGGATCGCCACCGGCCGGTCCTGACCCTGCAGGTCCAGGATGCCCTTGACCCGCAGCAGCGACTCGCCCCGCGTGGCAGTCAGCATCTCCAGCCAGGTCGCCAGCCCCTGCCAGGGCAGGGGCGTGTCAAAGCTGAGGGAAAAGGCGTGGATGCCGGCGTCGTGGCGGTTGCGGTCGTGATGGTGGTGGTGCCCGTGGTGGTCCCAGGCGGCTTCGTCCAGCCAGCCGCGCACGGCCTGGCCCTGGTCGGCCGGGTCGAAGCGGCGCTGGCCGAGCAGGGCTTCCGGCGATGCGGCGCCGTCGCGCACGGGAACGGGCACAATGCCGGGATTGATGCCGCGCAGGCGGGCGAGCAGGGCCTGCATGGCCGTGTCGTCCACCAGGTCGGGCTTGCTGACCAGCAGCCGGTCGGCCACCGCCACCTGCCGCACCGCCTCGGGCTGGCGGTTCAGCGTGTTCAAGCCGTTGGCGGCATCCACCAGCGTCACCACCCCGGCCAGGGCGAAGTGCCGCTGGGTGGCGGGGTCGGCCAGCAGGGTCTGCAGAATGGGAACGGGGTCGGCGAGGCCGGTGGTTTCCAGCACCACGCGGTCCACCGCCTGCCCCGCGGCCATGCGCTCGGCCAGCCGCGCCAGGGCGGCGGACAGGTCGCCACGAATGGTGCAGCACAGGCAGCCGGCCTGCAGCAGCACCGCATCGTCCTCCAGCGCCTCCACCAGCAGGTGGTCCAGGCCGACATCGCCGAACTCGTTGATCAGCACCGCGGTGCGCGCCATCTCCGGCGCCCGCAGCAGCGTGTTGAGCAGCGTGGTCTTGCCGGCGCCCAGAAAGCCGGTCAGCACCGTGATGGGGACCAGGGTGTCAGTGGCCATGGGCGTGGCCGTAAAGCTGTGCCGGGTCAACCTCGGGCGCCGCGATGGCGGCCAGCCCGCCATCGCGCAGAGCCCGGAAGAAGCAGGAACGGCGGCCGGTGTGGCAGGCCACGCCGTCCTGCCGCACCAAGGCCAGCACGGTGTCGCCATCGCAATCCAGGCGCAGGTCCACCAGATGCTGGAACTGGCCGGAGGTCTCGCCCTTGCGCCACAGGGCATTGCGGCTGCGGCTGAAATACACCACGCGCCCGGTGGCGAGGGTTTCGTCCAGCGCTTCGGCATTGGCCCAGGCCATCATCAGCACCTCGCCCGTGTCATGCGCCTGGGCGATCACGGGCACCAGCCCATTGGCATCGAAGCGCGTGGCGGCGATGAAGCGGGCGCGCAGGGCAGGGTCGGCGATGGTGGTGCTAGACATGGGCGTTATTATATAACAGGTGGACCGGCAGGAGAATGGCCATGGACGGACAGGAGATCGAGAGCACGCTGCCGGCCCCGCTGCGGCAGGCGCTGGATGACGCCGACGCACGCTGCGCCCGTGCCGGCGCGCAGCTCACCCCGCTGCGGCGGCAGGTGCTGGGCCTGGTGCTGGAAGCCGAGCAGCCGCTGGGTGCCTATGCGTTGCTGGACCGCCTCAAGGCCAGCCGCCCGGGCGCCGCGCCGCCCACGGTCTACCGCGCGCTGGACTTCCTGCTGGAGCAGGGGCTGATCCACAAGGTGGAGCGGCTGAATGCCTTTGTCGGCTGCGTGGAAGGCGGGCACGGGCACGAGGGCCACGGGCACGACCACCCGCACCAGTTCCTGATCTGCCGCGACTGCGGCTTGACGGTGGAGATCACCGACCATGGCGTGGCGCAGGCGGTGACGGCCGCCGCGTCCAGGTCCGGCTTCACGGTGCCGCAGGCGACGGTGGAGATTGAGGGCCGCTGCGCCACCTGCACGGCGGCGGCGGCCTGAGGCCACCGCCGCCGGCACGGTTCACTCCGCGGCGGCGGCGGGCGCCTTGCGGCTGTTGGTCCGCAAACGGAACAGCAGGAGCGAACGGCCGGTCACCGTGTAGCTTTCGCCGATCGGGAAGGCCGGTTCTTCGTCTTCCTCCTCGCCCACCACATTGGTGTCCAGCAGCCGCACCCATTCGCGTCCGTCGGCGCTGTCGGGCAGCACGAACTCCACCGCCTCGTCATGCGCGTTGAGGATCATCAGCAGCGTCTCGTCGCGCGCCGCGACCTTGATGCCGCTTTCCTGCGCCCGGCCGTCCAGCATGCGGGCCAGACACTTGGTGCTGGGGTTCTGCCAGTCTTCCGCCGTCATCTCCTCGCCCGACGGGTTCCACCAGGACAGCGCCTTGGTGCCACTGGCCTCGTGATGGTCGCCGGACAGGAAGCGGCCGCGGCGCAGCACGGGAAAGCGTTCCCGCAACCGGGCCAGCCGCTGCACGAAGTTGACGAGGTGCTCGCCCTTCTCGCCCCAGTTCCAGTCCAGCCAGGAAATCTCGTTGTCCTGGCAATAGGCATTGTTGTTGCCGCCCTGGGTGCGGCCGAACTCGTCGCCCGCCAGCAGCATGGGTGTGCCCTGCGACAGGTACAGGGTGGCGATCATGTTGCGGATCTGCCGCTCGCGCACCGCGTTGATCGCGGGGTCGTCGGTCGGGCCTTCGACGCCGTAGTTGAAGGAGCGGTTATGCGAATGGCCGTCGCGGTTCTCCTCGCCATTCGCCTCGTTGTGCTTCTCGTTGTAGGTGACGAGGTCGTTGACGGTGAAGCCGTCATGCGCGGCCAGGAAATTGACCGTCGCCCAGGGCTTGCGGCCATGATGGTCGAACAGGTCGGCCGAGCCGGACAGCCGCTTGCCCAGGTCGGCGGCGCTGCCTTCCTCGCCCACCCAGAAGCCACGCACGGTGTCGCGGTACTTGTCGTTCCATTCGGCCCAGCCGGGCGCGAAGTTGCCGACCTGATAGCCGCCCGGGCCGATGTCCCAGGGCTCAGCGATCAGCTTCACGTCCGCCAGCAGCGGGTCCTGGTTGCAGGCCTTGAGGAAGGCGGACTGGTCGTCGAAGCCATGCGGCTCGCGCGCCAGGATGGTGCCGAGGTCGAAGCGGAAGCCATCGACATGCATCTCGTTGACCCAGTAGCGCAGGCTGTCCGTCACCATCTGCAGCACGCGCGGGTGCGACAGGTTGACGGTGTTCCCGGTGCCGGTGTCGTTGATGTAGTAGCGCGGCTGGTCGGGCAGCAGACGGTAGTAGCTGGCGTTGTCGATGCCCTTGAAGGACAGCGTGGCGCCGCGCTCGTTGCCCTCGGCCGTGTGGTTGTAGACCACGTCCATGATCACTTCGAGGCCGGCGTCGTGCAGCCGCGCCACCATCTCCTTGAACTCGGAGAAGGCGAAGTCCGGCGTGCGGGCGTAGCGCCGCGCCGGCGAGAAGAAGCCCAGGCTGTTGTAGCCCCAGTAGTTCACCATGCCCTTGTCGAGCAGGTAGTCGTCGTTCAGGAAGAAGTGGATCGGCAGCAGCTCGACCGACGTCACGCCCAGCGACTTGATGTGCTGGATGACCTCGCGGTTGCCCAGGCCCGCATAGGTGCCGCGCTGGTCCTCGGGCACCAGCGGGTGGCGCTTGGTGATGCCCTTGACGTGGGTCTCGTAGAACACCGTGCGCTCCCAGGGGATGCGCGGGCGGCGGTCGTTGCCCCAGGTGAAGGCGGGGTCGACCACGCGGCACTTCGGCATGAACTGGGCGCTGTCGCGCTCGTCAAAGGACAGGTCGTTGTCCGGATGGCCGATGGTGTAGCCGAACAGCGCGTGGTCCCACTTGAGGTCGCCCACATGGCTCAGCGTGTAGGGGTCCAGCAGCAGCTTGTTCGGGTTGAAGCGGTGGCCGGCATCCGGCTCGTAGGGGCCATGGACGCGATAGGCGTAGACCGTGCCCGGCCGCGCGTCCGGCAGAAAGCCGTGGAACACCTCGTTGGTGTATTCCGGCAGCTCGATCCGCTCCAGCTCCGTTTCGCCTGTGTTGTCGAACAGGCACAGCTCCACCTTGGTCGCGTTGGCGGAAAACAGCGCGAAGTTGACGCCAAGGCCGGTCCAGGTGGCGCCCAGGGGGTTGGGCCGCCCCTGCATGATGCGGGACTGGTTGATCGAAGGGGGCACGGAGGAATCCCTGGTTACACTGAGTTCCCTAGAAGTGTGCCGCACCGTGCGGAGTTGCGGGTCCCGTCGGTGAAATCGCCGGACGGCGGGGCCGGACGCGGGCGATGCCGGCCCCGCCGGGTCAGGCCAGCCGCGCCATGCCGGCTTCCAGGTCCGCGATCAGGTCGGCGGTATCCTCCAGCCCGATATGGAAGCGAACGGCCGGGCCGCCCAGGGCCTCGGCGCTGGTGGCGGTGCGGGTCACGAAGCCGGTGGTGGCGAGCGCCAGGCTCTCGAACCCGCCCCAGGACGCGCCGATGCCGAAGAGCTTCAGTCCGTCCACCAGCGCGTCCGCCTGTGCCCGGGTGTAGCGTGGCTGGAAGACAACCCCGAACAGCGAGCAGGCGCCGGTGAAGTCCCGCTTGAACAGCGCGTGCTGCGGGTGGCTGGGCAGGGCGGGGTGCAGCACGCGCAGCACTTCGGGCCGGCTTTCGAACCAGCGGGCCACCTCCAGCCCGGCGGCTTCCTGGTGCTTCAGCCGCACCGCCATGGTGCGCAGCCCGCGCAGCGCCAGCCAGCAGTCGTCCGGGCTGGCGTAGTGGCCCATGAAGCGCCCGGCGGAGGCGACGGTCGTCCAGTCCTCCTCGGTGTTCACCACCACGCTGCCGAGCAGCACGTCGGAATGGCCACCCACGTACTTGGTCAGTGCCTGGATGGAAACGTCCACGCCGTGCTTGAAGGGCTGGAAGTGGTGGATGCCCCAGGTGTTGTCCATCAGCACCTTGGCGCCCTGGGCATGGGCGACGGCGGCCAGCGCCGGGATGTCCTGCAGCTCGAAGGTGTGGCTGCCCGGGCTTTCGGTATACAGCACCCGGGTGTTGGGCCGCATCAGGCTCCGCAGCCCCTCCGCGTCGATCGTGGGGTCGTAGTAGGTGGTCTCGATGCCCCAGCCGGCCAGCAGGCCGTCGCACAGGCGGCGCGTCGGGCCGTAGGCGCTGTCGGGCACCAGGCAATGGTCGCCGGCCTTCAGGTAGGCCATCAGCGGCACCGCGCAGGCGGCAAGGCCGGTGCCGACGATCAGGCAGCGCGTGCCGCCCTCGACCTCGGCGATGGCATCTTCCAGCGCGAAATGCGTGGGGCCGCCGGAGGTGCCGTAGGTCAGCGCGTGCTTGTCCAGCCCCGCCGCGCCGAGGGTCTGCCGCGCTTCGCTGGACGGGTAGAGCACGGTGGAGCCGCGATGCACGCCGCCGTTGACGAAACCGTGGCTGCGGATGCCCGGCCGGCTGACATGCGTGACCCGGGTGGCGAAGCTATGATGCTCGTCGCTCATGGGGCGGAGCCTTCCTTGGCGGTATCGGGCCGCGCGGCCCATTCGGTCCAGGAGCCGTCGTAGACGGCGGGTTCGGGCAGCCCCGCATGCACCATGCCCAGCGCCACCACGCAGGCGGTGACGCCGGTGCCGCAGGAGGCGATCACCGGCGTGCTGCCGTCGATGCCCGCGCGCCCGAAGATGCCGCGCAGCGTTTCGGGCGGCAGCATGGTCTGGTCCGGCGCCAGCAGGGCGCCGGCCGGTACGCTGCAGGCGCCCGGCATGTGGCCGGACGGCAGGCCGGGCCGCGGCTCCGGGCTCGATCCGTCGAACCGCCCGGTGGGGCGGGCATCGACGATCTGCGCGCCGCCTTCCGCCACCACCCGCTTGACGTCGCCGATGCCCGCCAGGCGGCGGGACACGAAGTCCGCCCAGAAGGTGGCCGGGCGCGGCGCGGGCGCGGGGCCGCTGTCCACCGTGCCACCCTCGGCCCGCCATTTCGGCAGGCCGCCATCCAGCACCGCCACCTTCTCATGCCCGAACAGCCGCAGCAGCCACCAGCCGCGCGCCGCCGAGAACAGGCCCTTCTGGTCGTAGAACACCACCCGCGCATCCTGGTCGACGCCGAGCTGCCCCAGCAGCTTGGCGGCACGGCCGGGGGAGGGCGCCATGTGCGGCAGGTCGGTTTCGGGGTCCGCCACCTCGTTGATGTCGAAAAAGCGGGCGCCGGGGATATGCGCCTGCTCGAACAGCGCCGGGCCGTCCTTGCCCTCGGGCGGCAGGTAGTAGGTGGCGTCGAACAGCACGATGTCCGGCTTGCCCAGCTCGCCCTTCAGCCAATCGGCCGAAACCAGCTCGCGCATGTCGCTCAATCCTCCAGCACCAGGTAGACCCGGCGGTTCTGCTTGCCCTTGCTTTCGAGCTTGGTGACGGTGACGGTGCCGATCTCCCCCGTGGCGCGCACATGCGTGCCGCCGCAGGGCTGCAGGTCCACGGTGCCGTCCGCCGTGCCGATCCGCACCAGCCGCACCGTGCCGGTGCCGCGCGGCGGCTGCACGGACAGGGTGCGGACCAGGCCGGGGTTGCTGTCCAGCTCGCTTTCATCCACCTGCATGTCGCTGACGGGGTGGTTCGCCGCGACCAGCGCGCGCAGCCCTTCCGTCAGGGATTCCTTGGTGGGCGGCTCCGGCAGGTTGAAGTCGAGGCGCGAGCGCTCGGCGCCGATCTGCCCGCCGGTGACGCCCGCGCCGGGGATCAGGCTGCACAGCAGGTGCAGCGCGGTGTGCATGCGCATCAGCCGGTGGCGGCGCGGCCAGTCCAGCGCCAGCCGCACGCGGGTGCCGGCGGGGGGCAG
The DNA here is from genome assembly GCF_017355405.1 of Roseomonas haemaphysalidis. NCBI lineage: Bacteria > Pseudomonadati > Pseudomonadota > Alphaproteobacteria > Acetobacterales > Roseomonadaceae > Roseomonas > Roseomonas haemaphysalidis. The sequence continues at coordinate 2,147,392 of NZ_CP061177.1, forward strand.
CGCGGCGCCCTCGGCCGGGGCGTGCAGCACGGCGCCGTCCTCGCCCTTCAGCGCCTCGGCCACCGCCATCTCGCCGCCGTCCCAGGACAGGGTGCCGGCATCGCCGGGCTGGCCGCCGGCGCGGGCGTAGAACAGGGTGCGGTCCAGCACCACGCCCTCGGGCGCGGCGGAGACGACCGTCGCCTCGGCTTCGCGGGCATAGGGGTCGGCGCGGTACAGCAGCTCGGTGCTCATGCGGTCCATTCCTGCCGCAGCCGGGCGCAGTGCAACTGCAGCCACAGCATGCAGATGGCGGCGCTGGCGTTGCGGATCTCGTTGCGCGCCATCATCGCGAAGGCCTCGTCGGCATCCACCACGACCACGCGGGTTTCCTCGTTCTCATGGGCCAGGCCCAGCGTCTCGCCCTCGCCGGGCTCCGGCAGGCGCACACGGCCGGCGTAGAAGTGCAGCCGCTCGTCACAGCCGCCATGCATCAGCAGGAAGTCGCCGATGCGCTCCATCCGGTCCGGCGTCAGCCCGGCTTCCTCCTCGACCTCGCGGATGCCGCATTCGCCCGGGTCCTCGCCCGGCTCCAGCAGGCCGGCGGGGCATTCGCGGGAGATGGGGTCGTCGCCCGCCGCCAGGGCCGGCAGGCGGAACTGCTCCACAAAGGCGATGCGGTGCGTCCACGGGTCGTAGGGCAGCACCACCACCGCCTGGCCGCGCCGCCACAACTCCCAGGTCAGGGTGCCGGACAGGCTGCCGTCGAAGCGGCGGTGGCGGAACTTCACGATCTGCAGGGGGAAGCGGCCTTCCCAGGCCAGCTCGTCGCTTTCCGGGAGGTAGAGCGGATGGGCCGGCACCACCGGGGCCTTGGCCGGTCTGGCTTTCATGAGAAGCAAACCGTAGTCTTGTTCCGAAACGTCCAAACCATGCAGCCAGCCATCCTTTCCATCTCCCCACCCGCCGAATCGGACGTGGCCGAGGCGCGGCGCCGCGCGCAGGCCGCGCGCCGCCGTGCCATTCTCTGCGTTCTGGGCGCCGCCGCAACCTTCGCCGTGGCGGCGGCGGCCGTGAAAGGCCTGAACGGCAGCGTGCCGGTCATGCAGGTGATCCTGTTCCGCAACCTGCTGGCCATCCCGGTGTTGCTGGTATTGTCCATGGCGGGCGCGCGCCGCAGCGGCGTGCGGCTCGCCACGCTGCTGGCCACGCGGCAGCCGTGGTCGCACGTGCAGCGCATCATCTATGGGCTGATGGGCATGTTCGGCAGCTTCTACGGCTACATGCACCTGCCCATCGCCACCGTCACCGCACTGGGCTTCACCATGCCGTTCTTTCTCGCCGCGCTGTCCGTGCCGCTGCTGGGCGAGCGGCTGGACCGCGGGCGGCTGCTAGCCATGGTTGCGGGCTTCGCCGGCGTGATGATCATGCTGCGGCCCTGGGAAGGGGTGGGCGAAACCGGCCTGCCGCTGCTGCCCGCCGCCGTGGTGCTGCTGGGCTCGGTCGGCTGGGCCATGGCGATGATCACCATCCGCCGCATGGGCGACAGCGGTGAGTCCGGCACCACCATCGTGCTGTGGTTCGCCTTTGGCGCCGCGCTGGTGGGCGCCGTGGCGGCGGTGCCGGGGTGGATGTGGCCGGCGCCCTGGCAATGGGCGCTGCTGCTGGCGGTGGGCGTGGTGTCGGCCTTCGCGCAGCTGCTGATGACGGCGGCCTATCGCGGCGGCGAAACCACGCTGATCGCGCCGTTCGAGTATTCCGCCATCATCTGGACCACCGGCCTCGGCGTGCTGCTGTGGAGCGAATGGCCGGATCGCTGGAGCCTGCTGGGCTTCATCGTGCTGGTCGCCGCCGGGCTTGGCATGTGGTGGCACAACACCCGGCGGGACGCGACGGCCTAGGCATCCTGCGGCAGCGCCCGCAACCCCGGCACGGGCGAGGCCAGGATGACAACGAACTGCGCGGCGAACAGCAGGGCGGACAGCGCCAGCGCCGCCTCGGCCCCGCCGGCGCCGGCCAGCAGCGCGCCCAGCGCGGCGCCCAGCGGCCGGGCGCCGAAGGTCGCCGTCATCACCACCGCCGAAACGCGGCCCAGCATGCGCTGCGGCGTCACGGCCTGGCGCAGCGTGGTGGTGGCGATGGTCCAAAGCACCGGCCCGGCGCCGAACAGAAACAGACCCAGGCCCGCCAGCGCCGGCTGCGGCGCGGCCACGGTCAGGAGCACCAGCAGCGCCGCCACCAGCGCGCAAGCCGGCCCCACCACCACCAGGCGCCCGAAGGGCATTGCCGCCAGAAGGCGCGGCGCCGCCAGCGCGCCCGCCACCATGCCGGCACCATACAGCCCCAGGGTCATGCCCACGGCCGCCGCGTCGAGCGCCAGCCGCTGCACCGCATAGGCGACGTATACGGCCTGCAGCACAAACCAGGCGGTGTTGAACAGCACCGCCGTCAGCAGGACCGGCCGCAGCAGAGGATGCGCCAGCACGAAGCCGGCACCTTCGCGGATCTCGGCCCACACCCGGCGGGGCGGGGCGGCGGGCGGCGCGGTGTCCGGCAGCCCGGAAAGCGCCGTCGCGGCCAGCAGCGACAGCGCCAATGCCAGCGCAAAGGCCGGGGGCGCCCCCAGCCAGCCGACCAGGGTGCCCCCCAGCGCGGGCCCCGCGGCAAAGGCGATGCTGCGGGCCAGCTCCAGCACGCGGTTGGCGGCGGCCAGGTGCGGGCGGGGCACCAGCGCCGGCACCAGCGCGGGCGCGGCGACGGAATAGGCCACCGTGCCGACCGCCCCCAGCCCGCCCAGCACCGCCAGGGCCGTCAGGTTCAGCGCGCCGGCCAGCAACAGCGCCAGGATCATCGCCAGCGAGGCCGCGCGCAGCAGTTCCGCCCCCGTCATCAGCCGGCGGCGGGACGTTCGGTCCGCCAGCACGCCGGCCGGGATGGACAGCAGCAGGAAGGGCAGGGTTTGCGCGGTTTGCAGCCAGCCGGCTTCCGCCGGGCCGGCGCCCAGCAGCAGCACGGCGGCCAGCGGCGCGGCAGCCAGGGCCAGTTGCTCGGAACACTGCGCCAGCAGGTTGGACCAGCCAAGGCGGCGAAAGGCGGGGGGCAGGGGCATCGGGGCATCCGCTGGGGTGATGCCGCAACCTCGCCGTGCTCGCGCCCGGCCGCACTCCGGAACCTCGCCGGCAATTCAGCTTTCGCGCGGGTCGCCGCCGTCGAAGCGCTTGCCGAACCAGAAGCGGGTATGACCCGCCGGCCGCCCGGCCAGCGTGCCGAGCGGCGTGAAGCCGTGGCGGCGATAGAACGCCGGCGCCTGGAACGAACTGGTGTAGAGATGCACCCCCACGGCGCCGCGCTTGCGGGCTTCCGCTTCCGCCTGCGCCAGCATGGCGCTGCCGACGCCCTGGCCGCGCAGCGCCTCGCTGACCCAGAACTTTTCCACGAACAGCCAGTCCAGCACCACCTCGGCCACCAGCCCGGCCAGCAGCGCACCGTCCGGCCCGTGGTGCAGCAGCACCAGTGGCTGATGCACCGGCGCGGCGCCCAGGGCCTGGGTGCGGTGGCGGGACAGGTTCTCGCCCACCGCGCGGGCATCGGGGCCGTCGCGGTCCTCGGTCAGTTGGAAGTACACGGCGTGTCCTATGGCTTGAAGGAAAGCAGGGCCTCGGTCACCGCCCGGGCCTCGTCGGCCGCCAGGCCGCGCGGCGCGCCTTCCACCACGCCCAGCCCCTGCACGAAGGTGCTGGCGAAGGCGGTGCGGTTGCCCAGGCACGGTTCCAGGAGCGGCAGCCCCCGGCGCAGCAATTCGTGCGCGATGTCTTCCCGCAGCCGGCCGTTGGACGGCACGCGGTTCAGCACCAGCACGGCGTGCTTCTTTTCCTCCGCCACCAGCGCCAGCGTGCCTTCCATCGCCCACAGGTCGGCGGGCGAGGGCTGCAGCGGCACCAGCACGAGGCTGGCGGCGCGGATGGCGATGCGCGCATCGGTGTCGGCATGCGGCGGGGTGTCCAGCACCACCGCGTCGTGGTCGCGCGCCATGCGCTCGATCGTCGCCGGCAGGCGCCAGCCGGATGGATCGGCGTAGTGCATCGGCTTGGCGCGCTCGCCAGCCTTCAGGCGTTCGGTCCACCAGCGGCCCAGCGTCTTCTGCGGGTCGGTGTCCAGCAGCGCCACGCGCCGGCCCTGGGCCGCGAGGGTGGTGGCCAGCGTGGCCGCCAGCGTCGACTTGCCGGCGCCACCCTTGCGCTGCGCCACCGTGACGATGAAGGCCATGGTTTCAGCTCCCGCTCGTTGCCTGATTGTGCGCAAACGCCACCCGGAAGGCCAGCGCCAGCGCGCAGCAGGCGAGCAACGCGCCCGCGATGCCCATGCCGGGCAGGCCGAAGGCGGCGATCGCCAGCCCCCCCGCCGCCGCGCCGCTGGCTTGGCCGAGGTAGATGCCGGCGGAGTTGGCCGCCAGCACCACCACCCGCGCATCCGGCGCCAGCGCCACCAGCCGGGCCTGCACCATGGGCATCATGGCGAACACACCGGTGGAGGATGCCAGCAGCGCCAGCGCCTGCGCCGGGATGGCCAGCCAGTGGCCGCGCAGCAGGCCCAACAGCAGGGCGGCCTGCAACGACTGCGCCAGCAGGATCGCCAGCGGCATCCACCGTGCGGCGCGAATGCCCTGCCGCTCGTAAAGCCGCGTGCCGATCGGCAGCCCCAGCATGGAGGCGACGCCCGACAGCGTCTGCATCAGCCCCACCTGCCACCCCGCCAGCCCGCTGACGGCGTTCACCGCCGGGCCGATAAAGGCCGAGGTGCAGAACGACGCACTGAAGGATAGGTAGGCCAGGCCCAGCATGGGCAGCACGCCGGGCCGGCGCAGCACGCGCAGGCTGCCGCCGGCGCGGCCCTCGCCGGGCACCTCCGGCAGCACCAGGCGGATGGCCAGGGCGCTGGCGCCGCACAGCACCGCCGTCAGCCCGAAGGCACCGTGCCAGCCGAGCAGCGAGCCCGCGACTGAGCCAAGCGGGATGCCCAGCAGAAAGGCCGCCGTGGTGCCGCCGATGACCAGCGCCAGGGCGCGCGCCCGCTGTTCCGGCGGCGCCAGCGTGGCGGCGGCGGCGGAAGCGGACGGCACGATCACCGCCGCCGCCACGCCGCACAGCACGCGCAGCGCCAGCAGCAGCGGAAAGGTGGGTGCCAGCACCATGCCGAGGTTCAGCAGCGCCATGGCCGCCAGTGCCGCCACCATCAGCCGCCGCCGCGGCACCCGCGCGCACAGCGCCGCCATCGGGATCGCGGAAAGCCCGAAGGCGAGGGCGAAGGCGGTGCCAAGCTGCCCGGCCTGGGACACCGGCACCTGCAAATCCTGCGCGATCTCGTTCAACAGCCCGGCATAAACGAAGGACTGGGTGGAGGTGGCGAAGGAGGCGGCGGCCAGGACCGGCACGCGGCCAAGGCCGCGGGGAGGGGAGGACATGGCAGCCGGCTCCAGCGATGCGCCCCGCAGCCATGCCCGCGCTTATGCTGCGGCGCAAGATGGCGCGTGCGGATGGACGCCGCCCTGCCGCCACCGCACAATCACCGGCCTTGAGATTGCAGGAGCACGCCATGAGCGTCGAAGACGTTTCCCCCCGCGCCGCCTGGGACGCCCTGCGCGCCGACCCGGATGCCATGCTGGTCGATGTGCGGACCGATGCCGAATGGAACTTCGTCGGCATCCCGGAGCTTTCGGAAGCCGGCAAGCAGGTGGTGCTGATCCCGTGGCAGGTCTACCCCTCCATGCAGGTCAACGGTGCCTTCACCGACCACCTTCGCAAGGCGGGCGCCACCGAGCAAAGCAAGCTCTACTTCCTGTGCCGGTCCGGCGTGCGCAGCATGGCGGCGGGCGAGGCGGCGCAGGCGGCGGGTTTTTCCCAGGCCTTCAACGTGGCCAACGGCTTCGAGGGGCCGCCGGATGCCGAGGGACATCGTGGCGAGGTGGCCGGCTGGAAGGCCGAGGGCCTGCCCTGGCGCCAGCGCTGAGGTGATCCGCGCGGCGCTGGCGGAAGACCTGGCACTGCTGCCTGCGGTGGAACGCTCGGCGGCGGCGTTGCTGCGCGGCACTCGCATGGACTGGGCGGCCGACGGCCCGACGCTGGCGCCCGCGCTGCTGGAGGAGGCGGCCGCCCACGGGTTGCTGTGGTGCGCCTGGCGGGCGGAGGCCGGCGTGGTCGGTTTTCTGCTCGCCAGCCTGCTGCAGGGCGACCTGTTCATCGAGGAGCTGTCGGTGGCCCTGCCGCACCAGCGGGCCGGCTTTGGCCGGGCGTTGCTGGGCCACGCCGTGCGGCAGGCGCGGGAACGCGGGCTGGCCGGCGTGTCGCTGACCACGGACCATGATCTCGGCTGGTGCGCGCCGTTCTACGCCGCCGCCGGGTTCATGGTGGTATCCGGCGACGCGCTGGGTCCGATCCTGCGGGAACGGCTGGCGCAGGAAGCGGCGCATGGCCACGACCCCGCCAGCCGGTGCGCCATGCGGCTGGCCTTCTAGTGCCGCGCGGCTTCCGCATTGGCCTTGCGCGTGGCGGCCGCCTTGCGCGCGCTGGCGGAACGCTCCTCCGCCGTGCGGCCGGCGGAAGCCGCACCGCCCTTGCGGCCACCCTTGTGCGCCGCGGCGTTGGAAGACGGATGGCCCCGGCCTGAGCCGGACTTCTCGCCGCCGCCGTCATCCTTGTTGACGGTGGCCCAGGCGCGGCGCTCGGCCTCGCCTTCCGGAATGCCACGGTTCTCGTAGCTTTCCTCGATATGCTCGGCCTTGCGCTTCTGCTTGTCGGTGTAGGCGGATTTGTCGCCGCGGGGCATGTCGGCCTCCTTCCGGTTGATCCGGAGGGAAAACACGCCGCGCGGCGACAGGTTCCTCAGCCGCAGGTCAGCGCATGCGGCGTGGGATCGTAGCCGGGCATGCCGGGCACGCCGTAGCCGGGGAAGGGCGTGTTCTCGGCATCGTCGGCCGCCGGCTTCACGCCGAACCACTTCTCGGACAGAGCGGCGACGGTGCCGTCGCGCTTCATGCATTCCAGCACGTTCTCCACCGCGTTGCGCAGCTCGACATTGTCCTTGCGGAAGGGCGCGGCCCAGTGGGCGCGGGTTTCCTTGATGACGAAGTCTGGCACCAGCATGGGCGTGCGCGTGGCGGCGTAGCGCACCACCGTGTTGCCACCGAGCGTCGCATAGGCGCGGTTCGCCACCACCGCCTGCACCGCGTCCGGCTGGCTGTCATAGGTCTGCACCGTGAAGCCGTACTTGGCCGCATTCGCCTGCGCCCAGGCGTCGTAGGCCGAGCCCTTGTTCACCGCGATGGCCTTGCCGCGCAGGTCGTCCATGCCGGTGATCGGCGCGGAGCCCTTGCGGATGCCGAACTGGAAGGCTGTGTAGAGGTAGCCCTCGGTGAACAGCAGGTTTTCCGCCCGCTCGGCCGTCACCGTCACGGGGGCGGCCAGGAAGTCGTAGCGGCCGGCGTTCAGCGCGGGCACGAGGCCGGAAAAGGAGGCGCTGTCGATGGTGATGGGGCGGCCCATGCGCTTGGCCACCTCGGTGAACAGGTCGACGTTGAAGCCCTGTACGCCGCCATCGAGCTTGGGAAAGGCGTGGGGGGCGAAGGTGCCGTCCACCGCCGAGCGCAGCGGCTGCTGGGCGAAGGCGGCGCCGGAAAAAGCCAGCGGAATGGCAAGCAGGCAGGCGAAGGCGGCGATACGCATCTGGTGTTCAACTCCCTGGTGGCCGCCGCCGCCCCGGGTGGGGCGGCGGCGACGGCGGCCGGTGATGGCCGCGATTGCCAGCAAGAAGCGTGCAACGCCGCGCCGGCGGCGTCACCCCATCATTCGGCGGCGAGCGCCGCGAACTCCGGGTAAAGTCCGAGCAACCCGGCTTCGGACGCATCGCAACGGCCGCGCTCGGTGATCAGCCCTGAGACCAGCCGCGCCGGCGTGACGTCGAAGGCCGGGTTGGCGCCGGCGCTGCCGGGGGCGGCGGTGCGGACCGTCACCACCTCGCCGGACGGCAGGCGGCCGGTGGTGTTGAGCACCTCGTCCGCTGCGCGCTCCTCGATCGGGATCTCGCGCAGGCCGTCGCGCACGCGCATGTCCAGCGTGGAATGCGGCAGGGCGACCCAGAAGGGCACGTCGTTGTCCCACGCCGCCAGGGCCTTCAGGTAGGTGCCGATCTTGTTGGCCACGTCGCCCTGGCGCGTCACCCGGTCGGTGCCGACCAAGACGATATCCACCTCGCCATGCTGCATCAGGTGGCCGCCGGCATTGTCGGCAATCACGGTGTGCGGCACGCCGTGGCGGCCCAGCTCCCAGGCCGTCAGGGCCGAGCCCTGGTTGCGCGGGCGTGTCTCGTCCACCCAGACATGCACCGGGATGCCGGCGTCATGCGCCTGGTAGATCACGGACAGCGCGGTGCCGTAATCCACAGTGGCGATCCAGCCGGTGTTGCAGTGGGTCAGGATGTTGACCGGCTTGCCCGGCTTGCGGGCAGCGATCGCCTGGATCAGCGGCAGGCCGTGCTGGCCGATGCTGCGGCAGGTTTCCACGTCGTCCTCGGCGATGGCGCCGGCGGCCTCGTAGGCCGCTTCGGCCCGCGCGGCCGCAGCCACCGGGCGCAGCGCCTTGAGCATGCGGTCCAGCGCCCAGCGCAGGTTGACAGCGGTCGGCCGCGTGTCGCCCAGCATGGCGGCCACGCGCTCCAGCGCGGCGTCCGAGGCATCGCGCCGCAGCGCCAGCGCCAGCCCGTAGGCGGCGACGGCGCCGATCAGCGGCGCGCCGCGCACCTGCATGGAGCGGATGGCGTGGGCCACCTCGTCCTCATGCGTCAGGCGCAGGATCTCCACCGTCCAGGGCAGGCGGGTCTGGTCCAGGATGCGCACGGACCAGCCGTCATCCTGGTCGACCCAGACACTGCGATAGGCGACACCGTCGATGTTCATGGGGCTTGGGGCTCCGTCCGGGAAAGCCGCGCAAGGCGCGGGCGGGGCGAGAGCACCGGATATAGGGTGTTTCGCGGCCCCCGGTCATGCGAAGGCCGGGGGTGTGGGATGCGCGTCAGATCCGCTGGTGCAGGGCGCAGACCAGGGTGAAGAGCCGCCGCGCCGTCTCGAAATCCAGCGCGATGCGGCCGGCCAGCCGCTCGGACAGCAACTCCGCCCCTTCGTTGTGCAGCCCGCGCCGGCCCATGTCGATCGCCTGCACCGCGCTGTCGTTCAGCCCGCCCCCGACCGCCTGTTCATGGCTTTCCACCACCATGTGGTAGTCCTTGATCAACCGGCGGAACGGGCCCAGCGCCAGCACCAGGGCGTGCAGCGAGGCATCGGCGGCGTCGCGGATGTCGAACACCAGCCGGCCTTCCCGCACGCACAGGTGCAGCCCGTAGGGCCCTGGGGGCAGGCCCTCGGGGTCGAAGCGGTTGGCGGCCAGGAGGTCCGTCACGGCCTGGGCACGGTCCGCCTCCGCATAAGGGCTCGGCAGCGCCGTGTTGTCCGGCAGCTCGATCCGCGCCAGCCGCTGGCTGTCAGCGATAGGCAGGCCGGAATCAGGCATCGGTGTCGGGCTTGGCCACCGCCGGCCGGGGTGGCGCGGGGTCCGGGTGTCGCGCGGCATCCCCCACGGGGCCGAGGCGGATCATCCAGCCCAGCACCGCGCCCTTCACCGGCCGCAGCATCAGGGTGCAGATGATGGCGAAGAGCGGCAGCCAGATCACCATGTGCAGCCACATCGGCGGCATCCAGGCCTTTTCCACCCAGAAGATGGGCGGGAGCAGCACATGGCCGGCGACGAAGATGACGATGTAGGGCGGCGCGTCATCGGCGCGGATCTGGGAAAAGTCGGTGCCGCAATGCGGGCAGCCAGGCGCGATGGTCAGAAAGCCGTTGAAGACCTTGCCCTGCGCGCAAACGGGGCAACGGTTCATCGCGCCACGGCCCAGCATGGTCATGAATGGGGGCAGGGCGGGGGGCGTGGCCGCCTTGCGGTCGGGTTGCCATTGGCGCAGCGGCGGGGTGTTCATGGGACTTCCTGGCGTGCGTTTCGGCGCGGGCGGGCCCCCGCATCGGGGCCTTCTGCTTGTGCAAAGCAGTATCCCGCTTTCCGTCCCGGCGGATCAAGGGTTGCGAAAGGGTAACCGGGCGGGAACGATAGGCAGATGGCCCGTCGCATCCTCGTCATCAACCCGAACTGCTCGCAAAGCTGCACTGACGGCATCGCGCAGTCACTGGGACATTTCGCCGCACCCGACCGCCCGCCCTTCGAGGTGGTGTCCCTGCCCGGCGGCCCGCCCGCCATCGCCACCTGGCGGGACTGGTTCTCGGTGGCCGAGCCGCTGGCCCGCATGGTGGAGGCCGAGCCGGCGCTGGCCTACATCATCGCCTGCGTGTCCGACCCCGCGATCGACCTGCTCCGCACGGTCACCGACCGGCCGGTGATCGGCCCCTTCCGGGCTGCGGTGGCCAGCGCGCTGGTGCGGGCCGACCGCTTCGGGGTGATCGCCTTTGTGGACGCCTCCAAGGCGCGGCAGCGCAAGGTGCTGCAGGCCATGGGCGCCGAGCCGCGGCTGGCCGCGAGCATCGCGCTCAACCTGCCCATGCAGGCCCTGACCGACCCCACCGCCGCGCGCGGCGCGTTGTGCGACACCGCGCGCGCCCTGGTGGCGGCGGGCAGCGAGGCGGTGATCCTCGGCTGCGCCGGCATGGCGGGGCACCGCGCGGCGGTGGAGGACGCCTGCGGCGTGCCGGTCATCGAGCCCTGCCAGGCCGCCGCCGCGCAGGCGCTGCTGGCGCTGGCCTAGGGCTCCGTCAGCTCCTGCTCCACCAGGCTGGCCCAGAAGGCGATGCCGGTGGGCAGGATGGCGTCGTTGAAGTTGTAGCGGGGGTGGTGGGCGCCAAAGGTTTCGCGCCCTTCCGCCGCCTGGCCCAGCCGGATGAAGCAGCCCGGCACGGTGTTGGCCATGTAGGAAAAGTCCTCGCCCCCCATGGTCGGCGGATGGTCGCGCACCAGCCGGTCCTCGCCCGCCAGCCGCAGCGCCGCCTGTTGCGCGCGTTCCACGGCGGAATCCGTGTTCACCACCGGCGGGTATCCGCGCTCGTAGATGATCTCCACCCGCGCGCCATGCGCCTGCGCGGTGGCGGTGATCACGGCGCGCAACTGCTGCTCGATGGTGTCGCGCGTTTCGGCCTTCAGGGTGCGGACGGTGCCGGTGATGGTGACATCCTCCGGGATCACGTTGCGCGCGGTGCCGCCATGCACGGTGCACAGCGAGACGACGGCGGAATCCAGCGGATCCGTGTGCCGCGCCACCACCGTCTGCGCCGCCACGATGATGTGCGCCGCCGCCACCACCGGGTCGATGCCCACATGCGGCCGCGCCGCGTGACCGCCCTTGCCGAAGACCTTGATGTCGATCTGGTCGGCCGCCGCGTTGGTCACGCCGCGGGTGATGGTGAACAGGCCTTCCGCCCCGCGCGAGTCGTTATGGATGCCGAACACGGCGTCGCAGGGGAAGCGGGTGAACAGCCCTTCCTCCACCATCACCCGGCCGCCGCCGCCATCCTCCTCGGCGGGCTGGAAGATGAAGTGCACGGTGCCGTCGAAATTCCGCGTTTCGGCGAGGTACTTGGCGGCGCCCAGCAGCATGGCGGTATGCCCGTCATGGCCGCAGGCGTGCATCTTGCCCGGCGTCTGGCTGGTATAGGGCAAGCCGGTGATCTCCTGAATCGGCAGGGCGTCCATGTCCGCCCGCAGGCCGATGCTGCGGCGGCTGTTGCCCTGCGCCGCGTTGCGGCCGCGCAGGGTACCGACCAGCCCCGTGCCCGCGATGCCGCGCGTCACCTCGATGCCCCAGGACGCCAGCTTGTCCGCCACCAGCTGGCTGGTGCGATGCTCCTGAAACGCCAGTTCGGGATGCGCGTGGATGTCGCGCCGCCACTCGCCCGCTTCAGCGGCGATGGCGGCGAGGCGGGGGTCTGTTTCGGTCGGCATGGGGCGGGCTCCAGAGGCTGTTGGATGCGGTGATGCTCCGCCCGCCGCTGCCGGGTGGCAAGGCCCCGGCGGCTTATTCCGCCGCGCGCGCCGCCGCCGGCGCCCATTCCGTCGGCGCCACGCTGCCGGTCTGCTCCAGGATCCGGCCATAAGCCTCGGGGCGGCGATGGGCGGCGAAGTTGAAGATGCTGGTGCGGCCCAGGCGGCACATGTCCAGGTCGCAGTCGGCGATGATCAGCTCGTCGTCCCAGCTCGTCGCCTCCGCCATGATCTGCCCCTGCGGGTTGACGATGATGGAGTTGCCGAACAGCTCACAGCCATCCTCGATGCCGGCCTTGGCCACCGCCACGCCGAAGGTGGCGTTCTGGTAGCAGCCCGCCTGGATGGATAGGTGGGAATGCAGCACCCGCAGGTGATGCGCCTCGAACCCCTTGGCGTCCTGGTTGATGGAAGGCGTGTTGTAGCCCAGCATCACCAGCTCCACCTGCTGCAGCCCCAGCACGCGCCAGGCTTCCGGCCAGCGGCGGTCGTTGCAGATCAGCATGCCGATGTTGACCGGGCCGGCGGAGCCCACCGGCGCGCGCACCACGGGGAAGCCCAGGTTGCCGACCTCGAAGTAGCGCTTTTCCAGGTGCTGCACGTTGCGCTTGGGGTCGAACTCGCGGTGCCCCGGCAGGTGCACCTTGCGGTACTTCAGCACCACCTCGCCCGAGGGATGCACGTAGACGGCGGTGTTGAAGTGCCGCTTGCGCACCACGCCCGCCTCGTCCGCCTCATGTGCGATCTCGGCGAAGCCCAGGTGGAAGCCGATGTTGTACTTGCGCGCCGCATCGAACAACGGCGCCGTCTCGTTGGACGGCAGCGCCTGCTCGTACCAGTGGTCGGCGTTGTTGATGTCCTCCTCGAACCAGCGCGGAAAGAAGGTGGTCAGCGCCAGCTCGGGGAAGACCACGACCTCGGCGCCGCGCTTGTGGGCCAGCTCCATCAGCCGCACCAGGCGCGCGACGACGACATCGCGCCCCTCCGCCTTCTGGATGGGGCCGAGCTGGGCGGCGGCGACGGTCAGGCGACGGGACATGGCGGTGGCTCCTTCAGGGGGACGGGCGGGGCGGCTCAGTGGCTGGCGGCGGGCGGCATGGGGTCGATGAAGTCCCCGGCATGCTCCATCTGCACCTCGGCGACGGCTTGCATGAAGGCATCGTCCCAGGCGTCCTCCAGCGCGTCCATCAGCGCTTCTGCGGCCTCCTGGCTGCGCAGCAGTGCGACGCGGTCGCGCCCCGCCACCCAGACGGAAAAGGCCTCGGGGCCTTCCTCGCGGATCTCGAACATGGGGCGGGCTCCTTCAGGGCCGGCGGGTCGGGTGGACGACGGTGGACGGGGATTCGGGCGGCGCGGCGGCGGTGGGGGGGACGCCCGGCCCGGTGTCCGTGTCGCCACCCTTCTGCCGCAACAGCAGAAAGGTGACGCGGCCCACCACGGCGCAGAAGATCCAGCCACCGGCGGCCAGCCACAACGTGGTGCCCGGCCCGGTGGCCCAGACCCACAGGGCCAGCGCCACCAGCACGGACAGGACGACCAAGAACAGGCGCATCCGCCCCGGCCTCAGTCGAGGCCGAGATAGGTGTCGCGGTTCTGGCGCGGCACGAAGCGGCCGGCACCCGGCGCGGCCAGCACCCGCTCGCCATCCCACAACTGCCGCCCGCGCAGAAAGGACGCGGCGACGCGCGCCTTGACCGGGCGGCCGTGATACGGCGACCAGCGGGTTTCCGGGCGGTCCTGGATGATCGCCTCGTCGAAGGTGAAGTCGCCCTCCTGCATCACCAGCACGTCGGCGTCCGAGCCGACGCGCAGCGCGCCCTTTCGGGGGTAGAGGCCGTGGAACTTTGCGGTCCGCTCGGCGCCGTACTTGGCCATCAGCGTCAGCGGCAGGCCGCGCTCGACGAGCAAGGAATAGAAGACGGGCGCGAAGGACTGCAGGCCGGTCAGCCCGGCGCCGCAGGCGAAGATGTCGTCGCCCAGCTTCTTTTCGCGCGGCCAGGGCGCGTGGTCGGTGGACACGTAGGCGACCTTGCCGGCCACCAGCGCCGCCCACATGCGCTCCACCTCCGCGGCGGTGCGGAAGGGCGGGTTGCACTTGCCGAAGCCCTTGAGGCGGACCAGGTCCTCCTCCGTCATGCAGAGATACTGCAGACAGGCCTCGCCGGTGGACATCGCACCCTGGGCGCGGAAGCTTTCCGCGATGTCGAAGCCGCGGGCAACGGAGGAGTGCGCGATGTGCACATGCGCCCCTGTCTCAAGCCCGATCTCGAAGATCTCCAGGTCCGCCATGGTTTCGGCCAGGGGCGGGCGGGTGCGCGCGTGCATGATGGGATCGACGCGCCCGGTGGCCTTGGCTTCCGCCGTCAGCCGCTCCACCAGCTCCTGGTCCTCGTTGTGGAGCGCGACCATCAGCCCGGTCTTGGCGATCTCGCGAAAGGCGGCGACCATGGTGGGATGGTCGATGCGCGGAAAGCGCACCGCGTCATATTCATAAGTGGACAGCTTGAAGGCAGAGACGCCGGCCTCCGCCAGCCCGGCGATGGCATCCACGCCGCCCTGCTTGGTGATGGTGCCGTACAGCGCCACGTCCACATGCGCGGTGGCGTTCACCACCTCCACCTTCTCGGCCAGGATGGCGGCGCTGGTCACGGCGCGGGGCACGTCGTAGGGCATGTCCACGCAGGTGGTGACGCCGCCGGCGGCGGCGGAGCGGGTCGCGCCTTCGATACCTGCCCAGCCGATCGCGCTGCTGGTGTGCATGTGGCCGTCCACCAGCCCGGGCAGCAGGGTGTGGCCGCTGAAGTCGTGAATCTCGGTGGCGGGGGGCAGGGCGCCTTCGCCGATCGCGGCGATCGTCTCGCCGCGGATGGCGATGTAGCCGTCCGGCACGATGCGGTCGGGAAGGACGAGATTGCCGCGCAGCACGCGGTCGAAGGGAAGCTGCGTCACAAGGTGAGCCTCACGCGATGGGTGTCCGTCGCGCCAGGATACAACGGGCCACGCCGATGCGCGACCCGCCGCCGCATCATTGCCCGTTGGGGGACAGCACCATGCAGGGGCCGCGCACGGCGCGGCAGGTGGTGCGCGCCTGAGCGGAAGACAGCCCCGTGACCCGCGCGCGCCAGAAGGTGCTGCCCCGCACCTGCACGCGCTCCACCGCCGTGCTGCCGCCGCGCGCCGCGGCCCGCTTGGCCGCCGCCTGGGCCGGGGCCCGGTCGGCGAAGGCGCCCACCTGCACCGCCCAGTCGCCGGGCTCGGCGCGCGCGGGCGGGCGGGCGGGTGCCGCCAGCGCCGGACGGCTGACCACGGCGCGCACGCTGCCGCCGGTCTGCACCCGTGCGGCCGGTGCGATCACCGGCGCGGCCTGGGCCATGCCGACCAGGGACGGCCCGCGCCGGCTGGACATCATCATGTCCGTTTGCGGCGCGCCGGTGCCGCGCTCGTCGAAGCCACGGTCCAGCAGCGCCATGACGTGCTGGTCCCGCTCGGCGCCGCTGGCGCCGCCGAACACCACCGCGATCATCCGCACGCCGTTGCGCATGGCGCTGGCGGCGAGGTTGAAGCCGCTGGCGTTGATGAAGCCGGTCTTGATGCCGTCGGCGCCCGGGTAGCTGTCCAGGAGCCGGTTGTGGCCATAAACGGTGCGGCCGTTCCAGTCGAAGGACTGCACGCTGAAATAGGCATAGCGTTCCGGGAAGTCGCGGATCAACGCCTGGCTGAGCCGCGCCATGTCCCGCGCCGTGGTGTACTGCCCTGGGTCCGGCAGGCCGGACGCGTTGCGGAACACCGTGTTGCGCATGCCGAGGCTGCGCGCCATCGCGGTCATGCGCGCGCCAAAGGCCGCCTCGCTGCCGCCGCCCGCCAGATGCTGGCCGAGCGAGGACGCGGCGTCGTTGGCCGACTTCGTGACCATGGCCAGGATGGCGTCGCGCGCGCTGATGGTGCTGCCGGCCCGCAGGCCGAGCTTGGACGGCGGCTGCGCGGCGGCGCTGGGCGTGACGCGGATGCGCGTGTCCGGCCGCAGCCGGCCGCGCTGCATGGCATCGAAGGCCATGTAGAGCGTCATCATCTTGGTGAGCGATGCCGGGTAGCGGCGCTCATCCGCCGCCACGGACACGATGGTTTCCCCGGTGTTGGCGTCCATCACGAAGGACGCGTAGCGCTCGCTGCCGATCTGCGCCTGCGCTGGCCGCGCGATGCTGATGGTGGCGGCGGCGAGCAGCGCGAACGCGAAGGCGCGGCACCGCGCAAGGCCGTGGCTGGACATGATGGCAGGCTCCCCTTGCGCGCACGGTCCAAAACGCCCCCCCGGGCACCGCGCGCATCCCCCCGGCATCACGCCTTTGCGGGGCGCGGGCCGACGCGCCGCCGCTGCCGGCGGCGCGGCCCCACAATGCAGAGTTGTGGCGCCGGATGGAAGCACCCCATGCGCCATTGATGGAGATAAATTTACCTCCGATGCGCCCGCGCAACCATGCCGTTCCGCAATGGACGACCGCGCCGGGGCAGCGCACAAACACGCCGGGAACCCGACAAGGAGGAATTCTCCGCATGAAGCTGCATTCCGTGAAGGTGCATCCGTCCAAGGCGCTGCTGGCGCGCGAGGACCAGCTGGCCTGGAAGATCGCCGGCGTGGCGGCCGACAAGGTGACCGTGCAGAAGCCGGTCGCCGAGATGATCATCAACCGCATCATCGACAACGCCGCCGTCGCCATCGCCTCCGTCAACCGCCCGGCGCCGACCTCGGCGCGGCAGATGGCGCTGGGCAACGCCCGCAAGGGGGGCGCCGCCATCTTCGGCCTGCCCGGCTCCAAGGGCTTTTCGCCCGAATGGGCCGCCTGGGCGAACGGCACGGCGGTGCGCGAGCTGGACATGCACGACACCTTCCTCGCCGCCGACTACTCCCACCCCGGCGACAACATCCCGCCGATCCTGGCCGTGGCGCAGACCCTCGGCCGCTCGGGCCGCGACCTGATCCGCGGCATCGCCACGGGCTACGAGATCCAGGTGGACCTCGTGAAGGCGATCTGCCTGCATGAGCACAAGGTGGACCACATCGCGCATCTCGGGCCCTCGGCCGCGGCCGGCATCGGCACGCTGCTCGGCCTGAAGCAGGAGGTGATCTACCAGGCGGTGCAGCAGGCGCTGCACACCACGGTCACCTTCCGGCAAAGCCGCAAGGGCGAGATCAGCTCCTGGAAGGCCTTCGCACCCGCCCATGCCGGCAAGCTGGCGGTGGAGGCGGTGGACCGCGCCATGCGTGGCGAGGGCGCGCCGAGCCCGATCTACGAGGGCGAGGATTCCGTGATCGCCTGGGTGCTGTCCGGCCGCAGCAACCGCGCGGACGTCTACGGCCCCGACTACTACCAGGTGCCGCTGCCGGAAAAGGGCGAGGCCAAGCGCGCCATCCTCGACACCTACACCAAGGAGCACTCGGCCGAATACCAGAGCCAGGCGCTGATCGACCTCGCCTTCCGGATGCGCGGCAAGATCGAGGACATGGAGGCGATCGAGAGCATCGTCATCCACACCAGCCACCACACCCACTACGTGATCGGCACCGGCGCCAACGACCCACAGAAGATGGACCCCAAGGCGTCGCGCGAAACGCTGGACCATTCCATCATGTACATCTTCGCCGTCGCGCTGCAGGACGGCAGCTGGCACCACGAGGCCAGCTATGCGCCACGCCGCGCCAACCGCGCCGATACCGTGCGGCTGTGGCACAAGGTGGAGACGCGCGAGGATGCCGAGTGGACCCGCCGCTATCATTCGGTGGACCCGGCCGAGAAAGCCTTCGGCGCCCGTGTCGAGATCCGCATGAAGGACGGCACGGTGCTGGTGGACGAGATGGCCGTGGCCAACGCCCACCCGCTCGGCGCCCGGCCTTTCGAGCGCGAGCACTACATCCGCAAGTTCGAGGAGATGACCGGCGATATCCTGGCGCCACGTGAAAGCGCGCGCTTTCTGGAGGTGGTGCAGGACCTGCCGAGGCTGGCGGCGGGCGAGCTGCATCTCCTGAACCCGGCCCTGCCGCGCGGCGCGCTGGCCGAAGGCAAGCCGGGCATCTTCTGAGGAAGCAAGGCGGCAGCGGCGGATTCGCCAAGCCGCCGGCCGCGTCCCGAAACACACAGCGGGCAAAAAAAGCGGCGATGGTGAAACCCATCGCCGCTGGAAATGCAACGTGTCTATGCGGATTTCGTTGACAAGCGGATTGGGCGTGAAGATAGCGTGGTGCGTGCGTGGTGAATTGAGTGCGATTCGTGTGGAGGCCGTCGAGGCGGCACCACCGGAAGCCCCGGTTCAGGATCGCCGCAATCGGAAAGGATGAAGCCTGGCGCGGGAAAGTCTGCGGCAGGCACCGGGCGGGGAGCCCGGGCGGGTGCTAGCCGGCGTGGCGGGCAGGGGCGTGGATGGGTCGAACCCCGCCGCTTCCATGCTTTCTTCACCGGTGCATGCGATCATCCGGACTGATGGCGAAGACAGATGCACGGCACCGCGCCGCGTTGTCCCGGATGGGACGGGGCGGATCGGATGAGCCCAGGACGACTCGGCAAGGAGAGCCAGCTAATGACCGACAATAACGAGACCGACGCCGGCAAGCCGGGTGCGGACCGGGCCCAGCCCATGGCGATGAGCACGAGCCGCCGCACGGCCGGCACGCGCAAGGCCAGCACCGCTGGCCGCAAGCCTGCCGCCAAGCCGGCGGCGAAGAAGACCGCTGCGGCCGCGCCGAAGAAGGCCGCCGCCAGCACCACCCGCAAGCCGGCGGCGAAGAAGACCGCTGCCGCCGCGCCGAAGAAGGCCGCCGCCAGCACCGCCCGCAAGCCGGCGGCGAAGAAGACCGCCGCCGCCGCGCCGAAGAAGGCCGCCAGCAGCACCGCCCGCAAGCCGGCGGCGAAGAAGACCGCCGCCGCCGCGCCGAAGAAGGCCGCCGCCAGCACCGCCCGCAAGCCGGCGGCGCGCAAGACCGCTGCCGCCGCGCCGAAGAAGGCCGCTGCCAGCACCGCCCGCAAGCCGGCGGCGCGCAAGACCGCTGCCGCCGCGCCGAAGAAGGCTGCTGCCAGCACCGCCCGCAAGCCGGCGGCGCGCAAGACCGCTGCCGCCGCGCCGAAGAAGGCCGCTGCCAGCACCGCCCGCAAGCCTGCGGCGAAGAAGACCGCTGCGGCCGCGCCGAAGAAGGCCGCCAGCAGCACCGCCCGCAAGCCGGCGGCGCGCAAGACCACCACTGCCGCCGCGCCGAAGAAGGCTGCTGCCAGCACCGCCCGCAAGCCGGCGGCGCGCAAGACCACCGCTGCCGCCGCGCCGAAGAAGGCTGCCAGCACCACCACCCGCAAGCCGCGTGCGCCCAAGGCTGACGTGCCGGCGGTGACCGAGGCACCCGCGCCCAAGAAGCGCGCCGCGCCGCGCAAGAAGGCCGCGCCGCAGGAACTGCCGATGCCGATGCCGGAGCCGACCCCCGCGCCGATGCCGGAGTCGATGACGGACGAGCTGAACGGCAGCAACTGAACCTTGCCGCCAAGCTGAGAGAAGGAGGCGCCGCTGGAACCAGCGGCGCCTTTTTTCATGGCGGGTCGTGGCTTTGCAGGCCCACGTGCATCGCCTAGCCTCCCCCCCAGGGGGAAAAGCATCATGAGCGACAACATCCGGCGTGTTCTGTATCTCAGCCACGCGCCCGACAAGGTGTACGCGCTGTGGCGTGCCGCCATGCCGCAGGGCTGCGAGCTGCTGACGCTGTCGGCCAACGACGATGCCGAGCGGCTGGCGCTCTTGCCCCTGGCGGATGCGGTGATCGTCGCCCCCGCGGTGCTGAAGCCCGAATGGGTGGCGGCCGCGCCCAACCTGCGGCTGGTGCAGCACCAGGGCGTCGGCTGGGAAGGCGAGACGCCCATCGCCGCGCTGCGCGAGCGGGGCATCCGCCTGGCCATCAACCCGCTTGGCACGCCCGAGGTGGTCAGCGAACACGCCCTGGCCCTGATGTTCAGCTGCCTGCGCCACATCCCGCGCGCCGACGCGGCGATGCGCCGGGGCGAATGGCTGGGCACCGCGATCCGCCCCATCTCGCGCAACCTGCGCGGCCGCACGGTGGGCATTGTCGGCATGGGGCGTATCGGCTCGGCCGTCGCGGCGTTGCTGCAGCCTTTCAATGTGCGCGGCCTTTACGCCGACCCGCTGGTGCAGCTGCCCGAAGGGCTGGAGCTGGCGTTGAACTTCCGCCGGGTGGCGCTGGACCGCCTGCTGCGGGAGTCGGACGTGGTGACGCTGCACCTGCCGGCCACCGCCGAAACCCGCCACATCATCAACGACGCCACGCTGGCCACCATGAAGCCCGAGGCGGTGCTGGTGAACTGCGCGCGCGGCGCGGTGGTGGACGAGGCCGCGCTGGCCCGGGCGCTGGCCGCCGGCACCATCCGCGCCGCCGGCATCGACGTCTTTTCGCCCGAGCCGCCATTGCCGGACAACCCGCTGCTGAAGCTGGAAAACGCGGTGCTGACCCCGCATGTCGCGGCCGGCACGCTGGATGCGATGATGGCCAAGGTGGAAGGGGCCACCGCCAACCTCGGACGCTTTTTCACCGATGGCAGCCTGGAAAACGAGATCGACCTGGCACGGCTGCCGTGATCGTCCGCCCGCTGCCGCCCGGCAGCCGCGCGCCCTTGGGGCCGTTGCTGGATGCCTATGCGGCGGAGATGCGGGGCGTCTTGGCGGGGGCCGCCATGCTGCGGCCCGGCGCCGCGCTGGCCCTGGTGCGGGACGACCCGCGCACCGAGCTGATGGGCGCCTTTGAGGACGGGCAGGCGGTGGGCTTCGCCTTGTTCCACGACCTGCCGGAGGCCGTCTTCGCACGCCGCTGCGGCCAGCTCGACGATCTTTTCGTGCGCGCCGACCGCCGCGGGCAGGGCATCGCGCGGGCATTGATCGGCGCCGTGGAGGCGGCCGGGCGGGAACGGCACTGGAGCCACCTGCGCTGGTTCGTGCCGCCCGAGGACCACGCGGCACTGGCCCTTTACCGCCGCATCGCTGAGGCCCCGGGGTGGCACAGCTTCGTGCTCAGGCTGGACCCCGCCGCCTCCATCTGATCGATCGCTTCAAAAGACCAGGGTTATGGCCTTAAGCTCCCATCCGGAGGAACAAGGCCATGAACATCACTCTCACCCGCCGTGCCGCGCTGGCTGGCGCCCTGGCGCTGCCATCGCTCGCCCGGGCGCAGCCGGCCCGGCCGGTCCGGCTGATCGTGCCTTACCCGCCCGGCGGCATCACGGACCTGGTGGCGCGCCGCGTGGCGGCGGCGCTGGGGACGTTGCAGGGCCGGGCATTCGTGGTGGACAACCGCCCCGGCGCCGGCGGCAACCTGGGGGCGGAGATCGCGGCCCACGCCGCGCCGGACGGCAACACGCTGTACATGGGCTTCGCCGGCACCCACGCCATGAATGTCAGCCTGTACCCGAAGCTGAACTACGATCCTGTCGCCGACTTCACGCCGCTGTCGCTGTTGATCGAATCCCCGCTGGCGCTGACGGTGCACCCATCCGTGCCGGCGAAGACGCTGGCGGAGCTGACGGCCTACGCCAAGGCCAACCCGGAAGCCCTGGCCTTCGGCTCCTCGGGCAATGGGGGCGCGTCGCACCGGGCGCTGGAGCTGTACAAGGCGGCGGCGGGGGTGCCCATCCTGCACGTGCCGTATCGCGGCGCCGCGGCGGCGAACACGGATCTGCTGGGCGGCAAGATCCAGGGCATGTTCGACACGCTGATCACCGCCATGCCGAACATCAGCGCGGGCGCCGTCCGTGCTTTGGCGGTCACCGGGCGCGGCCGCGCGGCCCTGCTGCCGGATGTGCCGACCATGGCCGAGGCCGGGCTGCCCGACTACAGCTTCTACACCTGGCTCGGCCTGCTGGCGCCGGCGGGGCTGCCGGCGGCGGAGCGCGACCGGCTGGTGGCGCAGATCGGCCAGGTGATGCGCGACCCGGCCATGGCGGCATGGTGCGCCGAGAACGGGTTGGAGCCGCGCCCGTCCAGTCCCGATGAATTCGCCGCCTACATGGCCGACGAGACGGAGCGCTTCGCGCGCTTCGTCAAGGAAACCGGCATGCGGATCGAGTAGCCTCTAGTTCCGTTTGCGCAGCGCGCGGACAAAGCCGTGGCCGGCTTCCGCGAAGCCGGTCGCGGCGCAGAAGCCGCGCGAGGCCTCATCCTCCACGCGCCATTCCAGGCTGTCGCAGCCGGCCTGCCGCGCGGCCTGGGACGCGGCCTTCAGCAGCATGCGGCCGATGCCCCGGTGCCGCTCCTCCTCCGCCACCACCAGGGTGGAGATGCGGGCCACGCTGCGGGCGGCGTGCAGCACCGGGTGCCAGTGCAGCGCCGCCACCCCCACCACGGGGCCGTAGTCAGCGGCGACCATCAGCGTCGAGTGCGGGTCTTGCGCGATGGCCTCCAGCCGTCCTGCCATCTCGTCTTCCGGCTGGCGCAGCAGGCGCGCGATGTCCGCCGCGTCCAGCGGCACCGCGCCGCGCAGTTCGACGCCGCGGCGCATCCCATAGGCCATCAGCCGAAGGTGGTCAGCAGGTCGTCCACCTGCGCCGGGGTCAACTCGCGGGCCGGCATTCCGCGCAGCAGCAGCGCGAGGCGGGCGGATTCCTCCAGCTCCTCTGACGCATAGACGGCGTCCAGCAGCGTCTTGCCGGACACCACGGGGCCATGGTTGGCCAGCAGAAGCGCTCGGGCTTCCAGCGCCGCCGCATGCACCGCAGGCTCCATCGCGCCGTCGCCGGGGCGGTAATAGGGCACCACCGGCAGGCGGCGGCCGATGCGCATCACGAAATAGGGTGTCAGCGGCGGGATCGGCGCGTCCTCGCCCGGCGCGGCCAGGCAGCCGATGGCGGTGGCGTGGGTGGAATGCAGATGCACCACCGCGCCCGCTTCCGGCCGGGCGGACAGCACGGCGCGGTGCAGGAACACCTCCTTGGACGGCTTGTCGCCGCCGACATGCCGCCACTCCGCGTCCAGCTTGCTGATTCGCGCCGCATCCAGGCTGCCGAGCGAGGAATTGGTCGGCGTCATCAGGAAGCCGTCCGGCAACCGCACGCTGATGTTGCCGGCGCTGCCCACGGAATAGCCGCGCTGGAACAGGCTGGCACCGAGGCGGACCAGCTGATCCCGGATTTCCTGCTCGGTCATTGGAAGGCCTTCAGAAAGAAGTCACGCGCGCCGAAATTGCCGGACTTCAGGGCCAGATGCAGGTTGCCCGGCTCCGCATAGGTCCAGGGCACGCCGGGGTCGATCTGCGGGCCGATGCGCAGGCTCTTCACGCCCAGCTTCTGCACCACGGCGCCGGAGGTCTCGCCGCCCGCCACCACGAGCTGCCCCACGCCGCGCGCCACCAGCTCGGCCGCGATGTCCGCCAGGGCGTGCTCCACCAGCATGCCGGCCGCGTCGCGACCCAGCTTCTGTTGCAAGGCCGCCACCTTGTCCGGCGGTGCGGAGGCGGCGATCACCACAGGCCGCTCTTCCGACAGCTTGCCGTCCATCCAGGCCCGCGCCTGTGCCACCAGCGCGGCGGCATCGGGCGTTTCCAGCGCGTCCAGCTCCAGCACCGGCACGTGGTCGCGCGCCAGCCCGATCTGCCCCAGCGTGGCGCGGGAGCAGGAGCCGGCGACCACAGCCATGGCGCCGCGTGCCTCAGGCAGCTCGTCGGCGTCCTCGCGGTCCGGCAGCAGGCCCATGGCGCGGAAATTGGCCGGCAGGCCCATGGCGATGCCGGAGCCGCCGGTGACCAGCGCGTGCTCGGCGCAGGCGGCGCCGATGGCGTGCAGATGCGCTTCCGTGACCGCGTCCGTGATGGCGTAGCGGCGGCCGGCGTCACGCATGGCGGTGAAGGCGCGGCGGATGGCGCCTTCGCCCTGCTCTACGGTGTTGAACGGCACCAGCCCGACGCCGCCCTCGGTTTGCCGCGCCAGAACCCGCACCAGGTTGGCGTCGCGCATGGGGGTCAGCGGGTGGTTCTCCATGCCGCTCTCGTTGAGCAGCACGCCGCCCACGAACAGATGGCCCTGGAAGATGCTGCGGTTGTTGGCGGGAAAGGCCGGGCAGGCGATGGCGAAGCCCGATTGCAGGCGCCGCAGCAGCGCATCCGCCACAGGGCCGATATTGCCTTCCGCCGTGCTGTCGAAAGTGGAGCAGTATTTGAAGAAGATCTGCCGGGCGCCCGCGGCCAGCAGCGCCTCGCAGGCCGCGAGGCTTTCGGCCACCGCCTGCGGCGCCGGCACGGTGCGGGACTTCAGCGCCACCACCACGGCATCGGCCTCCGGCATGTTCGAACCTGGGGGGCCATCAGGCACGCCGATCACCTGCACGGTGCGCATGCCGTGCGCCACCAGCATGGCGGCGAGGTCGGTGGCGCCGGTAAAATCGTCGGCGATGCAGCCCAGGATCGGCATGGCGAAGGGTTCCTCGGTAATTTCTTAATTGATCGTGCGCGCAGTTTTGGGCATCGCCGGCGGCAGCGCCAGCAGGTCCTGGTGGCCGACCACGGCGGACAGCCGGCCGCGCGCCGCCTGCAAGGCCCGGTCGCGCCGCCACTGCTCCACCTGCGCGGCCAGCGGGCGGGGCAGGCGCTTCAGGGCCGCATCCGCGTGGCCATCCGCCAGCGCCTCGCCCATCGCCGGCACGGCGGCGGGCACGCGCCAGGGGCTGGGGGCGGTGGTGACGGAAAAGCCGCGCGCCCGAAAGGCGGCGGCCATGAAGCCCGGGGCCGCCGGACCCAGCGCCGGTCCGCCGAAACCCTTGTCGCGCCGCTGGTCCCGCAGAAAGCCGCGCGCCACCAGCCGGTCGGCGGGGTGGGGCGGAAAAAAGCCCTCGCGCCCGTCGACGTTCAGCGCGGCATAGAAGGGCACCCGCAGGGCGGCGGCCATGCGCGCCACCCAGGGGCGGGACACGAGGTCGCACAGCGCGGTGCTGACCACGGCATCGGCTTCCTCCAGCTTCAGCACGCCGGGCGCCTCGTTCAGGTCGGCGATCTGTGCCTCGACCCGCCAGGGGCCGACCGGGGTCAGCACCAGCATCACGCGCGGCTTGGGCAACTGCACGCCCCAGCCGACGCGCTCCGCCGCATCGGCGATCTCGGCGAAGGCGCGCTCGATCAGCGCGGGGTCGGAATCCACCAGCGTCCAGATCTGCGTGCGGCCGATATAGGGCGCCAGCCAGCGGAACAAGGCGCCGGTGCCGGCCCCGAGGTCGATGATGCGCGGCCGCGCCGGCAGCGCCGCGGCCAGCGCGAGCGCCAAAGGCACGGCGCGGGCGCGGGCGTCGAAGGGTTCGCGCAGTTGCAGCCAGTCGCCGTCGAAGCCCTCGCTCATGCATCCATCTCGCGCAGAAAGGCGGCGGCGCGGTCGGGCCAGCGGGGCAGGGACTGCCCGGCCTGCCAGGCGGCCTCGGCCATCTCGGCGCGCAGCGCGGTGTCGAAGATCGGCCGCCGCATGGCGCGGGAATAGGAGGTGACGTCGCCCGGCGGGGCGATGATGCCGGCGGTGGGGGGCACCACGTCCGCGATGGCGCCGCCCGCGGTGATGGCCACCGGCAGGCCGCGCGCCAGCGCTTCCGCCGCCGCCATGCCATAGCCTTCCCAATGCGTGGCCAGCGCGAAAAGGTCGGCCCCGGCGTAGAAGGCTTCCAGCGCCGGCTGGTCCACCTCCCCCGCGAAGGTGACGCGGCCGGCGATGGAAAGCTCCTCGGCCAGCGCGGCCAGGGTTTGCGCGTGGGTCCGGTCGCGCGGCGCACCGGCGATGGTCAGCGTCCAGTCCAGATCGGTCAGGCGGGCCAGGGCGCGCAACAGCACGTCGTGCCCCTTGCGCGGCGTCAGCACGCCGACGGACAGGATGGCGCAGCCCGGCCCGCCCGAGCCGCGCGAGCGTTCCGCCGGGTCGGTGCCCGGCTCCACCACGCCGATCTTCTCGGCGGAAACCGGAAACTCCAGTGGCAGCCGGTCGGCGGTGAGGCGGGAGGTGGTGACGAGGCGCGCCATGCGCGGAAACAACGCGGCTTCCAGTTGCTTGAGCCGCGCGCGGTCTTCGTCCGGCACGCCGGGCTCGATCGCCGTCGGGTGGTGGATCAGGCCGATGGCGCCGCGTTGCTCCAATTCATCCGCGAACGGCGCGAAGGCGGGCAGGCCGAGGCCGTCGATGATCAGGCGCGTGTCGGCCGGCACGCGGTCCAGCGCGGCGCGCGCGGCGGCGGTGGCGGCGTCATCCGGCAGCGGGTGGCGGCCTTCCAGCTCGACCACGCTCACCTCATGCCCCGCGGCGCGGAAACCCTCCACCAGCCGGCGGTCATAGCCATAGCCGCCCGAGACGGTGCTGAACGGCCCGGGGACCAGCAGCGCCAGCTTCATCAGAGCGCGGCCTCATAGGCGGCCCAGGCCAGCGGGCTTTCGCGCAGCAGCACCTTGATGGACTGCACGGCGCGCGCGCCCTCGCCGAAGCGGCCGTCCCTGATCGCCCTGACCAGCTCGCCATGGATATAGGAGCACAGAAACTCCGTGCTGGTGTTCTGGCCTGCGAAGATGCCCATGTCGTCCAGGTTGTTGTAGTCGAAGCCGTCCAGGATCTTGCGCAGCTCCACGCGGGCGGCGGCGATGTCGATCAGCAGGTTCAGGCGGTCCAGCTTCTCGGCACGGAATTCCGCCTCCACCACGAAGGTTGCGCCGTGCACGCGCTGCGCCGGGCCGAATTCCTCGCCCTTGAAGCTGTGGGCGACCATGACGTGGTCGGCGACGGTCAGGCTGTACATGCGTGGCGGTCTTTCAATAGATGACGACAGGGCAAAGCGGGGCGGCCTGGCCCCGGGCGGGCGGCGCGAGGATGGCGGCGTAACGGGCGGGCAACTGCTCAAAGGGCAGGGTGGGGCCGCACAACACGTCCAGCACAGGGTCGCGCAACAGGTCGAGTGCCAGCGCCATGCGCTCGGCATGCGTGCGGCGGCCGCGCATGGCGGGAGACACGGCGCCCACCTGGGTGGACAGCAGCCGCAGCCGCTTGCTGTGGAAGGCTTCGCCCAGCGGCAGGCCGATCTCGGCATCGCCGTGCCAGGAGGCTTCCAGGATGCGGGCCTCGAAGGCCGCGCGGGCAAGCGCCAGACGCAGGCCGGCGGCGCTGGCGGAAGCATGCACCACCAGCTCCTGCTCCGCCGGCGCTTGGTCCGGCGTGGCGAAGCGGGCGCCCAGGCGCTCCACGACCTCACGCCGCAGCGGGTCCGTGTCGGCCACCGTGACCACCGCGCCGGGAATGCGCGCCAGCAGCCAGGCGGCCAGCAGCCCCACCACGCCGCCGCCCACCACCAGCACCCGCTCGCCCGCCAGCGGCGCGGCGTCCCACAGGATGTTCAGCGCGGTTTCCATGTTGGCGGCCAGCACGGCGCGGTGGCTGGAAACGCCGTCCGGCACTGGCACGCACAGGCCGCGCGGCGCCAGGAACAGGTCCTGGTGCGGGTGCAGGCAAAAGACGCGGTGGCCATCGGCCAGCGTGCCCACCGCCGCGTAGCCGTATTTCACCGGAAACGGAAAATCGCCGGCCTGCAGCGGCGCGCGCATGATGGCGTGCTGGCTGGGCGGAACATGGCCCGACAGCACCAGCCGTTCCGTGCCGCGCGAGATGCCACTGGCCAGCGTTCGGACCAGCACCTGGTCGGGTGCGGGCACGGGCAGCGTTTCCTCGCGGATCTCGCATTGCCCGGGGGCGGTGGCCCAAAGGGCGCGCGCCCTCACGGCGTGGCCTCGCAGATCGTCGGGCGGGCGCGGTGCAGGGCGATGTCGAACAACACATCCTCCCCCAGCGTGTGGACGCCCCAGGCGAAGCGCAGCCCATCCGCGATGCGCGCCGCCTGCGGCAGGGTGAAGGCGGGAATGCCCGAGCCCAGCAGCACCGGTGCCACCGTGACATGCAGCCGGTCCAGGCAGCCCGCCGCCAGGAAGCGGGACACGGTCAGCCCGCCGCCTTCCACGAAGATGCGGCGCAGCCCGCGCGCCGCCAGGGCGGCGAGCAGGGCCGGCAGGTCCAGCCCGCCGGCGGCGTTGCGCGGCAGGCGCAGCACCTCGGCCGTGCCGTGCGGGTCGTGGCCGGGGGCATCGGTGGCGCAGGCCAGCAGGGTGGGCGGACCCTCGCGAAAGACGCGATAGCCGGTGCCAAGGCGCCGGTCGGTATCGACCACCACCCGCACGGGGCTTGGGCCTTGGCATTCGCGGGTGGTCAGGCGGGGGTCGTCATGCTTCACGGTGCCGGCGCCGACCAGCACCACGTCGCACAGCGCGCGCAGCCGGTGGGTGTGCAGGATGTCGCCGGGGCCGCCGATCCACTGGCTGGCGCCGCAGGCCGTGGCGATGCGCCCGTCCAGCGTTTGCGCCAGCCGGCCCAGCACGGTGCAGCCATCCGGCGCGGTGGGCGGGGACAGCACGGGCGCGAAAAGCCGGCCGAGCGGACCATCCGGCACGACGCCGGCCCCGCCGCGTGTCGCGAGCAGGGCTGGCCATTCGGCGGATTCGGTCATGGCGTCCATCGGCGGCAGCCTAGCGCGGCTTGCCGCCGAAGGCGATCAGGCCGGCAGGATGCCGCGGCGCGCATCCGCGCGGCGCAGCCAGGCCACCAGGGGCAGGGCCAGCAGGATCATCCACAGCTTGCCCAGCACCTGCCCAGGCAGGAAGGACAGGTCGCCAAAGGCGATGAACAGGAACGCCACGCTATCCACCACCAGCCCGGCGAGGCCGGACAACAGCACCGCCAGCACCAGATGGCGCCGCTGCAACGGCGTGTAGACGGCGAGGTCCACCGTTTCGCTGATCAGAAAGGCGGCGGCCGAGGCCACCACCAGCGCGGGCGGCGCCAGCGTGGCCGAGATGGCGGTGCCGGCCAGGATGGCGAGCCAGGCCCAGCCCAGGCCGAGGCGCCGCTGCACCAGGTCGCGCAATACCAGGGCGAGGCCGATCATCAGCACGCCGGAGGGTGCCATGACGCCCGGCGCCACCGGGATCAGGCACGGGCCCTGTGGCACGCAGACGCTGCCGGCGTTGCCGATCAGCCAGTTCGCGGCGGGGATGGTCAGGCCGAATGCCACGAGGGCGGCGAAACCCTCCAGCCGGCGGGTGTCGGTCATCTTGCGAGTTTTCCCATGACGGGGCGGGTGCATCCGCGTGTTGGCCGCGCGGCGAACCCCCGCGCGTCAGGTGCCCGCTCGATACTCCGCGAAGCCCTTCGCGCGCAACTCGCAAGCCGGGCAGGTGCCGCAGCCGTGGCCCCAGGCGTGGCGGTGCGCGCGGTCGCCGAGGTAGCAGGTGTGGGTGTCTTCCACGACCGCCCCGACCAATGCGGCGCCGCCGAGCCGCTCGGCCAGCCGCCAGGTCTCGGCCTTGTCGATCCACATCAGCGGCGTGTGCAGCACGAAGCGCTTCTCCATGCCGAGGTTCAGTGCCACCTGCAGCGCCTTGATGGTATCGTCCCGGCAGTCGGGGTAGCCGGAAAAATCTGTTTCGCACACGCCGGTGACGATGTGACGCAGGCCCCGGCGAAAGGCCAGCGCGGCGGCGAAGGTCAGGAAGATCAGGTTGCGGCCGGGCACGAAGGTGTTGGGCAGACCATCCGCCCGCATGGCGATCTCGGTGTCCCGGGTCAGCGCCGTGTCGGACACCGCGGCCAGCGCGTCGAGCTTCAGCGTGTGGTCCTCGCCGAGCTTCGGCGCCCAGGCGGGAAAGCCGCGGGCGATGTCGGCGCGAAAGGCGGCGCGGACCTCCAGCTCCACCCGGTGGCGCTGGCCGTAGTCGAAGCCCAGCGTTTCCACATGGTCGAAGCGGTCCAGCGCCCAGGCGAGGCAGGTGGCGGAATCCTGGCCGCCGCTGAACAGCACCAGCGCACGTTCGGTCATGATGTCGTCTCCAGTCGTTGCACGGCCCAGCGGGCGGCATCGGCCACCACCTCGGCCGGGTCGTCGCACAGCGCCCGCGCCACCTCGCGCAGCGTGGGCGAGCCGGAATTACCGATGGCGTTCAGCACGTTGCGCACGAAGCGGTCGCGCCCGATGCGCTTGACGGGCGAGCCGGAAAACAGCGCGCGGAACGCCGCGTCATCCAGCACCGCGAGTTCCGCGAGGCGCGGCGCGTTCAGGTCTTCCCGCGCCACCAGCGCGGGCTCGGCCCCGCGCTGCGCGAACTTGTTCCAGGGGCAGACGGCGAGGCAGTCGTCGCAGCCATAGATGCGGTTGCCCATGGCCACCCGGAATTCCTCCGGGATCGGCCCCTTGTGCTCGATGGTCAGGTAGGAAATGCAGCGCCGGGCATCCAGCCGGTAGGGGCCGACGAAGGCATCGGTCGGGCAGGCCGAGAGGCAGCGGGTGCAGCGCCCGCAATGGTCCACCTCGGCGCCGTCGGGGGCGAGGTCCAGGGTGGTGTAGATCTCGCCCAGGAACAGCCAGGAGCCGAATTCGCGGGACACCAGGTTGCTGTGCTTGCCCTGCCAGCCGATGCCGGCCTCTTGCGCCAGCGGCTTTTCCGCCACGGGGGCGGTGTCGACGAAGACCTTCAGCTCACTGCCGCGCCATTCCTCGACCATCCAGCGCGCCAGCATCTTCAGCCGCTTCTTGACGACGTCGTGGTAGTCGCGGTGCCGGGCATAGACGCTGATGCCGCCGCGGTCCGGCTGCCGCAGCACCGCCAGCGGGTCCTCCTCCGGCCCGTAGTTCATGCCGAGCGCGATGACCGAGGCGGCCTCCGGCCACAGCGCCTTCGGCTGGGCCCGCTGCTCGGCGCGGTCGGCCAGCCAGCCCATCTCGCCCTGCATGCCGGCGGCCAGAAAGGCGTCCAGCCGCGCCCGTACCTCCGGCCCCAGATGCGCGGGCGCGAAGCCCACCGCATCGAAGCCGATTTCCAGCGCCTTCGCGCGGATGCGGGCGGCGTTATCCCCGGCCACGGTAGTTGGGCACGTCCTGGTTCGGCACCCAGACGCCCTCGGGCGGCGTGCCGGTTTGCCAGAAGACGTCGATCGGGATGCCGCCGCGCGGATACCAGTAGCCGCCGATGCGCAGCCAGTGCGGCGACAGCGTTTCGACGAGGCGCGCCCCGATGCCCACCGTGCAGGCCTCGTGGAAGGCGCCGTGGTTGCGGAAGGAGGTGAGAAAGAGCTTCAGGCTCTTGCTTTCGACAATCCACTCATTGGGGATGTAGTCGATCACCAGATGCGCGAAGTCCGGCTGGCCGGTCATCGGGCAGAGCGAGGTGAATTCCGGCGCGGTGAAGCGGATGCAGTAGCGCAGGCCGGGATGCGGCGTGGGCACGCGCTCCAGCACCGCCTGCTCCGGGCTGGCGGGCTGCGCGGTCTGGCTGCCCAGCATCGTCAGGCCGGACACGTCGTGGCTGCTGCTCATGCGGCGATCTCCCCCTTGGCGGCCCAGCCGGCCTCGATGGCGGCGGCCTCTTCCTCGAAGCGGCCGGCGACGATGGCGGCGCGCAGGCGGGCCATCAGCGTCTGGTAGTAACGAATGTTGTGCCAGGTCAGCAGCATCGGCCCCAGCATTTCCCCTGCCTTGAACAGGTGGTGCAGGTAGGCGAGCGTGTGGCGCGTGCAGGCCGGGCAGTCGCACTCCGGGTCCAGCGGCTCCAGGTTGTCCGCATGCTTGGCGTTGCGCATGTTCAGAATGCCGGCGCTGGTATAGCCGCGCCCGGTGCGGCCCGAGCGGGTCGGGATCACGCAGTCGAACATGTCCACGCCGCGCCGCACGGCGCCGATCAGGTCGGAGGGCGTGCCGACGCCCATCAGGTAACGCGGATGCGTTTCCGGCAGCATGGGCACGGAGAAGTCCAGCGTGCGGAACATCTCCTCCTGTCCCTCGCCGACGGCCAAGCCGCCGATGGCGTAGCCTTCGAAGCCGATGTCGGTCAGCGCCTTGGCGCTTTCGGCGCGCAAATCCTCGAAGGTGCTGCCCTGCTGGATGCCGAACAGCCCGTAGCCCTCGCGCGGGGTGAAAGCATCGCGTGAGCGCTTCGCCCAGGCCATGGAGAGCCGCATGGCGCGGGCGGCTTCCTCATGGCTGGCCGGAAAGTGAATGCACTCGTCGAAGCACATGGTGATGTCGGCATCCAGCAGGTGCTGGATCTCGATGCTCCGCTCCGGCGTCAGGCGGAACTTCTCGCCGTTGATGTGGCTTTGGAAGGTGACGCCGTCCCTGTCCATCTTCCGCAGCTTGCTCAGCGACATCACCTGGAAGCCGCCGGAATCCGTCAGGATCGGTCCCTGCCAGTCCATCATCTTGTGCAGGCCACCCAGCCGCCCGACGCGCTCGGCGCCCGGGCGCAGCATCAGGTGGTAGGTGTTGCCCAGCACGATGCTGGCGCCGGTGGCGCGCACCGCATCCGCCGTCATGGCCTTGACCGTGCCGGCGGTGCCGACGGGCATGAAGACCGGCGTCTGCACCGCGCCATGCGCGGTGTGCAGCGTGCCGGCGCGGGCATGGCCATCGCGGCACTGGCAGCTCCAGGACAAAGTCACAGGGCATTCTCCCGGAACAGCAGGCTGGCATCGCCGTAGGAATAGAAGCGATAGCCCTGGGCCACCGCGTGCTCGTAGGCCGCGCGCATCCGCGCCGTGCCGGAAAAGGCCGACACCAGCATGAACAGGCTGGACTTCGGCAAATGGAAGTTGGTCAGCAGCACGTCCGCCGAGCGGAAGCGGTGGCCCGGCAGCAGGAAGATGTCGGTCAGCCCCTGGAAGGGGTGGATGGTGCCGGCCTCGTCCACCGCGCTTTCCAGCAGCCGCAGCGCGGTGGTGCCGATCGCCACGATGCGCCCGCCCGCCGCGCGGGTGTTGTTGATGGCGGCCGCCGCCTCCGGCGTCACCTCGCCCCATTCGGAATGCAGCCTGTGGGCGCGCGGGTCCTCAGTGCGGATCGGCAGAAAGGTGCCGGCGCCGACATGCAGCGTCACTTCCACCTGCCGCACGCCGCGCGCGGCGAGCGCCTCCAGCAGACCAGGGGTGAAGTGCAGGCTGGCGGTGGGCGCCGCGACTGCGCCGGGCTGGCGCGCGAAAATCGGCTGGTAGTCGGCGCGGTCCTGTTCGGTCGGGCCATCGGGGCGGGCGATGTAGGGGGGCAGGGGGATCTCGCCCGCCTTTTCCAGCGCCGCCGCCAGCAGCGCCTGGTCGGGGCCGAAGTCCAGCAGCACGGCGCCGCCCTCCTGCTTCTCCAGCACGCGCGGCGCCAGCTCCGGCGCGCCGTCGATGGCCAGCACGTCGCCCGCGCGCAGCTTCTTGGCGCCGCGCACCAGGGCGTGCCAGGTGCCGCCGGCCTCGGCACGGTTCAGCATGATCTCGATCCGCGCCTCGCCACGCCGGGCCCGCAGCCGGGCGGGGATGACGCGGGTGTCGTTGACCACCATCAGGTCGCCGGGGCCGAGCAGGCCGGGCAGGTCGGCCACGCCGAGGTCGCGTGTCCCGGCCGGTTCCACCACCAGCAGGCGCGCGGAATCGCGCGGCCGCGCCGGGGCCTGGGCGATCAGCGCCTCCGGCAGGGCGAAGTCGAAATCCTCGGCCCGCAACGGGGGGAGGGCGGGTGCATCGGTCTGGGTCATGGGAACCCGCGGGCGGTAGCGGAGGGGAAACGGAAGCGCAAGCAAAGCCTCGACAGGGCAGGCTTGCCCCCGCAGGCTGGCGAACAAAACCGGGAGGCGGCGGATGATCCGATTTGAGCTGCGGGGGCGGCGGGCGCTGGTGACGGGCGGTGCCTCCGGCATCGGGCTGGCGGTGGTGCGGATGCTGGCCGGGGCCGGCGCCCGCGTGGCGGTGAACCACCTGCCGGGCGACGCGCGGGCCGAAGCCGTGCTGGCCGAGCTGCGGGCCGGCGGCCACGACGTGCTGGCAGCCCCCGGCGACGTGGGCGACGCGATGGACGGCCCCCGCATGGTGGCGGATGCCATCGCCGCGCTGGGCGGGCTGGACTTCCTGGTCAACAACGCCGGCACCCCCGGCACCAGCACCCTGATCCCGCCCGCGGCGCTGGACCGCATGGACGAGGCGCTGTGGCGAACGGTGCTGGAGGTCAACCTGCTGGGCACCTTCCGCTGCGCCAAGGCGGCGGCGCCCGCGCTTTCGGCGGCGGGCGGCGCGGTGGTCAATGTTGCCTCCATCGCCGGCATCGACAGCCCGGGCAGCTCCATGGCCTATGGCGCCAGCAAGGCCGGCGTGATCAGCCTGACCAAGAACCTCGCGCGCGCTCTCTCGCCCGCCGTGCGGGTCAACGCCGTCGCCCCCGGCGCGGTGGACAGCCCCTGGATGGTGGAATGGACGGAGGAACGCCGTGCCGCCTCCGCCGCCAAGGCCCTGCTGAAGCGCCGCTGCCAGCCGGAGGACCTGGCCGAGGTGATCCTGTTTCTGCTGGCCGGCGCCGGCATGGTCACGGGGCAGACGCTGGTGGTCGATGGCGGGCTGACGCTGGAAGCCCGCTGACCTAGGCTGGCACCGTGCAACACCGGAGCCCGCCGCCATGCCCGAAGCCGATACCGCCCGCTTTCTCCAGGACCTGCACGAGCTGCGGCGGATCGGCGCCTTCAAGACGGGCGTGCACCGCCCGACCTACAGCCCGCAGGACATGGAGTCCCGCCGCTGGCTGATGGACAAGATGCGCGAGGCGGGGCTGGAGGCCTCCATCGACGGCATCGGCAACGTGTTCGGCCGCCATCCCGGCCCCGGGCCGCACCTGCTGGCCGGCAGCCATATCGAGAGCCAGAACGAGGCCGGCTGGCTGGACGGGGCGCTGGGCGTGGTGGGTGCCCTGGCCATGGCACGCGCCGGGCTGCCGGTGGACGTGATCGCCTTCGCGGACGAGGAAGGGCATTTCGGCAGCTTCCTGGGCAGCCGGTCCAGCATCGGCGAGCTGGAGGAGGCGGAGATCGACGGGCAGGTGGGCGCCGGCGGCCAGAAGCTGCGCGATGCGCTGGCCGGCGCCGGGCTGTCCGGCCTGCCGCGCCTGCAACTCGACACCGGCCGCTACAAAGGCTTCCTGGAAATGCACATCGAGCAGGGCACGCAGCTGGAGCGCGCCGGGCACCAGGTGGGCGTGGTCACGGGCATCGTCGCCATCTGGCAATACAAGCTGGTGGTGACGGGCATGCAGGACCATGCCGGCGGCACCACCATGGCCGAGCGGCGCGACGCCGGGCTGACCGCCGTGCGCCTGCTGGCCGCCATCGATGCCGAGTTTCCCCGCCATTGCGGCCCCCGCACGACCTGGACCTGCGGGCGCATCGCGCTGGACCCGGGGGCGTCCAGCATCATTCCCGGCCGGGCCGAGGTGCTGTTCCAGTTCCGCGACATCGAGACGGAGGTGCTGCAGCGGCTGGACGCGGCGCTGCGGCGCCTGGTGCAGGACAGCAACCGGCGCGAGCGCTGCGAAACGGAGCTGCGGATCCTCGGCCGCTCCACCCCCGCCCTGAGTGACGAGCGGCTGATGGCATCGCTGGACGCGGCGGCCGAGGCCGCGGCGCCCGGGCGCTGGCAGCGCCTGCCCAGCGGCGCCGGGCACGACGCGCAGTACATGGCCCGGCACATGCCGGCGGTGATGCTGTTCGTGCCCTCGATCGGCGGCATCAGCCACCACTGGGCGGAAAACACGGCGGACGAGGATCTGGCGATGGGCGCCCGCGTCCTGGTGGACGGCGCGGCGCGCTTTCTGGCGGCCGCGGGCTAGCTACATCTCCACCCATTGCCGCAAAAGGTTGTGGTAGCTGGCGGTCAGCGCCAGCACCCCCGCGTCGTCGTCCGGCAACTGCGCCCGCACCCGGCGGATGCCCTGGTCCAGGCCATACAGCAGGCCACGCCGGCCATCGTCCTTCACCATGGACTGGATCCAGAAGAAGCTGGCCCATCGGCTGCCGCGGGTGACGGGCCGGACGCTGTGCAGGCTGGTGGCGGGGTAGAGCACCAGGTCGCCGGCATCGAGCTTGATGCTCTGGGTACCGTAGGTGTCCTCGATCACCAGCTCGCCGCCGTCGTAGTCGCCGGGCGGGGACAGGAACAGGGTGGAGGACACGTCGGTGCGCAGCCGCCCGCCACCGGGCACGTGGCGGATGGCGTTGTCCACGTGGGCGCGAAAGGTCATGCCGGCGTCGTAGCGGTTGAACATCGGCGGATAGACCCGCAGCGGCAGCGCGGCCGCGGTGAACTCGGCGTTGCGCCCCAGCGCGCGCAACACCAGCTCGCCCAGCTGGCGCGCCTGGGGCGAGGCCTCGGGGACCTGCAGGTTGAACTTGGCGAGGGCCGACTGCTCGCCGGCGGTGGCGCGGCCGTCGGTCCATTCGGCGGCTTCCAGCACGGTGCGGCAATGCGCCACCTCGTCCGGCGACAGGAGCTGGGGGATGCGGATCAGCATGCGGCGGGCCTCGCTTGGCAGGAACGGCGGAAGGGGCCGCGCGGGCGGCCCCTTCCGGGTCGGCACGGCAGGGTGGCGTCAGAACTCGGCGTTCAGGGACACCAGCACGGTGCGCCCGGCGGCCGGCAGGACGCGGGTGCCGAACAGCGAGCCGTAGTTGCGCTCGTCGGAAAGATTGTAGCCGTTCACCTGGACGCGGAGGTTGTCGTTGATCTTGTGCGAGATCACCCCGTCCAACGAGAAGTTGGCCGGCGCCTCGGCCGTGTTGGCGGCGTTCAGGAACACCTTGTCCCGCCAGGTGAAGCCGCCGCCGACCGTGAGGTTCCAGGGCTCGCCGCGATTGATCTCATAGGTGGTCCACAGCGCTGCCGCGTTCTCCGGCACGTACTGCACCCGCTTGCCGACATTGGCGGCGGTTCGAGATTGACGGGTTTCGCTGTCCATCGCGGTGTAGCTGGCATTGATGGTCCAGACCGGGGTGATCAAGCCGCTGATGCCCAGCTCGATGCCCTGGTTGCGCTGGACATCCGAGGACGCGAACCGTTCGCCCCCCAACGGGTCGACATCCTCGGCGTTTTTCTTGTCCACGCGGTACAGCGCACCGGTCAGGCCCAGGCGGCCGCCGTCCAGCACGTTGATCTTGGCGCCGATCTCATAGACCGTGTTGCGCTCCGGATCGTAGTTGCTGCGGAAGCCGCCGACGGTCGAGGGCTGCGTGAAGAACAGCGAGCCCGGCGGTGTCGAGGAGGTGGAGTAGCTGGCGTAATAGGTCTGGTTGCGCGTTGGCTCGAAGATCACGGCGGCGCGCGGGTCGACCGAGGTGGAATCGCCGTCGATGTCGCTGGTCAGCACCTGCCCGGGGGCCCCGGCGGTGTAGTCCGTTTCATAGCGGGTGACGCGCACGCCGCCGACGACCGACAGCTCCGGGATCAGCCACAGCCTTTCGTTCACAAAGGCACCGTAGGCGGTGACCTCGCCATTCCGCTTGTTGGTCGGGCCCGTCAGGCCGCGGCGGGGGAAGACGGATTGCGGCCGCAGGTTGGTGGTCGCGGCGGTGGTGTAGCCGAAGCCCTCGCGGTCGGTGTCCTGGTGCCAGATGTCGATGCCGCCCGTCAGCTCGTGCCGCAGCGGGCCGGTGGTGAACTTGGCGGTGGCGGTGGTGACGTTCTGCAGGGCCCAGGTCTGCTGGCTGTAGGGGTTGCCGGCGCCGCTCGGCGTCAGGGTCGGGTTGCCGCCGCGCAGGAAGCTGGTGGTGCAGGCGGCATCGCAGCCGACGATGCTGTAGGCGAAATCGCGGTCCACCCAGGTGGCGCGCGTGTCGTTGGCGATGGTCAGCCATTCATTGGCCTGGTGCGACAGCCGCGCGGTCAGCCGGTCCACCTGCACGCGGTCGCGGTCGTTGCGGCTGCCGTACCAGGTGCTGCGCGGCAGGCCGTATTCGGTGATGGGGCGGGCGATCCGCTGGCCCGGCAGCGTGATCAGCGGCACGCCGGCATCGGTCGGCACGTCGTATTCATAATGCAGGTATTCGGCGGTGAAGGTGGTGTCGGTGCCGAGCCCGAAGGAAACCGAAGGCGCCACGCCCCAACGGTGGCCGGTGGGACTGTCGCGGTCCACCGCGCGGTTGGCCTGGCCCATCAGGTTCAGCCGCACCGCGCCGGTGTCGCTGAACTGCTTGTTGAGGTCCAGCGTGCCGCGCGCGAAGGGGCCGCTGCCGCCGGTGACGGTGGCGCCCAGGCTGTCGCCCAGGTGCGGGGTACGGCTGCCCACCGCGATGGCGCCGCCCACCGTGCCGGTGCCGAGTGCGTAGCCGGACGGGCCCTTGATGACGGACACGTCCTCGAAGGTGAAGGCGTCGCGCTGGTAGGAGCCGAAGTCGCGCAGCCCGTCGACATACACGTCGTCCTGCGCGCTGAAGCCGCGGATGCGGAACTGGTCGCCGTTGACGCCGCCATTGCCTTCACCGATCGAGACGGTCACGCCGGGGACGTTGCGCAGCGCCTCTTCCAGGGTCGTGACGTTCTGTTGCTCCAGCACCTCGCGCGGGATGACGGTGATGGTTTGCGGCGTGTCCTGCACGGTGCCGGGCAGGCGGTTCACGGGCGCGGCGCGGCGCAGGGTGTTGGGGGGTGCCTCGCCCTGCACCTGCACGGTGGGCAGCATGACCGGGGCTTCCGGCGTGCTGTTCGCGCCCTGGGCCATGGCGCCGGCCCCCATCGGCACGGCCATGGCGGCGCCGGCCATCATCGCCGCCTGGGACAGAGTGCCCGTGCGGCCTTCCCCCCGCGTTGAACCGTGCCGCCCAGACCCCTGACGCCGTGCCATGATCGCCTCATTAGTTGAGAATGAGTTTCATTATGATTCGCAGAAAAGGCGAGCGTCAACGTGGCGGCACCGAGATCGCCTCGTTGTGGCAGCAAAGACACAATCGACCGCGTGCCCCCGGTGCGGGTGGGGCTGCCCGGACCGCCCGGCTGTGCCATGCTGCGCCGAACCGGAGGCCCATTGCCGATGCACCGCCGCCTGTTGCTCGCCGCGCCCCTGGTGCTGGCGGCGTTTCCCGCCCGCGCCGTGCCGGACGAGGCGAGCCTGCGCGCCCTGAACAAGGCGGTGGTGGAAGGCGCGGTGCTGCCCGGATACCGCGGCTTCGCGTCGGCCGCGGGCGGCTTCGCGGCAGCGTTGGCGGCCCTGGCCAAATCCCCGGGCGAGGCGGCGCCGCTGGCGGCCGCGCGCCAGAACTGGGCGGAGGCGATGCTGGCCTGGCAGGCGGTGCGCGCGCTCCGCTTCGGTCCGGCCGCGATGTTTAGCCGCGCGCCGCGCGTGCAATCCTGGCCGGGGCCGGGAGACGTGATCGGCCAGTCCCTGGACACCGCCGTGCGGCGGCGGGACGCCACTCTGCTGGAAGTGCGGTCGGACACTTTGTCCAACGTGGCGACGCTGGGCCTGCCGGCGGCCGAGCGGCTGCTGTTCGGCCCGGAAGCCGCGTCCCGCCTGGCCGCCGCCGATGCGGAGGCCGCGTACCGGGCCGCGTTGCTGGGCGCGATCGGTGCCACCCTGGCCGCGATCGGGCGGGACCTGCTGGAAGCCTGGGCCGCTGGCCCGGAACCCTTCGCCAGCGTGATGATCGACCCGCGGCCGCCTTATGCCGCGCCGCGCGATGCGACGCAGGAGCTGCTGCGGGCCTTGCAGCTTGCGGTGCGCCAGGTGGCGGGCCCCGCCCTGGCCGACGCTTTGCAGGCCGGGTCGATGGACCGGCTGGAAAACTGGCGCGCCGGTTTGTCCGGGCGGGCATGGGTGGCGCAGATGGCGGCGGCCCGGCAGATGTTCCGCTCCGGCTTCGCGCCAGCGCTGGAACGCGACGGGCAGGGGGCGCTGGCCTTGTCGCTGGGGCAGGAATTCGACCGGGTCGTCCTCGCGGCGACATTGCCATGGCCGGCCGAGGCGGCGTTCGGCGAGGCGGTGCCAGAACGCCGCGCCACGCTGCGGGCCTTGCAGCAGCAGGCCGCCGCGCTGGCCGATCGGCTGGCCGGAGAGCTGGCGCCGGCCCTGGGGCTGCCCACCGGCTTCAGTGCCTTGCCCGTTGATTGACCCTGCCATTCGCCCATTTCCCGCAGTGCACAATCTGCCCTAGAGAGCCGGCAGAACAGCAGCGGAGCGCGCGGCATGGCGATGGAAGACAGCGGGCTAGAAGAATTCTTTGCCGGCTACCGGCAGTTCCGCACCGAGGTATGGCCCGAGCGGCGCAAGCTGTTCGAGACGCTGGCGCGCGATGGCCAAAGCCCGCGTGCCCTGGTGATCAGCTGCTCGGACAGCCGCGTCGATCCCTCCATGGTGTTCGGCGCCGCGCCGGGCGAGCTGTTCACTATCCGCAACGTCGCGAACCTCGTGCCGCCCTACCAGCCGGACGGCGACTACCACGGCACCTCGGCAGCGCTGGAATTCGCCGTGCGGGTGCTTCAGGTGCCGCGCATCATCGTGCTGGGGCATGCCATGTGCGGCGGTGTCCACGCTTTGCTGAACGGCTTTCCCGTCACGGCGCAGGACTTCGTGGAGCCCTGGATGCGCATTGCCCGCCAAGCGCGGGAACGGGCGCTGGCCTGCGAGCCGGCGGACGCGCAAACGGCCTGCGAGCAGGAAACCGTTAAGCTGTCTCTGCGCAATCTTCGGGGCTTTCCGTGGGTGGCGGATCGCCTGGCGGACGGCAGTCTGCAACTGACCGGTGGCAGCTTCGACATCCGCACCGGCATTCTCTCAATCCTCGGTGACGACGGAAACTTTCACCCGGCTTGAGCGTTGCTGTGTGGGCCGTGCCGCACGAATGGCGCGGGCGTGCCGCAACTTCGCCTTCAGCGCAGTGTTCGCTGGCCACTTGAATTAGGGGATTTTTCAGAACGTGACCCGCCGCGACGCCCTTTTGGCCGCCGTATCGCTTTCCACGCTCTTCATGGCGGAGGAAACGGCGCACCTGTCCGAAGCGCACGCGGCAGGCCCCAATGAATTGCCCTTCGATCCCGGCAGCACGGTGCGCGAGGCCGCGCGCGCTTTGGCGGCGCAGCCCTACAAGGCGCCGCCCGACGCGCTGCCCGGCCCGCTGTCCGATCTCGGCTACGACCAGTACCGCGACATCCGCTTCCGCCCGGACCAGGCGCTGTGGCGCCCGGAAGGGCTGCCGTTCCAGATGCAGCTGTTCCACCGCGGCTTCTTGTACAAGTCGCGCGTCGACATGTACGAGGTGGCGGACGGCCTGGCGCGGCCGATCCGCTACACCCCGGATCTGTTCACCTTCCAGAACATGCAGCGTCCGCCGAACGAGGATCTGGGCTTCGGTGGCTTCCGTCTGCACGGCCCCATCAACCGCTCGGATTACTACGACGAGATCTGCGCTTTCCTCGGCGCCAGCTATTTCCGCGCGGTCGCCAAGGGGCAGATCTACGGCCTGTCCGCCCGCGGGCTGGCGCTCAACACGGCGGAAGGCAGGGGCGAGGAATTCCCGCTGTTCCGCGCCTTCTGGGTGGAAAAGCCACGCGAAGGCGTCAACGCCATCACTGTGCACGCGCTTCTGGACAGCCCGTCCTGCGCCGCCGCCTTCCGCTTCGCCATCCGCCCTGGCACGACCACGGTGTTCGATGTGGAATCCACCGTGTTCCCGCGCGTGGACATCACCACCGTGGGCGTCGCGCCGCTGACCAGCATGTTCTGGTTCTCGCCGCTCAACCGCACCGGGCGCGACGACTGGCGCCCCGGCGTGCATGACAGCGACGGCCTGCTGCTGCTGACCGGCCGGGGCGAGCGTATCTGGCGCCCGTTGAACAACCCCCGCGACCTGCAGATCTCCGTGTTCGGCGACAGCAATCCGCGTGGCTTCGGCCTGATGCAGCGGCGCCGTGACTTCGCCTCCTACGAGGATCTGGAAGCGCGCTACGAGAAGCGCCCGAGCCTTTGGATCGAGCCGATCGGCGACTGGGGCCAGGGTGCGGTGCATCTGATCGAGATCCCGACCAGCAGCGAGATCCATGACAACATCGTGGCGTTCTGGCGGCCCAAGGACCCGCTGAAGGCCAAGGGCGAGTACCGCTACACTTTCCGCATGCACTGGTGCAATGAGGCTCCGGTCGATACGGCGCTGGCGCGCATCACCGCGGTGTATTCCGGCGCGGGCTCGCAGCAGGGGCTGCGCTACTTCGTGTTCGACGCCATGGGTGGAGCGCTGCGCGACCTGCCGGCCGATGCCAAGCCGGAGCTGGTTGTCACCGCCAACAGCGGCGAGATCCGCAACGCCGTGGCCTATCGCAACCCCGAGAACGGTGGCTGGCGCGTCGCGTTCGAGCTGGCCCCGGGCGATGCCAAGTCGGTGGAACTGCGGGCCGAGCTGCGGCAGGGTCAGATGCCGCTGG
Organism: Roseomonas haemaphysalidis; assembly: GCF_017355405.1. Lineage (NCBI taxonomy): Bacteria > Pseudomonadati > Pseudomonadota > Alphaproteobacteria > Acetobacterales > Roseomonadaceae > Roseomonas > Roseomonas haemaphysalidis. The sequence goes on from NZ_CP061177.1 coordinate 2,189,684, forward strand.
CCGAAACCTGGTTGTATCGATGGACGGCCTAGGGCGCGACAGCGGCTGGCGCGCGCTGCCGCCCGAGGCGCCGCTGGACATGCCGGTGCAGTCGTTGCGCGCCAAGCCGCAGCGCCGTGCCGGCGGCATGCCGTCCCGCCCCGTCGCGGGCTGGCTGCGCCGGCTGCTGGTGATCGGCGGCGCGGTGTTGCTGACGCTGTTCGCGGCGCGCGAGATGTCGCTGGTGCTGAATTCCGGTAAGCCGACGGTGCTGGAAGCTCTGGTGCTGGTGCTGTTCGTGGTGCTGTTCGCCTGGATCGCGCTGTCCTTTGTCAGTGCCTGCTGCGGCTTTGTGCGGCTGATCGCCGGGCCTGACCGGCGGCTCGGCATCGAGGCGTCCGGCCCGCCGCCGATCCCGCAGACCGTCACCGCGCTGCTGATGCCGACCTACAACGAGGACCCGTCCCGCGTCATGGCGGGGCTGGAGGCGATCCATGCCTCGCTGGTCGCGGCCGGCGCCACGCATCGCTTCCACATCTTCATCCTGAGCGACAGCACCGAGCCGGGCGCCTGGATCGCGGAGGAAGCCGCGTTCCTGGACCTGCGCCGCCGCACGGGTGACGAGCAGAACATCTTCTATCGCCGCCGCCCCAAGAATACCGAGCGCAAGGCCGGCAACATCGCCGAATGGGTGCGCCGCTGGGGCGGTGCCTATCCGCAGATGCTGGTGCTGGACGCCGACAGCGTGATGGAGGCCGACACCATCCTGCGCCTCGCCGACGCGATGGAACGGCACGAAGATGTGGGGCTGATACAGACCCTGCCGATCATCACCGGTGGCTCCACGCTGTTCGCCCGCATGCAGCAGTTCGCCGGGCGCGTGTATGGCCCGCTGATCGCCGAGGGCATCGCCTGGTGGCACGGCGGGGAAGGCAACTACTGGGGCCACAACGCCATCATCCGCACGCAGGCCTTCGCTTCCGCGGCGGGGTTGCCGGACCTGCCCGGGCGCAAGCCCTGGGGCGGGCACATCATGAGCCACGATTTCGTGGAAGCGGCACTGATGCGCCGTGCCGGATGGGCCATCCACATGGTGCCCTGGCTGCGCGGCTCCTACGAGGAAAGCCCGCCCTCGTTGATGGACCTTGCGGTGCGGGACCGCCGCTGGTGCCAGGGCAACCTGCAGCACATGGCTGTGCTGCCGACGCGCGGTCTGCACTTCGTCAGCCGCCTGCACCTGATGACCGGCATCGGCAGCTACATCACCGCGCCGATCTGGCTGATCTTCTTGGTCACCGGCGTGTTGCTGTCGCTGCAGGCCCGCTTCATCCGCCCGGAATACTTTCCCGCCGGGCCAACGCTGTTTCCGGAATGGCCGACTGTGGACCCGGTGCGCGCCATGTGGCTGTTCATCGGCACCATGGCGCTTCTGCTGGCGCCCAAGCTGATGGCGTGGTTCGCGTTGCTATTCCATGCCCGCGACCGGCGCGGCAGTGGCGGCGCGCTGCGCATGCTGGTGTCCATGCTGATCGAAACGGTGATCGCGGGCCTCCTCGCACCCGTCACCATGCTGACCCAGAGCTACGACGTCGTTTCGATCCTGATGGGCCGCGATTCCGGTTGGTCCGCGCAGCGGCGTGACGATGGCAGCATGCCGCTCGGGCAGATCGCGCGGCTGTACTGGCGCCACACGGTGTTTGGGCTGGTTTTCGGCGGCATTGCCTGGCTGGTGTCGCCTTATCTGGCGTTGTGGATGTCGCCGGTGGTGCTCGGGCTGACGCTAGCCATTCCCTTGGCCTGGATCACCGCCGGGCGCGGCATCGGGCTGGGATTGAAAAGGCTGGGCCTCCTGCTGGTGCCGGAGGAAAGCGCCACGCCCCGCGTGTTGACCGATGCCGTGGCCTTTCGCCGCGACCGGGCCGGCACGCCGCTGCCCGCCGGCCCTGGCGCGCTGTTCCAGGAACCGGCGTTGCTGGAAGCGCACCGCCGCATGCTGCCGGCCCCCCGCCGGCCACGCCAGGACCCGATCGACCCCAACCTGCTGGTCGGTCTGGCAAAGGCCGAAGAAGCGCAAAGCCTGGATGAGGCACTGGGGGGCCTGAACCGCGCCGAGCTGGCGGCGGTGCTGGGCCACGCGGACGGGCTGGACCGCCTGCAGGCTCTGGCCACGCGCTAGCTTAGCCCCTGGCGCACGGCCGCGGCCTGTGCCTGATAGGCCTGCCGCGCCAGCGTACCGCTGAGCGGCGATACCACGGCTGTCGGCTGCTTCACCGCCGCATCGCAGACCTCGGGCAGGGCCGTGCTGCCGCCCGGTGGGGACACCGCGGCGAGCGCGACCACCGTGGCCGGGTCCTGGCCCGGCACCGGCAGGCGTTGAATGGCGTCAAGGCAGGCGTTCATCAGCCCGGACGCGCTGTTGGCGGTTACCATCATGGCGGGAAATCCTCATGCCGTGGTGCATGGCTCAGTCCATGCTTCGCTGCTCGGTGTACGGGACAAAGGTTAAAGCGCGGTAAATGGCCGCCCCTGCCTCGACAAGCGGCGCACCCGGTCGCACCCTGAAAGCAGGTTCGTTTTCCAGGGAGTGCCCGAAGTGCAGAATTCCGAAGAGATCTGGCGCCTTGTCGATGAGCGGCAGCAGCCCTTCATCGAGTTGAGCGACACGGTGTGGGGCATGCCGGAGCTGGCCTACAACGAGCACCGCTCGGTGGCCGAGCACAAGAAGGTGCTGGACGCCCAGGGCTTCCGCATCACCGAGAACGTCGCCGGCATTCCCACCGCCATCATGGGCGAGGCGGGCGAGGACGGGCCGGTGATCGCCATTCTCGGCGAATACGACGCGCTGCCCGGCCTGTCCCAGGAAGCGGGGGTGGCCGAGCACCGGCCGATCCCAGGCGCCGGGCATGGCCATGGCTGCGGCCACAACCTGCTCGGCTCCGGCGCCATGCTGGCGGCGGCCGCGGTCAAGGACTACCTCGCCGCGAATGGCCTTAAGGGCCGCGTGCGCTACTACGGTTGCCCGGCCGAGGAAGGCGGCGCCGCCAAGGCCTTCATGGTGCGCGAGGGGGCCTTCAAGGACGTGGATATCGCCATTTCCTGGCACCCGGCGCCCTTCGCGGTGGTCAACGAGGCGAATTCGCTGGCCAACACCCGCATCGACTTCACCTTCACCGGCCGTTCCAGCCATGCCGCCGCCGCGCCGCATCTGGGCCGCAGCGCGCTGGACGCGGTGGAGCTGATGAATGTCGGCGTCAACTACATGCGCGAACACATGCCGAGCGACGCGCGCATCCACTATGCCTATCTGGATGCCGGCGGCATTGCCCCCAACGTGGTGCAGGGCAAGGCGACCGTGCGCTACCTGATCCGCGCCACGGACCTGCCGGGCCTGCGCGGGCTGGTGGAGCGCGTGCGCAAGATCGCGGATGGCGCCGCGCTGATGACGGAAACCACGGTGGACACCAAGGTCGTTTCCGCCGTGTCCAACCTGCTGGGCAACGCGCCGCTGGAGCGTGCCATGCAGAACAACCTGGAACGGCTGGGCCCGCCGCCCTTCGACGATGCCGACCGCGCCTTCGCGGCCGAAATCCAGAAGACGTTGACGGATGCCGACATCGCCGCCGCCTTCAACCGCGCCGGCGTGCCGGTGCGCCGTGGCGTTCCGCTGGCCGACGAGATCATTCCGCTGGAAGCCAAGGGCGCGCAGATGGTCGGCTCCACGGATGTGGGCGACGTGTCCTGGGTGGTGCCCACCGTGCAGGCGCGGGGCGCGACCTATGCCATCGGCACGCCGGGGCATTCCTGGCAGCTCACGGCGCAGGGCAAGTCGCCGCTGGCGCACAAGGGCATGGTGCACGTGGCCAAGGTGATGGCGGGCGTGGCGGTGGACGCGCTGCGCGACCCGGGGCTAATCAAAGCGGCACAGGCCGACCTCGCCGCGCGCACGGAGGTGCACCCCTATGTCTGCCCGCTGCCGGAAGGGCTGTCGCCGCCGATCCACATGGGCAAGAACTGAACCGGGCGAGGGGGCTGCGGCCCCCTCAATGCCCCGCCGTGGCGGAAAACAGATTCACCACCAACACCCCTGCCAGGATCATGCCGATGCCGATCATGGCCGGCAGGTCCAGCTTCTGGCCGAAGGCGACCCAGCCCACGGCCGAGATCAGCACGATGCCGAGGCCGCTCCAGATCGCGTAGGCGACGCCCACCGGAATGCCGCGCAGCGCCAGGGACAGGCAATAGAAGGCCCCCAGGTAGCCCAGCGCCATCAGCGCCGTCGGCCAGGGTCGGGTGAACTGCTGCGAAGCCTGCAGGGCGGAGGTGGCCATCACTTCCAGGGCGATGGCGACGAACAGCGGCAGATAGGTTCGGATCATCGGGCTGCCGGGGAGATTGGTGCGGGTGGTCGGACTCGAACCGACACTCTGTCACCAGAAGCGGATTTTGAGTCCGCCGCGTCTACCATTCCACCACACCCGCGCGGGGAGCCTTTTCCCAGCCTTCGGCGCGGAATTCAAGGGGGCGTGTCCGGTATGGCGGTGCGCGTGTCAGCTTTCCCCGGCCATGCTAGACCCGTAGCCCTTGTTTGGCTGGAAAGGCCGTCGCCATGACGCAGCATGCGCCGCACCGCCCGGAAGGGGGCGAGCCGCAGTCGATGTCCGGCATCGACCCCGTGTGGTCACGCATCCGGCGCGAAGCGGAGGAAGCCGCGCGGCGGGAGCCGGAGCTTGGCGGGTTCCTGCACGCGGCAGTGCTGCAGCACGAGCATCTGGAGTCGGCGGTGGCCAGCCGCGTGGCCGACCGGCTGGGCCATGCCGACCTGCCCGGGACGCTGCTGCGCCGCAGTCTGGAGCGGGTGCTGCTGGACCAGCCAGGCGCCGCCCTGGCCGTTCGCGCGGACATCATGGCCGTGGTGGACCGCGACCCCGCCACCCGGCGCGCCATGGAGCCGGTGCTCTACTACAAGGGCTTCCACGCGCTGGTGACCCACCGGCTGACCCACCACCTGTGGCGGGAAGGGCGGCGCGACTTCGCGTTGTGGCTGCAGTCGCGATCCTCCGCGGTGTTCCAGACGGACATCCATCCGGCGGTGCGCATTGGCCAGGGCGTGTTCCTGGACCATGCGACCGGGCTGGTGGTGGGCGAGACGGCGGTGGTGGAGGACGACGTCTCCATCCTGCAGGGCGTTACCCTGGGCGGCACCGGCAAGGAAACCGGCGACCGACACCCCAAGATCCGCCGCGGCGTGCTGATCGGCGCCGGTGCCAAGGTGCTGGGCAACATCGAGGTCGGCGCCTGCGCGCGCATCGCCGCTGGGTCGGTGGTGCTGAAGCCGGTGCCCTCGGGCTTCACGGTGGCCGGGGTGCCGGCCCGCGTGGTGGGCCAGGCGGGCTGCGCCGAGCCATCCCGCGCCATGGACCAGACTCTGGACGGCGTTTGACGCTTCGTAACTTGCCCCCGCGGCGCGGCGCGCCGACAAGCGCGGCCATGCCCGTGCTGATCGCCTTGCTGGCCGCCGCCGCCCCGCTCTTCGCCATGGCCACCGAACGCTGGGGCGGGTTGAACCCCTGCCTGCTGTGCCTGTGGCAACGCTGGCCCTATTGGGTCGCCGCCGGGCTGGCCTTGCTGGCCTGGCTGCTGCCACGCCGCCTGATGCTGGCGCTGGCCGGACTGGCGGTCCTGACCTCCGGCGCCTTCGCCGTGGTGCACCTGGGGGTGGAAGCCAAGTGGTGGCCGTCGCCGCTGCCCGGCTGCATGGCGCCCAACGCCGCGCCGAACCAGAGCGTGGAGGACATGTTGCGCAGCCTGGCGCCCAAGCCTGCCAAGCCCTGCGACGAGCCGACCTATCTGGTGCCCGGCCTGCCACTGTCCATGGCCGGCATGAACTTGCTGTATGCGCTGGGCCTGGGTGGCTTCGCGCTGTGGGCCGCGGCCAGGCGGCGATAGGCACAAGCGGGGCTGACGGCGGCGGCGGGTGGTGGCAGGATGACGGCATGCCCTTTGCGTCCCGTATCGCCGCCTTTCTGCTTCTGCCGCTGCTGGCGGCCTGCGCGATACCGGAAGCACCATCCGCCGATCCCAGGCTCAAGGCCCTGACCGCCCGCCTTCCCGTAGAACTGGGGGGCTTCAAACTGCTGGATGGTGCACCCCATCCGAACCAGCCCAATGCCTTAGGTCTGCGCTATGCCCACGCCCCGTCCGGTACCGTGGCGCTAGTGGGGCTGATTACACCGGATGGTACGATGATACCGGATGGGCCGGGCTCGACGCCGGTCGAGTTGACGGTGAACATCCTTTCTTTGGCAGCCCAGGCCAGCCTGGGGGGTACCGGTCTGACCCGGCGGCCCGACTTCGGGGGTGCGCGCACGGGGCAGCCACCGGAGGTCCGCTGCAGCGATCTGCAAGTCCGCCAAGCCGATGCGGCGCATTACGTGGTGATTTGCGCGACGGGCATAGGTGGCGGCATCGTCACCATCAACATGATCGTGCAACAAGCCCGGGATGCCGGAAACCTCCCCCGCCAGTTCATGCTGAACTTCGCGCTGAACGTGGTTCAGGCCCTGCGGAGTGACGCGACGGAGGCACCCGCAGCGCCGGCCACCCAGGGCCCGGTGTATCGGCTCTAGCTCAGCCTTCCAGCTCGCTGTCCCAGTACAGGTAGTCGCGCCAGCTCTTGTGCAGGTAGTTGGGCGGGAAGGCGCGGCCGTTTTCCTGCAGCTCCCAGCTGGTCGGCTGGCGCGGCGTGTGGCGGGGAAACATCTTGATCTCGCGGGGCAGCTTGTCGGCCTTGCGCAGGTTGCAGGGGCCGCAGGCGGTGACGACGTTGTCCCAGCTGGTGCGCCCGCCGCGGGAGCGGGGGATCACGTGGTCGAAGGTCAGCTCAGGCGTCGGCCGCTCGGCGTGGCAATACACGCAGGAGAAGCTGTCGCGCAGAAAGACGTTGAAGCGCGTGAAGGCCGGGCGGCGCGCCGCCGGGATGTATTCCTTGAGCGCGATCACGCTGGGCAGGCGGATGGTGTGGTTGGGCGAATGCACCGCCGTGTCGTATTCCGACAACACGGACACGCGGTCCAGATACACCGCCTTGACCGCATCCTGCCACGCCCACAGCGAGAGCGGGTAATAGGACAGCGGACGGAAGTCCGCGTTGAGCACCAGGGCGGGGAAGCTGCTGGTCCCCGCCGACATCATCCCGTCAGGCAAGCGACGCTCCTTTTCAGGCCGCGCGCCTCAAGTTCTGGGGCTGGACCGGACGGAAGAACCCCAGATGTCGTGGCGCCGTCGGTGTGCTCCCGATTCATGGCAGGAAGGCGAGGCCCGTGCAATATCGCCGCGCACGGGTTTCACGGCCCTGTCACGCGGCGGTGATGCCGGCGGAGGCCCGTTGCAGGAACAGGCTGCCCGCGGACAGGCCGGCATCGTCGATGCCGTGGCCCAGGCGGGGCGAAAAGGTGCTGTCCACCGGCACCTCCGCCGCGCGCAGGGCCGACTCGGCCTGCTGGCTGGCGGCGGCCGGCACCACCTCGTCCACCTCGCCATGCACCAGCAGCACCGGGGGGCGGGACACGATCCCCTCCACGCCACCAATCAGCATGCCGGAATAGGCCATGATGCCGGCCGGCGGGCGCGGACGGCGGAGCCCGGTGTACAAGGCCATCATCGCGCCCTGGCTGAAGCCCATCAGCACCACCGCCGAGGCCGGCAACCCGGCACGGGCGCATTCGGCGTCGATCATGGCATCCAGCACCGGGCGGGCGGCCGCGACGCCGGCCAGGCGCGCGGCCTCGGTCCGCTCCATCAGGCTGAACCACTGGCGGCCGAAGGGCGCGCCGTCATGCGGATCGGGCGCATGCGGGGCGACAAACAGCGCGTCCGGCACCGTGGCGCCCCAGTGGGGCGCGAGGTCGATCAGGTCATTGCCATCCGCCCCCAGGCCGTGCAGCAGAAACACGATCATGGATGGCGAGCCGCCATTCTTCGGCCCGCAGCGCAATGTGTCCGTGCTGGCCATGCGGCGTCCCCCTTGCTGTGCGACCGGCCTCTCCGCTACGCGCGATCCGCCATGGCCGCAACCATCGTCACACGCTTCGCGCCCAGCCCCACCGGGCGGCTGCACCTGGGCCACGCCCACGCCGCGCTGCTGGCGTGGCAGGCGGCACGCGAGGCCGGCGGCCGGTTCCTGCTGCGCATCGAGGATATTGACCCTGTGCGGTGCCGCCCGGAATTCACCGCCGGCATCCTGGAGGACCTGGCCTGGCTCGGCCTGGACTGGGATGGCGCGCCACGGGTGCAGTCGGCGCATCTGCCGGACTACCGCGCGGTGCTCGACCGGCTGCGGGGCAGGGGTCTGGTCTATCCCTGCTTCTGCACCCGCGCCGACATCGCCCGCGAGGTGGCGGCCAGTGGCCATGCGCCGCATGGGCCGGACGGGGTGCTCTACCCCGGCACCTGCCGCCGGTTGTCGGAAGCCGAGCGCCGGGTGCGCATCGCGGGCGGCGAGGCCTATGCCCTGCGGCTGGACATGGCGGCGGCGCTGGCGGGCCTGGACGGACCGTTGTTCTTCGAGGAAGCGGATCGGGGCAGGCTGCGCTGCGACCCGGCGCGGTTCGGCGACGTGGTGCTGGCGCGCAAGGACACGCCCGCCTCCTACCACCTCTGCGTCACGCATGATGACGCCTTGCAGGGTGTCATGCTGGTGACGCGGGCCGAGGATCTGCTGCCGGCCACCGACCTGCACCGCCTGTTGCAGGCGCTGATGGGATGGCCGGTACCGCGCTACCGGCACCACGGGCTCTTGCTGGGGGCAGACGGCAAGCGCCTGTCCAAGCGCGACAACGCCCCCACCCTGGCGGCGCTGCGCGAAGCGGGCCGCCCCCCCGGGGAGGTGCGGGCCCTGGCCGCGTCTCAGGTGCGGCCGTAGGTGTCCTCGAAGCGGACAATGTCGTCCTCGCCCAGATAGGCGCCGGACTGCACCTCGATCAGCGTCAGCGGGATCATGCCGGGATTCTCCATCCGGTGCACGCAGCCGAGCGGCAGGTACACGGACTCGTTTTCCCGCAGCAGGATGCGCTCGGCATCCCGTTCCACGATCGCGGTGCCGTTCACCACCACCCAGTGCTCGGCACGATGGAAGTGCTTCTGCAGCGACAGCTTGGCACCCGGCTTGACCGAGATCTTCTTGACCTGGAAGCGGTCGCCCTGGATCAGCCCCTCGTAGTGGCCCCAGGGGCGGAAGGAGCGGCGGTGCTCCGTCGCCTCCTTGCGGCCGGACTTCTTGAGCTGGGTCAGCAGGGTCTTCACGTCCTGCGAACGGTCGCGGTGCATCACCAGCACGGCGTCGTCGGTGACCACGGTCACGACGTTTTCCAGCCCGACCACGGTGGTCAGCATGCCTTCGCTGCGCACGTAGCAGTTCTTGGCATCCAGCAGCTCGACCGGGCCGATGGTGGCATTGCCCTGTTCGTCCTGCGGGCTGATCTCCCACAGCGCGGACCAGGAGCCGACGTCGGACCAGCCGATCGAGGCCGGGACCACGGCGGCGTGCGCCGTCTTTTCCATCACCGCGTAGTCGATGGAGATGTCAGGCGCGCGGGTGAAGGATTCCACCGCGAGCCGCACGAAGTCGAGGTCGCGGGTGGCATCGGCGACCGCGGCGCGCACGGCGGCCAGCAGTTCCGGCGCCAGGCGCTCCAGCTCGGCCAGCAGGGTGGCGGCGGTGGCCACGAACATGCCGGAGTTCCACAGGTGCCGGCCATCCGCCAGGAAGGTCGCGGCGGTCGCGGCGTCCGGCTTCTCGACGAAGCGGGCGATCTCGGACACGCCGTCCATCCCGCTGATCGCGGCGCCGGTCTCGATGTAGCCGTAGCCCGTCTCGGGCGCCGTCGGCTGCATGCCGAAGGCGACAATGCGGCCGGCGCGCGCGGCGGCGGCGGCGAGCTCCAGCGCGCGCGCCAGGGCGGCGTTGTCCGAGATCGCGGCATCGGCCGCCATCAGCCACAGCACGGCGTTGGGGTCGGCCTCGTGCGCCAGCAGCGCGGCGGCAGCGATGGCGGGCGCGCTGTTGCGTGCCACCGGCTCCAGCACGATGGTCGGGTTGCCGACGCCCGCGGCCTGCAGCTGCTCGGCCACCATGAAGCGATGCGCCTCATTGCAGACGACGATGGGCGCGGCGAAGCCGGCGCCCGCGGCGCGCCCCACCGTGTCCTGCAGCATGGTCGTGCCCGTCGAAACCAGCGGCCAGAACTGCTTCGGATAGCCCTCGCGGGACAGCGGCCAAAGTCGGCTGCCGGTGCCGCCGCACAGGACGACAGGCACGATCCGCTGGGAGTTGGCTTCGACCATCGTGTTCTAAAACTCTTGTTCAACGGGAGCGGGAGCATAAGGAGGCGGAGGCCCAAAGAAAAGCCGCCCCGGACGGATGCCCGGGGCGGCGAAGGCTTTTCTTTGGTGGGCGGGGCGTCGCGCGGGCCTCAGCCCGCCATCGCCGCCTCCTTCTTCTTGCGCAGGCCGGGCAGCAGCATCAGGCCGAGGGCCAGCGCACAGATGGCCAGCAGCACGCCGCTGATCGGGCGCTCGATGAACACGGTCGGGTCACCACGCGACAGCAGCATGGCGCGGCGCAGGTGCTCCTCCATCATCGGGCCGAGCACGAAGCCCACCAGCAGCGGCGCGGGCTCCATCTTCAGCTTGTTGAACACGTAACCGAGCACGCCGAAGAAGACGGTCGAATACACGTCGAACACGTTGTTGTTGATGGAATACACGCCGATCGCGCAGAAGGTCAGGATCGCCGGGTACATGTACTTGTAGGGCACTTGCAGCAGCTTCACCCACATGCCGATCAGCGGCAGGTTGATGACCAGCAGCATCAGGTTGCCGATCCACATGGAGCAGATCAGGCCCCAGAACAGGTCCGGCTGCGTCTCGACCATGCGGGGGCCGGGCTGGATGCCCTGGATGATCAGCGCGCCGACCATCAGCGCCATCACGGCGTTGGACGGGATGCCCAGCGTCAGCAGCGGAATGAAGGAGGTCTGCGCCGCCGCGTTGTTGGCGGCCTCGGGACCGGCCACGCCCTCGATGGCGCCGTTGCCGAACTCGGCCCGGCCCTTCGACATCTTCCGCTCCATCATATAGGAGCCGAAGGAAGCCAGCGAGGCGCCGCCGCCCGGCAGGATGCCGAGCACGGAGCCCACCACCGTGCCGCGCAGCACGGCGGGCGTCGCGCGGGCCCATTCATGCTTGGTCAGGAACAGGCTGCCGACCTTGGCGGTCAGCACCGAGCGGACTTCCGGCTTCTCGAGGTTCAGGATGATCTCGGCGATGCCGAACACGCCCATCGCCATGGCGGCGAAGTTCAGGCCGTCCGACAGCTCCGGCACGCCGAAGGTGAAGCGCTGCTGACCGGTCTGCACGTCCGTGCCCACCAGGCCGAGCGCCACGCCCAGCACCACCATGGCCACCGACTTCACGACCGAGCCCTGCGCCAGCACGGCGGAGATGATCAGGCCCAGCAACATCAGCGAGAAGTAGTCGGCCGGGCCGAAGGAGAGCGCCACCTCCGTCAGCAGCGGGCCGGAGGCCGCCACCAGCAGGGTGGACACCGAGCCCGCGAAGAACGAGCCGACGGCCGCGATGGTCAGCGCCGCGCCGGCACGCCCGTTGCGGGCCATCTTGTAGCCTTCCAGCGTGGTGACGACGGATGACACCTCGCCTGGAAGGTTGAGCAGGATGGCCGTGGTCGAGCCGCCGTACTGCGCGCCGTAGTAGATGCCGGCGAGCATGATGATGGCGGTGGTGGCCGGCTGGCCGAAGGTGATGGGCAGCAGCAGCGAGATGGTGGCAACCGGCCCGATGCCCGGCAGCACGCCGATGGCGGTGCCGATCAACGCGCCCAGCAGGGCGAACAGCAGGTTGTCGAAACTCATCGCGACGCCGAAGCCATGCGCGAGGTTTGAAAGAAGAAGGTCCATGGTCGTCCCTTACCCAGTCGTCTTACAGGCTAGGCCAGATCAGAAGGTCGGCCAGATGTTCACGCGGATATCCAGCTCGTAGATGAACACCCACCAGCACAGCGCGATCAGGAAGACGACGCAGGCGGCGACGCCCAGCGGCCGGTGTTCCTTGTCCGCGAAGGCGGCGATCACGACCATCGCCGCGATGGCCAGGAACAGCCCGCCGGCGTCCAGCAGCACGCCGAAGATGTTCATGCCCGCCAGCACCAGCCCCAGCACGCGCCAGCCCGGGCTGATCGCCAGGATCAGCAGCGCGATGGTGAGCGCGATGCCGAGCGGATACCAGTTGCCTTCCAGCGCCGGGATGGCGGCGATCACCTGATAGCCCACCAAGCCGACGACGATGGCGGCGGCCAGCGTGACGAAGTCGAGCTTCAGCCACTTTTCCAGCGGGTCGGGGCTGCTGAACAGCGCCATGCCGAGCACGATGGCCCCGAGCGCGAACTCGATCCAGAACACCAGCATCGGCATATAGCCCGGACCCATGCGCCGGGACGTGCCCAGCGTGTGATCCAGGTTCAGCCAAAGGCCGAGGCCTGCCAGCACAAGCAGAAAGATGCCGGAGGCCAGGTCTTTCGCGTTGATTTTCATGCCGATCCTTTCTTGAACCCCCGCACGCCTGTTGGGCGTGCCTTGCAGTGTGACACTCTTGATACGGGAGATGACGCGCCTGTCATGCCCGGCAGGCCCCTGTCGTCGGGCCACGGCCGGCACCGGCCGCAACCGGCCAGGGCACTTCTTGAATAACTTGGGCGGGGTTGCATCCCCTGCCGCTCGGTCTCCCCCCGAATCGTAAAAGTGAGGCAACCTAAGTCACTTCGTGTGGAGACGGCAACAAGGATGCTTACGATGAAGAGAACTTCATGCGGACGTTTGCGCAACGATGTTACGCCGTGTCGCGTCTGACGATATTTTTCCTTTGAAAGTACCTGTGATGCCCGACGATATCCGCCGCAACGACCCCAGCGGTCAAATCCGCAGCGCCGCCGCCGCCGCCACGCCCAGGCTTGTCGAATTGCGCCGGGACATCCATGCCCATCCGGAATTGGCGTTCGAGGAAGTGCGCACCGCCGGCATCGTCGCTGCCGAGCTGGCCCGCCTCGGCATCCCGCACAAGACCGGCATCGGCCGCACCGGCGTGGTCGGCATGATCGAGGGTGGCCGCCCCGGCCCGACCCTGGCGATCCGCGCCGACATGGACGCCCTGCCGATCCATGAGGAAACCGGCCTGGACTACGCCAGCACCGTGGACGGCAAGATGCATGCCTGCGGGCACGACATCCACACCGTCACCCTGCTCGGCGTGGCCGAGGTGCTGCGGGGCATGGCACCGTCCTTCGCCGGCCGCATCAAGCTGGTGTTCCAGCCCGCCGAGGAAGTTCTGGGCGGTGCCGAGGCGATGATCGCCGACGGGGTGATGGACGGGGTCGACATGGCGCTCGGCTTTCACAACCACCCCGACATGCCGGTGGGCCGCTTCGGCTTCGTGCGCGGTGCCTGCCTGGCGGCGGCGGACCGGTTCGACCTGGTGGTGCGCGGCAAATCCGGCCACGCCGCGCATCCCTACGCCGCGGTGGACCCGATCGTGGCGGCGGCGCATTTCGTGACCCAGGCGCAGACGGTGGTGTCGCGCGAGGTCAAGCCGCTGCAGCCGGCGGTGGTCACCATCGGAATGTCGGCCGGCGGCACCACCTATAACATCATCCCCGAGCGCGTGGTCCTGAAGGGCTCGGTCCGCACCCTGGACCCCGAGGCGCGGGACGTGGCGGAAGCGGCCCTGCGCCGGCTGGCCGAGGGCATCGCGCTCGGCATGCGGGTGGAATGCCAGATGGACTACCGCCGCATGGTGCCGCCGCTGCTCAACAGCGACCGGGTGCTCGACCCCGCCCTGGCCGCCCTGGCCGCGCAGTTCGGCGCCGGGCTGGTCGACGAGGGCGTGCCCAGCATGGGGTCCGAGGATTTCTCGGCCTTCGCGACGCGGGTGCCGGCGATGCAGTTGCGGATTGGCTCCTCCGCCCCGGGGCGGCATGATGCGCTGCACAACGCCGGCTACCAGCCGGACGAGGGCAGCATCCCGGCGGGTGTCGAGGCCTTGTCCCGGATCGCGCTGGAGCTGCTGGCCTGAAAGGGATTGGTCGGATGAAGATCTGCGTATTCGGTGCCGGGGCCATCGGCGGCCACGTGGCGACGCGGCTGGCGCTGGGCGGCGCGGACGTGTCCGTGGTGGCGCGCGGCGCGCAGCGCGATGCCATTGCCGCCGACGGCCTGCATGTCTCGGCCAGGGACGGCGAGCATTCCGCCCGCCCGCGCGTCGGCACGCCGGCGGAGCTGGGCGTACAGGACGCGGTGATCGTCACCGTCAAGGCACCGGCCCTGCCGCAGGTGGCGGAGGCGATCGGGCCGCTGCTTGGCCCGGACACGGCGGTGGCCTTCGTGATGAACGGCATCCCATGGTGGTATTTCGACCGCCATGGCGGCGCGCTGGATGGCCGGCGCCTGCCGGAGATCGACCCAGGCGATGTGCTGCGCCGCGCCGTGGGCGTGGAGCGCACCCTGGGTGGCGTGGTGTATTCCGCCTGCACCGTCACCTCGCCCGGGCGCATCCGGGTGGAAAATGCCGTCAACCGCGTGATCCTGGGCGAGCCCGACGGCAGCGAAAGCCCGCGGGCGCAGGCGATCGCGGATGTGCTGAACAAGGGCGGCATGGTGGGCGAGGTGACGACCGACATCCGCACGGCGGTGTGGAGCAAGCTGGTCACCAACCTCGCTTTCGGCCCCTTCGCCATCCTGTCCCGCCTCGGTGCCGGCCCGTCGACGCAGGACCCGGTGGTGCGGACCGCGATGACGCGGGCGATGGAGGAGGCGGTGGCCGTCGCCAACGCCCTCGGCCAGCCTGTGCAGACCGATGTCGGCAAGCGCGTGGCGGAACTGTCGCGCTCGGCGCACAAGGCGTCCATCCTGCAGGATCTGGAACTCGGGCGGCCGATGGAGGTGGCGTCCTTGTTCCGGGTGCCGCTGGAGCTGGCGCGCATGGCCGGCGTGGACACGCCGACCCTCGACCTCGCCGTGGCCCTGGCGACGCAGCAGGCCAACGCCGCCGGGCTGTTCCAGACCGCCGCCTAGGGTGAAAAGGGCAGCGGTGCCGGATGGACCGGCACCGCGTCCTGCCCCAGCACCCAGCCCTCCCAGCGCCGCACCCAAGGGTCGTCCGGCACGGTGTCCGGCCGCGTGCCGTCCAGCACGCCGATGACGCACAGCAACCCCAGAAGGCTGTCGAAGCGGTCCTCGCCCAGCGCATCGGCGCCGAAGCCCGACTGAAGCGCGGCCACCAGCGCCGGCGCGGGCGCGACATGGAGCCGCCCCATGGCCAGCCGGAGGGACGGCTCCGCCGCCCGCCGCGCTTCCGGCACCCGCTTGCTGCCGTGCAGCACCACGCCGAGATGCCGCATCGCTTCCGCCGGATAGGTTTCCGCCAGCACGGCTGTGCCCGGTGCCAGCAGGGCGCGCAACCCGCCCTCGAACGGCCAGAAGCGGTAAGGCGCGCCGGCGGCCAGGGCAGGGGCCAGCCAATCGCGCCAGGCACTGATCGCTGCCTTACCGGTCTGGTTGGCGCCCAGGGTCCAGAACAATGGCGCGCCGGCCGGCCGCTCGGTGGTGGCCAGGTCGCACAGCCGCGACAAGCTGGCCGGACCAGCAAAGCCCAGCGCCGCCGCATGCGACGCGCGCGTCATGCCGCGTAGACCGCGGGCGGGGTAGAAGGGCCGGTCCGGTGACACCTCGGCCAGGTCCGTGGCCACGGAAAAAAAGGCGGCGGAGCTGTCGAGGCCACGCAGAAACGGCAGGAAGCCGGCTTCGGGCCGGGCGGCGGCGAAGGCGCGTGGCAGGCCGAGCGGCAGGTCCAGGCCCAGTGCCAGCGGCGCCCCCTCAGCCAGCAACCGGGCGGCCAGCGCCGCCGGATCGCCCACCGGCACCGGCGCCTCGGCCACCCAGCCGCCGGCATGGCGGCGGGCGATGCTCACTTGGCGCTTGCGCGGGTCCAGGCTCCAATCCGCGTGGGCGGCGATCAGCGAGGGCCGCGCCACGGGCGGGATCAGAGCGGCTTGGTGGCCTTTTCCATCAGGCGCGCGAAGAAACCCTGCTTGGCCGGCGTGGCGGGGGCGGCCTTGCTGGCGGCCAGCAGCGCCTCACGCTCCTTGGTCTTCAGCTTCAGCCACTGGTCCAGCGTCTTGCCGGCCTTGGCGGCGCGCTTGGTTTCATAGGCGCGCTGGCCCTCGGTCATCTTGGGCGCGGCTTCGGGGGCCGCTGCGGGCGTCGCGGGGGGCTTGGGGGGCTTGGCCATCGGTACTCGTCCATCTCGGGGCAGGCGCATGCCGCAGATGCCCGCTGCGGGCGGCCGCATCAAGAGGGGGTTGCGCCGGCACCGCCGCTGCCGCTTGTTGCCGCCCCATGGAACCAAGACTGAAAGCCGGCCTCTGGGCCAAGGCGGCGATCCGCATGGCCGACCTGTCCGGCCGCTCCGCCATGGTGCTGCGAAAGGGCGACGAGGATGCCGGCGGCATCCTGTGCCTCCTGCGCGGGCGCGACGGCTGCGTGGTGCTGGCGCAGACGCGCGACCCGGAAGGCCGCCCCGCGTGGCAGCGCGGCACCGGCCGGCAGCCGGTGCCGGAGCCGGAAGCCGAGGCCTACGTGGCCCGGCAAACGGCGCGCGACCCCGACCTGTGGGTGATCGAGTTCGACACGCCGGACCTCGTGCCGCCGTTCGAGGCCCGGCTGGTGTAGCGGCTCAGCAGACGAAGTCGTTTTCCGCCACCGCCCCGCCCTGGGACACGCGGTGGATGTTGCCGAACATCTGGTTGATGGTGCTGACGAAGTTGTCCGCCGCCATGGCCGCGATGTGCGGCGTGACCACGGCGTTGTCCAGCTTCAGCAGCGGGTGGTCCGCCGGCACCGGCTCCTGCTCATAGACGTCCGTCGCGGCGCCGAGGATCTCGCGCGCCTTGAGTGCCTCCACCAAGTCGCTTTCGATCACCACGCCGCCGCGGGCGCAGTTGATCAGCACGGCCTTGGGCTTCATGGACTGCAGCGCGCGGCGGTCGATCATGCCGGCGGTCTGCGGCGTCATCGGGCAATGCAGGGACACGATGTCGGCCTGGGCCAGGATCTCCGGCACAGTGGCGAAGCGCACGTCCTGCTCGGCTTCCTCGGCGGCGCTCAGCGGGCGGGTCTTGTTGTACAGCACGGGGCAGCCGAAGGCCTTGACCATCCGCGCCACGTTCTGGCCGATCGCGCCGTAGCCGATGATGCCGACGGTCTTGCCGGAGATCATCAGGCTTTCCTTGGGCAGGGTCGTGGTGCGCCAGGCGCCGTTCTCGCGCAGCGTGGCATGGCCGAAGGCCAGGTTGCGCAGCAGCGCGATCATCAGCCCAACGGCGAATTCCGCCACGGGCACGGCATTGCTGCCCGTGGTGCGCGCCACCGTCACGCCCTGCGCCTTGGCGGCATCCAGGTCGAAGTTGTCGACACCCACGCCCCACTTGTGCAGCAGCTTGGCCTGCCGGGCCGCCGCCAGCAGTTCCGCGTTCACGGCGATCTGCCCGGACACGATGTAATCCGCATCCGCCACCAGCGTCTTCAGCTCGGCGGGATCGCGCGAGGTCGCGTGCTCCAGCGTCAGGCCGGGGGGCAGCAGGTCGCGCATGCGCTGCGCCGTGCTGGGGGTGATGGGGTCGATGACCACGATCTTTTCGCTCATGCCCCAGGCATAAAACGGAACCACAGGGCCGAAAATGCCTTTTCCAGGTAGAATTTCACCTGTCAGCCGATTTCCCAGTAATCCTTATCGGTCAGTGAGACGCAGCTCGATCCGGCGGTTCCGTGCCAGGGCCTCGGGGCTGTCGCCAGGGTCCAGGGGCTGGTTGTCGCTGAAGGCGGTGGCGGCCACGTGGTTGGCCGGCAGCCCCTCGTTGATCAGCAGCTGCGCCACCGCGATGGCGCGGGCCGACGAGAGTTCCCAGTTGCTGGCGTAGCGCCCGGTCCCGCGCAACGGGCTGCGGTCGGCATGGCCGTCCACGCGCAGGATCCAGGGCAGCTCGGCCGGAAAGCGCTGGCTGACGTCCTTGAGCACGCCGGCGATGGCGCGGATCTGCTGCACGCCGCCGGCCGACAGGTCGGCACTGCCCACGGGAAACAGCACCTCGCTCTGGAACACGAAGCGGTCGCCGACGATGCGCACCTCCGGCCGGTCGCCCAGCACGTCGCGCAGCCGGCCGAAGAAGTCGCTGCGATAGCGCTGCAGTTCCTCCACCCGGGCGGCGAGGGCGGCGTTCAGCCGCTGCCCCAGCGCGGTGATCTGCGCTTCCTTGTCGCGCCCCGCGGCTTCCTCGGCATCCAGCAACGCCGCGATGCGCGACAGCTCGCCGCGCAGCGCCGTGATCTGCTGGGTCAGCAGCGCCACCTGGGCGCGGGCGCTGTCGGCCAGCCGGGTGTTCTCGGCCGCGGTGCCCTCGGCGGCGCGGCGGGCGGCGGCGGCCGCTTCCGCCTGCTGGCGGCTGGCCGCGGCCAGGGCCTCGGCGGCGGTGCGGGCCTGGGCGTCGCTGCTGGCCCGGTCCAGGGCCGCCTGGGCGCGACGTTCCGCCTCGTCGCGCAGCGCGGTCAGCGCCTGCAGCTGCTGGTTCAGCCGGGCGATGTCGGACAGCCGGGTGGCGATGGTGGCGCGGTCGGCCTGCACCGTGCGGTCCAGCTCGGCGGCGGCGGCCCGCAGGCGGTCCAGCTCGGCGCGGGCGGCGGCAAGGTCGGTTTCGGCCGTGCCGGCCCGGTCCTGCTGCTGCGCCAGGGTGCGGCGCGTTTCGGTCAGGTCGCGCACGGAGGCGGCGGCATCGCCGCCACGCGCATCGGCGCGCGACAACGCTTCCGCCAGCCGTTCCTCCAGGCTGGCGATGCGTTCGGCCGAGCCGCGCGTCGCCGCGTCCTGATCGGCCAGCCGCGCGGCCAGCCGGTCCCGCTCGCCGCGCAGGCTGTCGCGCTCGGCCGCCTGGCGGTCACGCTCGTCGCGCAGCCCGGCGATCTGGGAAAGGGCGTTGTCGCGCGCCACGCTGGCGGCGCGCAGCTCGTCGGTCATGCGGCCTAGGCGGCCGCGCAGTTCCTCGCCCTGGCCGCGCTCCAGCGCCAGGAGGTCAGCCAGCTCGGACACCTGCCGGTTCAGCCGGTCCAGCGCCTGGTCGCGCGACGACAGCGCGACGGACAGGAAGCCCTGCGCCAGAACGAAGACCAGCAGGACGAAGATCAGCACCATCAACAGCGTGGACAGCGCGTCCACATAGCCGGGCCAGGGGTTTGGCCCTTCCCTGTTGCGGCGCAGCGCCATGGGTCAGCCCATCCTCATTCAGCGCGGGCCTTCGTCGGCCAGGGCGGCGATGGTGCGGGCCAGGATCTTGATCTCGCCGCGGATCTCGGCGGTGGCCTGGGCACGGCCCTGGGCCACGTCCTCCACCAGCCGGGACATGTAGATCTCCAGGTTGCGCAGATGCGTCCGGGAGGCCTCGTCCAGCGCGAAGCCGGACTGTGCCTCGGCCATGCGGGTGAGGGTGGGGGCCAGCGCGGCCTGCCCCTCGGCCACGCGTTGCATCAGCACCTGGCTGGCACGCATCTGGTCGGCCAGGACGGACAGCCGCTCGGTCAGCGTCACCAGGGCCTGGCCGCTGGCCGCGCGGCCTTCCTCGCCGCGCGTCATGATGCGTTGCAGGTTTTCCAGGTTTTCCGCGGTCTGCTCCAGCAGCGCCTGCACGTAGGCCGGCACGGAGCCGCCGCCCTCGGCGCCGCCATCGCCCAGCACGCCGGACGACAGGCGCGTCACGCCCGCCAGCCATTCCTCCAGCTCGTTGTAGAAGCGGGTCTGCGCCTGCCCGGCCGTGAGGTCGAGGAAACCCAGCACCAGCGCGCCCGCGAGGCCGAGCATGGAGGAGGAAAAGGCGACGCCCATGCCGCGCAGGGGCTGCGTCAGCCCGGTCTTCAACTGGTTGAACAGCTGGTTGATGTCGCCCGAGCCGACCGACATGGAGGAGATCACCTCCGCCACCGAGCCGATGGTCAGGATCAGCCCCCAGAAGGTGCCCAGCAGGCCCAGAAAGATCGACAGCCCGGTAACGTAGCGCGACAGCTCCCGGCTTTCGTCCAGCCGCGAGGCGATGCCATCCAGCACCGAGCGCATGGCGGGCGCGGACAGGGACAGCCGGTCGCCCCGCCGCGTCGCGAACATCGAAGCCATGGGCGCCAGAAGCTGCGGCGCCCCATGCTTCGCGCCGCCGCGGGCGGGGGCGCCGGCACGTGGCTCGCGGAAGCCCTCCAGCCACGCCACCTCGGGGTTCAGCGTCACCACCTGGCGGATGTTCCAGGCGATGCCGAGCAGCATGACGCCAAGGATCACCGCGTTCAGCACCGGGTTGGCGCCGAAGGCCTCCAGCAGCGGGCCCGACAGCACCGCCGCCAGCACCAGCACGGCCAGCAGGAACACGATCATCCGCAGCAGATAGTGGTTGGGGCGTGTCATGGGCGGGGTGGGGCCTGCTGGCTGCTGGGCGGGGCGGGGGCGGTCTGGCTTTGCGTGGTCAGCGTGGGGCTGGGGCTGCCGGGCGGCAGCAGCTCGACGGCGTTGCGCCCTTCCGCGGTGCGGCCGACAGGGCGCAGGTCGATCCGCTGGCCGTCCAGCCCGCCGGCTTCCAGCGCCCGGCGCACCGCCTGCGCATTGGCCAGCGCCGCGCGGCGGGCAACCGAGATGTCATCGGCCGGACCGTCCACCTGCGCCACCACCGTGACGCGCCCCGTGGTCTGCGCCGTCAGGCGGCGCGCGATGTCGGCCAGGGTGTTGGCGGTGGCCGGGTCGATCCGGCCGGTGGCGGACACGCCCTCAATCCGCCAGCCGCCCTGCGGCAGGTTGCGCATGCTGGGCGGCAGGGCGAACAGCGGCAGGCGGGGTGTGGGCGCGGCGGCGCGCGGCGCCCGGTTCAGGTCCGGCGGCGCCGGCGCGGCGGGGGCGGTGACGGCCGGCGCCTCGGGCTGTGCGCGCCGGGTCACGGCGGCGGGTGCCCCGGCCTGCGCCCAGGCGGCGGCAGGCAGGGCCAGGAGCACGGCCAGGGCGGCCGGACAGATCGGGCGGAAGGGGGCGCGGCGGCGGAAACGCATTGCGCCGCACCCTAGACGCTTCACGGACGGTGCTCAATGAGCACGGCCGATCAGGCCTCGGCGCGGCCCTCGGCGCGGGCGCGGGCGATGGCGGCCACACCTTCATTGACGGCATCGCGCAGCTTGGCCTGCAGAAAGGGATTGCCGCCCACCACGTCGCCGCCCGGATACGGGTCGCCGCCATCGGGCGCCGTCACGTAGCCGCCGGCCTCCTTCAGGATGATGATGCCGGCCGCCATGTCCCAGGGCTTGATACCGAGTTCCCAGTAGCCCTCGTACCGGCCCGCCGCCGTCCAGCACAGATCCAGCGCCGCGGCGCCCATGCGGCGCACGCCGGCCACCTGCGGCATCAGCTTGGCCAGGATGGCGCTGAACTCCGCCTTGCGGCCGATGGAGGCGAAGGGGATGCCGGTGGCGAACACGGCGCTCAGCATGTCGCGGCGGCCGGACACGCGCAGGCGGCGGTCGTTCAGAAAGGCGCCGTTGCCCTTTTCCGCCCAGAACATCTCGCCGGACGCGGGGTTGTAGACGACGCCCGCCATCAGCTCGGAAGTGTTCTCGCCCGTGCGCTTTTCGATGCCCACGGAGATGCACCAGTGCGGGATGCCGTGCAGGAAGTTGGTGGTGCCGTCCAGCGGGTCGATCACCCAGCGCCATTCCCAGTCGGCGTCGCCGGAGGTGCCGTTCTCTTCCGCCAGAAACGCGAAGTTCGGGCGGGCGCGGCCCAGCTCGGCCCGCAGCGTTTCTTCCGAACGCAGGTCGGCCTGGGACACGAAGTCGCCCGGGCCCTTCATGCTGACCTGAAGCTGCTCGACCTCGCCGAAGTCGCGCAACAGGCGCTTGCCGGCCTTCTGCACGGCGGACACGACGACGTTGAGCGCGGGGGAAAGGCGGGCGGACTGGGCCACGGCGGGGGTATCTCCGGCAAGAGCCTGAAACGAAATGCCGCGGCGGGGGCGCCGCCGCGGCGAAGGGCGCGAAGCAAGGCGCCCGGAAGGGCTTAGCCCTTGGCGCGCTCGACGTAGGAGCCGTCCTCGGTCTTCACCACGATCCGCTCGCCGGCGGTGATGAAGGGCGGCACCAGGGTCTTGGCGCCGTTGGACAGCACGGCCGGCTTGTAGGAGGAGGAGGCGGTCTGCCCCTTCACCACCGGGTCGGCCTCGGCCACCGTCAGCGTCACCTGCGCGGGCAGCTCCATGCCCACCGGGTCGCCCTCGATCAGGCGAACGGTGACGGTCATGTTCTCTTCCAGGAAGGCCATGCGGTCGCCCAGGATGGCGGAGGGGACGATGGTCTGCTCGAAGGTCTCGGGGTCCATCAGCACCAGATTGTCGCCGTCGGCGTAGGAGTAGGTGAACTCCTTGTCCTCGGTGGTCAGGCGCTCGACCGTGTCGGCGGTGCGCCAGCGGTCGTCCTTCTTGGTGCCGGTCTTGATGTCGCGCATCTCGACCTGAATGAAGGCGCCGCCCTTGCCCGGGGTGATGATGGCGATCTTCAGCACGGTCCAGCGACGGCCCTCGTACTCGATGACCTGGCCGGGGCGCATCTGGTTGGCCTGCTGCTTCATGGGCGGGGCACCTGTCTTCCGAAGGACTTGAACGAACGAATACGGCCGCACCCCAGGCTGGCCTGGGGACGGGCGGGGCGGGCTTTACTCCGGGAGCAGGGGGGGTGGCAACGGGCAAGGGGCCCCGGCTTGGCCGGGACCCCTTCCGCTCATGGGCCCGAAGGCCCGCCGCCGCGCAGCGTCAGCGCGACTTCTGGTACAGCTTGGAAGCGATCTCGAACATCTCTTCCGGCGCGTAGTCGGGCGTGAAGGCCGAGGGGACGCCGGTCAGCTGGTGGATCTTGCCACCCTCGGGGATGCCATCGACTACCTGCAGCTCGCCGGCCGGGTCGCCCGGCAGCGCCTGCTCACCATTGCCCCAGATGCCGGCGATCTCCTTGTAGTCGTTCGGGCTCCAGGTGTAGAGCCGGCGGTGCGACCCTTCCTGCAGGTACTTCTGGCACTCGGGGATCTTGTCGAGGTTGATGTTCGGCGTCGGCAGGAACTTCTCCAGCTCCACGCCGGTGATCTGCTTCAGCGCCAGGGCATAGGCATGGGCGTGCACCGAGCCGCGCACCAGGAGATAGCCGCAGACCTCGCGGCCCGTCGGGTCGGACAGGGTCTCGTAAACGCGCAGCTTGTGCAGGCGGGCGCCGCATTCCAGGTGGAAGTTGTGCAGCAGGTCGACCACCACGTTGCCCGTGGTCGTGACCATGTCCGCGTTCCAGGACATGCTGTTGCTGTTCACCGGCAGGGAGCCGCCACCGTTCGAGGCGAAGGAGGCGAAGGAACGGATATCCTTCATCGCCTCCATGGGCGACTTGGAGATGTCGCCGCCCGGCTGCATGTCGCCATCATTGTCGGGACCGTTGTTCAGCATGGCCACGCCGTTGCTGACCAGCTCCACATGGCCCAGTTCCTCGGCCGTGATCGAGGCGACCAGGCTGTAGAACGGCTTCAGCTTGTCCTTGGAGCGGAAGTTGAAGCTCTGGAACATGTAGTTCCCGAGCGTGGACATCTCGCCGTACTTGCCACCCAGGAGTTCCTGCAACGCTGCTCCCGCGTTCGGATCTTTCCGCTTGGGGGCCGGCAGTTCAGCTTGAAGCTTGTCGACGCGCATGAACATCGGATCGTTCCATGATGGTGTGCGAAGGAGGAACGGCGTGGCGTGAACATAGTTATAGAAAAAATTAATTCCCGTTTTATGTCACAGCCTCAGCAGTGCAATTCATACGCCTCAAGATGATGAATTATCGGGTGCGCACGTCTGGTTTTGCGCCGCAACATGGTCATCTGCCGCGACACCACATTTTGGGAGTGCCTTCATGGCCGAGAACACCGCGCTGATTGTCGGCGCAAGCGGCATCACCGGCAGCAATCTGGCGCAGGCATTGATTGCCGAGGGCTGGACGGCCTACGGGCTGGCCCGCCGCCCTGACACCGGCCTGGCCGGCCTGCGCCCCGTCGCCGCCGACCTGCTGCAGCCCGAAGCGCTGCGCGCAGCTCTGGCCGAGGTCGCGCCCAGCCACGTGTTCATCACCACCTGGATGCGCAACGCTACGGAAGCGGAGAACATCCGGGTCAACGGCGCCATGGTGCGCAACCTGCTGGACGCCCTGTCGCCCAAGCGTTCGGTCCGGCATGTCGCGCTGGTCACCGGCCTGAAGCACTATCTCGGCCCGTTCGACGCCTATGTGAAAGGTGGCACGCCGCCGCTGACGCCGCTGCGCGAGGACCAGCCGCGCCTGCCGCTGGAAAACTTCTACTATGCCCAGGAGGACGAGGTCTTCGCCGCGGCGGCCCGCGATGGCTTTCACTGGAGCGTGCACCGCCCGCATACCGTGATCGGCAAGGCGGTGGGCAATGCCATGAACCTCGGCACCACGCTCGCGGCCTATGCCTCGATCTGCAAGGCCACCGGCCGGCCGTTCCGCTGGCCTGGCTCGGCCGCGCAATGGAACGGCCTGTCCGACGTGACCGACGCCCGCCTCCTGGCCAAGCAACTGATCTGGGCCTCGACCACCGAGGCGGCGCGCGACACCGCCTTCAACGTGGTGAACGGCGACGTGTGGCGCTGGAGCTGGCTGTGGGGCCGTATCGCCGACTGGTTCGGCGTGGAGGCGGTGGGCTTTGATGGCACCATCCACTCGCTGGAGGCGGAAATGGCGGGCGACGGGCCGCTGTGGCGCGAGCTTGCGCAACGGCATGGCCTGGCGGAGCCGGACCTCGCGCGGCTGGCCTCTCCCTGGCACACCGACCTCGATCTCGGGCGCCCGATCGAGGTGATGACGGACATGAGCCGCAGCCGCCGACTCGGCTTCGCGGCCTTTCAGCCGACTGAGGATTCCTTCACGGATCTGTTTGCGCAGCTGCGGGCCGACCGCCTGATTCCGTGATTCGTCCCGATATCACGCAAGCGTGCCTTTTTTGGTACGCTTGCGTACGGTCTTCTCTCGCCTGATCGTTGACGGCGGCGCTGCTCGCCAGATACACGCATAAAGCTTCGTGAATGATCCGAGAAGTTGAAGCGGGATGGTTTCCCCCCGCTTCACCGGTGCTGGCACGACGAGCGTCATCCGCGGGAGAGCAGCCGGACATGTGCGGAATCGTGGGGTTCGTCAGGGCCGGAGATTTGCCTGACGAGGCATCGGCGCGTGATCTGGTCGCGCGCATGAGCGACCGGCTGCTGCACCGGGGGCCGGATGACGGCGGGTGCTGGACCGACCCGGCAGGTGCCGCCCTAGGCTTTCGCCGCCTGTCGATCATCGACCTGTCCCCGGCGGGACATCAGCCCATGCTGTCGGCCGATGGTCGCTACGCGATGGTGATGAACGGCGAGATCTACAACTTCGGCGACATCCGCGCCGAGATCGAGCAGGCGCGCGGCGCTGTCGCCTGGCGTGGCCATTCCGACACCGAGGTGCTGGTCGAGGCGATCGCGTTGTGGGGCGTCGAGCCGGCGGTCCGGAGGGCCAACGGCATGTTCGCCATTGGCGTCTGGGACCGGCGGGAAAGGGCGCTGTTCCTGGCGCGCGACCGGATCGGCAAGAAGCCGTTGTATTACGGCTGGGCCGGCGAGTGCTTCCTGTTCGGCTCCGAGCTCAAGGCGTTGTGGCCGCACCCGGACTTCGATTTCTCTGTTTCCACCGAGGCGCTGGGCGACTTCCTGCAGCTTGGCTACGTGCCAGGCGAGCGGACGATCTTCGCTTCCGTGAGCAAGCTGCCGGGTGGCACGATCCTGCGGCTCGACCCTTCGGCCAGCCGCCACGCCCCGCCGCGGCCGGTGCCCTATTGGTCGTTGCGGCAGGTCGCCGCCGCCGGGCTGGACGCGCAGGCCGGGGGCAAGGTGCCGGACGAGGCCGAATTGGAAGCCCTGCTGCGGGACGCCGTGGCGCGCCGCATGGTGGCGGATGTCCCGGTCGGGGCCTTTCTGTCCGGCGGCATCGATTCCAGCCTGGTCACGGCCATGATGGCGGAGGGTGCCGCCGAGCCGGTGCGCAGCTTCTCCATCGGCTTCGGCGTGCCGGAATGGAACGAGGCCGAGCACGCCAAGGGTGTTGCCCGCCACATCGGCACCCGCCACGAGGAACTCTACGTGTCGCCGGCCGACCTGGTGGCGGTGGTCGAGGACTTGCCGGCGATCCTGGACGAGCCCTTCGCCGATGATTCCATGATCCCCACGACGTTGCTGTGCCGCCTGGCGCGGCGGCAGGTGACCGTGGCGCTGTCCGGCGATGGTGGCGACGAGTTGTTCGCCGGCTACGCGCGCTACGCCGCGGTCGACCAGTGGTTGTCCCGCCGCAACGCGATGCCGGCCCTGGGGCGCGTGCTGGCCAGCGGATTGGCCAGGGGGCTGGCCGGCCCGGCGGGGCGGTTCAGCGGCGCGCGCATGCAGCGGCGCTTTCTTCTGCTCGGCAGCCTGCTGCACCATGGCGACCCTGACCGGGTGCATGAGATGCTGGTGTCACAGCACCTGCAGCCCGGCGCGCTGTTGCTGGCCGGTGGCGACGCCAAGCGGCCGCTGACGGACGGCACCTTCAACCTCGGCCGGTCCAACGCCATCGACCGCATGACCTTCACGGACACGGCGTCCTATCTGGTGGACGACATCCTGGCCAAGGTGGACCGCGCCAGCATGTCCGCATCCCTGGAGGTGCGCTGCCCGCTGCTGGACTACCGGGTGATCGAGATGTCCTGGCGCTTTCCGGCGGCGGCCAAGTGCCGCAACGGCACGGGCAAGCTGCCGCTGCGCAACATCCTGTACCGCCACGTGCCCCGCGCGCTGGTGGACCGGCCGAAGATGGGCTTCGGCGCGCCGGTCGAGGTGTGGCTGACCAACGAGCTGCGCGGCTGGGCGGAAGCGTTGATGAGCCGCGACGCGCTGGGGCGCCATGGCCTGTTGAACGTCGAGGCCTGCCGCGCGCTGTGGGAAGACTTCACGCAGCGTGGCCGTGGCTGGAACCGGGTGATCTGGAACATCCTGATGTTCCAGGCGTGGCACCAGTCCATGCAACTCCGAGAGACGCGGAGCATGGAGCCGATCGCCGCCTGAGGCGGCGGCTCTCAGCCCGCCAGCTTGTGCAGGTGGCGGTGCAGCTGCTCGGTGTTGTGGCGCCAGTTGAAGCGCTCGGCGCTTTCCCGCACCGCGGCCTGGGCCGGGGGGTCGGCCAGGATCTCGCGGATCGCGGCGGCAAAGGCGGCGGGGGTGCGCTGCCGCAGCAGCCGGCCGGCGGCGGGGCGGTCCACCGCCTCGGCCGCGCCGTCCACCTCCGGCGTGACCACGGGGGTGCCGCAGGCCATCGCCTCGATCCAGGCGTTGGCCAGCCCTTCGCTGGCGGAGGCCAGCGCCATGACGTCGGCGGCCGCGAGCATCGCGGGCAGCTCGGCATGCGGCACGCTGCCCAGCAGGCGCACCCGGTCCGCGACGCCCCGGGATTCGGCCAGCGCCTGCAGCTTGGCCCGATCCGGCCCGTCGCCGGCGACCAGCAGCGTGGCGCCCGGGATATCGGCTACTGCTTCGATCACGATGTCATGACCCTTGCGGGGAATCAGCGCGCCGAGGCTGATCACCAGTGGCCCGGCGATGCCGAGGCGCGCCTTGGCCGCCACCCGGTCCTGCGGCCTGAAGCGCTCCAGGTCCACGCCCGTGTAGTGCACCGCGATGCGCTCGCCATCCATGCCCATGCCGATCATGTCCCGGCGCAGGGAGGCGGCAACGGCGAGCATGCCATGCGCCTCGGCCGCCGCGCGGCGGACCTGGCCGCGGCAGCCGGCGCGGTTGCCCCAGTAGTGGATGTCCGCGCCGCGCGCCTTGACGGAAAACGGCACGCCGAACTCCGCGGCCAGCACCCGCGCGGCGGGGCCGTCGGGGAAAAAGAACTGGGCGTCAATGACGTCGAACCGGAAGCCCTCTTCCCGCCAGCGGCGCAACACGGGGCGCGCGGCGCGCACCAGCAGGGCCGGGTTCAGCGGCGCGCTGAGGCGCGGGATCACGCGCATGCGCGGCCGGGCCACGGGCACGCCCTTCCACACGTCCTGCAACGGCAGGGTCCGCAGCTTGGCGTAGTGCGGCAGGCGGTCCAGCGGCGGCAGCGGCATGGGGATGGGATTGACCACGCGCAATTCCACGTCGTCGCAGGCCGCCAGGCGCAGGGTCTGGTTTTCCACAAACACCCCGAAATTCGGCTGGACCGGATTCGGGAACAGGGTCGACAGGGTGACCACACGGAGCATGGCGCCCGCATTAGCACGGCCATGCTCGTGGCATAGGGGGAAAGCGGTGCCTATTGCGCCACGCGCCCGAACACGGCGTGCAACAGCGCATACAGCCCGCCGCCCGCCAGAAAGCCGACGATGGTGCCGTTGATCCGGACGAACTGCAGGTCCCGCCCCACGCGCAGCTCGATCTTGTCGACCACCGTCGCGGTGTCCCAGTTGCCGACCACCTGCGCGATAAAGCCGGACAGCTGTTCCTGCGCCCGGGGCAGGGCGCCGCGCGCCATGCGTTCCACGGTGCCGTTGACGCGGGCGCGCGCCGCCTCGTCCTGGCCGAGCAGGGTGCCAACATTGCCCAACAGGCCGGAGATCAACGCCACGCTGCGGCCATCGGCGCGCCCGGCATCGGCGGCCAGCGCCGCCTTCAGCCGATCCCACACGTCCATCAGCCACGCATTGACCGTGGGGTGGGCCATGGCGTCGCGCATGGCCCGGCCGATGGTGGCCGCGCGTTCCGGATCGTTTTCCAGCTTGTCGATCTCGGCCAGGAGCCAGGTTTCGAAGGC
Source organism: Roseomonas haemaphysalidis (assembly GCF_017355405.1). Classification (NCBI taxonomy): domain Bacteria; kingdom Pseudomonadati; phylum Pseudomonadota; class Alphaproteobacteria; order Acetobacterales; family Roseomonadaceae; genus Roseomonas; species Roseomonas haemaphysalidis. The sequence continues at coordinate 2,218,681 of NZ_CP061177.1, forward strand.
GGCGCGCAGCTCGCTGTCGTCGGGCTCGATCTTTTCCAGCTCCTGGCTCAGCGAGCCGAGCACGCGCCGCGCCACGGCGGCGCCGGCCAGCCAGCCGACCAGCGCGCCGCCTTCCGCCCGCACCCGCGCCTGGATCGCTTCCTGCAGGCTGCTTTCTTTGGATTTCAGCACCGCGCGCACCTGTGTCACCGCCAGGCCGAACACCTCCTGGTGCTGGCCGCCGGCCATCAGGGTCCGCAACAGCCGCGCCAGCATGCGCGCGGCGGCGGGGCCGGACACGATGCGCGGCAGCAGCCGGGCCAGCAGCCGGCGGGCGCGCCCGTCTTCCAGCGACAGCAGGATGCGCGGCAGGCTGGCGGTCAGGGCCTCGGCCGCCGGGCGGGTGTTGGCGGGGTCGGCCAGGACGCGCTTGAGGATGGACGCCACGTCGATCCGCTGCATCACCCGCGCGAGCTCGGCCTCGGTGAACACGTGGTTGGCCACGAACCGGCCAAGGCCACGCCCCAGGCGCTCCTTCTGATTGGGAATGATGGCGGTGTGCGGGATGGGCAGGCCCATCGGCCGCCGGAACAGCGCGGTGACGGCGAACCAGTCGGCGAGGCCGCCGACCAGCCCGGCCTTGGCGGCGGCCTGCAGCAGGTCTGTGGCATAGCCGGGCGGCATCCAGTAGGCGCCCAGCATCAGCCCCGCCATCACCACCAGCAATCCGCCGGCGAAGGTGCGGTAGCGGGACAGGTTCCGGCGAAGCGCGGCGTCTGGGTCGGGCAGGGGCGTGGTGTGCATCGCGGGGGAAGCTGGGGCGGATCGCATGGCACCGCAACGGGGCGTGGCGCCCCGCCGTTGCGCTTTGCCCTGGCCTGGGTTGCGCGGCCGACGCTTTGCGTGCAACCGGCGTGATGTTATGACATAACACATCATGCCGATGCCGCCCTTCACCGATCCACTCGCGCTTTCTGCCGGAGCCGCTGCCCGTCTGGCATGGGCCGCCGTGTTGCTCGCCGTGCTGTGGGGCGCCGTGGCCTGGGCGCGGCTGGCATGATCCGCCTGGACAATCTCACCCTGACGCATGGCCGCCGCGCCGCCGTGCACCACGTGACCGGCGAATTTGCGTCCGGCAGCCTGACGGCCATCGTCGGGCCGAACGGCGCCGGCAAATCCACGCTGCTGCGGGCCATCGCCGGGCTGCACCGGCCGGGCGGCGGCAGCGTCGCCGCGCCGCGGCAGGGCATCGCGCTGCTGCCGCAGGTGGCGGCGGTGGACCGCGCTTTTCCGGTCTGCTGCCTGGACGTGGTGCAGTTCGGCCACTGGGCGCGGGCGGGCGCGTTCCGCGCCATCCGCCCGGCCGAGCGCGCGCGCTCGGTCCAGGCGCTGGCGGCGGTGGGGCTGGAAGGCTTCGAGCGGCGGCCGGTGGGCAGCCTGTCCGTCGGCCAGTTCCAGCGCGTGCTGTTCGCCCGCCTGCTGGTGCAGGACGCGCCGGTGATCCTGCTGGACGAGCCGTTCAACGCCCTGGATGCCCGCACCATCCACGACCTGCTGGCTTTGGTGCGCCGCTGGCATGGCGAGGGGCGCACCGTGGTGGCCGTGCTGCACGACATCGCCCTGGTGGAGCGGGAGTTTCCCGAAACCCTGCTCCTGGCCCGCGAAGCCATTGCCTGGGGGCCGACGGCGGAAGCCCTGTCCCCCGCCAACCGCCTGCGCGCCCGCATGATGGCCGAGGCCTGGATGGACGACGCCGAGGCCTGCACCCGCGACGCGGCCTGATGATGGACCTGCTGTTCGGCCCCTTCATCGAATTCGGCTTTCTGCGCCGCGCGCTGGTGGGCTGCATGGCGCTGTCGCTGGCCGCGCCCCCGCTCGGCGTGTTTCTGATGCTGCGGCGCATGAGCCTGACCGCCGATGTCCTGGCGCATGGCATCCTGCCTGGCATCGCCGCCGGCTTTCTGGTGGCCGGCCTGTCCGTCACCGCCATGTCGGTGGGGGGATTGTTCGCCGGGCTGGTGGTGGCGCTGGGGGCGGGCGCCCTGTCACGCGCCACCGGCGGGCGGGAGGATGCGGCGCTGGCCGCCCTGTATCTCGTGGCGCTGGCGCTGGGCGTGACGCTGATCTCCACCAGGGCCGGCTCGGTTGAGTTGTCGCACCTGCTGTTCGGATCCGTGCTGGGGGTGGATGACCCGGCGCTGTTCATGATGGCCGGCGTGTCCAGCCTGACGCTGCTGGCCCTGGCCTTCGCCTGGCGCCCGCTGGTGCTGGAATGCTTCGACCCTTCCTTCGCCGCCGCGGCCGGGGCGCGGGGCGGGCTGTGGCACCTGCTGTTCCTAGGGCTGGTGGTGCTGAACGTGCTGGCCGCCTTCCAGGCACTGGGCACGCTGATGGCGGTGGGGCTGATGATGCTGCCCGCCGTGGCCGCCCGCCATTGGGCCCGCAGCGTGGGGGGCATGGCCTATGCCTCCGTCGCCATCGCGCTGTTCTCGTCTGCCGCCGGGCTGCTGCTGTCCTATCACCTGGACCTGCCCAGCGGGCCGGCCATCGTGCTGGTGGCGGGCGGGTGCTGGGTGGTGTCGCTGGTGGCGGGGCCGGTGGATGGCCTGCTTGCGCGCTGGCTGAAGCGGCCGCATCTGGCGGGGTAGGGCGGATCATCGCCCGCGAGGGAGAGACTCCGCATGGAACAGCGTGCATTGGGCAAGGCCGGTTTCAGCGTCGCGCCGCTGTGCTTCGGCGGCAACGTCTTCGGCTGGACGGCGGACGAGGCAATGTCCTTCAAGCTGCTGGACGCCTTTGTCGCAGGTGGCGGCAATTTCATCGACACGGCGGATGTTTATTCCCGCTGGGCGCCGGGCCATGTGGGCGGCGAGTCCGAGGCCATCATCGGCAAGTGGCTGAAGGCACGGGGCGGGCGGGACAAGGTGGTGATCGCCACCAAGACCGGCGCCGAGATGACCCCGACCGACAAGGGCCTGGCCCCCGCGCGCGTGGAACAACAGATCGAGGCCTCGCTGAAGCGCCTCGGCACCGACTACGTGGATCTCTATTATTCCCACCGGGACGATGCCGAGACCCCGATGGAAGAGGTGCTGCGGACCTACGACCGGTTGATCAAGGCCGGCAAGGTGCGCGCCATCGGCGCTTCCAACTTTTCCGCCGACCGCCTGAAGCTGGCGCTGGACACCGCGGACCGTGACGGCCTGCCGCGCTACACCGTGCTGCAGCCGCTGTACAACCTGTACGACCGCGAGTTCGAGGGCGCCTTGCAGGACCTGTGCGTCGCCGAGAACGTTGCCGTCGCGCCCTATTACACGCTGGCCAGCGGCTTTCTAACGGGCAAGTACCGCGAGCAGTCCGACCTGGGTCAGAGCGCGCGTGGCGGCAAGATCGGCACCAACTACCTGAACGAGAAGGGTCACAGGGTGCTGGCCGCGATGGACGCCGTGGCGGCGCGGTTGAACGTCAAGCTGTCCCAGGTCGCCTTTGCCTGGCTTGCGGCGAAGCCCTCGGTCGTCGCGCCGATCGCCAGCGCCACCAAGCCGGAGCAGTTGCAGGAGCTGCTGGCCGCCGCCGACCTGAAGCTGGATGCCGAGGCGATGGCGGCGCTCGACGCCGCCGGCGCCTGACGCTTGCACCCGGGCGGGGCGGGGCGCCATGCTGCGCCGCACCCTGCCCGGAGGCCCCATGTCCCTCGATGCCCTCGCCGCAAGCGTCCGCCGGCAGCTCGCCCTTTTGGACTACCCGGCGCATGACTGGGTGCCGGCGGCGCCGGCGGGCGTGCTGGATGTCGCCATCATCGGTGGCGGCCAGACCGGGCTGGCGACGGCCTTCGCCCTGCAGCGCCAGAAGGTCGGCAACATCGCGGTCTTCGACCGCGCCGCGCCCGGCGGTGCGGGGGTCTGGACCACCTTCGCGCGCATGCGCACCCTGCGCACCCCCAAGCACGTCACCGGCCCCGACCTCGGCATCCCCGCCCTGACGCCGCGCGCGTTTTTCGAGGCACGGGACGGCGAGGCGGCGTGGCAGGCCTTGCGCAAGATCGGCCGCGAGGACTGGCAGCATTACCTGGACTGGTATGCCCGCGTGCTGGACCTGCCGGTGCGGCACGAGCACGCGCTGGAAGCCATCGAGCCCGATGGCGCCCTGTTGCGGCTGCGCTTCGGCACGCCACGGGGCACCGTGGAACTGCGCGCGCGCCGGCTGGTGCTGGCCACCGGCATGGACGGCTCCGGCGCCTGGGTGACGCCGCGCCCGTTCGACCGGCTGCCACCGGACCGGGTGCTGCACACGGCGCAGGAAATCGACTTCGCCGGGCTGGCTGGCAAGCGGCTGCTGGTGATCGGCGCCGGCGCCTCGGCCTTTGACAACCTGGCCACGGCGCTGGAAGCCGGGGCGGACCATGCGCGGATGCTGGTGCGGCGCCCGCGCATGCCGCGCATCAACCCCTTCCGCTGGATGGAGCAGGCAGGGTTCCTGGGCCAGCAGCACGCCTTGCCGGACCTGCTGAAGTGGCGCTTCACGCGGCACATCTTCGAGCTGAACCAGCCGCCGCCGCAGGAAAGCTGGGACCGCGTGGCCGGCGACCCGCGCTTTGCCATCACCATGGGCGCGCCGGTGCTGGACGCGCGCATGGCCGATGGCGCGGTGGTGCTGGACACGCCGCAAGGCGCCTTCCGGGCCGATGCGGTGATCCTCGGCACCGGCAGCACCGTCGACCTCGGGCTGCGGCCGGAGCTGGCGCCCTTCGCGCACCAGATCCGCCTGTGGCGCGACGCCTTCACCCCGCCGGCCGGCGAGGACAGCGCGCTCTGCGCTGCCTCGCCCTATCTGTCGGACGACTTTTCCTTCCAGGAAAAGCAGCCGGGCGCGGCGCCGTTCCTGTCGCGCATCCACTGCGTCACCTATGCGGCCACGCTGTCCATGGGCCTGTCCGGCGCCAGCATCAGCGGCATGAAATACGGCGTGCCGCGGCTGGCCGACGGCATCTGCCGCGCGCTGTGGCGGGAGGATGCGGAGCATCACCTCGCCGCCCTGCAGGCCTTCGACCTGCAGGAGCTGACCTCGCTGATCCCGGAGGAACTGGTGGAGGAAGCGGCGCGATGAGCAAGTCCTCGGCCCTGAGCACGCATGTGCTGGATACCGCCAGGGGCCGCCCCGCCGCCGGCGTCGCGGTGGAGCTGTGGCGCATGGAGCCGGCACCCGCCCTGGTGACGCGCGCCACCACCAACGCGGATGGACGCACGGATGCGCCGCTGCTGGATGCCGCGAGCTTCCAGCCCGGGCGCTACGAGCTGCGCTTCGCGGTGGGTGCCTATTTCGGGGAAGGCTTTCTCGACCAAGTGGTGCTGAACGTCGGGCTGCGGGCGGGGGAAGGGCATTACCATGTGCCGCTCCTGTGCTCCCCCTGGTCGTATTCGACCTATCGCGGTTCCTGACGGGGGGGGGCGTCAGTAAACCGGGGCGTCGTCCAGCTCGGGCGGCGGGTTGGCGGTCGGGTCGCGGGCGATCAGCCCGGCGTCGTTTTCCGCGAACTTGCCGACGCGCACGCCCACCGGCCAGCAAGCCAGCTCCTCGGCGGGGCTCGGCAGCAGCATCTCCTGCAATTCGTCGGGCGAGGCCTCCTCCTCGCCCAGCCAGGCGGGCCACAGCTCCGGCGGCAGGATCACCGGCATGCGGTGGTGCACCAGGGCCTGCTTCTCGTTGGCCTCGGTGGTGACGATGGAGAAGGTGCGCAGCCAGTTGCCGTCCGGCTGCTGCCAGCCTTCCCACAGCCCGGCGAGCGCCATCGGCTCGCCGGACGCCAGGGCGACGGCATAGGGCTGCTTCTTCTCGCTCTCCTGCCGCCATTCGTAGAAGCCATCCGCCGGCACCAGACAGCGGCGCTTGCTGAAGGCCTCGCGGAAAGAGGGTTTCTCGGCGATGCCGTCCGCGCGGGCGTTCATCAGCTTGGCGCCGCCGCTGCTGTCCTTGGCCCAACGGGGCACGAGGCCCCAGCGCAGCGTGCCGAGGTGGCGGGCGCCATCCTGCGGGTTGCGCCGGACCACCAGGGAGTCCTGCGTCGGCGCCACGTTCCAGGATGCCGGGTGGTTGGGCACCGCCCCGCCGGTCTCGAAATACTGCGCGAGACCCGCGGGGTCGCGTTGCAGAAAGAAGCGCCCGCACATGCTCAGACGCGCCGGACGTTCCAGAACGATGCCTGGCCGACCGGCATGTCCTGGAGATTGGCGCGATACGCCTGCAGCCGCCGGTATTCGCCGAGCGGCACGTAGGGCACGTCGGCGATGGCCTCGGTCTGCATGGCGCGCGCCACCTGCTTCTGCGTGTCGAGGTCGGGAGCGGCGAACCAGTCCTGGCGCAGCGCCTCGATCCTGGCATTCTCCGGCCAGCCGAACCAGGCGCGGGCGCCGTTGGTGCGCAGCGCCAGGTGGCCCGCCGGGTCGATGGTGCTGGACAGGCCGGTGCAGAAGGCGCTCCAGCCGCCCTTCTCCACCGGCTCGCGCGAGGAGCGGCGCTGGCTGATGGTGCCCCAGTCGCCCACCTGGGTGTCCACGTTCATGCCGGCCTCGCGCATGGTGTGGCCGGCGACCTCGGCCAGGGCGCGCAGGGTCGGGTAGTCCTCGGCCTGCAGCATCACGACCTTTTCGCCGTTGTAGCCGGCGGCGGCCAGGTCGCGCTTCACCTTGGCCATGTCGCGTGGGCCCTTGAACACCTCCAGCGCCGCGTCGTTGGCTAGCGGGCTGTCGGCGCTGAAGCAGCCGACATGCGCCTTCCAGCCCGCTTCGTCGGTGCCATAGGCCGCCTGCATGAAGGCTTCCTGGTCGATCGCGCCCAGCACGGCGCGGCGGATGGCCGGGTTGTTGAAGGGCGGGTGCAGGTGGTTGAAGCGCAGGATGGTGCTGTAGAAGTCGTCGCCATAGGCCACCTTGAGCTGGCGGCTGCGCGCCAGCATGGGCGACAGGTCGCTGCTGGTGCTCTCAATCCAGTCGATCTCGCCGTTCATCAGCGCGCCGGCCGCCGTGGCGAGGTCCGGGATGATCTGCCATTCCACCCGTTCGAACATCGCGCGCTTGGGGCCGGCGGTGCGGCTGGGCGTGCCGGGGGCGGGCACGTAATCGGCGTTGCGGGCATAGACCACGCGGGCGCCGGCAAGCCGCTCGTTGGCCACGAAGCGGAAGGGGCCGCTGCCGACCATCTCGGTCACCTGCTGCGTGGACGGCGTGGCCGCCAGCCGCTCCGGCATGATCACGGGGATGGAGGCGCCGATCTTGCCCAGCGCCTGCGGCAGGGTCGGGAAGGGCCGCTTGAAGCGGAAGCGCAGGGTCTTGTCGTCCACGGCCGTGATCTCGTCGGCGGCGCCGATGACCTCGAGCCCGTACATGTCCCGCGTGCCCCAGCGGCGGATGCTGGCCACGCAGTCGCGGGCCCGCACCGGCTCGCCGTCATGGAACTTCAGCCCGTCGCGCAGCGTCAGCGTCCAGTCCTTGAAGTCCGGGGTGTGCTGGTGGCCCGCGACCATCTGCGGATGCGCATTGAAGTTCACGTCCAGGCCATAGAGCGTGTCGAACACCATGAAGGCGTGGTTGGTCGTCACCGCCGCGGTGGTGAAGATGGGGTCGAGCACCGCGAGGTCGGCCTGCGGCACGAAGCGCAGCGTACTGGCATTCTGGGCCTGGGACAGGCGGGGGGCGGCGAGCAGCGCGGCGCCGGTGCCGAGCAGGGCGCGGCGGGACAGGGGCATGGGGCGCATGGGGAACTCCAGGTTCGACCTTGGGCCGTGCATTGAAGAAAGGCGGTTTCCGGCGCTTATTCGGGGGCCTCAGGCGCGGCGCGTCAACCGGGCAGGGACAGGGTGGCGATGCCGTCGCGCTCTGTGAACCGTGTGCCGAAGGGCTCCGACAACGCCGCGAAGCGCCGGAGGATGGCCGCACCCTCCTCGCCCGCCGCCAGCCGGGGGCGGCCGCGCCGGTGTCGCGCGTCGCCAAGGCCGAGGCTGACGGGATGGATCTCCATGCCCGCCAGCCGGCCGTTGTCGAACAGGCAGACGGGTACCACCGTTTCCCAGAACTTTCGCTCGGCGGGAAAGCCCTTGGTGTCGTCGGCCGTGCGCTGGCGGTACACCTGACCGGGCGTCATCTCCGGATCGGCCTTGAAGCGATCATAGGAATCGGCAGGCAGGCGGGACACCAGCTCGTTCTGCCCGATGAAGTTGCCGAGGCTGTAGAAGATCGGCTTGCCCTTGTAGATCTCCATGCCCCGCAGCAGGTGCGGGCCGTGGCCGACCACGAGGTCCGCGCCCTCGTCGATCATGCGGTGTGCGAATTCGGGGATAAAGGCGGCCGGGATCTCCTTGTCGCCGTCCTGCTCATGCGCGTGCAGGCTGACCAGCACCACGTCGGCCAGCGCGCGGGCTTCGCGCACCCAGCGGGCGATGCCGGCCATGTCCTTGTTGTTGGGCGTGGTGCGCAGGCGGGTTTCCGCCGCCGCCTTGAAGTTCAGCGGGCCAAAGGGAAACACCGCCGGGTCTTCCGGCGGGTGGCCGAAGCCGAGCTTGATGACCATCTGCCGGAACTGCTCCAGCCCCAGCCCGGTGGCGATCTGCTTCAGCGTTTCGAGCTGCTGCTCCGTCACCTCGTGCATGGTGTCGAAGCGCAAGGGGTTCAGGCCGGGGCGGCCGGGCATGTCGGGCCGCTGCTGGCTGGCTTCCTGCCCCTTGGCGAAGGTGGAGCTGCAGGACAGCAGCGCGACGGTGCCGTTGGGATGCTCGTGATAAGCCGGGCGGCGGGCGTCCTCCAGGTTGCGGCCGATGCCGGCATAGGTGAGGCCGCGCGCGTCCAGCGCCGCCATGGAATGCAGCAGGCCGGAGATGCTGTAGTCCAGGCAATGGTTGGTGGCGGTGGCGAAGAGGTCGAAGCCGCCTTCCGCCAGCTCGTCCAGCACCCAGGCGGGGGCGCCGAAATGCGACCCGCCGCTTTCCAGCGCCGGGTCGCCCCGGAAGTCGTTGGCCAGGACCTCCAGGTTCGTGAAGGCCATGTCGGCACCGCGGATCATGTCGAACAGCGGGGCCACCTGCGGGTCGCTGCAGCTGAGCAGCCGGCGTTGCAGGATGCTGTCGCCAGTGAGCGCGAGCCGCAGCATGGGCAGGTTCCTTCAGTCCACGATGAACAGGGTGCAGCCGGTTTCGGTGACGGAGCGGTGCGCGGCATCGCCGAAGTCGGACATCATGTAGCTCATGCCCGCCACCAGCGCGGTGCTGCGGCCATCCTTCAACTCGCTGGTCAGGGCGCCGCTGACCACGAAGATGACATGCCCCCGGTCGCACCAGTGGTCCGCCACGTAGCCGGGCGAGTATTCCACCATGCGCACCCGCAGGTCGCCCACCGTGAAGGTCCGCCACAGCGCGAAGCCGCGCTCGCCCGGGTGGTGCGTCGGCTCGATCTGCGACCAGTCGATGCTGGTGAAGGGGAGGGGCGGGATCTTCACCGCGGCAGCAGCCGCTCGGCCAGCTGCGCGAAGTAGCTGGCGCCGATGGGCAGCAGGTCGTCATTGAAGTCGTACTTCGGGTGGTGCACCTGCGGGTCGCTGCCGGTGCGGCCACCGCCGAGCATCAGGTAGGAGCCGGGCTTCACGTTCAACATGAAGGAGAAGTCCTCGCCCCCCATGGTCGGCTTGTCCATGTGCACCACGCGGCTGTCCCCCACCACGGCGGCGGCGGCCTGGCGGGCGAGGTCCGTGGAGCTTTCCTCGTTCACCGTCGCGGGGTAGAGGCGGGTGAAGCGCACATCGGCCTCGGCGCCATAGGCGGTGGCGATGCCGGTAGCCAGCGCGCGGATCTTGCTTTCCAGCAGGTCGCCGATCTCTGGCTTGAACCAGCGGGCGGTGCCCTGCAGCAGCACCTTCTCTGGGATCACGTTGTGGGTGTGGCCGCCCTCGATGTGGCCGATGGTCACCACGCCGGATTCCAGCGGCTCCACGTTGCGCGCCACGATGCTCTGGAAGGCCGAGACGATCTGCGCCGCGATGACGATGGGGTCGTTGCCGTTGTTCGGCATGGCGCCGTGCGCGCCCTTGCCGGTGATGGTGATGTCGATGTTGCCCACCGCCGCCATGACCGGCCCGTTGCGCCACAGGAACTCGCCCGCCGTATGGCCCGGCCAGTTGTGGATGCCGAAGACGCGCTCCATCGGAAAGCGCTCGAACACGCCTTCCTCGACCATCACGCGGGCGCCGCCGATGTTTTCCTCGGCCGGCTGGAACAGCAGATACACGGTGCCGGCGAAGTTGCGGGTTTCGGCCAGGTACTTGGCCGCGCCCAGCAGCATGGTGGTGTGGCCGTCATGGCCGCAGGCGTGCATCTTGCCCGGTGAAAGCGAGGCATGCGCGACGCCGGACTCCTCCAGGATGGGCAGCGCGTCCATGTCCGCCCGCAGCCCGATGGCGGGGCCGGGCGCCGAGCCGCGGATCACGCCGATCACGCCGGTCTTCGCCACGCCCGTGATCACCTCGTCCACGCCAAAGGCGCGCAGCTTCTCGGCCACGATACCGCTGGTGCGCACTTCCTCGAAGGCCAGTTCCGGATGCTGGTGGAAGTCGTGGCGCCAGCCGGTCATCTCGTCGTGGAAGTCGGCGATGCGGTTCATCACGGGCATGGAAGGCAGTCCTCGGTTCGTGGCGACCATGCTTGTGCGGCGCGCCGCCGCTGGCAAGGGCCGCCGTGACAAACTGTGGCGGAAGGTTCCCACGGCGCCGGGCCGCGCCCATCTGAGGGCGCGATGATCCGCCGCACCCTGCTCACCCTGTTTCTGCTGTTGGCGCCGCTTGGCCTGCTGGGCGGCTATCTGTCCGGCGCGCTGCGCCTGCCGCCGGAATGGGACCCCCGCGCGCCGCTGGATTTCCGCGCCGAGCCAAACTGGATGACGGGCTGGAAGCTGGCGCGGCTGAAGCTGCAGCCGGAAAGCTGCTTCGCCGCCTTTGAGGCTTCCGGCATCACGCCGGACCGGTTGCCGGACCGCGCCGCCGACACCAGCTGCCCCTTGGTCGATACCATGCGCCTGCAAGGCGAAAGCGCGGTGCTGAGCCCGGCGCGGCCGGTCGTGACCTGCCCCGTGGCCGCCGCCTGGCTGATGTTCGAGCGCCACGCGCTGCAGCCGGCCGCGGAAGCCCGGTTCAACAGCCGCGTTGCGCGGGTGCAGCACCTGGGCACCTACGCCTGCCGCAACGTATACGGCCGCGCCACCGGCCGGCGCAGCGAGCATGCCAGCGCCAATGCCATCGACATCGCGGGCTTCACCCTGGCCAACGGGCGCGAGGTGAGGCTGCCGCGCGACTGGGATGCCGAGGGTGGCAACGGCGCATTCTTGCGGCAGGTGCGGGACGGCGCCTGCCGCTTCTTCGGCGCCGTGCTGGGGCCGGACTACAACGCGGCGCACCGGGACCACTTCCACATGGAAGCGGGCCGGTGGCAGCGTTGCAGCTAGCGCAGCGCTTCCTCGAGCAGCAGCAAGGCAGCTTCCGCGAAGGCCTCCATGTTGCCGGCGCGGTCCGTGGCGCCGGTGGACAGCGTCCGCCGCAGCGGCACCAGCCCGGCCACCGCCATGCAGCTGTGCCCGGCCGGGTCGCCGTAGCGGTTGCCGGCGGGGCCGGCGGCACCGGTTTCCGACAGCCCCCAGTCGGCGTTGAGCTGCAGCTTCACGCGCTCGGCCAGCAGCACGGCATAGGGCTCGGAAGCCGCGCGCATGCCCTGCATGCCAGCGCGGTTGATCTCCAGGAACGCCTCCCGCGCCGGCGCGGTGTAGACCACGGCGCCACCGAGGAAGTAGGCGGAAGCCCCGGGTACCGCCAGCAGCCGCGCCGCGATCAGCCCGCCGGCCGAGGATTCCGCGACCGCCACCGTCTGGTGCCGTGCCTTCAGCAGCGCGCCGACGCGCGCCGCGACGTCCATACTGCTCATGCCACCACCATCACGTGGATGGCGCGGTCCGCCACCATGTCCTGTGTCGCCTGACCATAGGCCTTCATGTGCGGCGCCGCGGCATGCGCCTTCAGCGCTTCCGGGCTCGCCCATTTTTCCACGACGATGAAGCTGTCCTCGCCTGTCACGGCGGGGAAGCCCGGCGCATCGACGACGGGCACGTATTCGATGCAGCCCTCCTCGGCCAGCACGGCGGGGATGTTGGCGCGGAACTTTTCCAGCACGGCGGCACGCTGCCCCGGATGCGCGGTGATGACGGCGATAACATGGATCACGCTGCTTCTTCTCCCTCTGGATTCAGGCGGCCTGCCGGATCAGCTCGGCTGCCTTTTCGCCGATCATGATGCAGGCGGCGTTGGTGTTGCCGGAGACCACGGTGGGCATGATGGAGGCATCCGCCACCCGCAGCCCACCGATACCTTGCACCCGAAGATCGGGCGCCACCACCGCCCCCGGGTCAGCGCCCATGCGGCAGGTGCCGGCGGGGTGGAAGATGGTGGTGCCGGCGCGGCGGGCGTGTTCCAGCAGGGCGTCATCGCCGTCGCAGCCGGCGCCGGGCAGGAACTCCGCCTCGATCCAGGCGCGCAGCGCGGGGGCGGCGGCCACGCGGCGCACCAGCTTCAGCCCCTCCACCATGCAGCGCCGGTCGGTGTCCGTGCTCATGTAGTTGGCGCGGATGCGCGCGGGCAGGGCCGGGTCCGCGCCCACCAGGGTGATGTCGCCCCGGCTTTCCGGCCGCAACTGGCAGGTGCTGATGGTGAAGCCGGGAAAGTCGTGCAGCCCGCCGCCGGGGCGGTCGGCCGAGAAGGGAATGAAGTGGAACTGCGTGTCCGGCGTGGCGCTGCCGGGCAGCACGCGGGCGAACAGGCCTGCCACGCCGGCGCTGATCGTCAGCGGCCCGGCGCGCCGCAAGGCGAAGTGCATGCCTGCCATCATGCGCCCGGCGAGGGACCCCAGCGCGTCGTTCAGCGTGCCGCGGCGGGATGCGCGAAACACCATGCGGGCCTGGAAATGGTCCTGCAGATTGCGCCCCACCTCCGCCAGGTCATGCCGCGGCGCGATGCCCAGCGCCCGCAGCTCCTCCGCCGGCCCGATGCCGGACAGCAGCAGCAGCCGGGGCGAGGCGATGGCGCCCCCGCACAGCACGACCTCGCGCCGCGCGCGGATGCTGCGCGCCGTGCCCGCGTGACGGAACGCGATGCCCGTGGCGCGCCGCCCGTCCAGCACCACCCGCTCGGCGGCCGCGCCCGTGACCACGACGAGGTTGGCGCGGCGGCGTGCCGGGCCGAGGTAGGCCGTGGCGGCACTGCAACGCCAGCCGCCCCGCGCCGTCACCTGGAACGGCCCGACCCCTTCCTGTTCCGCGCCGTTGAAATCGTCGTTGCGCGGCAGACCCACTTCCTGGCCCGCGGCGATAAAGGCTTCCGCCAGCGCGCTGCGCGGCGACAGGTCGCTGACCGCCAGCGGCCCGCCGGCGCCGTGCCATTCATCGGCGCCGCGTTGCTGGTCCTCCGCGCGGCGAAATGCGGGCAGCACGTCGGCGGCGGACCAGCCGACGCAGCCCAGCTGGCGCCAGTGGTCGAAATCCGCGTGCTGGCCCCGCACGTAAAGCAGGCCGTTGATGGCGGAGGAGCCGCCCAGCACCCGTCCGCGCGGCCAGTTGATGCGCCGCCCGTGCAGCTCCGGCTCCGGCTCGGTCGCCAGGTTCCAGGACAATGTCGGGTGGTACATGGTCTTGGCATAGCCGATCGGCACGTGGAGCCATGGGTTGCGTGCCGCGCCGCCGGCTTCCAGCAACACGACCAGCACGCGCGGGTCTTCCGACAGCCGTGCCGCCAGGGCGCAGCCGGCAGAGCCGGCGCCCACGACCACGTAATCCGCTTCCTCCGGCAGGCTGCGCATGTTGCCGCGTTTCCTTGCTGCCCTGGCATGGAGCCTAGGCGCGCCACCGCGCCGTGCAAGAGGGCTTCGCGGGCCGGAAGGTCAGCCGGCGGCGAAGGTGCGGGCCAGCCCGGCTTCCAGCGGCCGGGGCGCCACGCCCAGTTCCCGGCGCATGGCGGCGATGTCGAAGGCCTTGTCCTCGGTCAAGCGGCGCAGCTCCGCCGCGCGCACCGTCGGCAGGCGCGGCACCAGCCGGGTGAGGGGGGACAGCGCCAGCAGCGGCAGCAGCGGAACGGGCAGGATGGCGGGCACCCGCACCCCCGCCGCGCGGCACACCGCCCGCAGAAAGTCCCGGTACGCCAACGGTTCCGGCCCGGCGATCACGATGGCTTCCGGCCTTGGCCAGTCGCGGGCCAGGGCGGCGCGGAGGCTGGCGGTGACGTCATCCTGGTGGATCGGCTGCACCAGGGCGCCGCCGCCTCCGGGCAGGGGGGCCACGGGCAGGCGTCGCATCAGCGCGGCCAGGCGCTGCACGTTGTCCTCGCCTTCCGCGCCATAGATCATGGTGGGGTGCAGGATCACGCCATGGCGGCCGCTTTCCAGAAGGGCCGCCTCACCGGCGCGGACCCCGTCGCCATGGCTGTCGGCCCAGCGGGAATAACGGCGGGTGCTGCCCATCAGCACGATGCGCGAGTCCGGCGGGGCGGCGGCCAGAATGGCGGGGGCGTGGCGTGCATGGGCGCAGGAGGCGATGCGCGCCAAGCCAGCCAGCGCTGCCCGCAGCGCGGCGCCGTCCCGCAGGTCGGCGATGCGGGGCGCGCCGGGCAGGCCGGTCGCGGCCCAGCGCGCGGCATCGCGCACCACCGGCACAAAGGGCACCCCGTCCCGCGCCAGCGAACGGCACAGGGTGGCGCCGGAGCGGCCGGACGCGCCGATCACGGCGACGGGGGTGAAATCAGGGTTCATGCGGCGGGCTTCCGGTGCGATGCGAAGTAGCCTAGAGCCGCGTGAAGCGGCGGGCCAGAGAGCTGTGGTATCATGATACCACAAAGTTTTGCTTGACTGCCGCCGCCGCCCCGGCGATACCCCGCCGCACCTTTAGAACGTTATTTGGATTACCATGCTCTCCACGCAGACCCGCTCGCTGAAGCCGGCGGAGGTCAAGAAGGACTGGGTGCTGATCGATGCGGAGGGCCTCGTGCTCGGCCGTCTCGCGGCACTCGTGGCCGTTCGCCTCCGCGGCAAGCACAAGCCGCAGTTCACCCCGCATGTCGACTGCGGCGACCACGTCGTGATCGTCAACGCCGACAAGGTGAAGGTCACCGGCAACAAGGCCGAGCAGTCGGTCTTCTACTGGCACACCGGCTACCCGGGCGGCATCAAGGAGCGCACCATCCGTGAGCGCCTGGAAAGCCGTTTCCCCGAGCGCGTCGTCGAGAAGGCCGTGGAGCGCATGATCACGCGCGGCCCGCTTGGCCGCCGTCAGATGAAGAACCTGCACGTCTATGCCGGTGCCGAGCACCCGCATGCCGGTGCGCAGCCGTCCTCGCTGGACGTCGCCGCCCTCAACCGCAAGAACAAGGTGGGCTGAGGCCATGAGCGAGCAGACGACCGCCAACTCCCTGTCCGAGCTGAAGACCCTGGTGGCCGGCACGCCCGCCGGCGCCGGTTCCGAAGCCGCCCCCGTCCGTGAGGCGAAGCGCGACCAGTTCGGCCGCTCCTACGCCACCGGCCGCCGCAAGAACGCCATCGCCCGCGTGTGGGTGAAGCCGGGCAAGGGCGAGATCTCCATCAACGGCCGTTCGGCTGGCAAGTACTTTGCCCGCCCGGTGCTGCGGATGCTGATCACCCAGCCCTTCCTGGTGGCCGACCGCTACCAGCAGTTCGACGTGTACTGCACCGTCGTCGGCGGTGGCCTGTCCGGCCAGGCCGGCGCCGTGCGCCACGGCCTGAGCCGCGCCCTGGTGAACTACGAGCCGGGCCTGCGCGCCATCCTGAAGAAGGCCGGCTTCCTGACGCGTGACCCCCGCGTGGTCGAGCGCAAGAAGTACGGCAAGGCGAAGGCACGACGCTCCTTCCAGTTCAGCAAGCGCTGACGCTGGGCGGGCCGGCGTTCGCGCCGGCCTGTCGCCGACAGGTTGTTTCATCGGAAAGGGCGGGCCCGCAGGGGTCCGCCCTTTTTGTTTTTCTGTTACGCTTTCCCCCGAACAGGAGGGCCAGATGGCCAAGGGCGCGATTCCCACGATCTTCATCGACGGCGAGGCCGGCACCACCGGCCTTGGCATCCGCGAGCGGCTGGAAGCCATCCCTGGCATCGCGCTGCGCTCCATCGCGCCCGAACGCCGCAAGGACCCCGAGGCCAAGCGCGCGCTGATGGCCGAGGTGGACCTGGTGGTGCTCTGCCTGCCCGATGCCGCTTCCAAGGAAAGCGCCGCCATGGCGGCCGGGCTCGGCGCAGAGGCGCCCAAGCTGCTGGACGCCTCCACCGCGCACCGCGTGCATCCGGACTGGGTCTACGGCGTGCCGGAGCTGGAGCCGGAGCAGGCTCGGAAGATCGCCGCCGCCGCGCGCGTCGCCAACCCCGGCTGCTACCCCACCGGCGGTATCCTGCTGTTGCGCCCGCTGGTTGAGGCCGGGCTGCTGCCGCCCGATTATCCGATCACGGTCAATGCGGTGTCCGGCTATTCCGGCGGCGGCAAGGCGATGATCGAGACCTTCGAGGGCGCGGACCACCCGGCCTTCGAGCTGTATGGGCTGGGCCTGGAGCACAAGCACGTGCCGGAGCTGCAGGGCTATTCCAAGCTGACCCGGCGGCCGATCTTCGTGCCCAGCGTAGGCGACTACCGCCAGGGCATGCTGGTTTCCATTCCGCTGCACCTGGACCTGCTGCCGGGCAAGCCCTCGCCGGAGGCGCTGTCGGAAGCGCTGGCCGCTTATTACGCCGGCTCGGAATGGGTGAAGGTGCTGCCCGCCACCGCCGACGGCAAGCTGGAGCCGGAAGCCCTGAACGACACCAACACGCTGGAGCTGCGGGTCTACGGCAACGCCGCCCGGGGCCAGGCCGTTCTGGTCGCGCGGCTGGACAACCTGGGCAAGGGTGCCTCCGGTGCGGCCGTGCAGAACATCGGGCTGATGCTGGGGGTCGACGTGTCCGCCCGCCAGGCCGAGACGGTGTGAGGATGGAGCCGATGTCGCCGGTCTTTCCCTTCGAGGGCGTGCTGCCCAGCGTCGCGCCTTCCGCCTTTATCGCGCCCACGGCGGCGGTGATCGGCAATGTGGAGATCGGCGAGGATTCCTCTGTCTGGTACCATTGCGTGCTGCGCGGCGACACGCACCCGATCCGTGTCGGCGCCCGCACCAACATCCAGGACGGCACCATCGTGCACGTCGCCGCCGGCACGCTGCCGGCGATCATCGGCGACGACGTGACCATCGGCCACGCCTGCATCATCCATGCCTGCACCCTGAAGAACCGCGCCTTCGTGGGCATGGGCGCCACGGTGCTGGACGGTGCGGTGATCGAGGAAGGCGGCATGCTGGGCGCTGGCGGGCTGCTGGCGCCGGGCAAGCGGATCGGGCCGAACGAGCTGTGGCTCGGCGCCCCGGCAAGGCTGGTGCGGGTGATGAGCGCGGAGGAGCGGGCGGGCTGGGACCGCAACGCCGTGCATTACGCCGAGCTCGCCAAGCGCCACGCCGCGTCGCTGGCGGAGCCCGCCTGATGCGCCGGGCGGGGGTGGCACTGCTGCTGCTGGCATCGCTCGCGGCCTGCGCCACGCCCCCGCCGCCCGCGACGCTGCCCCCCGCCGCCAGCCGGCTGGATGCCGACCCGGTGCGCGCCGCCATCCGCGGCGCCGCCGACGCGTTCGCCTATCCGGAAAGCCTCGCCGGCCGGCCGGAAGCGGCGGCCATCGCGGTGGCGCAGCTGGAATTCCTGGCGGTGGAGGTCATGGCCAACCGCACCAGCCTGCGCCTGTCCGGCATTGTCGGCCCCGCGCTACAGGCGGCGCGGGTGGAGGTACGCGATTACCTTGGCATCGCGCCCGGCGCCGCGCCGCAGGCGGTGATCGACGCCTTGCTGGCCACGCCGCCCGACCTGTCGCGGCCCACGCTGTTCACGGCCGGCCCCGCGGAAACGCTGCGGCGCCTGTCCGCCATGCCGCGCCTGCCGCAAGCCAACACCGGCACCGCGATCGCCCGCCAGCAGATGGAGTTCGGCCCGCCGGAGCTTGAGGGCTTCCGCCTGCGGTGACGCCGCGCGCATTCTCCGTCATGGTGCGGGCAACGATTCGCCCCTGACCGCCGGAGCCGCCATGCGACACGCTGCAATGATCCCCGCCATGGCACTGTCCATGCTGCTGCTGGCAGGCTGCGCCGAGTTGCGCACCCCGCCGGTGGTGCAGCCGGTGCCGGTCGCGCTGCTGCCCCCCGCTACGGACCCGCTGCGCGCCGCCGCCCGCATGGCCGCCGCCGACTTCGCCGAGGAAGGCGCTGCCGTGCAGAACCGCCCGGCCGAGGCCGCGCGCGCCATGGGCCGGCTGGAATGGCTCACCGCCGTGCTGTCCACCGACCAGCGCTACGACGCCCTGCCGCCCGGCATTGCCATGGCGCTGCGCGGCGGCACGGCCGAGGTGCGCGAAGCCCTGGGCATGGTGGCCGACACGCCGCCCGCCCAGGCGACCGCGGCGCTGACCGCCATTGCCCGGCAGATCGATGCCGGGCAGTCGCCCGACTTTCCCGCTGCGCTGTTTCCGGGCGGCGCCGAGCGCAGCCTGCAGCGCCTGACCCGGCCGGGCCCCTTGCCGCAGGCCGCCATTGCCACCGGCCAGGCGGCGGAGGTGATCGCGCGCCTGGACCAGACGGGCGGATGGAACCGCGGCGCCGGTGAAACGCCGCGCTTCTGAGCGGGGTTCTGCTTCTGTGGGTCTGGCGCCGTATCACCTGAGCGGGCAGTCTATGACGCAATGTAATCGTGGAATCAGGAAACAACGATGAAAAGACGCCATTTCCTGGCCGGCGCGGCCGCCCTGCCGGCGGCAACCGGTCTCGCCATGTCCCGCCCCGCCTTGGCGCAGGGCAATGCCCGCGTGCTGCGCTTCGTGCCGCAGGCGGACGTGACCATCATCGACCCGCTCGGCACCACCGCCTATCCGACGCGCAACCATGGCCACATGTGCTGGGACACGCTGTACGGCATCGACGAGAACTTCGTGCCGCAGCCACAGCTGGCCGAGGGCTATGTGGTCGAGGACGACGGCAAGCGCTGGGTCTTCACGCTGCGCGACGGCCCGACCTTCCATGATGGCGAGAAGGTGCGGGCGGCCGACGCCGTGGCTTCAATCAAGCGCTGGATGGCGCGCGACACCATGGGGCAGACCCTGTCTGCCCGCGTGGACGAGATCCGCGCGCTGGACGACCGGCGCTTCGAGATCCGCCTGAAGCGCCCGTTCGGCCTGATGCTGGACGCGCTGGGCAAGGCCTCGTCCTACCCGTGCTTTATCTATCCCGAGCGCTTCGCCAACCAGGACCCGACCAAGCCCTTCACCGAGGTGGTCGGCTCCGGCCCGTATCGCTTCGTGGCGGGCGAGCGCGTGTCCGGCGCGCAGGTCGTATACCAGAAGTTCGATAAGTACGTGCCGACCCCGGTGGGTGCGGTGAGCATGGTGGCCGGCCCCAAGTTGGCGCATTTCGAGCGCGTCGAGTGGAAGGTGCTGCCCGACCCCGCGACCTCCACCGCCGCCATCCAGGCCGGCGAGGTGGATTGGCTGGAAGTGGTGCCGCCCGACCTGAACCCGCTGCTGGCGCGCGCGCGTGATGTGGTGCTGGACCGGATCGACGCTTCCGGCACCTATGCCAGCCTGCGCCTGAACCACCTGCACCCGCCGTTCAACGACCCCGTGGTGCGCCGCGCGCTGCTGAAGGCCGTGGCGCAGGAAGACTTCATGGCGACCGTGGCGGGCGACGAGAAGAACTGGCGCGCCGGGGTGGGCTGCTTTCCGGTGGCCAGCCCGCTGGCGTCCGATGAGGGGCTCTCGGCCCTGACCTCGCCGCGCGACGTGAACGGTGCCAAGGCGGCCATCGCCGCCGCCGGCAAGGGCGGCGCCAAGGTGGTGGCGTTGCATGCCACCGACGTGGCCAACCAGAACGCGCTGATGGCCGTGGGCGTGGACCTGTTCCGCAAGACGGGCTTCGACACGGAGGACGCGACGTCCGACTGGGGAACCTTGCTGCAGCGCCGCCAGAACAAGGGCGCGCCGAACCAGGGCGGCTGGAATGCGCTGATCGCGCTGTTCAGCGGCATGGAGTTCAACACCCCCGCCGGCCACCTGCTGCTGCGCGCCAATGGCGACAACGCCTGGTTCGGCTGGCCGAACTCGGACAAGCTGGAAGCGCTGCGCGACCAGTGGTTCGACGCCGCCGACATGGCCGCGCAGAAGACCATCGGCCGGCAGATCCAGGCGCAGTTCTTCGAGGACGTGCCCTACATCCCGCTCGGCCAGTACTTCGTGGACAGCGCCTACCGCAAGGGACTGACCGACATCCGCCGCGGCATCCCGCTGCCGCTCAACGTCCGGCGCGGCTGAGCGACCGGGCGCGGCGGCCGGTGCCGCCGCGCCCTTTCCTGACCTGCTGGAGGCTGCGATGCGTCAGATGCACCTGGGCGCCTTCATGCGCCCCACCACCATCCACACCGGTGCCTGGCGCTTTCCGGGTGCCTTTCCGGACGCCAACTTCAATTTCACCCACCTGAAGCGCTTCGCGCAGACGCTGGAACGCGGCTGCTTCGACGCGTTCTTCATGGCCGACCACCTGGCCGTGCTGAACATGCCGATGGAGGCATTGCAGCGCAGCCACACCGTCACCTCCTTCGACCCGCTGACGCTGTTGCCGGCGCTGGCGGCGGTGACCGAGCGGATCGGGCTGATCGCCACCGCATCGACCACCTTTGAGCAGCCCTACCTGATCGCGCGCAAATTCGCCTCGCTGGACCACCTCAGCAACGGCCGCGCGGGGTGGAACATCGTCACCACCTCCAATCCGGACGCCGCGCTGAACTTCGGCCAGGACGCGCAGATGGACCACGGCGACCGCTATCGCCGGGGCCGCGAGTTCTACGACGTCGTCACCGGGCTGTGGGATAGCTGGGCGGACGATGCGTTTCTGCGGGACGTGGAGGGTGGGCGGTTCTTCGACCCGGCGCGGCTGCATGTGCTGGACCACCAGGGCGAGTTCTTCCGTGTGCGCGGCCCGCTGAACGTGGCGCGGCCGGTGCAGGGCTGGCCGGTGATCGTGCAGGCCGGTGCGTCCGACGCCGGGCGGCAGCTCGCGGCTGAGACGGCCGAGGTGGTCTTCGCCGGCGGCTCCACCCTCGCCGACGGGCAGGCCTTCTACCGTGACATGAAGCAGCGCGCCGCCGCCGCGGGGCGCGACCCCGCGCATCTCAAGATTCTGCCCGGCTGCTTCGTGGTGATCGGCGATACGTTGCAGCAGGCGCAGGACAAGCGCGCGCTGCTGGACAGCCTGGTGCATTACCAGAGCGGCCTGGCGTCGCTGTCCATCGCCATCGGTCATGATGCCTCGGGCTTCGACCCGGACGCGCCTCTGCCGCCGCTGCCGCCCAGCAATGCCAGCAAGAGCGGCCAGCAGCGGGTACTGGACATGGCGGCGCGGGAAAGCCTGACGGTGCGCCACCTGGCGCAGCGGCTGGGCGGCTATGCCGGCGTCGCCATGGTCGGCACGCCAACGATGATCGCGGACACCATGCAGGAATGGATCGAGCAGGAGGGCTCGGACGGGTTTAACGTCATGTTCTCCGACCTGCCGGCCGGGCTGGACGACTTCGTGGGGCAGGTGGTGCCGGAGCTGCAGCGGCGCGGGTTGTTCCGCACTGCCTATGCCGGCACCACGCTGCGCGACCACCTGGGGCTGCCGAGGCCGGGCAACCGCTTCTTCCCGGCTTGACCCGGGCGGTTGCCGCAGCGCAGCATCCGGCCATCCCCCCTGTTGACCGGAACGCCGATGCCCTTGTCCCGCCGCGCCATGCTGGCGCTGCCCGCCATCCTCGCCACCCCCGCCGCCCGGGCGCAGCCCGGGTGGCCGGCCCGCCCGGTGCGCATGGTCGTGCCCTTTGCCGCCGGCGGCAGCACCGACGTCTCGGCCCGCCTGCTGGTGCCGAAGATGAGCGAGATCCTGGGGCAGTCGGTGGTGATCGAGAACCGGGCCGGGGCGGGCGGCACGCTGGGGTCCGATGCGGTGGCGAAGTCGCCGCCGGATGGCAGCGCCTTTGTGATGGGCACGGTGTCCACCCACGTGCTGGCGGTGGGGCTGTACCGCGAGCGGCTGCCCTACGACCCGGTGCGCGACTTCGCGGCTGTGGCGCCCACGGTGCTGGTGCCGATCTGCATCACCGTGCACCCTTCGCTCGGCGTGTCCACGCTGGCGCAGTTCATCGCGCTGCTGAAGGCCAATCCGGGCAAGTACAGCTACGGCACGGGCGGCGCGGGCGGCTCGGCGCATATCGCCGCCGTGGGGTTCCTGAATGCCATCGGCGCGCAGGCGGAGCATGTGCCGTACCGGGGCAGCGCGCCCATGCTGAACGACCTGCTGGCCGGGCAGGTGGCCATGGGCTTCGACACGCCGGCGCTGATCGCGCAGCACCACAACAGCGGTGCCCTGCGTTGCCTGGCCATCGCCACCGACCAGCATTCCAGCCTGATGCCAGGGGTGCCCACCGCCACCGAGGCGGGCTTGCCGGGCTACAAGGCCTATTCCTGGTTCGGCGTCTTCGCCCCCGCCGGCACCCCCGCGCCCATCGTGGCCAAGATGAACGAGGCGGTGCGCGGCGCGGTGACGGACCCCGCCATCCGCGCCCGGCTGGTGGAGCTGGAGCTGCCGCCGATCGAGGCAGGCAGCCCCGCCGACTTCAGCGCCTTTCTGCGCAGCGAGCTGGACCTCTGGGTGCCGCTGGTCAAGGCCAGCGGCGCCACGGCCGACTAGCCACGCCGGTCAGCAGCTTTCGGCGCCGAACACCCGGCTCGGCGCCACGAACTCCTCCTGCGCCGCCACGGTGAGGATCTCGCGCGATCCCGCTTCCGCCGTCTGCTTCAGCAGGCCGTAGACCGAGCTGGCGGCGGCGGCGGCGGCCGTGGCGGCGGAGCCGCTCTTCATGCGGTGGAACAGGAACAGTGCCGCGATGGCGTCGCCCGCGCCGTTCACGGACAGCGGCAGCATCGGCGTCTGCACACGGTGGAACGCGCCGCCCTCGGCCGCCAGTAGCTCGATCCGGTCGGCGGGCGTTTCCGCCACCTGCAGGGAGGTGACCAGCACGGCGCGGGGGCCGCTCGCCGCCATGGTGGCCTGCAGCGCCGCGACGGCGGCCTTGGCCTCCGCCAGGCTGGTGACCGGCAGGCCGGTCAGGTTTTCCAGCTCGAACTGGTTGGGGGTGATCAGGTCGGCGGCCGGAACTGCGCGGTCGCGCATGAATTCCGGGATGCCGGGACGCACGAAGACGCCGCGGCCGACATCGCCGATCACCGGGTCGCAGCAATACAAGGCGGCGGGGTTGGCGGCCTTGACCTTGGCGGCGGCGCCGAGCACCGCCTCGCCGATGGCGGCGTCGCCCATGTAACCGGACAGCACGGCGTCGCAGCCGGGCAGGGCGCCACGGTCCTCGATGCCCTGCACCAAATCCTGCACCAGCTCGGCGCCGAACACCTGTCCGCGCCAGGAGCCGTAGCCGGTGTGGTTGGAGAACTGCACCGTGTTGACCGCCCAGACCTCCGCCCCCAGGCGCTGGAGCGGAAACACCGCCGAGGCGTTGCCCACATGGCCGTAGGCGACCCAGGACTGGATGGACAGGATGTTCATGCGCGCGGCTTTCCCTGGCTGGGCGAGGCCCATGGTCTAGGAGTGCCGGGCAGGGGGGTCAATCGGCCACGCCGGTTGCTTTTGCGGCCCCCGGCGGGCTAGAAGCGCGGCTTCGCGCGGCCGGTCGGCATCGGCTGCACCATTGTCATGGAAAGATCACCGGCATGAAGCCCGACATCCACCCCGAGTACCACGACGTCAACATCATCATGACGGACGGCACCACCTTCACGACCCGCTCCTGCATGGGCAAGGAAGGCGACACGCTGCGCCTGGACATCGACCCGAAGTCCCACCCGGCCTGGACCGGCGTGCAGCGCGTGATGGATACGGGCGGCCAGATCGCCAAGTTCAACAAGAAGTTCGCCGGCATCGGGACTCGTACCAAGGGCTGACGCCGCCGCGCATTTTCTGCGCCGACGGAAACGCCGCCTCCCTTGAACGGGGGGCGGCGTTTTTTATATCTGGTCGTGCCAGGTGATGCTCCCCCGGGAGGTCGCCGGCGCGGATGGATGCACCAGGGTCGCCCAGATGGGGGCCCGTTCGGACACCCTTCCGTACCCGCACAGTGATCCTTGCTTTGTTTGAGAAGGTTCCGACCATGATGACCGCTTTCGATCCCACCCCCCTGTTCCGGTCCGCCATCGGCTTCGACCGCCTGTCCCGCCTGGTGGACAGCGCCCGCGCGGCGTCCGAGGGCCCGGCCTACCCGCCCTACAATATCGAGCGGACGGGTGATGGCTCCTATGTCCTGACCATGGCCGTTGCCGGCTTCGGCTCGGATGACCTGGACATCACCGCCCAGGACAACGTGCTGACCGTGTCTGGCAAGGCGACCCCGCCGGCCCCCGAGGCCGAGCGCCGCTACCTGCACCGCGGCATCGCGGGCCGCGCCTTCGAGCGCCGCTTCGTGCTGGCCGACCACATCCAGGTCGAGGGTGCGGACCTTGCCAACGGCCTGCTGCACGTGTCGCTGAAGCGCGAGGTGCCTGAGGCCTTGAAGCCCCGCCGCATCACCATCGGTGGCCAGGCGCCGCGCCCGGCGATCGAGGGGCAGGCGACGGAGCAGCTGGCGGCCTGACCGCCGTCGCGCTGGAGACCGGGGCCGGGGCAGAGATGCCCCGGCCTTTTTCATGCCCGCCGCTCTGCCGCAGCGCGAGACGGCCGCATTGACTTCCTTCCCGCGCCGGCGGCCCAATGGTGACACGATGCCGGTGCACGGCACGCGATGGGAAGGAAGCGATCATGAACGCCCCTGAATTCCTCGGCAGCCCCGCCACCCTGTTCAAGCAGCGCTACGGCAACTTCATCGGCGGCCGGTGGGCCGAGCCGAAGGATGGGCGATACTTCGAGAACACCTCGCCCGTGAACGGCAAGCGGCTGTGCGAGGTCGCGCGTTCCGGCGCGGCGGACATCGAGGCCGCGCTGGACGCCGCCCATGCCGCCAAGGACGCCTGGGGCCGCACCAGCGCGGCCGAGCGCGCGGTGCTGCTGAACCGCATCGCCCAGGTGATGGAGGACAACCTCGACAAGCTGGCCCGCGCCGAAACCTGGGACAACGGCAAGCCGATCCGGGAAACCACCGCCGCCGACCTGCCGCTGGCGATCGACCATTTCCGCTACTTCGCCGGCTGCATCCGCGCGCAGGAGGGCGGCATCTCGGAGATCGACCACGACACGGTGGCATACCACTTCCATGAGCCGCTGGGCGTGGTGGGGCAGATCATCCCCTGGAACTTCCCGCTGCTGATGGCGGTGTGGAAGCTGGCCCCCGCGCTGGCCGCCGGCAACTGCGTGGTGCTGAAGCCGGCCGAGCAGACGCCGGCCTCCATCCTGGTCTTCGCGGAACTCATCGCGGACATCCTGCCGCCGGGCGTGCTGAACATCGTCAACGGCTTCGGCCTGGAATGCGGCAAGCCGCTGGCATCCTCCAACCGCATCAGCAAGATCGCCTTCACGGGCGAGACCACCACCGGCCGGCTGATCATGCAGTATGCCAGCCAGAACCTGATTCCGGTCACGCTGGAGCTGGGCGGCAAGTCGCCCAACATCTTCTTCAAGGACGTGGCGGCGGAGGACGACGACTTCTTCGACAAGGCGCTCGAAGGCTTCACCATGTTCGCGTTGAACCAGGGCGAGGTCTGCACCTGCCCGTCCCGCGCGCTCGTGCATGAAAGCATCTACGACCGCTTCATGGAGCGCGCGCTCAAGCGGGTCGAGGCCATCGTGCAGGGCGACCCGCTGGACCCCGCCACCATGGTCGGCGCCCAGGCTTCCAGCGAGCAGCTGGAGAAGATCCTGGCCTACATGGACATCGGCCGGCAGGAGGGGGCCGAGGTGCTGACCGGCGGCGAACGCAACAGGCTCGGCGGCGACCTGGCCGAGGGCTATTACGTCAAGCCCACGGTCTTCAAGGGGCACAACCGGATGCGGGTGTTCCAGGAGGAGATTTTCGGTCCCGTCGTGTCCGTCACCACCTTCAAGGACGACGAGGACGCGCTGAAGATCGCCAACGACACGCTGTATGGCCTTGGCGCCGGGATCTGGACGCGGGACGGCAACCGCGCCTACCGCTTCGGGCGGAACATCCAGGCCGGGCGGGTGTGGACCAACTGCTATCACGCCTATCCGGCGCATGCGGCCTTTGGCGGCTACAAGCAATCCGGCATCGGGCGGGAAAACCACCGCATGATGCTGGACCACTACCAGCAGACCAAGAACATGCTGGTCAGCTACAGCCCCAAGAAGCTGGGCTTCTTCTGATGCCGGGGGAGGTGGCCCCGCTGGAGCGCGTGACGGCCACCCCCGCCGCGCTGGACCTCTTGGCGGAAATCCAGGCCCGCCATGGTGCGGTGCTGTTCCACCAATCCGGTGGCTGCTGCGACGGGTCATCCCCCATGTGCTACCCGGTCGGCGAGTTCATCCTCGGCGACCGGGATGTCTGCCTGGGCGAGATCGGCGGCGCCGAGGTCTATATCGGCGCGGACCAGTACGCGGCGTGGCGGCACACCCAGCTCATCATCGACGTGGTGCCGGGGCGGGGAGGGATGTTCTCGCTCGACAACGGCACGGAGCGGCGGTTCCTGACCCGTTCGCGGGCCTTCGACGGCAGCGAGATGTGCCGGCTGCCGGGGGGATGAAGGTCGGGGGAATGAATTCCCCCCAACCCCCTTCTTTCTTTATCTGTCTGGCGGTCGTGGCCGTGGTGGCGGCCCGCTCCCACCAGGCGGGATCGAGAACAGCACAAAGAGAAGTTGGGGGTTTGGGGGGAATTCCTTCCCCCAACCTTGCTTACTTCAACTCCTGCTCCACCAACTGCGCCAGGTATCCCGCCCCCAGCGGCAATAGGTCGTCATTGAAGTCGTAGTGGATGTTGTGCACCGGGGTGCCGCCGCGCGTCTCGCCCTTCTGGCCGAACATCACATAGGCGCCGGGGCATTTCTCCAGCATGAAGGCGAAGTCCTCGCCGGCGGTGATGGGCGGCTCGTCGGGCAGCACGGCGTCCTCGCCCAGCACGGCGGCCACGGCCAGCGCAGCGCGCGCGGCTTCCTCCACCGTGTTGATGGTGGCGGGGTAGGCGCGGCGGTACTCGATCTCGGCGGTGGCGCCGAAGGCGGCGACGGTGTTCTCCACCACGCGGCGGAAGGCGGGCTCCATGGCGTCCCGCACCGCGGGCTTCAGGGTGCGGACGGAGCCGCGCAACTCCACCGCGTCCGGGATGACGATGTCGGACGTGCCGCCGTGGATCTGCCCGATGCTGATCACCGCCGTTTCCAGCGGGTCGATGCTGCGCGACACCACGGTCTGCAGCGCTGATACCACCTGCGCCGCCGCCACCACGCTGTCGATGCCCAGGTGCGGCTTGGCGCCGTGCGTGGTCACGCCGCGCACCACCACGCGGAAATAGTCGATGGCCGCCAGCATGGTGCCGGCGCGGACGGAAACCTGGCCGAGCGGCAGCCCTGGCTCGTTGTGCAGGCCGTAGACGGCGTCGCAGGGGAAGCGTTCGAACAGCCCGTCGTCGATCATCGCCTTGGCGCCGGCCAGTGATTCCTCGGCCGGCTGGAAGATCAGATGCACGGTGCCGGAGAAGTCGCGCGTTTCGGCCAGGTACTTGGCGGCGCCCAGCAGCATGGCGGTGTGGCCGTCATGGCCGCAGGCGTGCATGCGGCCCGGAATGGTGCTGGCATGCGGCAGGCCGGTGGCTTCCGTCATCGGCAGGGCATCCATGTCGGCGCGCAGCCCAATGGCTCGGTTGGCGCCCGGCGCGTCCCGCTTGCCGCGCAGCACGCCCACCACGCCGGTGCCGCCCAGGCCCTCATGCACCTCGATGCCCCAGCTGCGCAGCTTGTCGGCGACGATGGCGCTGGTGCGGTGTTCCTCGTAGCCGATCTCCGGATGCGCATGGAAGTCGCGGCGCCATGCCGTCATCTCGGGGGCCAGGGCGTCCAGCTGGTGGCGCAGGGTCATCGCGGCATCTCCTTGGTTCCGCGGAAAGTTTCCCGCCGCTTCACGAGGGCCGCAAGCCTTCGCACTTGCGTTATCGGGGCAGGGCGCCCATATCGGGGCCGCTGAACGAATTTCAGCCGAGTCTCTGGTCGCGTGAATGGTCCGTCTCCGTGGACCCATGGCCAGGACCCCGGGCGGCGCCCGGAACCTTTGCAATCCCGGTACGACCCATCCACGCGGGGCGTCCTGACCCGCAAGACCCGTGCGGCCGTCATGGCACGCCCGGGCGATGGATGTTGAACGATGACCGACTTCGCTTCCCTTGGCCTCGCCGAGCCGATCCTCCGCGCCCTGACGCAGGAAGGCTACACCACCCCGACCCCGATCCAGGCGCAGGCCATCCCGCATGTGCTGGCCGGCCGCGACCTGCTGGGCATCGCCCAGACGGGTACCGGCAAGACCGCCGCCTTTGCCCTGCCGATCCTGCACCATCTGGCCGACCGCAAGGCACCGGCGCCGCGCGGCGGCTGCCGCGTGCTGATCCTGTCGCCGACGCGGGAACTGGCCTCGCAGATCCACGACAACGTCAAGGCCTATGGCCGCTTTCTGGGCCTAACCACCGCCGTGGTGTTCGGTGGCGTCGGCGCCCGCCCGCAGATCCAGGCGCTGTCGCGCGGCGTGGACATCCTGGTGGCCACCCCCGGCCGCCTGCAGGACCATGTGCAGTCCGGCTACGCCAAGCTGCAGGGCGTCGAGGTGCTGGTGCTGGAC
Organism: Roseomonas haemaphysalidis; assembly: GCF_017355405.1. Taxonomy (NCBI): domain Bacteria; kingdom Pseudomonadati; phylum Pseudomonadota; class Alphaproteobacteria; order Acetobacterales; family Roseomonadaceae; genus Roseomonas; species Roseomonas haemaphysalidis. The sequence goes on from NZ_CP061177.1 coordinate 2,247,596, forward strand.
GAGGCCGACCAGATGCTGGACCGCGGCTTCTGGCCGGCGGTGAAGCGTCTGTCCTCCGTGATGAGCAAGAACCGCCAGACCCTGTTCTTCTCCGCGACCATGCCGACCGAGATCGCGAAGCTGGCCGGCGAGATGCTGAAGGACCCCGCCAAGGTGTCCGTCACCCCCGTCGCCACCACCGCCGAGCGGGTTGAGCAGAAGCTGATCTACGTGGATGCCAGCCAGAAGCGCGTGCTGCTGTCCGAGATGCTGCGCACCCCCGGCATGGGCCGCGCGCTGGTCTTCGCCCGGACCAAGCACGGCGCCGACCGCGTGGCCAAGAACCTGAACGCCGACGGCATCAACGCCCACGCCATCCATGGTGACCGCAGCCAGGGCCAGCGCGAGCGTGCCTTGCAGGACTTCCGCACCGGCCGCGCCTCCATCCTGGTGGCGACCGACATCGCCAGCCGCGGCATCGACGTGGATGGCGTGACCCACGTCTTCCAGTTCGACCTGCCGGACACGCCGGAAGCCTATGTCCACCGCATCGGCCGTACCGCCCGGGCGGGCGCCAGCGGCGAGGCCATCACCTTCTGCGCGCCGGACGAGATCGTGAAGCTGCGCGCGGTGGAGAAGCTGATCGCCATGCAGATCCCCTCCGAGGACCGGCTGAGCGATGCCGGCCGGGCCGAGGCGGCGCGCGGCGTGCCCAAGAAGGCGCAGCAGCAGCGCGGCCGGGGTGGCCGCCCGGGCGGTGGCGGGCATGGCGCGCCGCGTGCCGCTGCCGGCGCGCCGCGCGGTGGCGAGCGTTCCAGCCGCAGCGCCCCGCCGCGCGGCGGCCGTGGCGGCGAGGGCGAGCGCAAGGACCGTTCGTGGCGCGAGGGCGACTTCCGCAACTCCTCGCGCTGACATCTCGCCGGTTTGACACGCAAGGCCGGGGGCGGCGACGCCCCCGGCCTTTTGCCGTTCAATCCGACGCCATGACCTTCACGTAGCTGCCGGGGGCGTCTTCCAGCGCCGGCAGGCCGCCCTGGCCAGGCTGGCGCGCCGGCACCTGGGTCTTGTCCAGAGCCGAAACCCAGCGGTGCCAGTCCGGCCACCAGGAGCCCGACAGTTCCATGGCGCCGGTGAACCATTCGTCGGGGGAGGCGGGCAGGCTGTCCGCCACCCAATGGCTGTACTTGCCGGATTCCGGCGGATTGGCCACGCCCGCGATGTGGCCGGACGCCGCCAGCACGAAGCGCACCGGCCCGGCGTAGAGCTGCGTCGCCCGGTAGGTGCTTTTCCAGGGCGCGATGTGGTCCTCGCGCGTCGACAGGATATAGGTCGGCAGCTTGATCTGGCGCAGGTCCAGCGGCGTGCCGCCCAGCGTCACGCCGCCGGGCTTCACCAGGTCGTTCTGCTGATACATGCGGCGCAGGTAGAAGCTGTGCATGGCCGCCGGCATGCGGGTGCTGTCGTCGTTCCAGTACAGCAGGTCGAACGGAAAGGGCTCCTGGCCCATCAGGTAGTTGGACACCACGAACGACCAGATCAGGTCGTTGGCGCGCAGCATGTTGAAGGTCGTGGCCATCTCGCCACCCTCCAGAAAGCCGCGCTTGCTCATGCGGTCCTCGATGGCCTTGAGCTGCTCCTCATCGATGAAGACGCCCAGCTCGCCCGCCTCCTCGAAATCCACCATGGTGGTGAAGAAGGTGGCGGACTTGATGCGGTTTTCCTTGCGCGCCGCCATGCGGGCCAGGGTGGCCGACAGCAGCGTGCCGCCCAGGCAATAGCCGATGGCGTTGACCGACTTCTCGCCCGTCGCCTGCTCGATCGCATCCAGCGCGGCGTAGGGGCCTTCCATCATGTAGTCCTCGAAGGACTTGGCGGCCAGGGCCTCGTCCGGGTTCACCCACGAGACGATGAAGACCGTGTGCCCCTGCGCCACCGCCCAGCGCACGAAGCTGTTCTTGGGCCGCAGGTCGAGGATGTAGAACTTGTTGATCCAGGGCGGGACGATCAGCAGCGGCCGCTTCAGCACCGTGTCTGTCGCCGGGCTGTACTGGATCAGCTGCATCAGGTCGTTCTGGAACACCACCTTGCCGGGCGAGACGGCGATGTTCTCGCCGATGCTGAACTTGCTGTCGTCCGTCATGCGGATCTTCAGCTTGCCCTTGCCGCGCTCCAGGTCCGACAAGAGGTTCTGCAGGCCGCGCAACAGGTTCTCGCCCCCCGTCTCGGCGGTCTTGCGCAGCACCTCCGGGTTGGTCATCAGGAAGTTGGACGGGCTCATCGCGTCCACGAACTGGCGCGTATAGAAATCGACCTTCTGCGCCGTCTTGGGCTCCAAGTCCTCCGCCGCGTGCACCACGCCGGTGAAGTAGCGGGCGGACAGCAGGTAGGACTGCTTGATGAAGTCGAAGACCTCGTTCTCGCGCCAGGCCTCGTCCTTGAAGCGCCGGTCCTTGCTGTCCTCGGCGATGACGGGGCTGACCTCCTCGCCCCACATGCGGCGGGCGGTGTTCTGCCACAGCGTCAGGTAATCCTGCCAGAAGCCGAGCTGCGCCTGTACCAGCCGCGCCGGGTTGGCCATCAGGCGGGTGGACATCTCCAGAAAGGCGCTGCCCATCTGCATGGGGTCGGGGCCGGGGCGGCCGCTTTCGGCGGCGTTCAGGCTTTGGCGGTTCAGGAAGTCCGTGACGATGCGGTGCCCGCGCTCCGCCACGTCCGCCATGGTGCGGCCCAGCGTGTCCGGGTCGGGCATCCGGAACGCCGGCTCGGCCGGCTTCGCGCCGCCCGGGGCCGGGCCCTTGCCCGGCTTGTCGCTGTCCTGCGCCATGGCGTCCTCCTGTGTTCCGCGCCTGCCGCGCTGTGCTGTTGGCCGCCCGCCGCCCGTGCCGCGAATGGCGGCGGGGGAGCATCGTCTCGCCCCGCGAAGCCCCGCCCTACTTTCGTTCGGACCGGATTTCAGGCTAACCCTCTGCCGCAGGTCGGGAGATGGTCCATGGGCCGGTTCGCGGGACAGGACTTCAGCATGATGGACGGTAGTGTGGGGCGCCCCCGGCAGCAAGACGGGCTGAAGCGCATGGCCGGGCTGTTGGGGCTGCTGCTGCCGCTGGCCGGCTGCGTCGGCACGCCGTCGGAAGGGCCGCTGGATTTCTTTCGCAATGCCTTTGGCGACCCGTTGCAGGGCCGCGCGGCGCCGCCGGGCCTGGACGCCACCGGCTACCCCAATCTGGCATCCGTCCCGGCCGCCCCGCCGCGCGGCGCCCCCTCGGCCCGCGAGGCGCTGAGCAGCGCGCTGGCCGACGCCCGGGCGCAGTCGCTGGCGCCCCGGCCTGCCGGCGTGCCGGTGCCGGCGCCACCCGTCGGCTCCGATGGCTCGGTGCCCGTGGCGCCGCCCGCGCCGCCGCGCCTGGCCGCGGCCCCGCGTATCGCCCCCGGCACCGCGCTGCCCATGACGCCGGCCGGCCGCGCCGGGCAGCCGGACGCCGTGCCCGCCGACCCTGGCGCCGCGCCCGCGCTGCCGCCGGCCGAGATGATGGGCGTGCCGCCGCCGCCACGCCTCTGACCGCCGCGCCCGGTTCCCCCCGGCGACGATCTGCTTTACCCGACCCTTTGAACGCTTATCTCCGGACCGCTGCGCCATGACCGAGGAATTCCACCGCATCCGCCGCCTGCCGCCCTATGTCTTCGCCGAGGTCAACCAGGCCAAGGCGAAGGCACGCGGGGCGGCCGAGGACATCGTGGACCTCGGCATGGGCAACCCGGACAGCCCGACGCCACCGCACATCGTCGCCAAGCTGATCGAGGCGGTGCAGAACCCGGACACGCATGGCTATTCCGCCAGCCGGGGCATTCCCGGCCTGCGGCGCGCCCTGGCGGGATACTACGCCCGCCGCTTCAACGTGGAGCTGGACCCCGAGACGGAGGTGGTCGCCACGCTCGGCTCCAAGGAAGGGCTGGCAAACCTGTCGGCCGCCATCTCCTCGCCGGGCGACACCATCCTGGTGCCGAACCCGTCCTACCCGATCCACCAGTTCGGCTTCATCATCGCCGGCGCTTCCGTCCGCTCCATCCCGCACACGCCGGACGAGGCGATGCTGGAAGCGCTGGACCGCGCCGTGCGCCATTCGGTGCCCAAGCCCACGGCGCTGATCGTCAACTTCCCGTCCAACCCCACCGGGCTGATGGCGGACCTCGACTTCTACCGCGAGCTGGTGGCCTTCGCGAAGAAGCACGAGATCTACATCCTCTCCGACCTCGCCTATGCCGAGCTGTATTACGGCGCCCGCGTGCCCCCCTCCATCCTGCAGGTGCCGGGGGCCAAGGACGTGGCGGTGGAGTTCACCTCCATGAGCAAGACCTACAACATGGCCGGCTGGCGCATGGGCTTCGCCGCTGGCAACCCCAAGCTGATCGCGGCGCTGACGCGGGTGAAGTCCTACCTGGACTACGGCGCCTTCACGCCCATCCAGGTCGCGTCCGTCGCCGCGCTGAACGGGCCGCAGGACTGCATCGACGACATGCGCCGCCTGTACCGCGAGCGGCGGGACGTGCTGGTGAAGGGCCTGAAGCAGGCCGGCTGGGACGTGCCGGTGCCGGAAGCCGGCATGTTCGTCTGGGCGGAGATCCCGGAGCGGTTCCGTGGCCTGGGCAGCGTCGAGTTTTCCAAGCTGCTGCTGGCGCGGGCCAAGGTGGCGGTCGCCCCCGGCCTCGGCTTCGGCGAGCATGGCGACACGCATGTGCGCATCGCCATGGTGGAGAACACCCAGCGCATCCGCCAGGCGCTGCGCGGCATCCGGGGCTTCCTGCAGGGGGACAACGCGGGCCCCGCCATGGAACCCACCGCCGAGGGAGCCAAGGCATGAGCCGGCCGCTGTCGGTCGGCGTCGCCGGGCTGGGCACGGTCGGCGCGGGGGTGCTGACGGTGCTGCGGCAGAACGCGGCGCTGATCGCCGCCCGCGCCGGGCGCCCCATCGCCGTCACCGCCGTGTCGGCGCGTGACCGCAGCCGCGATCGTGGCGTGAAGCTGGACGGGCTGCGCTGGTACGAGGACGCGGCCTCCATGGCCGCTGATCCCAATGTGGACGTGGTGGTGGAACTGGTCGGCGGCTCGGACGGCCCCGCCAAGGCGCTGGTCGAGGCCGCGCTGGCCGCCGGCAAGCCGGTGGTGACCGCGAACAAGGCGCTGCTCGCGCTGCACGGTGCCGCACTGGCCGAGCAAGCCGAGAAGGCCGGCGTGGCGCTGGCCTTCGAGGCGGCGGTGGCCGGCGGCATCCCCGCCATCAAGGGGCTGCGGGAAGGTCTGGCGGCCAACCGCATCAGCCGTGTCACCGGCATCCTGAACGGCACCTGCAACTACATCCTGACCTGCATGCGCGACCAGAAGCGCGAATTCGGCGACGTGCTGGCCGAGGCGCAGAAGCTGGGCTACGCCGAGGCCGATCCCTCCTTCGACATCGATGGCGTGGACGCGGCGCACAAGCTGGCCATCCTGGCCGCGCTGGCCTTCGGCCGCCCGGTGGATTTCTCCGCTGTGCATGTGGAGGGCATCCGACACGTCTCCGCGCTGGACATCCGGCTGGCGGAGGAGCTGGGCTACCGCATCAAGCTGCTGGGCATCGCCAGCGAGGTGGAGGGCGGCGTGTCCGCCCGCGTGCACCCCTGCATGGTGCCGGTGGCGCATCCCATCGCGGTGGTGGATGGCGTGTACAACGCCGTGGTGGCGGAAGGCGACTTTGTTGGCCGCGTGGTGCTGGAAGGGCGCGGCGCCGGCGCCGGGCCCACCGCCAGCGCCGTGGTGGCGGACCTGATCGACATCGCCCGCGGCCGCGCCACCCCTGTCTGGGGCGCCGCCGGCAACGCGCTGGCGCAAACGCCCGCCGTGCCCATGGCGCAGCACCACGGCGCTTATTACCTGCGGCTGATGGTGCTGGACCGCCCCGGCGTGCTGGCGGACGTGACCGGCGTGCTGCGCGACCACGGCATCAGCCTGGAAAGCATGATCCAGCGCGGCCGCGCCCCCGGCGAGGCGGTGCCCATCGTGCTGACCACCCACGACTGCCAGGAAGCCGCGATGCGCGGCGCGCTGGCGCGCATCGCCGCCCTGGAATCGGTGCTGGAGCCGCCTGCGCTGATCCGCATCGAAACCCTGACCACTGCCTGAACTGGACCCCGCCATGACCACGCGCGACCTGATCCCCGTCGATCGCAACCTTGCCCTGGAGCTCGTCCGCGTGACGGAGGCGGCGGCGCTCGCTTCCGCCCGCTGGATCGGCCGGGGTGACAAGAACGCCGCCGACGGCGCCGCCGTGGATGCCATGCGCAAGGCCTTCGACACGGTGGCCATCGAGGGCACCGTGGTGATCGGCGAGGGCGAGATGGACGAGGCGCCGATGCTCTACATCGGCGAGAAGATCGGCCTGGGCGGCCCCAAGGTGGATATCGCCGTGGACCCGCTGGAAGGCACCTCCATCTGCGCCTCCGGCGGCCCCGGTTCCATCGCCACGCTGGCGGTGGCCGAGCATGGCGGCTTTCTGCACGCGCCCGACATCTACATGGACAAGATCGCCGTGGGCCCCGGCCTGCCGGCGGGCGTGGTGGACCTGGACGCGGCGCCGGGCGAGAACCTGCGCGAGCTGGCGCGGGCCAAGAAGTGCGAGATCAACGACCTGGTGGTCTGCATCCTGGGCCGCGACCGGCACAAGGACATCATCCGCGCCTGCCGCGAGGCCGGCGCGCGCATCATGCTGATCCCGGACGGCGACGTGTCGGGGCTGATCGCGGTGTCGCAGCCGGAAGCGGGCGTGGACCTGTATCTCGGCTCCGGCGGCGCGCCGGAGGGCGTGCTGTCCGCCGCCGCGCTGCGCTGCATCGGCGGCCAGATGCAGGGCCGCCTGCTGTACGAAGATGACAGCCAGATCCAGCGCGCGCGGGACATGGGCATCACCGACCCGAACAAGAAGTTCGCGGTGGACGAGATGGCCAGGGGCGACGTGATGTTCGCCGCCACCGGCATCACCACCGGCCCGCTGCTGAAGGGCGTGCGCCGCAACGCCACCGCCGGCTACACCCATTCCATCATCATGCGCAGCAAGACCGGCACCGTCCGCTACATCGAGGCGCACCACAACTTCGCCCTGAAGCCGAGCGCCTTTGCCGGCTGACCTGATCACCGTCGACACGGCGGCGCCCGTCCTGGGCGTCGCCAGCAGCGCCACCGGCCGCCGCTGGATGTGGCGGGAATCCGACGCGCGCATCGGCCTGGCCATTGCCCAGCGGCTGGACCTGCCGGAACTGCTGGGAACGCTGCTGTCAGCGCGCGGCGTCGGCATCGAGCAGGCGCGCGACTTCCTGGAGCCGACGCTGCGGGCCCTGATGCCCGATCCTTCCACGCTGATCGACATGGATGCCGCCGCCGAGCGCCTCGCCCAGGCCATCCGCCAGGGTGAGCAGGTGGCGGTGTTCGGCGACTATGACGTGGATGGCGCCTGCTCCGCCGCGTTGACCACCCGCTTCCTGCGCGAGCTGGGCTGCCGCGTACGGCCCTACGTGCCGGACCGGCTGAAGGAAGGCTACGGCCCCAACCCGGCCGCCATCGCCGCGCTTTGCGCGGAAGGCGCGACGCTGATCGTCTGCGTCGATTGCGGCATCGCGGCCCATGCGGCGCTGGAAGCGGCCCGCGGGCTGGCGGACGTGGTGGTGCTGGACCACCACAAGGCCGAGGGCGCGGTGCCCGTCGTGGCCGCCGCCGTGAACCCCAACCGGCTGGATTGCGGCTCCGGCCTGCGCCACCTCTGCGCCGCCGCCGTGGCCTTCATGGCGGCCGTCGCCACCTTGCGGGTGCTGCGCGCGTCCGGTCATTTCGGGACCTCCCAGCCGCCGGACCTGCGCGGGCTGCTGGATCTGGTGGCGCTGGCCACCGTCTGCGACGTCATGCCGCTGACCGGTCTGAACCGTGCCTTCGTCACGCAGGGGCTGAAGGTCATGGCGCGGGGCGACCGCGCCGGCATCGCCGCCCTGCTGGAGGTGGCGCAGGCGCGCGACGCACCGTCCGCCTACACGCTCGGCTTTCTGCTCGGCCCGCGCATCAATGCCTCAGGCCGTATTGGCGAGCCGGACCTCGGCGTGCGGCTGCTCACCTGCGACGATCCGGTGGAAGCACGGATCATGGCCGAGCGCCTGGATTCGGTGAACCGCCGCCGCCAGGAGGTGGAGGCCGAGGTGCTGGGCAGCGCCTTTGCCGAGGCCGAGCGGCAGTCGGCGCTGGGCTTGCCGGTGCTGCTGATCGTGGGCGAGGGCTGGCATCCCGGCGTGGTCGGCATCGTCGCCGGCCGCGTGCGGGAACGCTTCAACCGCCCGGCTTGCGTCGCCGGGTTGCAGGACGGCTTCGCCAAGGGGTCGGGGCGGTCGGTGCCGGGCGTGGACCTGGGCGCCGCCATCATCGCCGCGCGGCAGGTGGGATTGCTGGAAACCGGCGGCGGGCATGCCATGGCGGCCGGCTTCTCTTTCCGGCCGGAACGGCAGGCGGAGGTGCAGGCCTTCCTCGTCGAACGCCTGTCCCATGCCGCCGACCTGCCGGGTGCCGCCGACCTGTTCCTGGACGCCAGCCTGATGGTGCCGGCGGCGACGGCCGGACTCGCCGAACAGATCGGGCGGCTCGGGCCGTTTGGCGCCGGCAACGACGAACCGGTCTTCGTGCTGCCGCGTGCCCGCATCTCCCGCGCTGACCGCTTGGGGCGGGAAGGCGGCACGGTGCGCGCCTTTGTACAGGGGGAGAGTGGGGGCCGGCTGAAGGCCGTATGCTTCCGCGCCAAGGCCGGCCCTTTGGCGGAGCTGTTGCTGAACAGCGGAGGCGCCCCCGTGCACCTCGCCGGCGCGTTGCGAGCAGAGCGCTGGAACGGCGAGGTTTCCGCCAGCCTGCACGTGCAGGACGCGGCACCGGCGGGATGATATTTCCGGTCTGGGAGGGGTAGACGCGCCGCCTATGCCACGCTAGTAACCGCCGCCCGCGCAAGCGCGTGGACATGGTTCTGTCCCCATCGTCTAGAGGCCTAGGACACCAGCCTTTCACGTTGGTAACACGGGTTCGAATCCCGTTGGGGATGCCATTCCAATAAGGCCCGAAGGCTTTCGCCTGTCGGGCCTTATTCGTGTCTGGAACAGGCCAAGCCACCGGAGCGCCGAGGCGCTCCGGCCGCTGTTCAGACCTTGGGCGGTACCACGATGGTCGGCGTCTGCAGGCCGGCGGGCCGCGGGTTGGCCGCCGGGGTTGTGGAGCTGGCGGGCTTCTCTCCCCCGCTGTCCGTATCCGCGGTCTGCACCGCGCCCTTCGCCACGTCGGCGAGATCGGTGCTGGCCTTGGTCGCCACGTCCGCGACGCGCGCTGCCGCCTGCTTCACGCCCTCGCCCAGGCTATGGGCGGAAAGCCCGTCCTTGTTGATGGTGTCGCGCGCATCTTCGTAGGCGCCGGCGAGCGCGTCCTTGGCCTGCTCGACATTGTCACTGACCGCGTCCTTGACCTGCGCGTACTGCTCTTGCGCGGTATCGCTGACCTGCTTGGTCACGGCGTCGCTTGCTTCGCCCATCAGCCGGTTCTCGGCTTCAGTGGAAGGCAGCAGGGCGCCCAGCGCGGCGCCGACGGCCAGGCCCAGCGCACCCACCAGCAGCGGCTGCTCGTGGCTCAGCTTGCCCCAACCTGCCTGGAACTTCGCACCGGCACGGTTGGCGCCCGCAGCGGTCGCGTCGTAGCCCTGCGACAGGGTATGCGTCGCGTCATGCGTTTGCCGCCGCGCCGCATCGTGCACGGACCCGGCGGTGGCGGAAGCCTGGCTGCCAAGCTGCGAGGCACCATCGGCCACCGAGGCCGCCGCCGAGCTGATGGCCGACCCGGCGCTGGACGCCGTATCGGCCACCGCGTCGGCGACGTTCCGCGCGGTCCCTGCCACCGCATCCGTGGCATTGCTCGCGGCACCCACCACGGCATCCCTTGCACTGGCCACAGCCGCGCCCGCGCGGTCCAGCAAGCCGGGCTCCTGCGCCGAGGATGCCGGGGCCGGCAGCGCCGGCACGCGGTAGTCGGGCTGCCGCGCGGTGGCTGGATAGGCCGGCCCGCGGTTCTGGTTGGACAGCAGCAGCCAGCCGATGCCGGCGCCGATCAGCACCACCGGCAGCGGGTTGTCGCGCACCGACGTGCCGAGGTTGCGGATGAATTCCGAACCGCCGGAACTGCGCGCGTAGTCCATCACCTGATCCATGATCTGGTTGGGGGACATGCTGCCGCGCAGCGCCTCGATGGTGTCGGACACGCGGGCGCGGGTGCGCTCCACATCGTTCTCGATCTCGGCGGCCGTGCGGCCACGCGGGTCTGTGGTTTCGCTCATCGCACGGCCTCCTTGGCCACGGTGGCGTCCTTGGACACCTGGTTGACGGTCCGCTCCGGGGTCAGGTTGGCGGCCTTCATCTTGGTCAATGCGCCCTGCAGCAGCAGGTAGCCGATCAGCGCCACGACGACGCCGACGATCAGCCCCGCCACCCAGGCCTGCAGCCCGAAGCTGACAAGAAGGGCGACCACGGCCTGCAGCAGGATGATCAGCGCACCCAGCAGTAAAGCCCCCGCCACGCCGATTGACGCGGCGGCGGTGCCGAGCTGGCTGACCTTCTCGCCCATCTCGGCGCGGGCCAGCTGCACCTCCTGCCGGACCAGCGAGGAAGACTGCTGGACCAGATCGCCCAGGAGGTCCGGCACGCTGCGCGGGTCAGCGGCCGTGGTTCGGTTGAGGTCGGACGGCATCAGTGCGTCCCCTCATCGATCGTCGGCATGCTGCCGGGCGTGGCGGTGCCGGGGCGGTGCGCCGCCGCGCCGCCGAGCGTCGCGGCGGACATCGTCAGCGGCCGCGCGTCCTGGCCCGGCGTGGAAGGCGCCCAGCCCGGCGCCTGGCCCGTCAGACCCGAAGGCTTGGCGGGGGAGGAGGGCGAGGCCGGGGAAGCGGCCGGCACGCCTGTCGCCGAGCTCTTGGCGAAGCGCGACACGGCGAAGCCCGCTAGCACCGCGGCGCCGAAGAACGCCGCCGGCTGGCGGCGGGCGAAGCCGGTCACCTCCTCGATCAGGCTGCCGACGCTGCGCTCGCGCAGCGAACCGGCGACCCCCTCGATGGAATCGGCCGCGCTGCGCACGTGCTTGGCGATTTCGGGCGATGTGGATTCGAGATCGTCCGCCACGCGGCGCACCGCGCCGGCAAAGCCCTCGGCCTTGTCGGCGCCGGCTTCCTTGCCCTGGTTGGCCAGGTCCTCCGCCTTGGTCTTGACGGCGTCCGCGACCTCGGCCCCCTTGTCCTGCACGGCGCCCAGCACATCGCTCGCCTCGGCCCGCAACTGATCGCCGGTTTCGCGTGCCTCGGTCGTGACGTCACGCTTCAGGGCGGCGGCATCCTCCTGCACGGCGGACAGTCCGTCTCTGCCGCGCCGGGATGGATCATCGAAATCCCGTGTTCCGTTGGTCGTGCTCATGCAGGCCTCCTGGGTGAGTGACGCGGCGACCCGGATGAGGACGATCGCTCGGCCCCGGATCAGGTCGTGCAGGCTCCATCGTGACAATCGTCCGCAGGAACGATGGTTTCGAACAACTCCCTTTGCTCTGCGCCATCCGTGCTGGCAGTGACCAAAGCCTATTTGACAGAACCGGCAGCACGGCTCAGTGCTGCATCCGCTCGCCTTCCGCATCCGCCGCCGGTGGCCCCGAAGCACCTCCGCCGCGAGATGCCACCCGGGCCGTGCCGGCGTGCATGCGGTGTCCACCGGCCACGCTCTTTGGGAACGACCCCGCATGACGCTGCCTCCGCCCGTGCCCGTCTGGAACGAGGAAGAGCGACTGGCCGTGCTGCGCCGGATGCGCCTGCTGGACACCCCGCCCGAACAGGCCTTCGACGATCTGGTGCGCATGGCGGCGGAACTGCTGGACATGCCGATCGCCGCCGTGCACCTGATCGACAGCGACCGGCAATGGGGCAAGTCCGAGATCGGCCTGGGCGTGCGGGACCTGTCGCGCGACATCGCCTTCTGCGCGCACACCATCCGCGAGCCGGGCGCGCTGATCGTGCCGGATGCCACGCTGGACCCGCGCTTCGCCGACAACCCGCTGGTCACCGGCGCGCCCGGCATCCGCTTCTATGCCGGCGAACCGCTGGATGTGGACGGCCACCGGCTGGGCGCCCTGTGCGTGATCGACACCAAGCCCCATGCGGGGCTGGATGAGCGCCAGCGCTTCGTGCTGAAGACCCTGGCGGCGCAGGTGGTCAGCCAGATCGCGTTGCGCGCGGCGGCGGCCGAGCGCCTGCGGGCCCAGGCACTGACGCGGCAGACCCTGAACAGCACCGGGCAGTTCGCCATCATCAGCCTGGATCTCGCCGGGTGCGTGACAGGCTGGAACCGGGGTGCCAGCAGCGTGCTGGGCTGGCCGGAAGCCGATATCCATGGCCGCTCCATCACCCAGATCTTCACGCCGGAGGATCTGGCGGTGGATGCGCCTGCGCAGGACATGGCCCGGGCGCTGGCCGTCGGGGAGGCCACCGGGTCCCGCTGGCTGCTCAGGCGGGACGGCACGCGCATCCGGGCCAATGGCGAGATGACGCCGCTGCGCGACGACGACGGCATCGCCATCGGCTTTGTGCTGGTGCTGCGCGATTCCACGCGGCAGCACCAGGCGGATGCGGCGCTTCTGGCGGTGAACGAGCGCTACCGCCTGGCCGCGCGCGCCACCAACGACGCGGTGTGGGACTGGGACCTGCGCGAGAACATCGTGCTGTGGAACGAGGCGATGGAGGAAGCCTATGGCTGGACGCCGGCCGACACCGGCGCCACCGGCGACTGGTGGATCGACAACATCCACCCCGAGGACCGCGATGCGGTGGACCACAGCATCCATGCCGTGATCGACGGCAGCGGCACGGGATGGACGGGCGAGTACCGTTTCCGGCGGGCCGACGGCAGCTACGCCGATGTGCTCGACCGCGGCTTCGTGATCCGCGACGCCGCCGGGCAGGCGGTGCGGATGATCGGCGCGATGCTCGACCTCAGCGAGCGCAAGCGGGCCGAGGCGCGGCTGCGGGAGATGAACGACACGCTGGAACAGCGGGTCGAGGAACGGACCCGGAGCCTGCGCGAAGCCGAGGAAACGCTGCGGCAAAGCCAGAAGATGGAAGCCGTGGGGCAACTGACCGGCGGGCTGGCGCACGACTTCAACAACCTTCTGGCCGGCATCTCGGGCAGCCTGGAGCTGGTGGAGTCACGGCTGGCGCAGGGCCGCACCCAGGGGGTCGATGCGTTTCTCGGCACCGCCAAGAATGCGGTGAAGCGGGCGGCGGCGCTGACCCATCGGCTGCTGGCCTTTTCCCGCCGGCAAACGCTGGACCCCCGGCCCACCGACGTGAACCGCCTGGTGGCGGACATGGAGGAACTGGTGCGGCGCACGGTCAACCGTTCCATCGCGCTGGAAGTGCTGCCCACGGCGCCGCTGTGGAACACGCTGGTGGACCCGAACCAGCTGGAAAACGCCCTGTTGAACCTGTGCATCAACGGGCGGGATGCCATGCCGGATGGCGGCCGCCTGCGGATCGCGACCGCCAATGCGGCGCTGCACGGCGCGGCGGCCACCGCGCTCAACCTGGCGGATGGCGACTACGTGATGCTCAGCGTCGAGGATACCGGCAGCGGCATGACCGCCGACGTCGCGGCCAAGGCCTTCGACCCGTTCTTCACGACCAAGCCGCTGGGGCAGGGGACGGGCCTTGGCCTGTCGATGATCTATGGCTTCGTACGTCAGTCGGGCGGCGCCGCCGAGATCGACACCGCACCCGGGCGCGGCACCACGGTGCGGTTGTTTCTGCCGCGGGCCCAGGGCATCGCCGAGCCGCTGATGCCATCTCCCGCTGCCCGCAGCCCGGCTGCCGCCGCGGCGGTGGAGACCGTGCTCGTGGTGGACGACGAACCGACTGTGCGGATGGTGGTCGCCGAGGTGCTGACCGACTTGGGCTACACGGCGATCGAGGCTGCGGACGCGGAGGCGGGCTTGTCCCTGCTGCGGTCCAACGCGCGGATCGACCTGCTGGTGTCCGACGTCGGGCTGCCCGGGGACATGAACGGGCGCGAAATGGCCGAGTTGGCCCGTGAACACCGGGCCGACCTGAAGGTACTGTTTATCACCGGCTTCGCCGAAACCGGTATCCTCAGTCCGGACCGCCTGCAGGCCGGCATGCAGGTGATGTCGAAGCCCTTCGCCATTGAAGAACTGGCGGCCCGCATCCGGTCGTTGATCGGGTAGGGGCGGCCGGCCTCCTACATCTGCATGGGCGTGCCGCCCGCGGGGTCGCCGATCGGCGGCAGATCCTCGCCGGGGATCGGCTCTTCCGGCCCGGGCGGGTCCTGGATCGGCGGCTCGGGCGGCTCCGGCATCGGTGGCGGGTTGGTCGGTGGCATCGGCATTGGCGGATCGTCCGGCGAGATCGGTGCCTGCGCGTGCGGGGTCATGGCGACGTCCTTGCTGGATACCCGGGTTCAATGCGCCATGGCGCGACACGGTTTCGGGTCGCGGACGATCGTCAGGCCCCGCCACCAGGGCCAAGCAACACGCAGGCGTGATGTTGCAGTGCGGCGCGATGTGTCAGAGCCTAGAACCCTGTAGCATCAGCAAAAAATCTTTCTCTGCAATGGTTTGTCACGTGCTTTTCACGTTAAAAGTCATGCTCGCATCCTGTTTGCGCCTGAACGCACGCAACAGGTGCGGCAGCACGGCATTACCCGACAACAGCAAAATCAGGGGAACCGCCGCCGCATCGCCGAAAGGGAGGCTTTTTGGAAAACGCTGCCATTGCCGCGAGGCGGGTTGTCGCTTCGATCGACTGGCTGCCGAACTGGACAGTCAGCCTCCTGGTGCTTGTCGCCGGCGTGTTGCTGGCGCTCGGCGCGCATCGGGTCCTGTTTCGGGCCGCCACCCGGCTTGTCGCTCCGCGGGATTTGTTCTGGCGCTCCCTCGTTCAGCGCACGGAAGGTCCGATCCGCTTCTCGCTGATCATCTTCGCGCTGGGCTTCGGGGCATCCGTCGCGCCCCTCACGCCGACCGAGGGCGACGCGATCCGCCATCTGCTGCTGGTCTGCTTTATCGGGCTGGTGGGCTGGGTGGCGCGCACGGTGTTGCACATCTGGACCACCATCTACCTGCGGCGGTTCAAGCTGGATTCCGAGGACAACCTCCTCGCCCGCAAGCACACCACCCAGTCGCGCATTCTGCAGCGCGTGGCGGCGATCCTGATCGTCGTGATCACGGTTGCCGCCGGGCTGATGACCTTCGATGGAGTCAGGCAATACGGCGTGTCGCTGCTGGCGTCCGCCGGTGCCGCCGGCATCGTGCTGGGCTTGGCACTTCAGCCGCTGCTGAAGAACCTGGTCGCCGGCATCCAGCTCGCCGTCACCCAGCCGATCCGTCTGGAAGACGCGGTGATCGTGGAAGGCGAATGGGGCAACGTGGAGGAGATCAACTCCACTTATGTCGTGGTGCGCCTGTGGGACTGGCGGCGGATGATCCTGCCGCTCAGCTACTTTATCGAGCACCCGTTCCAGAACTGGACGCGCGAGGGTGCCAGCCTGATCGGTACCGCCTTCCTGCATGTCGACTACACCGCCCCGGTGGCCACCATGCGCCGCCGGTTGCAGGAAATCGCCGAGGCCTCGCCGATCTGGGACCGCCGCGTGGTCAACATGCAGGTGACGGAGCTGACGCCGCAAACCATGCAGATCCGCATGCTGGTCAGCGCCAGCAACGCAGGCCGCGCCTTCGACCTGCGTTGCGAGGTGCGTGAGAAGATGATCGCCTTTCTGCAGGCCGAGTACCCGCATGCCCTGCCACGCGGCCGCGCCGAAGTGGATGCCGGCCCCGGGCCGGCGGATAGCCCCAAGGCGCGCCGCGTCGCCGCCGCCGAGGGTGCTTTCTGAACTGCACCTCTGGCACGCGCCGCCGCCGGGCATCCAAGCCCGGCGGCGGCTGTGCTAGGACATCGCCACCTGATTGTTTCACTTGCCTGAGGATGCTCCGTGCCCGGTCACGCCCGCCTTCGCTGTCTACACCGTGTCCTGCTGTTGCTCGTGCTGCTGCTGCCAGCCGCCGCCCTCGCGCAGGGAGTAGCCACCGCGCCGGCCCCGGCCGCCGGCGCGGCGCCGGCCGCCCGGGCGCAGGACCCCGTGGCGGCGCTGGACGGCATCCTGGCAACGCTGAAGAACGACAACAGCCGGGCCGCGTTCGTGGCGGAGCTGGAGCAGTTGCGGAGCAGCCTGGCGCAGCGCGCGGCCGCACCCGCCGCGCCGGCTGCGCCTGCCACGCCAGCGCCCGCCACGGCGCCAGCCCCGGCCACGGCACCTGCTGCCACGGCACCCGCTGCCACGTCGCCGGCAGGCGGCGCTGCCGCACCGGCCACCCAGCCCGAAGAGGTGCCGCCCGAGGCCGGGCTGCTGGGCGCCGTCGCCGTGGGCCTGACCGACATCGGTGAAACGGTGCGCGAGCAGCTGACCAGCGGCAGCATCACCGGCCGCATCGCCGCTGCCGCCACCCAGGCGGAAAGCCGGCTGGTGACGGCGGTGACCAGCGGCAACGCGGTGGGGTTCCTTCTCTGGGCCGGCGCTGGCTGGGCCCTGGCCGCGGTTCTGCTGTACGGGCTCAGGATGCTGCCCTGGTTGCGGCCGCTGCCCCCCGGCACCCGCTTTCAGCCGGAACGCCGTGGCCATCTGTGGCGCAACGCCGGGCTGGATGCCGCGCGCCGCTTGGCACCATGGATCCCGGCCGTCGCCGTCGTACTGGCCTGGCCCGCCGTGTTGCCGCGTTCCGGCGACAGCGCCCGGTTGTTCCTGGCCGTGGCCTTGCCGTTTCTGGTCGGCAGCCTGGCGATCCGCCTGGGCGGGCCGCTGCTGTTTCTGCTGGGTCCGCTGCGCGGCTGGCGCATCGTCGCCTATGCCGAGCGGCGCATCCTGCCCTGGCTGGGCGCGCTGGCCGCCCTGTCCGTGGCCAGCACCATGCTCCGCGCCCCGGAGCTGCGCTGGACCCTGGGCTGGGATGTCGCGGCGGTGCTGACCTTTATCGTGGACACCGCGCTGGGCATCGTCGCCATCATCTTCATCCTGAACCGCCGCCGCGGCGTGCAGCGCCTGCTGAGCGACACGCGCGGAGAGCAGGCGCGGGACGGCAAGCTGCACAAGGTGCTGGGTGCCCGGCTGGCCGCCAACTGGCACCTGTTGGGCCTGCTGATCGTGGTGGGGCACCTGATCTCCCGGCTGTTCGGGGTCGGCGGCGGCTCGTTCATCGGGCGGGCGATGATCACCGTCGCGGCCATCGCGGTGATCGCGGCGCTGACCTTCGCGATGTCCGGCGGCTTGGCCAAGCTGGCGTCGCACATGAACAACGGCCGGGGCGGCCTGGCCCGCCGGCTGACATGGCGGTACCTCGAAACGGCCCGGCAGCTGCTGCGCATCGTGGCCGGCGTCGTGATCCTGATCGTCGCCCTGCGCATCTGGAATTTCGATGCCGTCACCTGGTTCAGCGCCGGCGTCGGGCTGGCCATCGCGCGGCCGATCATCTCCATCGCCAGCGTGCTGCTGATCGGCTGGATCAGCTGGGCGACGCTGGACACCATCGTCGACTTCGCCCTGCTGCCGAAGGATCATTCGGGCCGGGCGCGGGATCATTCCAACCGGGCGCGCACCCTGCTGCCACTGCTGCGCAACTTCGCCTTCGTGGTGCTGGTGGTGCTGACCATCATCGCGGTGCTGAGCAACCTCGGCGTCAACGTCACGGTGTTGCTGGGCTCGGTTTCCATCCTCGGCGTCGCCATCGGCTTCGGGTCGCAGCAGCTGGTGCAGGATGTCATCACCGGCCTGTTCATGCTGTTCGAGGACACCATCGCGGTGGGCGACACGATCGACACCGGCGACCGCAACGGCACGGTGGAAAGCCTGACCATCCGCACCGTGCGCATCCGCGACGGCGACGGCGCGCTGCACACCATCCCCTTCAGCCAGATCAAGGCGCTGAAGAACCGCTCGCGCGGCCTGGGCGTCTACACGGTCAAGGTGGTGGTGGGCTACGACGCTAACCTGGACCGCGTGATGGAAGTGATGAAGGAGATCGGGCAGGGGCTGCGGGACGACCCGGCCTATTCGTCCGACATGCTCACCGGGCTGGAGATCTGGGGCGTCGACCAGTTCACGCCGGACGGCATCACCATCATGGGCGGGTTGAAGACCCGCGCCCTGAAGCAATGGGGCGTCGGCCGGGCCTTCAACCTCCGCCTGAAGCGGCGCTTCGACGAGGAAGGCATTCCGCTCACCCCGCCGCGCTCCTCCGTCATGGTGCTGCCGCCCCATGCGCAAAAAGAACTGGAAGCCGACATCGGCGCCTGACGATCCACGGCGGCGGCGCCCGTCACGGGCGCCGCCGCCGGGGCGTCACTCCGGCTTGATGTTGCGCTTGCGGATCAGCGCGCCCCAGCGCGCTCGCTCCTGTTCGGCGTAGGGGGCGAACTCCTCCGGCGTGCCGCCCACCACGTCGATGGACAGCGGTGCCAGCTTCTCCCGCACCTCGCCCGACAGCATCACGGCGCGGGACGCCTCGGCCAGCTTGCGGATCACGGGCTCCGGCGTGCCTGCGGGCGCGAACAGGCCGAAGTCGGTGGAAGCGCGGTAGCCGGGCAGGCCGCTTTCGGCCACCGTCGGCACGTCGGGCGCTTCCTTGCTGCGCTCGGCGCTGGTGACCGCCAGCGCCCGCAGCTCGCCGGAGCGGAGATACGGCACGGCGGTGACGGAATCGACGAAGGACAGCACCACCTCCTTGCCCAGCACCGCCTGCACGCCCTGCGCCCCGCTGCGATACGGCGCGTGAAGCATCTCCGCCCCCGCCATGTCCAGCATCAGCTCCACGCCCAGGTGGTTGGCGACGCCCGAGCCGGCCGAGGCGTAGCTGATGCCGCCCGGCTTCTGCTTGGCCGCCGAGATCAGGTCTTGCAGCGTGCGGAAGGGCGCGCCGGGGGCCACGCAGATGAACATCGCGTTGGTCGCCAGCATGCCTACGGGCGCGAAGGCCTTGTCGTTGTCGTAAGGCAGCTTCTCGAACATGAAGGGCGCCATGGCGAAGGTGCCGTTCGGCACCACGCCGAGGGTGTAGCCATCCGGCCGCGCGCGGGCGAGAAAGGACATGCCCACGGTGCCGCTGGCGCCCGCGCGGTTGTCCACCACGAACTGCTGCCCGAACCGGGCGGACAGGGTCTGCGCCAGCAGCCGCGCCACAAAGTCGGTGGAGCCGCCGGGGGCGAAGGGCACCATCACCGCCACGGGGCGGCTCGGGTAGCTGTCCTGCGCCCGGGCGCGGGATGCCGGCAGAGCCGCCAGGGCAAGGCCTGTGGCGAGGGCGTGGCGTCGGGTGATGGGCATGGCTGTTTCTTCCCTGAAGCGGCGACTCGTGCGGGCGCCCTGCAGCGGTTTATGGACGAGCGGCATGGCCCGTTCCATACCGTTCGGCAACGAACCGGGGAGCGCCGCGTCCATGCTGCATGAGCCCACCATCATCCTGCGCGCCGCCGGCGCCTGGATCGGCGACGGACGCGTGGTGGCGCCGGCGGAGCTGCATGTCGCCGGCGGCTGCCTGCGCTGGATCGGCCATCCCGGTGGCGGGCCGCCGCCCGAAGGGGCGGTGGTGCGGGAGCTGGGCTGCCAATGGCTGTTGCCGGGCCTGATCGACGCGCATCTGCACCTGTGGGGCCTCGACCTGTCCGACCCGGCGGCGTTGTGGAACTGGCCGATGGCGTATCGCGCCACGCGCGCCGCCGCGGATCTGCAGCGGATGCTGCGGCAGGGCATCACGGCCGTGCGGTGCCTGGGCGGGCCGCTGGGGCCGTCCCTCGCGCGCGCCGTGCGGGAAGGGTTGATCGAGGGGCCACATGTTGTCGCGGCCGGGGAGTTCATCTGTGCCCGCGCCGGCACCTGGGACGCGGTGTCCTTTCCGCAAAGCTGGGTGGAAGGGCTTGGCATGTACGCGGACGGCGCGGACGCCTGCCGGCAGCGGGTGCGCGAGCGCATCCGCCAGGGTGCGGACTTCATCAAGGTCGGCGGCTCGGTGGGCGAGCATACCGATCTGCTGCGCCCCTGGGGCGACGACCCCGCGCATCTGCGGCTTGCCTACAGCGACGGCGAGATGGCGGTGCTGGTGGAGGAAGCGCACCGCAACGGGTTGCGGGTCGCCAGCCACGCGATCGGCGAGGCCGCCGTGCGGCAGGCGCTGGATTGCGGCGTGGACAGCATCGAGCACGGTCACGGCATCGGCGACGAAACGGCGCGGCGGCTGGCGGGCGAGGGGCGAATGCTGGTGCCCACCCTGTCGCTGCCGGTACTGCGGCTGGCACATCCCGACCCGGCGGTGGCGGCCGGCTGGCAACGGCACCGCGAGGCGCAGCGGCGGTCCTTGCAGCACGCGCTGCGGCACGGCGTGCGCATGGCCGCCGGCACCGACTTCGTGGGTCCTCCCGGCTCGCCGCTCGGGGCCAATGCGATGGAGCTGGAGCAGCTGGTCGATGCTGGCCTGACGGTGGAGCAGGCGCTGCTCGCCGGCACCGCCACGGCGGCCGAGGCGCTGGGAATGCAGGACCGCATTGGCCGGCTAGCGGTGGGCCTGCAGGCCGATGTGGTGGCGGTGCCGGGCGACCCGCGGGCGGACATCGGGCTGGTGCGCCGCGTCGGCTTCGTGATGAAGGGTGGGCGGGTGGTGCTGGGCTAGCGCGCCGCCAGCCAGGCCACGGCCCCCAGCCCGGCGGCACGGCCGGTGGCCATGCAGGCTTGCAGCAGGTAGCCGCCGGTCGGTGCTTCCCAGTCCAGCATCTCGCCGGCGGCGAACAGCCCGGGGCGGGCGCGCAGCATGAAGTTTCCGTCCAGCTCTGCCAGCGTGATGCCGCCGGCCGAGGAGATGGCGCGGTCCAGCCCCTGCGGCGCCAGCAGCCGCAGCGGCACGGCCTTGACCAGCTCGGCCAGGGCTGTCCCGGCGGCGCCATTGTGCAGCGCCTCCTGCACCAGCCCGATGGCGACCGGCGGCAGCCCCGCCGCCTTGCGCAGAAACGTGGACAGCGACTGCCCGCGGCGTGGCGCATCCAGCCGCGACGCCAGATCACCCAGGCCGAGGTCGGGGCGTAGGTCCAGCAGCAGCGTGGCGTCGCCATCCCTCGCGATGGCGTCTCGCAACAGGGCGGACAAGGCATAGACGGCGCCGCCCTCGATGCCCTGGGCGGTGACCACCGCCTCGCCCCGCACGCTACGCTCGCCGAAGCGCAGCGCGATGCGCTTCAGCGGCGTGCCCTGGAACCTGTCCCGGAACACCGCCGACCAGCCGATGCGGAAGCCCATGTTGGCGGGGCGGAACGGCGTCACCTCGACGCCCGGCAACTGCCCGGCCCATGCGCCATCCGACCCCAGGCGCGGCCAGGATGCGCCGCCCATCGCCAGCACCGTGGCGGCGGGGCGGATCGTCTTCTCACCCTGCGGCGTGTCCAGTCGCAGCGCGCCATCGGGCGTGAAGCCCCGCCACTCATGGCGCGGCAATACCTGCACGCCCAGCCCGTCCAGCCGTGCCAGCCAGGCCCGCAGCAACGGCGAGGCCTTCAGCGCGCGTGGAAAGATGCGCCCGGAACTGCCCGTGAAGGTGTCCTGCCCCAGCGCCGAGGCCCAGGCGACCAGCGCTTCCGGCGAAAATGCGCGAATGGCGGGGGCCAGCACCGCTTCGGCACCGGCGTATCGCGGCAGAAAGGCGTCCAACGGTTCCGAATGGGTCAGGTTCAGCCCGCCGCGCCCGGCCATCAGCAGCTTGCGCGCGGGCGAGGGCATGCGGTCGAACACCCGCACGGCATGGCCGGCGGCGGCCAGGGTTTCGGCGGCCATCAGCCCGGCGGGGCCGGCGCCGAGCACGGCGGCGAAGGGGGGTTCTGCTTGCACGCCGTGCTTATGGCCCGGATCGGGACGGAGTGGAATTTCGCCCATGCATGGCGGTCCGGCCTAACGCGACAGGCAGGGGCTTTCACGGGCAAAGGGACGCAGCGCCGGTAGCAGGCGGCTCACCGCGCCGGCGGCATTCAGCGCGGCCCTGCCTTCCGCCGTCCAGATGGCCGGGCGGATGCTGGGGTCATCCAGCGCACCGCTGACCCGTACGGGTACGTCCAGCGCCAGCGTGCCGGTGGTGGCGGGTTCGGTGCCGATGGTCAGGTCGATGCGCCGGCGCCGCAGGTCGACCGTGCCGTGGCCGCTGACCGTGCCGTCGCGGGCCCGCAGCCGCAGCGGTGCCAGCGTGGCCTCGGCGCCCCGCAGGTCCACCACCGCCAGCAGGCAGCTGACCGGGCTGCTGCCCCCGGCCGTGCGGAACAGGCCCCGGATGTCGGTGGAAACCAGCTCCAGCACCCGTCGGCCGATGCCGCCGCCCTGCATTCGCACCACGGCGGAGGCATGGGCCGCGCGCGCCGCCGCGTTCAGCGTGCCGCCCCGCGCTTCCAGCGCCGCGCGCGCATCCAGCGCACCCGACAACGGCAGGTCGCCGAGGCCGAGCAGCCGGCGCAGCGCACTGGCCTGCACGCCGTTCGCCTGGGCATCGGCCTGCACGTACTCGTTGCTCACTTGGCCGCTGGCTGCGATGTGGCCACCCAGGTAGTTCAAAGCCAGTTGCTCCACCGCCAGTCGTCCGGGCCGCAGCGTGGCGGCGAGGCGGGCATCGGTGGCGGATACCGCGCCGTAATCCAGCCGCCGGGCGGTGAGGCGGAGGTCCAGCAGGGTGCCGGGCGCCCGGTCCACGGCAAGGGTGACGTCGGCGCCGCTGCCGCCATCGCCGGCCAGCAGGCGGTCGAGGTCCAGGCGGTCGAAGTCCAGCACGGCCGTGACCGCGTCGGCGGCGCCATCCTGGCCTTCCACCAGGGTCAGCGACTGCCCGGCAATGGCGGCGGGGCCCAGCGCGCCGGCCAGCGCCGACCAGTGCCACCGGTTGCCCTGCTTCTGCAGGGTGCCGGTCAACCGCAGGGGCGGCGTGCGGTCCTCGGTTTGCGTGCCGGCGATGCGCAGCAGCGCGGCAAGGTCCGGGGCGTCCAGCGCCAGCGTCCCGTCGGCGCCATCCAGGTTCAACGGATCGGTGAGGCTGCCACGGAAGTTCAGCGCCGTGCCGTCGGACCGTAACGCGACCTCGGCGGGGAAGGGATGCGCTGCGTCGTGCAGGGCATCGAAGGAGCCCAACGCGGCATCCAGCGTCACCGGCACATCATTGTATTGCCCCTGCGCCGTCAGGCGGGCCGGCGCCGCCGGGTCCGCGGCATGGAGCGCGGCCTCGGCCAGCCGCACATGCAGCAGCTTGCCGGCGCGGGTGCGGTAATCGAGGGCGGCATCGCGCAGCATGGCCGCCGGCAGGGTGGGAAATCCGGCGCGGCCATTGCTCGTCCCGGCCGTGGTCGCCGGGTCGCCGAACACCCAGTTGCCACGGCCGGCGGCATCGCGCTCCAGGGTCAGGCGCAGCCCATCGGCTTCCAGCCGGCGGACCATCACGGGGCCGCGCAGCAGGGAAAGGGCATCCACCTCGGCCTGCAACCGGCCCACCTGGAACAGCGGGGCGCCACCCGGCAGGCCCTCCAGCCGGCCGTCGGTCAGCCGCAGCGCGATCCACCGCCCCGGGGTGAGGTGCAGCGAGCCCAAGGCCACCGGCCGCCCCAGCCAGGCGCCGCCGGCCCGGGCGGCCAGCGGGCCGAGATCGGCCTTCCCCAACAACAGCCAGCCGGCAACGAGCACGGCGAACAAGGGCAGCAGTATCCAGGCGAGGCGGCGTGGCACCGGGGACTTCCTTGCGGCGGCATGATCGCCGCCAGCATCAATGCCGCTGCCCCCCTGAACTTTTCATTCCGTCGTCGCGGGCACCACCGGCAGCACCAGGCGCGAGGTGCGTGCGGCATCCACGAAGATCGTGTTTTCCGCCACCCGCATGCGCCGCCAAGCGCCTTCCGGCTCGCCGGTCTGCGGGTTGAGGTCGTAGTGCGGGAACTCCGAGGACGCGATGTCCAGCCGGATGCGATGCCCGGCCTTGAACAGGTTGGCGGTGGGAAACAGCTCCACGGTCACGCGCACCGGCATGCCGGGCTGCAGCGGGCGGGGGTTTTCGCGGTCGTCGCGGTAGCGCAGACGCAGGATGCCTTCCGTGACGTTCATCGCGAAGCCCTGGGGGTAGTCGCCGCTGGGCGGGTGCAGGTCCACCAGCTTGGCGGTGATGTCGGTGTCCGGCACGTCGCTGGCCACCCAAAGGTCGGCCACCACGGGGCCGATCACGGTCACGTCCGCGTCCAGCGGCGCGGTCTGGAACACCACCACGTCGGGGCGGGACGCCAGGGGCAGGAACGGCGCGCGGTGGGCGAACATCCCTTCGCGCTCCCGCTGGTCATAGGGACCGCCGGAGATCAAGGGCTCCATGGAGGTGATGGCGCCGCCGATCGTCGGCACCGGGTGGGCCGGGTCCGCGGTCCAGCTGATCGGCACGGCATCGGCGGCGGGCGGCTCGGGACGCAACCCGCCATCGGGCTGCAGGTGGAAGTCGGTGAACACGGTGCCGGGCAACGGCCAGTCGGATGCTTCGCGCCAATGGCCGCCATGTTCCAGCAGCCCGGCGCCATTCCGCCGCCCGCTGCCGCCGCCCATGACGAAGACCCGCACGCGCGGCTCCGCCTCCACGCCGTTGGCCACGCCCTTCAGCCAGCGGTCGAAGAAGCGCAGGCGAAAGGCGCGCCAGTCGCCGGCCCAGGAATCGACCGTGGCATCGGGGCCGAACTCCACCTCGCCGAAGGCCGTCTGGCTGCGGTTGCCATGGGTCCAGGGGCCGAGGATCAGCGAGGGCGTGCCCCGCCCGGCGTCGCGCAGCCCGGTGAAGTTCTCCACCGCCGTGCGGGGATAGGGGTCGTACCAGGAAGACATGTGGACCATCGGCACGTCGGCGTAGCGGTCGTGCCAGCCCATCGCGAAGATGCCGAGCTTTTGCCAGAAGGGTCCGAAGGCGCCCTCCGTCCATTGCTCGAAGAGGTAGTCCTCGTAGTCCGGCGCATGGCGCACCGGGGAATGCCCCGGCTTCCAGGGCCAGCGGGCGAACCAGGCATGCAGGTCCTCGGCCGCGAAGGCATTGGCGCGCACCGGGTCGGCCAGGGTTTCCGGCGCCAGCCGGCCCTGGTTGAAGGCCCAGGTCGCCTGCTTCAGCTCAAAGGCACCGCCCCGGCGGATGCCGCCCTGCCAGGCGTCGGAGAAGCCGCCGGAGTCCAGGATCTGCGCGGCGAGCCCGGGTGGATTCAGGCAACCCAGGCTGGCCTGGGTATGCGCGGCGTAGCTCAGCCCCATGGTGCCGATGCGGCCGTTGCACCACGGCTGCTCCACGATCCAGGCGCAGCAGTCGAAGCCGTCCTCGCCATCGGCGAGGTACTTCACGAACTCGCCTTCGCTGCCGTAGCGGCCACGGCAGTCCTGATACACCACGGCGTAGCCGTGCGACACGAAGTGCTGCGCGATCTCCTCGCGCTTGGCGGGGCTCGGGTCCGCGGCAGTGCGCTCGGACCGCGAAACCTCCCGCTTGCCGTAGGGGGTGCGTTCCAGAATGACGGGGAAGGGGCCATCGCCCTGCGGGAGGTAGACGTCCGTCGCCAGCCGCACGCCGTCGCGGCAGGGAACCATGTGTTCGATGCGGTTGTGCATCAGCGGACGACCTTCAGGTGCTGCGCCAGGGTGCTTTCATCCAGCCCGGCCTCGTAGGAAAGCCCGTTGCGGTGCGCCCAGGTGTTGTTGGGCACGTGCAGCGGAATGATGCCGGCATCGTCGCGGAACGCGATCTCCTGCGCCTGGCGCAGCAGCGCGCCGCGCTGGTCGAGATCCGGGATGCCGCGTGCCTGATCGATCAGCGCATCAAAGCGCGGGTTGGAATAGCGGCCGCGATTCAGGGCGCCGTAGCCGCGCGTCTGGTCGTATGTCCGCAGCACCTGGGACAGGCCCAGCCAGCTGTCGCCGGTGGTGTGGCCGAAGCCGATCAGAAAGGCGGAGAACTCCCGCTTGCCGGCGCGGGTGAAGAACACGTTGGAGGGCATCACCTCCACCCGTGTTTCGATGCCGATGCGCGTCCAGAACTGCGCCACGGCCTGGGCCGTCTTGTCGTCCTCGATGTAGCGGTTGTTGGGCGAATGCAGGGTGATGCGGAAGCCGTCGGGGAAGCCGGCGTCGGCGAGCAGCCGCTTGGCCTCCGCCACATCGAAGGCCGGCGCGGCGAGGTCCGGCGCGAAGCCCACCTGGCCCTCCACCGCGAGCTGGCCGGCCGGCCGGGCGGCGCCGGACAGTATGCGATCGACGATCGCCTGGCGGTTGATGCCAGCCGACAATGCGCGCCGCACCCGTGCGTCGCGTAGCGGGTTGTGCGCGAGCGGCCTGCCGTCCCGACCGGACACAAAGGGCGTCGTGTCGCCGGACTGGTCCAGCGCCAGGTAGATCAGCCGTGACGAGGTGGAAGACGACACACCGACGGAGCGGTTGTTCCGCAGCCGCGCCAGCTCGCCCGGCGGCACGGCGTCGATCAGGTCCAGGTCGCCGGCCAGCAATGCGGCCAGGCGGGCCGCATCGTTGGCGATCGGCCGCAGGCTGGCGCGCGCGAAGTCCGGCTTCTCGCCCCAGTAGTCGTCGTTGCGGTCCAGGGCGATGGCGGTGCCCGGCTGCCAGCCACGGAAACGCCAGGGGCCGGAGCCGATGGCCGCGCGGCCGCTGTTGAAGTCCGCCGTCGTCGCATCCCGCGCCACATGCGCGGGCACCACGTAGGCCGTCATGGCATTGAGCACCACCGCCGGGTCCGTGCCGCGCGAGCGCAGGCGGATGGTGCGGGCATCGACCACCTGCACCTCCGTCACCGCCGCCTGCATGCGGATGAAGGGTGCGGGGCTGCCGGGCACCTTGGGCATGCGCTCCAGCGAAAACAGGATGTCGTCCGCCGTCACGGGCGTGCCGTCGTGGAAGCGGGCGCCTTCGCGGATGGTGAACTGCCAGATGTCGGGTTCGGGGTTGCTGACGCTGGTCAGGCCCGGAACCGGGCGCAGCGCGCGGTCGGCCGATAGCATCGGGTCGAAAACGTGCTGGGCCACCGTCTGGTTGGCACCGACCAGGGCGAAATGCGGGTCGATGGAGGATGTTTCCGTTTGCAGCCCGATGCGGATCTCGTCTCGCGTCTGGGCCATGCCCGGCCGGCCGGGGGCGATGCCGGCCAGCAGCGCGGCAAGCAGCACAAAGGGGGCACGCATGGGTCTGGCCTTTCAAGAGGACCGGCCCAGGCTAAGCCCGATTGGTACCAATCTGAAAGCGCTATTCGGGTGGTTTGGCGGGTGACTGGGTATCGGCCCGGGGGGCCGGCAAGCGCCGGGATTGGCCAAATCGATTTAGTTTATGGCACGCAAAGATTTGATGCGATTTGGTGATCGTAAAGAAATGTGGGATCACCCCCGCCAACAACGGATCAAAGATTCGGGAGGGTCGAGTAGCGATAAGTGGAATCGATTCACGAGTGAATCGAGAAGCAGACTGCTGCTTGGGAAATGACGTCTGTACTGTTTACGTGGGGTGAAAATACTGTGAGCATTTTGAACATTAACCTTGCCCTGGAGAACGCCGGGGCCAGGTTGCTCGAAAGCGGCGTCACCACCTTCGCTGAAGTCTTCGCCAAAGGGGAATTGGCCGCAGGCAGCGGCCTGAATGCAACGATCGGCGGCGCCACCAGCGCCGTCCAGCTGGACGTCAAAACCACTTATGATGACGGCTCGGTGAAGATGGCCGTGCTGTCCGTGCTGCGGCCGGACCTGGCCGCGGGGCAGAGCCTGGATGTGACGCTGGCGACCGCCGCGCCGTCCTCCGCCGCCGCCATCAATCTGTCCCAGGCCCTCGCCGGCCACGCCTTCACGGTGGACATCGCCGGGTCCGGTGGCAACCACGGCGTGGACGTGCTGCACATGCTGCAGGATGCCCTGGCCAACGGCACCGCCAGCGTGTGGCAGACCGGTGCCCTGGCCAGCCAGGCGCGGGTCGAGATCCCCCTGGATGGCTCGCAGCGCCTGGTCTTCGACGTCACCGCCTTTCAGGGCGGCGGGCTCAAGATCGACGCACAATTCAACAACGACGGCGCCATGCTCGCCAATGGTGGCCACGCTGCCTACCATGTCACCGCGACGCTGGATGGCGACGTGGTGATGCGCGAGAACGTCAACCAAGGCCAATACCAGAACTGGCACGAGACCTTCAGCACCACGGACCACGACGGTGGACAGGGGCTGGGTGACTCGGGCAGCGGGTGGCTGAACATCCGCCACGACGTGGCGCATCTGCAGGCCACTGGAGCGGTGGCGCAGTACGATCTGAGCATCGGCATCAGCGAGGCCAAGCTGGCGGGCTGGGGCCTGGCGGCGAGCCTGTTCGACTTCGCCGACCCGCTTTCGGCGCACGGCGTGCTGCAATACATGCCCAATACCGGCGGCCGCGACGATATCGGCTTCACGACGGCGTCCAACACGGCGTGGCTGATGTCGCAGGACCCGCGGGCGGCGGCCTATGCGATGGGTCAGGCGGAAGCCGGCAGCGTGATCCCGTGGCACCAGTGGGACAACGCCAATGGTGGCTGGCTGTCGGCCGAGGATTACCCGCGCCTGTGGACCGACGGCCGCGGCGGCACCGGCACCCCGGGCAATTCCCAGACGACCGGATTGACGCAGCAGATCGGCAAGCCGGATGGCTGGACCCTGGATTCGGCGCACCAGCCCGACCTGTCCTACGTGCCCTACCTGCTGACCGGCGAACGCTGGATGCTGGACAACCTGCAGGCCCAGGGTGCCTGGAACGTCCTCAACATCTGGAACGACACGCGGGGCGAGGACGGCTTCATCGTGGTCAATGGCGGCCAGGTGCGGCATTCCGCCTGGGCGCTGCGGCAGATCGACGAGGCCGCCTGGGCCAGCCCGGACGGCAGCGCCGAGAAGAGCTACTTCACCGCCGTGTCCAAGGCCAACTGGGCCTGGCTGGTCGACCAGATCCCCGCCTGGACCGCCGCCCAGGGCGAGGCGCATGGCTGGGTGCCGGGCGACTACGGTGCCGACAACGCGCTGCCGCCGTGGCAGCAGGACTATTTCGCCTCCACCGCCATTGCCGCCGCCTCGCACGGCAATGCCGATGCGCTGACCTTTCTGCAGTGGCAGTCGAACTTCCTGGTCGGCCGCTTCACGCATGAGGCACAGGGCTTCGCCGAACATGATGGCGCCGCCTACCTGATCGCGATCGGCGACCCCGCCACGGGCAAGCCGCTGCAGACCTGGGGCGAGATCGGTGCCCAAACGGTGGCCTGGAATTGGTCCAACGGGAGCGGCTGGGCGCATTCCGATGGAGACTACGCGCAGCTGGCGATGGCGACCCTGGCCGGCATCGCCCACCTGACCGGCTCGCCCGAGGCCATTGCAGCCTATAACGCCCTGGCCGCGGATGCGCCGCCCTTCGTCAACGACGCCACCTTCAGCAAGGACCCGACCTTTGCCATCGCGGCGCCAAGCCCGTCGGACATTCCCGTGCTCCCGGGCGGTAACTTGCCGCCGACGCAGCCGGTCCCGGAGCCGACGCCCGAGCCGGTGCCCACTCCCGACCCGGTGCCCACGCATCCGACGCCCGCCCCGGACCCGGTTCCCGAGCATCCTGTTCCGACCCCGGATCCCGTTCCGTCCCATCCTGATCCAACTCCGGACCCGGTGCCCACCCCCACCCCCACACCCACTCCGACCCCCGACCCCGTTCCCGAGCAGCCGGCTCCGGACAGTGTCGCGTCGCTGAGCATGAAGGTGGGGACCTTCGGCTTTGTGGGTGGTGCGCCAGACGTCGTCATCACGGTGGACGGCGTCCAGATGTTCCATGGTGCAATCGGCGATGGCAGCGCGACGGTCAGCGAAGTGGTGCTTGGCCAGGTGACTGCCGACACGGACCACCACGTGCTGCTCAGCTTCCCTGAGCAGGGTGAGCCAGGCGGCGTGCTGTATGTCGCTGACATCCTGATGGATGGTGTTTCGGCCGGAACCGGCGTGGCCCTCATGGGCCATGGCGAAGCCAATCTGACGGCGCACGGCAGCGGCGACATCTTCGGGCTCTAAACCGAATGGTCAGGGGGCACGGCGACCTGCCGGGCCCCCTGACCTTTGCCGCGACTATCGTTTGGTGGCGCGCAGGCGGCGGAGATCATCCTCCGCCACCCGGTGCACCTTGTAGCGCCGCCAACCGGCCAGCAGTGCCGCGAGCTGTTCCTCTTGCGAAGCACCTTCCCGCCGCAACCGCTGCAGGGCGGCCCGCGTGGCCAGCACCGGATGCCCCGCCACCAGGTCCGTGCCCGTGGCCAGCGCGTCCAGGAACACGCCTCCCAGCGCCGGGTTTTCGCGCTCGATCACATAGGCGCCGTAGCCCATGACGGAACTGCGGCCGTGTTCCACCATGCGGCGCGCGTAGCCCCGCAACTCGATCAAGCGCGGATGCTGCTGCAGGATCTCACGGATCTCTGTTGCGCTGGCCCGCTTGTACCGGGTGCCGGTGGGCACCTTGCGCTCGAAGCGCCACAGCAGGTTCGCCATGGCCGTGGCGAGCGGCTGGTCGCCAAACTTGATATCCGGATCTTCCGGAGCCGCCGCCACGGCCGAGCGCCGCGGCTGCATGTCGTAGCTGGCGCAGGCATCGTCCGCGAGGCCACGGACCACCGGCACACGGAGTGTCGTCTGGGCCGCGATCACCGCCAGGAGCCGGTGCTGCCCGTCCGCGAGGTGACCGGATGCGGTGAAGCAGATGGGTTGCGCGTTGTCGCACCAGCGGCCTTGCCGCATATCCAGCGCCAATGCCTCGACCACCGCCGTCACTGGCGGACGGGCCGAGGGGTGCTGCGACAGGTAGCGTGCCGCAGTCGCCGGGTCGATCTCCTCCATCGACCATTCGCACTGCTCCTCGCCACGCCGCGGCACAACGCCGCCGTCAAAGGCATCCAGCCCCCGGTAGCCCATCAGCCGCGGGAAAGGCTCGCCGCGCTTGCCGTCGGCCCCGGGCGGCTGCCACATCAAGCGGCGCGGCCGGGCGCCCTGTTGCGTCGCGTTCCAGGCCTTGATGGCCAATGCGCTGAGGCGATACAGCCCCGCCGTCGATGCCGCTTCCTCGCCGCTGCGCTCGATCTCGTCGAACAGCACCACGCCCGGCTCGTCAGGCTGGTAGCTGTCGTGCTGCTCCAATGCGTCCAGCAGGCGGGTGGTCACGCCGGGCTCGACCTGCCGGCCCATGGCCACGAGCATGCTGCGGATCGGCTCCGGCAGCGGGCTGGCAGGGCGTGCCAGGCTTTCGGCCAGCGCTTCGCTCAGCGCCGTGCTGCCATGCACGACGCGCCACAACCGCATCCAGCTGGTGGTGCCAGGGGTGCCGGTGGAAAGGACGCATTCGTCATATTGGGCGAGGCGCGTCAGCAAATTCGCCAGGGCCAGATGATGCGGCATGCCCCGTTGCTTCAGCATGCCGGCCAAGCTGCGGCGCCGGTGCTGGTCGATCGTGTGGAACACCTCGCTGTCGACCTGCTCCGCCAGCATGGTGCGCAGCGGGATGGCAGTTTCAACGCAGGCATGAAGGCGCTGGACGCCATCGATCAACAGCCCGGACGGTGCACGCACCAGGGGCACGCCGTTCAGCACCCAGCATCCTTCGCGCATTGCGCGGCTATAGGCTTCCACCGCGTCGTCACGTCGCCGCGCGGCGGGGTGAACATTCCCAAGCCATTCGGCCGCCAGGTCGGGGCTGACGCTTTGAAGGCTCAGGTGGATGCCCTTTGCGCACAACGAAGGCGTGTCCGCGTGCCTGGAGCCAAGGGACGGGATCTTGCGGGGCAATGCGGTCACTTTAAGCATTCAGGCGCCCGTCAACAGTCCCGCTCCCGCGCGCTGCTGACACTGCGCCACATACGGTCCCCAGGGCAGCACAACGGTCCAGGACAGCAGCAGGCCCAAACCGCAATGCCGTTCCGATCACCACGGATAATGGCCAGTTCACCTGCGCCTCCAAACCCCATCTTCTTGACGAAAAAAACGCAAACCCGCCGGATGCGGCGACGATATCTTGGAAGGCATGGGGGCACTGAAAAGAGCGAGCAACCCACATAACCCCAAACCTTTCTGCCGCCCGTCCCAAGCCAGCGAGATTTACCTCTGAGGCAAACCTCGCCCCGGCGTACCTCACCATTCTTAAACTGCGTAGCAAGAAGTGTAAAAATTTTCGACAGTTATAATTTCGATATCGCAAGTTTTGGGGACAGGCGCCCATTGCGAGTTCGACACCTCATTGCGGCGGAAAAAGAGCCCAATCCAGGCATCGGTACGATAAGGAAGTATTCTCAAAACCGTGAGCTGCGGAGCATGGTACCTGTGCAGTCAACACGGCTCCGTGATCGTCCAAACCGGCCCAAGACGATCCGAACTTCATTGGAATTCTCAACTCCACAGAACCAATACCTGCTTCATGGGCGATTTATCGCATGCGCTTATCACGTCTTGTTGTGCAGAATTTTTTGCAAGAAAAACAGATGGAGCGTCATTTAAACAATATAATACAAGTAGTTTTGAGAAAATTTGGGGTAAACCACCTAGTAATCCTGATTACCAACTTAACTTGCAAAGCAATTCGGAAAAAATTTGTATAGATTCCTCAGAATATCATGAGGGATAGAGGCGCTTATTCATGAGATTGGCTCGAACGTAAGCCAAACATGCGTAAAATTTGTAAGATACTGGCTGCCACAATCATTACAATTGAGGCTGGTGTGGTACTAAACTGCGTAATTCGCAGGTCGGTTTGCATGTGGTGGTTTTCCAAATGCGACACATGGCGTTCTATGCGTCGCCAGCTCTGGTTGCGTAAGGTTTTGCACCGAACCGCTTGACGTTCCTGGCGGACAGAAATGGAGATCGATGCATGAGCCCCCCCGAAGATCGCCCCGCTTGCTGCGCCGGAGCTGGCGCCCCCTTCCGCCCCGTGGACATCGCCTTGGCGTCCCTTTCTGTTCTGGAGACTGTGTAATGACCCGTGGCCCGACTACCTCTGATTCCGCCGTCGGTCGTGAAATCCGTCAGTACCGCCGCTCGGCCGGGCTGACGCAGAAGCAGATTGCCAGCATGGTGGGTGTCACCGGTGCGCAGCTGCATCGCTACGAGACCGGTTCGACGCGCATCACCGCGAGCCGGCTGATCGATATCGCCAATGCTCTGGGCGTCCGCCCCGACACGCTGCTGGCAACCGCCGCCGCCGCCGGTACCGAGCCGGTCGCAATGCCGAACCTGGCCAATTCTGGCCAGGAGATCGTCGAGCTGATTCAGATGTTCGGCAGCATTTCCGACCCGCGCCACCGCAGCGCGCTGGTCGCCGTTGCCCGGATGATGACGTCGCCCCAGGCGCAGCGGAACGGGACCGACGAGACCCCCTGATCCGGCAGGTCACCGCATGGTCCCGGCTATCCCCCGGGCCGGTCCATGCGGTCGAGCGGCCCCAGTGGCCATCAGGATGATGCGCTTGCAGGCCTGCTGCCCTTCGGGGCGGCAGGCCTTTTATCAGGCCGCCGTGGCCAGGGTTGTGCGGCCGATCGTGCGGTCGATCACGGCAGCATGCGCCTGGAACATGGTTTCCTGGTCGTAGTCCTGCAACGCCTTCGCCCGGTT
The DNA here is from genome assembly GCF_017355405.1 of Roseomonas haemaphysalidis. NCBI lineage: Bacteria > Pseudomonadati > Pseudomonadota > Alphaproteobacteria > Acetobacterales > Roseomonadaceae > Roseomonas > Roseomonas haemaphysalidis. Next base: position 2,281,360 of record NZ_CP061177.1, read on the forward strand.
CGCGGTACCAAGGCGGCTGCGCAGTTCGGCATCCTGCAGCAACGGCCTCAGCGCACCGGCCAACGCACCATCCTCCTGCGCCACCACCAGCGCGGCATTCTCTTCCGCCACCATATGCCGCACATCGCCGGCATCGGTGCTGGCGACCGGCAGGCCGGACGCCATGGCCTCCAGCACGGAAAAGGGCATCTGCTCCGTGTCCGAGGACAGGGCAAAGATATCCAGTCCGCGATAAGCAGCCGCAGGGTCGGGCATGTGTCCGGCAAAGCGGACCACCTCGGCGATGCCAAGTTCGCCCGCCAGTGCTTCCAGCTTCGGTCGTTCGGTCCCGTCACCCATCACCGCGAGTCGCAGGGAAACGCCGTCCCGCCGCAGCAGGGCGCAGGCGCGCAGTAGGCGGCCAATGTTCTTTTCCGTCCGCAGGGCCGCGACGGTGCCAATCAGCGGGGCCTGGCCCGGCGGCCCGGCATCGGCGGCGGCGCCGTCCGGGGAAAAGCGGCTGACATCCATGCCGTTGGGAATGTGATGCACCTGCCGGGCGGGCAGGTTCCAGCGTTCCAGCGCCGCTTGCATCAGGATGCGCGATGGCACCACCACGGTGCTGTTCCGCAGCGCCACGCGGCGCGTCAGGATGCGACGGCGGAACTGGCCGCCGCTTTCCTCGGGCCCGAAGCCGTCCTCGGTATGCAGGTGGGGCAGGGACGGCCGGGCCAGCCGGGTCAAGGCCCACTCGATGCTGCCCCAGTTGCTGGTCACCAGCAGGTCCGGCTTCATGCGGGCGAACAGGCGGCCGATCGCCAGCATGGTGCGGGGCAGCGCCTCGCCCTTGGTGACGGGCGACGCCACCATCTCCAACGGCACCCCGGGCGCGATGCGCTCCAGGCAACCGCTGCGCCCGTCCAGCGCCACCACGGCGTGGCGGTAGCGGGCGCCAAACCGGTTGGCGATGGCGGCGAAGCGAACCTGCGCCCCGCCAACGTCGAAGGTGGGATAGACATGCAGCAGCAGCGGCGCGGTCATTCGGCGGCGCTCCGCGGCGCGGCGCCGCGCAGGCGGAACATTTCCTCGGCCGCCAGCGCCAGCACGCGGCGGGCATTGCCGGCCCAGGTCAGGTCGCTGCGGCTGATCTCGGCGCGGGCATTCTCGCCCAGCCGGCGGCGCAACGCCGGGTCGGTGGCCAGGCGCAGAATCGCCTGCCACTGCTCCTCGGGATTGTTCGGATCGAACAGCAGCGCCGTTTCGCCATCCCGCAGCACTTCGCGGAGGTTGGGCTGGTCGGGCGCGACGATGGCTCGGCCGGCCGCCATGTATTCGAAGACCTTGAGCGGCGAGGCATAGGGCACGGATGCCGGCTGCAAGGCGATGTCGAACTGGGACACGATTCCCGGGATGGCTTCCCGCGCCGCCAGCCCACCGAAGGTCACGCGGTCGGCGACGCCGAGCTCCCTGGCCAGCGTTTCCAGCGGCACCCGCGCCGGACCTTCGCCCACCACATGCATCGCCAGCGTCGGCGTGCCACGATAGCCAGCCAGGGCGCGGATCACCCGGTCCAGCCCGTGCCAGTCACGGATAAAGCCGACGAAGCCCAGCACCACCGGCCCGCCTTCCGGTCGCGCCTGCAGGGCGGCGAAGTCTTCCGGATGGATGCCGTTGGGCACCACGGTGATGCGCTCGCGCGGCACGCCGGCGGCGGCGACCTTGGCACCCAGCACCTCCGTCACCGGCAGCACGCGGCTGGCCCGGCGCCAGGGCAGGTGCTCCAGCGCGGTGGCGAGCCGCTTCAGCGACAGGTTGCCGAAGCGCGCGCGCTCCTCGGCCAGGGGGGCGTTCACCTCCAGCAGCAACGGCACCTTGTGGCGGGCAGAGACTATGGTGCCGGCCAGGTGGAACAGGTTGGCGCGCTCATAGATCACGTCCGGGCGGAAGTCGCGCGCCGCGCGCTCCAGCCGCAGGGTGGCGGGCACGATGTAGGCCAGCTCGGCCAGCTCCCCCACCCAGCCGGGCAGCTTGTCGCGCAACAGCGAAACCGCCTTGCTGTCGCCGCCCAGCTCCGCCTGGGCAAAGCCGGGCGGGCCGACCACCAGAACCTCGTGGCCGGCGGCGCGCAGCGCGTCCACCATGGCCTCCAGGTGCACCGCCTGCCCATCGCGCGAGCGGATGCGGTGGCTGTAGAGGATCCTCATGCGTGGCGTCTCCGTTCGATCCATTGCATCGCCTGGCGGCGACCGTGTCCTGCGGTTTGTTTGGCGATGGCCAGCAGACCTGCGGCGTTGAGCGGGTCCGCCAGCAGCAGGCCTATGCGCTGGCGACGCTCGGCCACCCAAAGCGGTTTATAGCCATCGTCACCGCGGCCGAAATCCAGGGCGGTGGCGCGGTCCTGTTCGATCAGGCCGCGGATCATCAGGGCCGTCAGCACCGTGCCGGGGGAGCCGGCCCGCGCATCCTCGGCATGCGCCAGCTTGAGCAGCGAGGCATAGCCACCGGCCAGCACCCAATACTGCGCCGCCAGCACCGCGCCTGCCGCGTCACGCAGCACCCCGAGGCGCAGCAGCCCGGCGGCCGCCGTCGCCCGCATCAGGGCCGCGTCGAAATCCGGAAACGGCTCAAACGGCTTCCAACTGCGGGCGCGGACATCCTCGTAGGCGCGAATGCCGGCTTCCAGGGCCGCGCCGGGGGTGACGACCAGCTCGAAGCGGGTGTCGCGCATGGCCTTGGCCAGCTTGCGCTGGATCGTGTTGCGCAGCGCGGGAGCACGGCCGGCGAGGTAGCCTTGCCAGCCCGCCCCGGGATCGAGCGGTTGCCACCAATTGCCGAAATGCGTGAAGGGCAGGGCCCGCAGCCCGGCCCCGCGCAAACCGGCCCGGATCACGGCGAGTTTCGGCGCATCCTCCGGCAGCGTGTCCAGCACCGTCGGCGCCCGGCCGCGCAACAGGCTGCCCATGGCCATTGCGCCGGCTTCCGTGGACTGGTCCGGCCCCAGCAGCGGTTGCCAGCTCAATGTATAAGGTGTCGCGAGGCTGCGCAGCGTGCCGGACTGGCGCATCAACGGCAGCAGCAGCGTGTCGCCCGCCCGGGCCAGCACCGGCTCGGCGCCAGCAGGCATGGCATGCGCCAGCACCGTGTCGAACCACAGGCGGCTGCCGAAGAAGTCGGCGCTGCCGCTGGGTGCCAGGAACGGGTCGCACCAGGCCGGCAGCCCGGCGGCGGGGGGCAGCGGCACCAGCACGGCGGTGTCAGTCGCGGATCGCATACACCAGCCTCCCGGCCCATTCGCGCAGCGCGAACCAGCTTTCGGACAGGTGGTCCGGACGCGGGATCCAGTCCGACCAGCTGCCATCAGGCCCGCGGGTCACGCGCACCGGCGCCGCGACGACGTGCAAGCCGGTGCGCCCGAAGGCTTCCAGCGCCCGCGGCAGATGCCATGCATGGGTGACGACATAGGCGGCTGTGATGCCGTCTTGCCGCAGCACCGCCGTGCTTTCCACCGCGTTGCCCCTGGTGTCCGGCGCCTTGCCCTCGACCCATCGGGTCGGGACGTTGAAATCCGTTTCCAGGCTGTGCTGCATCAGCGTCGCGATCGGGGGCGTGCCGGCCGACAGCACCCCGCCGGTGACCAGGATAGGCAGGCCGGTGCTCCGGTGCAGCGCTGCCCCGGCGCGCAGGCGCTCCAGTGTCATCGGCCCGACATCCGCGCCGTCCATGCCATGCGCCAGCTCGGCGCCCAGGATGACGATGGCCTGCGGCGCCGGCCCCGGCGGCCCGGCCCGGGCGGCGCCCACCAGCCGCACCTCGCGCTCCAGCGACTCCGTCAGCAGGCCGGACGCCATCGGCGTGGACATCAGCCCCAGCGCCAGCGCGGCGGCGATCACCACCAGCCCGCCCGGCCGCCAGCCGCGCCATGCCAGCAATCCGCCCGCCAGGCACGCCAGCACCAGCCCGAGCGGCGGCAGGACCAGCGCCGTCAGGATCTGTTGCGGCAGGAGCGAGACGGACAGCTCCATCAGGGCAATGCGTCCAGCAGCGTATTCGCCGGCTGTTCAGCCGTGGCGCCGGAACCGAAGCGCACCTCCTGCCATGTCGCCATGCGGCCGCCCACTTCCTCGCGGAAGAAGGTGTAGAATTCGTCCAGCCAGGCGAGAAAGCGGTCCCGCTGCGCGATGTCCCGCACATAGGGCGTGTTTCCCGGTTCCAGCGACGGCGAATGATAGGTCAGCGAGAATACCCGGTGGCCGCCCGCCAGCATGTGGCGCACCAGCCGCTTGGCTTCGGGCACCGTCATGCCTTCCGGGGTCAGCCGGATGCGTTCCAGCAGGCCCAGCCGTGCCATGCCGCCGGCGATGGGCAGGCGGCGGGCACGCGGGCCGAACAGAAAGGGTGCCAGCGCTTCGCCGCTGCGGCCGGACATCCGGCCGACCAGCGCGGCGGAAACCGGGATTTCCATCAGCGTGCGGTCGGCATCCACCCAGTACGGCTTGGGCGCGCTGGCCCAGGCCCCGGGCAGGCCGCGCCGGCCCGGCGGCGGCCAGCAGGGGGCGAGGCTGCTATCCACCACGTAGCCAAGGGACTTCAGGATGTCAGCGGTGCGCGGCCCGACGCCGTAGCGCCCCGTGCGATAGATGCGTGGCATGGTGCCGAAGGTATCTGCCAGCGTATCCGTCAGGCAGCGCGCCTTCTCCAGTTCCAGCGCGACAGGGAGATTGCCAGCGAAGCTGTTGCTCTCGTTGATGGTCTCGATATGCGGCGGCGTCACCCAGGGGTGCATCTGCGCGCCCACGTCGCACAGCCCGTCCTGCAGCAGCTCGCGCAGGGGCGCCCGCCCGGCGTCCTGCGCCGCCACCGGGTAGTCGGCCAGGTAAACCGGCACCACGCCATGCCGCGAAAACACGCGGTGGGCCAGATGCTGGCTGCGCATGGACACCACGTCCCGCGCGTCCAGCGAGAAGGGGTGGGACCAGTTGAACGCTTCCTCGGCGTCGATCGTCGTCAGCAGCAGTGGCGGGCCGGCGGGAAACACGGCCGCGTCATGAAAGCGCCGGTCGGTGATCGAGGCATCGCAGCCCAGCTCGGTGTCCGGGGCCGCGGCCACGGCGGTGGGGATCCGCACGCCATAGGCGCCCAGTTGTTGCGCCGCGGCCTGCCGAGGGGTGCCAGCCGGAATGCCACCCTCCACCAGCCGCCGGCCGCTCGTCTTGCACAGCATGGCAACCAGTGGCGCCTGGTCGTCCGCGTCATGCATCTGCACGGCGGTGAAGCGGTGCAGGTTGCGCAGCAGCCAGCCGGTCAGGGCCACCTGGCGCGCGGCCTCGCCCAGCGGGCCGTCAGACAGGTAATGGATCGCCGCCAAGGTGCTGCGCGGCAAGGGCGGCACCGCCGGGCGGTGCTGCCCGGTGACCAGCACCTCGTGCCCCAGGCGGGGCGACAACTCCTGCATGGCCGCGCTGGCGGCATCCAGCTGGCTTTCGCCAGGGCGATAGCGCGATACGAGATGCAGAACCCGGGGCGCGCGCATCATCCAGCCTTTCCACCGATTGCGGGTTTCCTTCGGCCACGGATCGCGGCAGTTTCGCAAGGGTGAAGATTGAACGCGTGCCATTGAGCGGCTTCGCCGAGCTGGAGCCTGAATGGCGTGCGCTGGAAGCGGCGGCGCCGGCCCTGTCGTTCTTTCAGTCCTGGACCTGGGTGGGCTGCCTCGCCGAGGAACGCTACCCCGACCCGGTGCTGCTCCGCGCCACCCAGGATGGCGTGGTGCTGGGGCTGGCATTGTTCAACCGGCGCGGCCGCCATCTGCATCTGACGGAAAGTGGTGACGCGGCGCTGGACGCACCCTTCATCGAACACAACGCGCCGCTGGTGGCGCGCCCCGACGCCGCGGCAGCGCTGCTGCGCGCCTCCTGGCCGGTGCTTGGTGCCCGCCGGCTGGTGTTGTCCGGCGTCGCGCCTGAACTGGTGGTCCAGGCTGGCGGCACCGCGCTGCGGCTGCAGGAACGTATGGCGCCACGGCTGGACCTGCGGGCCCTGCGTGACGCGGGCGGCGACTGGATGGCTGGCCGCAGCGCTAACACACGCCAGCAGGTCCGCCGTTCGCTGCGGGCCTATGGCATGCCGGTGCTGCACCGGGCCGGCAGCGTGCCGGAAGCTTTGGACTGGCTGCAGGCACTGATCGCATTGCACACCGCCAGCTGGCAGGCGCGCGGCCGCCCTGGCGCCTTCGCGACGCCCTTTCTGCTGCGCTTCCATCAGGCACTGGTGGCAGCGGCCCTGCCACGTGGCGAGCTTGACCTGCTGCGCATCGCGGCCGAGGGGCAAGATATCGGCTATCTCTATAACTTTCGCCTGCGGGGCCACGTGTTGGCCTACCAGAGCGGCTTTCGGCCGGGTGGCGACGACGCGCAGCGCCGGCCGGGGCTGACCAGCCACGCGCTGGCGATCGCCCATGCGCTGGCGCGGGGCGACGACGTCTATGATTTCCTGGGCGGCGACGACCGCTACAAGCGCAGCCTGTCCGATGGCGCCTGTCCGCTGCACTGGGCGCAACTGGTGCCCCGTTGGTCGGCCTGGGGCATCGCCGCACGGCTTCGCGCGCGGCTGCACCACCACTGAAGCCAGAATCATTGCGTGAACCGCGCCACGACACGGGGGAGCAGGTCCTGTTCCGGCGGCGCCGGGGGCAGGGCGCGCATGCGGCGCACCGCCAGCGTGGCGAAGGGATCACGCCACCAGCGGGGGTTGTGCGATGCCGGTATCGCCTGCAACCAGTCCAGCGTCGCCTGATCCGCCTGCGGTGGCATGGCGGCAAAGCCACCCTGGTAGATGGCGCCCTTGACGGGATGCCATTGCAGCCGGCCGCGCGCCTGCTGCACCAGCCGGCGCAGCTGCCGCCGCGCGTCGCGCCAGCGCCACAGCCGCAGCGTCGGCGCGGTCCAGGTGGCGCGGGGTTCCACCACCATCCATTGGTGCTGCCAGTCGCCGCTTTGCGCATCGAGGTCATGCAGCACCAGCGAGCTGATCAGACCATCCCCGCGATAGAAGTTCAGCGGCAACCGGACATTCTGCCCGGCGATCCGGTCCAGAAAAGCGTCGCGCATCGCGAAGAGCGAGCCATGGATGGACGGGACTTCCAGCATCTGGTCACGCAGGTGGCGGGCACTGCGGCCACTGCTGGGCACCGCCGCCGCGGCATGCGCCAGGGGCGCGTTCCTCAGGGCCTGGAGCAACAGCGACAGCGCATCGGGCGCCACCGTGGCATAGGCATCGACGAACACATGCACCGGTGCCGCGACCCGCAGCCGATAGACATATTGGTTGAAGGCGTTGGACTTGTCCGCGTAGGCAATCTGGCAGACGCGGCCGCGCAACCCGGTTTCCCGCATCGCCGCCGTGGCGACCTCGGCCGAGCGATCCGTGCTGCCGTTGACGACCACCGTCACATCCATGCGAAGCCCACGCCCGGCCACCGCCAGCGCCCGCAGGCAGTCGCGCAGGTGCGCGGCCTCATTGTAGGCCGAAACGGCGACGGCCAGATCCAAGGCCGCCGTATCCGCTCCGGCCTGCTGGTGGCTCGCAGCCGCCATGCTCAGTTCTTCCATGTCAGCATCCCGGGCGGGGGCAACCCCGTCCGGCGGCTCCGATGTGTTGCGCCGCTCCCGCGCCGCGATCCGGACAGCACCGCGCGGCGCGAAGCCCGTCGTGCTGTCTGGCATCATGGTGTCAGGCGTCGACCGTGCGAGATTCGCGGACATGCTGGGGCGTGCTGCCGGCCTCGTTGGCCAGAAAGCCCTCCAGCACCAGAAGCTGCCAGATGGCCTGCGCATGGTCATGCCGGCCCGATGCATGGCGGTCCACCATGGCGGCCAGCCCGCCGGCGTCGAACAGCCCGGAATCCAGCATCGCGCCGCCCAGCAGGCGTTGCTTCACCAGCGGCGCCTGCGCCCGAAGCTGCGCGCCGATCGAGGCGGCGAAGCCCTGCTTCGGTCCATGGAGCACGCGCTCCGGCAGCAGCGGCGCCACCGCTTGGCGCAGGATATGCTTGCCTTCGCCGCCCTTCAGCTTCAGCGCCGTGGGCAGCGCCATGCCCCATTCCACCAGCGTGTGGTCCAAGATCGGCGGCCGCACTTCCAGCGACACCGCCATGCTGGTGCGGTCCACCTTGGTGAGGATGTCGCCCGGCAGCCAGGTGGCGAGGTCGGCATACTGCGCCTGCAGCAGGGTCTCGTCCGGGTCGCATTCGGCCATCAGTCCGGCGAAGCGGTCGCCGGGGTCGTAGTCGCCCAATTCGCTGCGCAGCGAGGCCGACAGCAGTGCGCGGCGGTTGTCCCGGTGCAGCTTGCAGACGGTGCGGTAGTAGCCCAGCGCGCTGTCCAGGCTGATCTCGGTCAGCGTGTGCTTGGCGCGCAGCCAGCGCGGCGCGGCATCGAGCTTCGGGTAGATGCGCGCCAGCGGCCCGAGCACATGCCGGCGGGCGGAGGCGGGCACATAGGCCCGCACCGCCTCGGCCATCTGGTGCCAGCGGTAGCGGCGATAGCCTGCGAAGACCTCGTCGCCGCCATCGCCGGACAGGGCCACCGTCACATGCTTGCGGGCCAGCGCGCAGACGGCCAGCGTGGGCACGGAGGAATGATCGCCGAACGGTTCGTGGAACAGGGCCACCTGGCTGCGCGCGGCATCCAGGTAATCGGGCTCCGAGGTTTCCGAGCGGTGCGTGGTGCCGAACATCGCGGCCATGCCGGCGGCGGCCGGACGTTCGTCCGACGTGCCGGGGAAGCCGATCGTGAAGCTCTGCATGGTGGAAGCGTTGCGGGCCGCGATGCCGGTGATAGCGCCGGAATCGACGCCACCCGACAGAAAGGAACCCAGCGGCACGTCCGACATCAGTCGCAGCCGCACCGATTCCTCCAGACGCGCGGACAGCTCCGCGGCGGCATCGGCGGCCGTCGCGGCGATGGTCGTGGTCGGCGGCTGCCAGTAGCGTGTCGGCCGGGGCAGGGTGGCGATGCCGGGGCGGCGCAGCATCAGGTGGTGGCCCGGCGGCAGCCGATGGATGCCGGCATAGATCGTATGCGGATCCGGCACGTAGCCGAGCGACAGAAAGTCCTCCAGCGCGCGGGGGTCGATGCGCCGTGCGATGCCGGGCAGCGTCAGCAGCGCACCTAGTTCCGACGCGAAGGCCACGGTGCCGTCCGGCAGCTGCGCATAGTGCAGCGGCTTCTCGCCCAGACGGTCACGCGCCAGGAACAGGGCGCCGGCGCTGCGGTCCCAGATGGCGAAGGCGAACATGCCGTTCATGCGCTGCAGGCAGCCCGGGCCCCATTCGCGCCAGGCATGCAGGATGGCCTCGGTGTCGGAGCGGGTGCGGAAGTGGTGTCCGGCGGCTTCCAGCTCGCGCCGCAGCACCTCGTGGTTGTAGATCTCGCCGTTGAAGGTGACGATCAGCTCGCCATCGGGGCTGGCCATCGGCTGCACGCCGCCGGCTAGATCGACGATCGCCAGCCGGCGGTGGCCGAGCGCCACGCCGGGCTCGGCATGCAAGCCCTCGCCATCCGGTCCGCGATGGTGCATCGCGTCCGTCATGCGGCGGAGCAGCGCCTGATCGGGGACCCGGGCACCGGAGAAGTGGAATAGTCCTGCCAGACCGCACATGCGATGCTTATCCTGCTGACATGCGCCGCCCGAGGGGCGCCGCTGCGGTGAGGTTCGGGGGAAGGGCGAATGAATGCTGCCTGACGGACGGGACGACGATCCCGGGGATGACCCCGCAACGCCGCGCTGGTCCTGGCCGGCCGCGGCGCTGGCGATCCTGCTGGCGTCGCTGCTGGGCTGGACGGCCTTCGCCGCCCTGCTGCGCTGGCTCCTGCGCTAGGCAGCGCCTCGTCATGCGCTGAAGGCCGGAACCGGGCTGGCCTTTTGCGACAAGCCCGGCCGGCCGGCGGCGAGCCAAGCCAGCGTCTCGGCCAGCCCGTCGCGCAACGTCACGGGCGGCGCCTCGGCCAGGCCCGCGATCGGGCTGGGGCGGCCGAGGGAGTCGCGGATCTCGCCGGCCCGTGGCGTGTCGTAGCGGATCCGCGCATCCTGGCCGCACAGCGCGGCAATGGTCTGCGCCAGCTGCAGCACCGAGGTGGGCTGACCCGTGCAGACATTGAACACCGGCGCCGCGGTGCTGGCGGCGGGCAGCGCGGCCAGCAGACGGCGCACCACGTCGCCCACGTAAACAAAGTCGCGCGTTTGGCCACCGTCGCCAAACACGACGACTTCGCGCCCGGCGGCCAGCCGGTCGCAGAAGATGGAGATCACGCCGGAATAGGGCGAACGCGGGTCCTGGCGGGGGCCATAGACATTGAAGAAGCGCAGGCCGGCCGTGCGAACGCCGTGCGTGTGCCCGGCAACACGGGCATGCTGCTCGCAACCCAGCTTGTCGGCTCCGTAGGCGGATAACGGACGGGTGGCCGTGGTGTCGGCCAGCGGCAGGTCCGTGGCATCGCCGTACACGGCGGCGGAGGACGCATAAACCACGGGCGCACCCTGGTGCCGGGCCGCGTCCAGCACCGCGACGGTGGCGGACAGGTTCACGCAATGCGTGCCATAGGGGTCCTGCACGCCGCGCTCCACCGAGGCCACGGCGGCCAGATGGAACACCGCGTCCACCCCGACCATCGCTTGACGCACGGTGTCGGGCCGCGCCACGTCGCCGATCATCAGCGAGGCGCCGGGGGCGAGGTTGGATTCGGACCCGGTCGACAGGTCATCGAGCACACGCACGCGGTCGCCGCGCGCCAGCAGTGCCACGCAAAGGTGGGATCCGATGAACCCGCATCCGCCGGTGACTAGAATGGTCGCCATGATCGTAAGGCCTTCCGACATCGTGCTCGACGGGTGAAAGAATATCCAAGTATCCGCCCGACACAAAGTGTAAAATTTGGCATAACGCACGTTTACATTTGAAGTATTAAAATTGAACTAGGTGTAAAATTCTCTGACTACAATGAAAATTCGAGTATATTCGTCAGATTATACTGTCAAAACGGGAGCGGCGCGATAGGATAACGCAGTGCGGCATGCCATTGCTCCCATGCGTGTTGCCGCTGTGACAGCAGGAGCGATGTGTTGACGTTCAGTGTTTCCGGCCCGGCCGATGGCCTCGTCCCGGTTCTGCTTCAATCTGGGCGAACTGGCACAACATACCATCCCAGCTGTTGCAATCTGATGACCATGCCAGCCCTTCAGGAGGGCTGCTGATGCTTTCCACTGATCTGGGCATCAGCGTCATCGTGCCGGTGTTCAATCGCGCCGACCTGCTGCCCGCGACACTGGACGCCATTCTCGGCCAGACGTTGCCGCCCCTGGAAGTGATCGTCGTTGACGATGGCTCCACCGACGCGACGCCCGCCGTGCTGCACCGCTATGAGCCCCGCATCCGCGTGCTGCGGGTGCCCAATGGCGGCGACTTGGCGGCACGCAACGCCGGCATGGCCCTGGCCCGCGGCCAGTTGCTGGCGTTTTGCGACAGCGACGACCTGTGGCAGCCGGACTATCTCGCCACCATGCAGCGGATGTGGGTCGAGGAACCGAGGTTGCGTTGCGCCTTTGGCGATTTCGTCGTGGTACGGGACGGTGTCTGGGAAAGCACCCGGAAGTTTGCCGCCGCGCCGGCGGGGTTCTGGGACGGCTTGCGGAGCGTGGCGCCGGACATGTCGGTATTCGATGCGCCGATCCAAGACCGGCTGCTGGATTTCCAGCCGTTCTTTCCATCCTGTCTCGTCGCGGACCGCCACTTCATGCTGTCGATCGGCGGCTGGGACGAATCGGTAGGCCGCCGTGTCGGTTCCGACTTCGCGACGGCCCTGCGGTTGGCAGAGCACGCACCCTTCGGTGTGATGCACCGGGCGCTGGTGGGTATCCGCAAACACGGCGGGAATTTCTCCGGCGACGTGCAGGCCATGAATCTGGGGGATGCCTGGATCCTCGACCACGTGCTGGCCACGCGGCCGGCCGCGGCCCGGCACGCCGCCGCCTTTCGCGCGAGCGCCGCGTCGCGGCGGCGCCAAGCACTGGATACTGCCTTTGCCCGTGGCGACTTCGCGGCAGTGCGCCAGATCGCGGCGCTGCTGCCGCCTCAGGGGCAATCCGCCCGTCTCCGCCTCAAGATACGGATCGCCGGCTGGCCGTCATGGCCCCGAAGGCTGGCGGGGCAGGGACTGGCGCTGCTCGGCACCCTGATATCGGCAACCCGTGGGCGAGCCGGCTGAGGCCGGCCCGCACATGATGCGCTAGCAACGCGGCCCGGCCGTTTTCGGCACGATGTTGAAGATCGGGTCGCGCCGATAGTCCTGCTGGCGGGTGAACGGTGCTCCGGCGCCAGACAGCCAGGCGTAAGCGTTGCGCGCTTCGGTGGTGCCGGTGAGGTCCACCAGGGCGGCAAGAGATTGCAAGGCTAACTGGGCGTAGTCGCCCTGCGTCTTGGCCCACCCGTCGCCATTCGACATGTCCTTGCGCCGGGTTGTCTGCCCGGTTTCGGCCCATGTCCGGAGTGGGCGGGTTTCATTGCTGTTCTCTTGGCTGGCAATCAGATATGCGGCGCCATCGCGTGGCGAGAAGCCTTTGCTGCCAGCAAGGAACCGGCCGGCCAGAAAGTTTTCCATCCAGCGCAGCACCGCCAATGCCTCGCCATTGCCGCGCCGTGCTGCGGCGGCCGCCGTGGAAGCGAAGTAATCCTGCTGCCACGGGGGCAGGGCTCCATTCGCGCCATAGACACCGGGGATACAGCCGTGCAGCTCACCCTGTTCCTGCGTCCACTTCGGAATGTTGCTGCGGATCCAGGCCCAGTTGCCAGCCGACGCCACGCGGAAGTATTCACGATTCGGATCATTGTCCGGTGCGGTCCAGGCCGCATTGTCCAGTTGACGAAGCGACCACGCCGCGCCGCGCACCTGATTGCCACGGACCACGTTGACCGACTCGCCGCCCGGCGTTTCGCGCACTGCCGGCCATTGCGAGATTACGCTCCATGCGGCCTGCGCCTGCAAACCATCAAGAAATGCCCGCCGCCCGGTTAGCAGGTAGGGCACGTAACCAAGGTCCGGCTGATGGGCACTATCGACCTCCCAGCCCGTATCCGAGGCGATGTTTTGCGTCAGCCCGCCCGGCGGCGGCCCGCCGCGCCCGTCCGTCCAAAGCCGGGGCCACCGCAGCGTGTCCAACCAGCCGCCAGGACCAGGACGGTTGCGACCGCCCGCCGCGGAGCCGCCGGCCGGGTCCCAGAAGTGCCACGGAACGCTGCCCGCCGCCTCTGCTTGGCCGATCGCATAGGCAGCGGCCCGGCGGTCTCCGGTCATCAGCCATACGGTCTGCGGCTGGGTTGCCGGGCCGATATCCCCCCGTCCCCCGGTCTGGTGCATGTTCTGAGTGATGCTGCGCGCGGTGAGCGGCGTTGCCCAGTTTCGATCAGCCATGACCCGGCTCATCTCGCCCAGCACGGCATCATCGACACCGGTCCGCAGATCATAGCGCGCGACGGCGCCGGCATCCGCCAGATAGGCAGCGTCGTGCAGCACGCGGGGCGCATTGCCCGCCGTCTGGCCACGCGCCACGGCCAGACGGCCCCAGGCGGTGTACTGCCAATGCCGCCCAATCTCGAAGCGCCCGGCTTCCTGCCCGTCGAGCAGGAAGGCGGCGGTGTAGCGGGCGGTTCCGCCCCCGTCGCGCATGGCGATATCGTTGCGCAGCCACGCGTCCATGCGCAGCGTGCCGTCCGAGTGTACCGCCACGTCCGCGACCAGCCGCAGCGATGACACGCGCCCAGCGACTTCTGACGGCACCGCCGCCTCGATCCGCCCCTGCACCGCAAGCGGCCCTGACTGCCAGGCGCGGCCACGCTCCAATGCTGCCGGCAGCAGCGGCATCAATTCCAGTCGCCAGCTGCGGTTGTTGTCGCCCGTGACCTGCACCGCCGCCTGTCGCTGAGCCCAGGCCGAGGCCGCCAGGGGCTGGGACTGCGAGGCTGGTCCCGCCGACAACAGCACGCCCGCCATCTGTCCATTTGCCAGGGCCGGTGCCGCAATCGCCACGCCGGCGGTCCGCACCGAGCCATCCGGGTGGGTGTTGCGAACGTCCACCTGCACCGGCAGGGATTGGCCGTCGGTCAGCCGCGCCTGCAGGGACCTGCCGGCCGGCAGGTCGCCGGGGCGGAATGCCTGCCCGAAAGTGGCGACGCTGCCAGCCGGTCCGCCGCCGCCTTCCAGCAGCAGCCCGACGATGTCGCCGGGGCGGCTGGGGCAGGGGAAGGACGGACGGTTGGCCGCCAGCGCGGCGCCTGGGCGCAGCAGGCCTGCCCCCAGGCCGGTGGCCGCCAGCCCAAAGGCGAAGGCCCGGCGGCCGAAAGCCGGTGCGCCGTCGTCGCGACCGGCGGTCATGCCGCTGTGCTCCGGCACAGTGTGGTGCAGATCCGGCTCATGGGTTCGGCGAAGCGGGGCATGGAATGGCTCTTTCGCGTCGACAGGTTGGCCGTGCGACCGGCAAACGGGCCAGGGACAGCACCTGTTCCTTGAATGGGGACAACGGGTGTCTCGGCCTCAGCGCCGGCGTCGCGATCCGGATGGAAGGTCACGGCGGGTCCGCCAGGATGCTACCGGGCGCCGTTCGGGCTGGCCCGCCGCCGCTTCCGCGGCAGCGACATCCACCCGGCGTGGCTGCATGCGCTGCCGCCAGGATGCGGCGGCGTTGGTGCGTGCGGAAGCCGGGCGGGGCGCCACGGCCTCGGCAATGCGTGCCACCACCGGCTTCTTAGGAACGGGCTGAGCCTCGGCTTCCGACTTCGAGGCATCGGTGGCCGCCACGTCGAAGGGCGAGACGAAAGGTAGCCCGTCCGGCAGCGCCGTCCAAAGCGCAAGCCAGGCGATGCCAACGATCATGGCCACGAAATACAGGCTATCCAACGTCGTCGTCCTTCGGTGACGGGGGAAGCATGGTGGTGATGGTCATGCGCGGACGCTTTGCCCAAGGGCCGGGCGCCTTCCGACGGAGGCGCGCTGGCGCCAGCCGCCGAGGGCTACCGCCGCCGCCGGCGTGAGGGTGGATGCGGGTTGCTGTGCCAGTTCGCGCTTGGCAATCACCAGCGCGGAGCCGATCACGACCAGCAAGGTCCAGTAATAGTCCCAGTAAGACAAAGACAGGAACGTGCCGCTGACCAAGTAAGCAACGATCGAGACCTGTCCCATGCGGCCCAGATCATGCGCCCAGCGGAGATCCTCGCGGTCCCGGGTGATGCGGGCGAGGCGGATGGCGCTGAACATGCCCGCCACCGTCAACCCGACCCAGACGAAGAACGTCGGAAACCCTTGCTCGCCTAGCAATTCAAACCAGATTGAGTGCACGGCGCGAGCCGGCCCGCCGGGGGCCACCGTATCGACCACGGCGCGGTTGTAGGGGCCGGTGAAACCGGACCCCACAAGCGGGCGCGCGGCGGCCAGCTTGGCCGAGATCTGCCAAAGCACGAGACGTTCGCTGGCGGATTCATCCTGCTGATAGCTGCCGATGCTTTCCATGCGGCCGCCCCAGTCACCGGGCATGAAGGCGATGGCCCCCGCCAGCCCCGCCACCATGACCACGGCCGATACCACCTTCTGCTTGCTGCGCAGCCACATCATGAAGGATACGGCCAGCAAGCCCAGCAAGGCGCCACGGGAATAGCTGCCGACGACGGCTAGCAGGGTCAGCACCATGGCCACAAGCAGGCCTTGGCGCACCAGCTTGTGGCTGGATTGCAGCCGCAGGTAGTGCATCAGTGGCAGGCTGACCAGCAGCGCTGCGGCAAGGTGGTTGTTGTCATTGATCATGGTCTGCTCGGGACCCCAAACGCGGTAGCTGCCCCCGTTCAGGATCGTGAAGCCGCCGCCGCGCACGCCGTAGTAGCCCAGCGAAATGACCATGACCCAGACCAGCGCATGCACCCGCCGGCGCTCGGTCAAAAGTGCCGCCGTCAGCATCAGACCGGTCAGAACCTTGATCACCTGGCTCCACTTGGCCCAGACGGCGTCGGGCATGCCCTGCGCGGTCAGGGACGTGATGGTGAAACATACCATCAGCGCCAGGACCAGGAGGTTGACCGGGTTGACCTGAATCCGCTTCGGTTCCCGGGCGATCAGGCAACCCAGCAGCGTCGCGGCGAAGACGGCCATGGCCCAGGGCATTTCCGACGCCGCGCCCCACACCAACCGGTGCGGATTCATGAAGGAAATCCAGGACCACAGCAGGATGCCGACAAACGGCCGGAAGATGACGATGGGCAGCAGCCCGACCATCGCCAGCATGAAGACGGCGTCACGCATCGGTCAGCGACCGCCGCGCAGGGTGGCGAGCAGCTTCACGGCGTCCGCCCGCTGCGGAAAAGCCGCGTTGCCGGCCAGCGCCGGCTCCAGCGCCGCAAGGGCCTCCTGCTTGGCGCCGGTGGCGTTGAGCGCGTAGGACAGGCGATAGGCGGCCGCGGGGTCGGGCGTGCCACGCTGAGCGGCGGCCTGCTTCAGCAAAGGCACGGCGGCGGCGGCATCGCCGGTGCGGGCCATGATCCAGCCCAGCGTATCGGCCGTTTCGGGGTTGGGCGACAGCACGTAGGCGCGTTCGGCCAGGGCGCGTGCATCCGGCAGCCCGCGCTCACCGGCGACCCAGGCCAGGTTGTTGACCACCGCGACATCCTGCGGCGCGAGCGCGATCGCGGCGCGCAACCGGCGTTCGGCATCCGCCAGGCGGTTGGCCTGGATGTCCAGGTCGGACATCACGATCAGCGCCGCGGTGTCATTGGGCGTGCGGCCCAGCCAGTCGTTTAGCACAGCGCCGCCTTCGGCCGGCTTGCCGGCGGTCCGCCAGGCAATGGCTTGGCGTATTGCCAGATCGCCGGACGGGGTTTCGCGATACGCCGTCACGTAGCGGCGGGCTGCATCCTCGGGACGCTTGGCGGACATCAGCAGGTCGCCGGGCAGGCTGCGGGACGCCGGCTGGGCGCTCGCCTGCTTGGACAGCCGGTCGGCCAGTGCCGACGCAGGCTCAAAACCCTGCGACTGCAGCACGACCGTGAGCAGGCTTTGCTGCAAGGCCGCGTCCGCGGGTTGCATGCGCAGGCCCTGCTGCAACAGCAGCTCAGCGCCCTTGGCATCGCCGTTGTGCACCAGGATGCTTGCCAGCTGCCGCCGGGCGACGATCGAATCCGGGGCTTCCGCCAGGGCCTGACGGCTGGCCGCTTCGGCCTCCGTCCACTGGCCGGCAGCAGCCTGCGCCTCGGCCCGCGCGATGGACAGGGCGGGGTTCATCTTGGCGCGCAGCGGCGCGCTGCTCAGCAGCTCCACGGCCTTGGGGGCTTCGTCGGCGCGCAGCAAGACGTTGGCCAGCGTCAGCGCCAGGGCGGGCTCGGCCGGGTTGGCCGCCTGCACTTCCTCCAAGGCCTTGCGCGCTTCAGCGGCGCGCGGCGCACCGGGCATCGCGGCGGCGGCGAGCTGCGCCATCGCTTCGGCGTGGTTCGGCTGTTGCTTCAGCACGGCGGACAGCAAGGCCTCGGCCTCAGCCGGCTTGTTTTCCATCGCCGCGACGCGGGCGAGGCCGACGCGCGCGGGGTTGGACGCCGGCGCGGCCTTCAACGCCGCCTCAAAGGCGGCACGGGCGGCCGGGAGGTCGCGCTGCATCATCTGCAGCGTGGCATCCAGCATCAGGCCGGCTTCATTGCCACGCTGCTCCGGGGGCAGCTTCGCGATCTCGGCCTTGGCGGTCGCGATATCACCACGGGACAAGGCAGCGAAGGCCAGGAGCTGGCGGTTTTCCGGACCCGTGGCGCCAAGCTGGATGGCACGGTTGGCGGCTTCCACCACGCCATCCGGATCACCGGCCGCCATGCGGGCGGCGGCGAGGCGGGTCTGGATGCCGGCATTGTCGGGGGCCAGCGCGGCAGCGGCCTTCAGCGTCTCCGCCGCATCGCGCGGGCGGCCCTGGCTGGTTTGCACGCGCGCCAGCAGGTCCAGGGCCTCGGCATCGGCGGTGCCGCGGGCCTTCAGGGTTTCCAGCGTCGCCGCCGCGTCATCCGGGCGGTTGGCGGACAGGGCAATGGCGGCCAGCAGCTTGGCGCCGCGTGGGTCGGTGGGCTGGCGTGCCACGTGGCGGCGCGCGGCATCTTCCGCCTGTGCCATCTGGCCCAGGCCCCGCTTGACCGTGGCTTGCACGAGGTAGCCGTCCGGGAAGTTGCCGAGTTGCGGGCCGAGCTTCTGCAGCTCGGCATCGGCCGCCTGCCAGTTCTCTGTGCGCGCCAGCAACAGGGCGTTCAGGTAGATGCCCGGGGTGCTGCCGGGGAGCACCTTCAGCGCCGCATCGATGTCGGCCCGCGCGGCGGCCTGCTGGTTTTGCTGCAACAGGGCTTCGCCGCGACGCAGCAGCGCCGCGACATTGCCGGGCGACTGGGCGATGACCTTGCCGAAGCTGGCAGTGGCGGCCGTCAGGTCACGACGCTCGAACTGCAGGCCACCCTTGCGCAACAGCGCTTCGGCGTTGTTCGGCTCGCGCGCCAGCACCCGGTCCAGCAGGGCCTCCGCGCCAGCGCGGTCGCCACCCACCAGTGCCACGCCGCTGGCTGCCAGCAAGGCATCGGTAGAACCGGGCGCCAGGCGCTCGGCCAGCGCGGCGGAGGCTGCGGCGGCATCCTTCTGGCCCAGCGCCAGCTGCGCCTGGGCGCGGACGGCGGCGCGCTGCGCGGCCTGGTCGGCCGGGGCTTCGATTTCCGGAAAGTCCCGCAACAGGGCCTCGTACCGGGCCGAGGCCAGAAAGCTGCGGTACAGCAGCGCATTGCCCGCCAAGGGGTTGAAACCCTGCTGCAGGGCGGCGCGGGCTTCCCGCTCGGCGAGGTCGATGTCGCCGATCTCCAGGCTGGTACGGGCCAGCGCCGCATGCGCCTCCGCCGAATCCGGCGTGGTGCGCACGACATTGCGCCATTCGGCCTGCGCCGCGCGGATGTCGCCCCGCGCCTCGGCGGCCTGGGCGGCCTCCATCGGCCCGGCGGCGATGGCGGGGGCCATCGGCAGGGCCAGCGCCAGCGCCAGCGCGCCGGACAGCATCAGCGGCGAACGGATGTGGCGAAGCATCGGGGGGGTGCGGCGCATGGGAGGTGTGTCCTGCTCAGCTCGTCTTGCCGGATACGGGATCGACTGCTTGATCCGCGGCGACCGGCGCTGCCACGGCCGGCTCCGGCGGGTTGTGGTTGGGCGACAGGCGATGCGTTTCCAGCAGGCCGTAGATGGTCGGCCGGCTGACGCCCAACAAGCGTGCCGCAGCAGCCAGGCTGCCGTTGCTGCGTGCCAGCGCCCGCTCAATGGTCGAGCGCTCGGCCCGCAGGCGGGCGGCACGCAGGTCCAGGTCGTTCTCGGCCGGTGCGTCCGGCGCGGTCAGTTCCAGATCGGTGGCCGAGATCGTCTGGCCCTCGGTCATCAGCGCGGCGCGACGGACCCTGTTGCCCAGCTCGCGCACGTTGCCCGGCCAGCGATACGCCGAGATCGCCTCGGCGGCGGAAGCATCCAGGCCGCGCAGCCGCCGGCCGAACTCGCGGGCGTAGCGGGCCAGGAACCAGCGGGCCAGCAGCAGCGAATCCTCGCCGCGCTCGCGCAGGGGGGGGATGCGGATGGTCAGCGAGTTCAGGCGATACAGCAGGTCGGCGCGGAAGCGCCCGGCCTCGGCCTGCTCTTCCAGCGGCTGGTTGGTCGCCGACACCACGCGCACGTCCACGCGAATCAGGCTGCGGCCGCCGATGCGCTCGATCACCTGTTCCTGCAGGAAGCGCAGCAGCTTGGCCTGCAACCCGGGCGGCAGGTCGCCGATCTCGTCCAGGAACAGGGTGCCGCCGTTGGCCGCCTCGATCTTGCCGACCACCTGCTTCACCGCGCCGGTGAAGGCGCCGCGCTCGTGGCCGAACAACTCGCTTTCCAGCAGCGGCTCGGGGATGGCGGCGCAGTTGATGGCGACAAAGGGCTTGCGGGCGCGCGGGCCCATGTCGTGCAGCGCGCGGGCCAGCGCCTCCTTGCCCGTGCCGCTTTCGCCCAGCAGCAGCACCGGCACCGTCACCTGGCTCAGCCGCTCCACGGTGTGGCAGATGCGCAGCATCGCCTCGTCGGCCGTGACGATGTCGCGGATCGGGCTGGGGCGCGGCATGGCGGCGAGGCGGAGGTTCTCCTCCTCCAGCGCGCGCAGGCGCAGGGCGCGGTCCACGATGGTGCGCAGCACGGCGAGGTCCACCGGCTTCTCGCAGAAGTCGTAGGCGCCGAGCGAGATTGCCCGCAGCGTGTTCTCGCGCTGGCCCTGGCCGCTGGCGACCACGATGGGCATGCCGGGGCACAGCTTGGTCAGCGCCGCGAGCGTCGCGAAGCCTTCCGTCACGCCTTCCGCGTCGGGCGGCAGGCCGAGGTCGAGCAGCGCCGCCGTGGGCTGCTCGGCGCGGGCCACCTGTTCGGCTTGTTTGCGGTCGCTGGCGAGCAAAACGCGGCAGTCGGGAAATGCCCAGCGATACTGGGCGCACAATCCAGCATCATCCTCGACGATCAGCAGCTTAGGGCGACTCATGGGTACACGGCTTCCGGGCAGGCCTGGGGGATGGCGGGAAAGGGGGCTGCTTTGGGGGATATGGCCTGGGGGGAGGCCGAGGAAACGGCTCCGTCCGGCGCCGTGGCGGGCGTGGACAGGGCAGGAAAGGTCAGGCGCATGGTCGTGCCCTGGCCGGGCCGGCTGAAGACCTCAAGGTCCGCCCCGGCACGGCGCAGCAGTTCACGGGCCTGCCAGGCCCCGATGCCGCTGCCCAGCGGTTTCTGCGTCGCCAGCGGGCGGAACAGTTGGTCGCGGACGAATTCTGCGGTCATGCCTATTCCTTGGTCGGCGATGTCGATCACCACGCGGTGCTGCCCATGGCGAACCCGTACCTGAACCGCCTGCCCGGGGGATGAGGCTTCGGCGGCATTGTTCAGCAGATGGGTCAGCGCGGCATCGAACGGCTCCGCACCCATCGCCACCCGCAGCGCCGGGCGGCCGTCGTCCTGCAGTTCCACGGCGCGGTCGGCCGTCAGTTGGCGCAGCCGCTGCAGCGGCTCGATGGCATCATCCGCCGCGGCCTCCTCTTCCGGCTGACGCAGCCGGGCGATCAAGGTGTTGATCCGCGTCGCGGAAGCGCGGACGGTCAGCAGCATGTCGCGCTGGAACTCCGGGTCATGAATATTGGCGTCGGCGTTGGACAACAACATGGTCAGCTGGCTGGCGACCGTTTTCACGTCATGGGCCACAAAGGCGAAGCGCTGCGCGTGGTCCTGCAATTGCTGCTGCTCGGCCAGCCGCTCCGCGCTGCGGCGTTCGGCCAGGAACATCGCCACCTCGCGGCCCAGGCTGCGCAGCAGGTCGAACACCTCGCCGTCCAGCGGCAGCGGCGCGCGGGGCGGGGCCAGCAGCACGATGCCCAGCAGGCCGTCGCGGTGGTGCATCAGCGGCACGGCCAGCCACAGCGGGCCGCAGGCGCCGCGCAGCGCGGCCGCCTCTTCGGGCGCCACCTCGGAAATCCAGTCGCCTTCGCGCAGCCGCTTCACCAAGGGGTGGGTGGCGGCCAGCGACAAGGGGGCTTCCGGGCTGTTCCAGGAGCCGGCCCATTCGAAGTCGCCGTTCACGGCGGCGGGCTCGCGCATCAGAAGCATGCCGGCGGGGCTGTCGGCCGGGTCTGCCACGGCGCGGATGGCGCGCAGCGGGGCGGTCAGTTCGGGCGCCGACAGGGTGGCGACGCAGCGCAGCCATTCCTGCCGGTAGTCGTAGCGGGCGGTGAAGAAGTGGTCGACCAGCGAGCGGCGCAGGCGCGAGCGGAAGGAGCGGGCGGTGGTGGCCAGCGCCAGCGCCACCACGGTGCCGGACCACAGCACCAGCTCGGCGGGCCGTGCCCAGTCCTCGCTCAGATGCTGCAGTGCCTCGCCCACCGCGCCGACGGCCAGCAGGAAGCTGCCGGCCACCAGCAGCGTCGCGCCATGGAACACCACCTGCCGCGATACTGGCGGGTTGCGCCGCCAGCGGCGGTCGCGCACCGCGCCCAGCGCCAGCAGCGGCATGACCAGGGCGGTCAGCACCGCCCGCGCATCGGCCAGGGCGGGGGAAGGGGCGCGGGTCAGCGCCGCGTGAGCGTAAAGAATGACGTCAAACGCGGCCAGGCCGCCGAGCGCGATGCAGGGCAGCACCACATGCCAGCGGGCGGCGTCATCCGCGTTGCGGTACAGGTTCTCGGCCAGCAGCATCACCAGCAGCACCAGCGTCAGCCGCGCCAGCACGGAAGGCGAGCCAAGCGCGGCGACGCTGAGCAGGCCGACCACGTCCGGAAACAAGGTGGACAACGCCAACAGCATCACCACCGCGCCGGCCAGCGCGAAGCGACGCAGCAGCGGCCAGGCGGCCGCCCCCCCGACGCGATGCCCCACGGCCACCAGCAGCGCGAAGCCGGTGCCGACGCGCAGGATCTCCAGCCCCCCCGAAAGCCCGCCTGTCGGGTCCGCCGGCGCCAGGGCGACCGAGGCGGCCCAGGCAGCGGCGACCAGGCAGGCCGCAGCCGGCCACAACGCCCGCCGGCCGCGACCGCTGACCAGGGCCATCAGGCCCCAGGCCAAGCACGCCGCGGCGCAGCCGGTGTACAGCAGCGGGGAGGCCGCGTCGGTCACCGCGCCCCTTCCTGCAACAGCACGACGCGCACGGTGGCCACCAGGATCAGCAGATCCAGGAACAGGCTGCGGCGCCGCACATAATAAAGGTCGTAGGCCAGCTTCATGCGGGCATCTTCCACGGAAGCGCCGTAGGGATAGTTAACCTGTGCCCAGCCGGTGATGCCAGGCTTCACGCAGGCGCGGTCATCGTAATGCGGGATGATCCGGCCCAGCTCGGCCACAAAGGCCGGGCGCTCGGGGCGGGGGCCCACGAAGGCCATGTCACCGCGCAGCACGTTGAGGATCTGCGGCAGCTCGTCGATCCGGGTCAGGCGCATGAAGCGGCCGAAGCGGGTGACGCGGGAGTCCCGCTTGGTGGCCCACTTGGCCACGCCGCCGACCTCGGCATCCACGACCATGCTGCGGAACTTGGTGAGCGTGAAGACCTTGCCGTTCAGCCCGACACGCTCCTGTCGGTAAAACACCGGCCCCTTGCTGTCCAGCTTCACGATCAGCGCGGCCACCAGCATCACCGGCAGTGTCACCAGCAGAAGGGCCAGAGACACCGTGATGTCGAACGCTCGGCGCAGGAAGGACTGCAGGCGGCCGTCCGAGCGCCCGGTGCGCTGCAGCCAGTCGGGTGCCAGCTGATCCGTGGCAACCCGGTTGTGGCGGCATTCCTGGAACTCGGCATCGTTCAGCAGGCGGATGCCGGCGGCGTCAAAAGCGCGCCGGGTCTGGTCGTCCTGCAGGGCGGCGGGGGCCACCACGGCCCAGATGCGACGGGCGCGCAGCTGTTCCGGATTGCGCAGCAGGGCCGCGGGGTCCTCGGACACCGGCAGGCGGGACACGTCGAAGACGCTGTTGCCGGCCTCGGGCTCCACATTGTTTCTGTCCGCGTCGGGCAGGATCAGGATGCGCCGGCGCATGAAGCCGCGCCGGAGCAGCAGGGTGAAGGCCAGACGCGTCACGATGACGGCGGCGATGCAGCCGAGCAGCATCTCCAGCAGAAAGCCGGGATACAGCGCACGGAGCGACGCGGGCGTCAGCAGCATCAGCGTCAGCCAGGTGGCCATCGCCAGCAGCAGCGCCGCAAGGCCGGTGCCGATCAGCAGCCGGCGCATGCCGGACAGCAGCTGCGGCTGGTAAAGCCCGCTGGCGCTGCACACCACGCCGGACGACAGCGCCAGCAGGCCCGCGACCAAGGCCGCGCGGCTGTGATCCACCGGATAGCCGGCCGGCATTCCGGCCGCCATCAGGAGATAGGCGGCCAGAAAGACCGCCAAAAATTCCGATAGATAGAGAAATACTAGTTCGGAACGAATGTTATGGCCGAACATGCTCGTCATCGCCGACCTCGTCTGCAGAGCCTCTGGGGCTTCGGTAACGCAGCGTTAGCACTAAAGGCCGGAGTTTTGGAAGGGATTCGTCAATAATTCTCATTTGCGTACTATGAAAATCTCAGTAATCAAGACGAAAAAAAATGCATAAATTGATGTAAATTTCCGTTCTGTCTGAAATGACAAACATTGAAAGCGTCATTTTTCATAACTGTTCTTCCAGCCAAGGTGTAAATTTCTCATTGCAGCTGGAGCGGCTTCTGTTAACGTCCGGGCCAGTAGCGGAGGCAGGTTCGCCGGCCAACCGGTGCGCTCCATCCCTCGACCCGATTGCGAAGCAGGACCCCGCCGATGACCGGTCGTTTCGTCAGAATATCGTCCAGCATCCTTTGTGTGCTGGCGCTGTCCGCATGTGCGGGCCAGCCAACCACGCCGCCGCCGGCGATCAGTGCCCCCGAGGCGGCGTCTGATTACCTGCTGGGCCCGGGCGACACGTTGAATGTGTTCGTGTACCGCGCGCCCGAGCTGAGCCAGAGCGACCTGCCGGTCCGCCCGGACGGCCGGATCTCCCTGCCGCTGGTGCCCGACATCGATGCCGCGGGCCTGACGCCCACCCGGCTGGCCCGGGTGATCGAGGGTCGCCTCAAGGAATATGTGCGCGACCCGAACGTCACCGTCATGGTGCGCTCCTTTGTCGGCCCGTCCAGCCGTCAGGTGCGGGTGATCGGCGAAGCCGCCCAGCCGATGTCGATGCCCTACCGCGATGGCCAGACCGTGCTGGACGTGATGATCGCCACCCGCGGCCTGACGCGCTACGCCTCCGGCAACCGCGCCGAGATCGTCCGCCGCACCAGCCCGAACGGGCCGGCGCAGGTGATCCCGGTGCGGCTGGCCGACCTGCTGCGTGACGGTGACATTTCCCAGGACATCCCGATGCAGCCGGGCGATACGCTGGTCATTCCGCAGGGTTGGTTCTGAGTCATGGATCTTCGCACTTTCTCTCGGCGGCAGCTCGCTGCCGGCTGGCGGCACCGCTGGAAGGCGCTGATGGTCGGCTGGCTGGTCTGCCTGCTCGGCTGGGCCGGTGTCTACACCATCCCGAATCAGTTCGATTCGAGCGCCCGGATCTACGCTGATGCCGACGCCATCCTGGGCACGCTGCTGAGAGGGATTGCGATCGACAGCTCGCCGGCCAGCCAGGTGGAGGTGCTGCAGCGGACGCTGCTGAGCGCCCCGAACCTGGAAAAGGTGATTGTCAACACGGAGCTGGACAAGCGCGTCAACGGCTCGACCGAGCGGTCGCAGCTGGTGGCGCGCTTGGCCAGGGAGATCCGTATCTCCCCGCAAACGCGCAACCTGTTCACCATCGAGTACCGTGACCGCGACCCGCGCGTGGCGCAGCAGGTGGTGCAGGCGACGCTGACCCTGTTCCTGGAAGCGGCCACCAACACCGACCGGCAGCAGATGGAAGGCGCGCGCTCCTTTATCCAGCAGCAGATCGCCTCCTACGAGGTGCAGCTGCGGCAGGCGGAGCGCCGCCGCGCCGATTTCCAGGCCCGCTACATCGACCTGCTGCCCAATGCGGCGCTGGGTGGTGCGTCCCGCCTGGAATCCGCCCGGTCCCGCCTGGTGCAGGTGCAGGGTGAGCTGGAAGACGCCCAGATGCGCCGCCGGATCACCCAGCAGCAGCTGGATGCCGCGCCGCCGCAGCTGGCTCAGCCGGAAGTCCGCATCGGTGGCGGCGGCGACCCGGCGGTGGAGGCCGCGCAGCGCAACCTGCGCGACCTGCAGCTGCGCTTCACCGACCAGCACCCCGACGTGATCGCGGCCCGCCGCGCCCTGGCCGCCGCCCGCAGCGGCGGTGGCGGTGGTGGCAGCAGCCGCGTCCTCGGCTCGTCCTCCGCGCCGCGCGCCAATCCCCTGTACGAGGAGCTGAAGGTGCGGCTGGTCGATGTCGACACGCATATCAGCTCGCTGCAGCGGCAGGAGCGGGCAGGGCGCGAAGAAGTCGAGCGGCTGGACGGCGTTGCCCGTGCCGAGCCGGAACTGCAGGCGCAGTTCCTGAACCTCGACCGCGACTACAACGTGCTGCGCAAGAATTACGAAGAGCTGCTGGCCCGTCGCGAGGCGCTGACCATCGCCGGCGCGGCGCGCGACAGCTCGGACCGCGTGCGGCTTGAGGTGATCGACCCGCCGACGCTGGCGACCCGCCCGGCCTCGCCCAACCGCCCGCTGCTGCTGACCGGCGTGCTGGTCGCAGGCCTCGGCGCCGGTGCCTTCATCGCGCTGGTGATGTCGCAGCTGGATCAGGGCTTCTACACGGCACAGGATCTGCGCAAGCTTGGCCTTCCCGTGCTAGGAAGCATCTCTGCCACCCGGCGTCCGCGCCAGACGGGGGCGGCCGTGGGCTTCGCCTTCGGTGTCGTGGCCCTGCTGGTGGCCTTCGGCGCGGTCATGGCCGGAATACCCGGTCTCGTCTTGAGGATGCTCGCATGAGCCTGCCCCGTGGTCGTGCCCATCTCGTCGAACGTGCCGTGGAGGCACTGGCCGAGACCGATGGCCGCCTTCCTCGTCCCATCGCGCCGGCGCCGCTGACCCCGGCGCCGGCGGCGCCTGCGGCACAGCCGCAAGGGGCACCGGCGGCAGCGGTGGCTGCCCCCGCGTCGGCCCCCGTTTCGGCCCCCGCTCAGGCGCGTGAGCCGGAGCAGCGGCCGGTCATCTCCACGGACACCTTGGTGTCCGCCGGCATGGTCGCGGCCCCCCTCGGCACGGTGCGCAGCCGGGTGATGGAGGAAATGAACCTGGTGCAGCAGCAGATCCTGCGCGCCATGGATGAGGCGGGCAATGGCCGCAACCGCGTGGTGCTGGTCAGCAGCGCCCGGCCGGGCGAAGGCAAGTCCTTTGTGTCGTTGAACGTGGCGGCCTGCATGGCCAGCAACAGCACCCGCAACGTGGTGCTGGTGGATGCCGATGGCCGCCGCGGCGCGATCAGCGAGGCGCTGGGCGCCGGCCAGGCGCCAGGCCTGTGCGGCCTGACCGCGGCGCCGCAGGAGCGCCGCGCGCCCCTGATGGCCACCGCCATCAAGCGCCTGTTCTTTCTGCCCTTCGGTCAGATCACGCCGGGCGCCGGCTCGCGTCCGTCCGGTGCGGCGCTGGCGGATGCCATCACCCGCATGGCACGGGCGATGCCCGACCATGTGATGGTCCTGGACACGCCCCCCAGCCTGTCCACCAGCGATGCCAACGCGCTGTCGGCCATTGCCGGCGTGGTGGTGGTGGTGGTCGATGCCGAGCGCACGCAGCGCAACGAGGTCGAGGCGGCGCTGGACATGATGGAAGCCTGCCCGTCGCTGCAGCTTCTGCTCAACCGCACCACGCTGACGGCGAATGACAGCTTCGGCGCCTATGGTGATTACGGTGCCGCTCATGCGGGCTGAACTGATGCGCGGCACGTCCCTGGCCGCCGCCGCCACCTGGCTCGCCCTGGCAAGCCCCGCGCATGCCCAGCCCCGGCCCCTGTCGGGCAGCGGCTCCTCGGGCCTCGGGTCGGGATCAATTAGCCGCCCGGGCATCCTGAGCGGCAGCGACGTGGCAGAAGGTGCCTCGGGCGGTGCCGATTCCAGCCCGGTCCGGCTGGGCGATTTCGGCCTGCCCTTCGGCTCTGCGGTCGATACTGGGGCGGATGCCGGGCAGCAGCGTGGCTGGAACATCGTGCCCAGCCTCGGCATCTCGCAGCTGGCGACCGACAACATCAACCAGACCCGGCGCAACAAGCAGGCCGAGTTCGTGACCTCGATCACGCCCGGGGTGCTGGTGACGATGGATACGGCGCGGGCGCAGGGCGTGGTCAGCTATGACCCGAGCTACCGCTACTATGCCAACGGCACCTCGCAATCCGGCGTCGATCACAACTTCAACGGTCAGGTGCTGCTGACCCTGGTGCCGGAATTCCTGTTCCTGGACCTGCGTGGCAGCGCGTCCCGGCAGGCGGCGGGTGGCGGCTACAACCAGGGTGGCGAGAACACCACCTCGCGCGACAACACCATCCAGACCACCAGCTTCCAGATCTCGCCCTATATCCTGCAGCGCTTCGGCGGCACCGCCAACCTGCAGCTCGGCTACGCGTTCCAGTCCGTGACGCAGGACAGCCGCGACAACACCGTCCTGCTGGGCCCGAACGGGCTGCCGTACTTCCAGGACCAGGACTTCACGGCGCATGAGTTCTACGCCGTGGTCCGCAGCGGCGAGGAGTTCGGCCGGCTGGCTTTGGAAGGCCGCCTGATCTCCACCGATTATATCGGCACCGGCGTGCTGGATGGCGCTTATCGCCGCACCGCCGCGGTGGAAGGGCGTTATGCCATCAACCGGTTCGTATCCGCCCTGGGTGAGATCGGCTTCGAGGAGCAGCGCTACTCGGGCCTGCCGCCGTTTGAATTGTCAGAAGCCATCTGGTCAGTCGGCACACGGCTGACCTTCTCCGAAGACAGCTGGGTGACGGTACGCTACGGGCACCATGACGGCTTCAACTCGGTGCAGGCCGAGGGCACCGTCGGGCTGGGCGTCCGCACCCGGCTTTACGGCAGCTACGGCGAGCGGATCGGCACGGGCGCGCAGCGCGCCGCCGACCTGTTGACCAACACCACGCTGGACGATCTCGGCAACCCGGTGGACCGCAACACGGGCGGCCCCATCGTGCAGCCTTTCGCCAACTCGCTGCTGGGCGTGCAAAGCAGCGTCATGCGCACGCGCACCGGCACCGCGACGATCAGCCAGGGCTGGGACCGCGACACCTTCAGCCTGACGCTGTTGCGCGAGGAGCGGACGCCGGTATCGGTCGATCCCGGCACCTTCACCGAGCCGACCAGCGGCAACTCCGCCAGCTTCACCTGGAGCCACTCGCTGAGCCCGTCGACCTCGACCAGCCTGTCGCTGCAATACGGCACCTACGAGTCCGCGCGCTTCGGCGATGGCAACGTGTATTCGGTGCAGGCCTCACTGTTCAGCGAGTTGAAGCCCGGGCTGGTGGGCTCGCTGCAGCTGATCAGCAGCAGCCGGTCCAACCAGGCATCCTTCGACCGCTCGCGCTTTGATCGGTTCGGGGACAACTCTTCCGGCCGCGCGCTGCAGAACACCATTATCGCCGGCCTGCGGCAGACTTTCTGAGAGGCGCCCGGATGCAGCTCGACCATTACGGGTTCCGCGAACCCCCGTTCCAGATGACGCCGGATGCGCGGCTGTTCTTCGACAGCAGCGTGCACCACAGGGCTTATGCGCACCTGATGTACGGCCTGGCGCAACGCGAAGGCTTCGTGGTCGTCACCGGCGAGGTTGGTGCCGGCAAGACCACGCTGGTCGAGCGGCTGTGTGGGGAACTCGACCCGGCCGGGTTCGTGATCGCCCGCATCGCCACCACCCAGGTGTCGGGCGACGACGTGCTGCGGCTGGTCGCCGATGCCTTCGGCGTGTCGCCGGACGGCAGCAAGGCGGCGCTGCTGCTCGGCATCACCCGCGCCTTGAGCGAAAGCGGCCGCCGCCACCTGCTGATCGTCGATGAGGCGCAGGCGCTGCCATTGTCGGCGTTGGAAGAACTGCGGATGATTTCCAACGTCACCACCAGCGGGCAGGCGCCGCTGCAAACCATCCTGCTCGGCCAGCCGCAGCTGCGGCGCATCATGGCCAGCCCCGACTTGGCGCAGCTCCGGCAGCGCGTGCTGGCGTCCTACCACCTGGGTGCCTTGTCGCGTGAGGAAACGCACGCCTATGTGGAGCACCGCATGCGCGCGGTGGGCTGGGACGGGTATCCGGCCTGGGGCGAGGGTGCGCTGGACATGGTGCATAGCCATTCCGGCGGCATCCCGCGCCGCATCAACCGCCTGTGCTCCCGCGTGCTGCTCGGCGGGGCGCTGGAAAGCGCCGAGGTGCTGACCGCCGAGGCGGTGGAGGCCACCGCCCTGGAGCTGGAAGACGACCTCGCCGGCCTGCCGGACGACAGCACCCCGCCCGCCCTGGCATCGCTCGCGATGGTGATGAACGAGGACACGATCGACGACCTCACCAACCGGGTGGAGGCGCTGGAGCGCCTGATGGCGCGGCGCGAGCGGGTGTTCAACCGCATGACGGAGCTGTTCGCCCTGGGCGAAAGGGCGCGCCGGTGATGCGCAATGCCATGAGCGTGGATGTCGAGGACTGGTTCCAGGTCCAGGCCTTCGCCAAGACCATCGCGCGGGCCGACTGGGATTCCCTTGAATCCCGCGTGGTGGCCAATACCGAGCGGGTGCTGGACCAGATGGCGGCGCAGAACACCCGCGCCACCTATTTCACGCTGGGCTGGGTGGCGGAGCGCCACCCCGCGCTGATCCGCCGCATCGTCGCCGAGGGGCATGAGCTGGCCAGCCACGGCCATGGGCATGAGCAGGTCAGCGCGATCGGCGAGGCTGCCTTTCGCGCCGACATCCGCCGGGCCAAGCAGGCGCTGGAAGATGCCGGCGGGGTGCGGGTGCGCGGCTACCGCGCGCCTACCTTTTCCATCAGCGCCACCGCGACCCCCTGGGCGCATCAGGTGCTGCAAGAGGAGGGGCACGACTACAGCTCCTCTGTTTTTCCGATCCGCCATGACCTTTACGGCTCGCCGGACGCGCCACGCGACCCGCATCGCCCGCACCCCGACGGTGTGGTGGAGATCCCCATGACGACGCTGCGCGCCCTGGGGCGCAATTTTCCCGTGTCCGGCGGCGGCTGGTTCCGGTTGATCCCCTACGCCGTGTTCCGCACCGCGTTGAAGCGCGTCAACGGTGCCGACCGGCGCCCCTGCGTGTTCTACTTCCACCCCTGGGAGGTCGATCCCGGCCAACCGCGGCTGGACCACGCCGGGCGGCTGTCGAAGTTCCGCCACTACACCGGGCTGGATACCATGCACCACCGTGTCGGCCAGCTGCTGCGCGACTTCTCCTGGGACCGCATGGACGAGGTCTTCGCCGGGGCCATCGGTCCCGAGCCGGCCCGCCAGGGAGTGGCGGCATGAGCCTGCGCCTGCGCCCGCTGGACGATGCCAGCGTTTCCGCCTGGGACGCCTTTGTGGCCAGCCAGCCGGAAGCCACCTTCTTTCACCGCGCTGCCTGGCGCGGCATCATCGAGCGGTCGTTCGGCCACAGCACGCACTACATGCTGGCGGAGCAGGACGGTGCCATTGTGGGCATTCTTCCGCTCGCGCGCATGCGCACGCGGCTGTTCGGCGACGCGCTGATCTCCACGCCCTTCTGCGTCTACGGGGGGCCCGTGGCCGTCGATGCCGCGGTTGCCACGGCGTTGGAGGAGCATGCGCGCGACCTGCTGAAGAAGACCGGCGCGGACCATCTGGAATTTCGCCAGCGCGATGCGGTCTATCCCGGTTGGCCGGAGCGGCCGCCGTTGCACTACACCTTCCGCAAAGCCATCACCGGCGATGCCGAGGCCGACATGAAGGCCATCCCACGCAAGCAGCGGGCGATGGTGCGCAAGGGCATCCAGAACGGCCTGACCTCGATCAGCAACAGCGACACGGACATGTTGCACCGGGTTTATGCCGAGAGCGTGCACAACCTCGGCACGCCGGTCTTCCCGCGCAAGTATTTCCGTGAACTGGCCCAGGCCTTCCCGGGCGAGCATGACGTCACCACCATCCTGCAGGGCGACACCCCCGTCGCCTCGGTGCTGAACTTCCACTTCCGCGACGAGGTGCTGCCCTATTACGGCGGCGGCACCACGCTGGCGCGCAAGGTGGCCGGCAATGACTTCATGTATTGGGAGGTCATGCGCAGGGCAGGGGCCGAGCGCGGCGCGCGCATCTATGATTTCGGTCGCAGCAAGTCCGGCACCGGCGCTTTTGACTTCAAGAAGAACTGGGGCTTCGAGGCAGCGCCGCTGCACTACAGCTATCAGCTGAAGCCCGGTGGCACGCTGTCCGAGCACAATCCATCGAACCCCAAGTACCAGATGATGATCAAGGCATGGCGCAAGCTGCCCCTGCCTGTCGCCAACCTTTTGGGCCCGCCGATCGTGCGCGGCCTGGGCTAAGGGCTATCGCCATGCGCCGCCTGTTGTTTCTGTGCCATCGTATTCCTTATCCGCCCGAGAAGGGTGAGAAGATCCGTGCCTGGCACATGATCGAACATCTGGCACGGGACTGGGAGGTCGATCTCGGCTGCCTGATCGACGACCCGGCGGACCTGCAGCACATGGCGGCGCTGCACGGCCCTTGCGCCGCGGTGCGGGCGGAGCAGACCGGGCCGCGCTGGCAGGTGGCAGCCCGGGCCTTGTTGCAGGCCCGCCCCGGCCAGCCGCTCACCACCGGCTGGTTCCACAACGCCAAGCTGCGCGCCTGGGTGGAACAGGGGCTGGAGGCCGGGCGCTACGACGCCGTCTTCGCGTATTCCGCCGCCATGGCGCCGTATCTCAGCAGCGCCGCCGCGCACCGGCCCGGCGTGCGGCGGGTGCTGGACATGGTGGATGTCGATTCCGAGAAGTGGCGGGCTTACGTGCCCAGTGCCAAGCCGCCGATGAAGCAGGTCTGGGCGCGCGAAGCCCGCACCTTGCTGGAGTTCGAGCGCCGCGCCGCGGTGGATTTCGACCGCTGCCTGTTCGTGTCGCACCAGGAAGCCGCGCGCTTCGCCGAGTTGGCGCCGGAAACCGCGCCGCACCTGGACTGGGTGGAGAACGGCGTCGACATGTCCGTGTTCGATGCGGAGCAACGCTATCCTTCGCCCTACCGGACCGAGGCGCCCGTCGCCGTCTTCACCGGCACGATGGACTACCGCCCGAATGTCGAGGCGGTGTGCTGGTTTGCCCGCGAGGTGCTGCCCAAGCTCCGCGCCACGCTGAACCCGGCGCCGGAATTCTTTATCGTCGGTGCCAACCCGTCGCCGGTGGTCAAGGCGCTGGGCGCGCTGGATGGCGTGACGGTGACGGGCTCGGTGCCCGACGTGCGGCCCTACCTGGTGCATGCCAGCGTGGCCGTGGCGCCGCTGCGGATTGCCCGCGGCATCCAGAACAAGGTGCTGGAGGCGATGGCCCTGGGCCGTCCGGTGGTCGCCTCGTCGCCCGCCTTCGAGGGCATCCATGCGACGCCGGGCCAGGATCTCCTGGTGGGCGATGGCACGGCGCGCACGGTGGCGCTGGTCAGCGAAGTGCTGGCGGGGGCGCACCCGGGTCTGGGTGAGCGCGCCAAGCGCGCCGTGCGGACCGGCCACGACTGGGGCGCGACGTTGAGCAAGCTGGACAGCATCCTGGCGCCGGGCACCGATGCGCCGGTCATTCCAGGCTTCGGGGCCGCCGCATGAGCATCGCCACGCAGTCTGCCGGCGCGTTGGCCAAACCCCGTCTGGCCGCCTGGCCCCTGGCGATGCTGGTGCTGGCCATCGGCCTTGCCGCCCTTGGCTACGCCTTCCGGCTGGAAGCCGTGACGGCGGTGCAGACCTGGGAATCCTCCACGGCCTACAACCACTGCTGGCTCGTGCTGCCGGTCGCATTGTGGCTGGGCTGGTCGCGCCGGCACCGGCTCATCGGCACTCTGCCGCGGCCGTCCCTGCTGGCGGCGATCGCCGCTGCCGGCCCCGCCCTGGCATGGCTGTTGGCCGAGCGCCTGGGAATCATGGAAGGCCGGCAGCTCGCGGCGCTGTCCATGGTACTGTGCCTCGTGGTGGCGGTGCTGGGCTGGCAGTTCGCCCGCGCCATGGCGGCGCCGCTGCTGTACCTGTTCTTTCTGGTGCCGTTCGGCGCTTTTCTGGTTCCGGCGCTTCAGCGGGTGACGGCGTGGTTCATCACCTCCGGCCTGCAGGTGCTGCAGATTCCCTACGTGGCCGACGACTTGGTGATCGAGATTCCCGCCGGCGCGTTTCTGGTGGCGGAAGCCTGTGCCGGCCTGCGCTTCATCATCGCGGCGCTGGCGTTTGGCGCGCTCTATGCGGTGGTGATGTTCCGCAGCCCGTCGCGCCGTCTCGTCGTGCTCGCGCTGGCGATCATCGTGCCGATCGTGGCCAACGGCTTTCGCGCGCTGGGCATCGTGCTGATGGGCCACTGGTTGGGTAGCGCCGAAGCCGCTGCGGCCGACCACGTGGTTTACGGCTGGGCCTTCTTCTCGCTGGTGATCCTGCTGCTGGTGGCGGCTGGCTTGCCGTTCCGCCAGGACGGCACGGTGCCGGCCGCGCCGCCGCCCGCGCCGTCCACCCGGCGGCCGGGCATGCCGATGCTGCTTGCGGCCGCCGTGCTGAGCTGCGTGCTGAGCCTGTCGGCGCCGGCGGTGGCGGCAGCGCTCGATCAGGCGGGCGGCACGGCGCCCATGGCGCTGCGGCCGCGCATCGTCATCCCGCCCGGCTGCAGCCCGATGGATGCGCAAGGCGTCTTGCGCTGTGGCGGTGGCACGTTGCAGGCGCAGCTGCTTGTGTTCCCCCAGCGCAGCACCTGGGGGCAGATTTCCGCCGCCCGCACGCGGCTGTCGGCGGCCGATGACGAGGCGCTGACCTATGGGGTGCATGGCGAGGGCATGGCCTGGCAGGTGCGGCAAACCCGCGATGCCGACACCACCACGGCCGTCGCCACCTGGCTGGACGGTGCGGCCGCCGGTGGCGGGCTGCGCAGCCGCATGCAGCAGGGCTGGAACAGCGTGACCGGCGCGGGCGGGCACCCGGTGGTGCTGGCCTTCGTGTGGCGCCCCACGCCGCCGCCGCAAAGCGTTGCGATGGGACAGCATGAGCGGCAGTGGCTGCGACAGGCCCTGGAAGCCCAGGCTGGCGGGGCGGCCGAACAGGCCGCCGAGCTATCGCGCCGCTGAATGCCATGCGCGACGGGTGGCATTCTGACAGGCGCCACCCGTCCCGTGGATGTGCTATCGCCTGACCGGAAACCCGTCTCGTGGCGATGAAGCGTCGAGAACCTCTTCGTAATGATGGATTAACGACGGTCCGCGATGGCGACGGGAACAGTCGGTAGTTTTTACGACTGTCCGCAAAGAAGCGCTCAATCCCTGACAAGTACCTGATTCATCTATCCCGCGCGGATTGGCACGGGAAATGCACAGGTGTTGTGCGGCCGGCCATCGGGTCGTCGTCCATGTTGTCAGAGGATCCCCCCATGCGCTTTTCCATGCTCGCCGCCGCGGCGGTTCTCGGCCTTGCCGGTGTGTCCGTGCAGGCCGAAGCCGCAGTGCTGTCCGCCCGGGTCTACGAGGGCAATGTCCTTCAGGCTTTGACCGGAACCAGCACCACGGGCGCGCTGACGCTGAATGGCGCTACCACGAACTTCAGTTCCATCTCGATCAACGCATTCGGAACTCCCTTTACTCCGGAGCCGTCGCTGATCGCGCAGAACACCACCATCTCGACCAACACTGGCTTCAGCAGCCCCACGACCATCAGGATCGAGCTGACGCAGACCGACCTGAGCAGCGCCAGCGCCCGCGCCGGCGGCCTGCTGGCGCAGTTCGTGACGACCTTCACGGCCAACATGCTGGTGAACGGCGCCAGCATCAGCGACATCACGCTCTCGACCTATGCCGACGCCACCAACGTCGCCTACGGCACCACCAACCTGCTGGCCACCACGACCTATGGCACGGGCTCCCCGGCGGCCACCCCGGCCATCATGCGCAATGTGGCGTTGGGCAACGCGCTGTTCTCGGAGACGCTGGTCATCTCCGCCACCTTCAACGCCGGCGCCGCCGGCTTGAACACCTCGACGCAGATCACCGCGTCGCCGGCCCCCGTGGCGGTGCCGGAGCCTGCGTCCATCGCCTTGTTCAGCACCGGCCTCCTCGCCGTCGGCATGCTGTCCCGCCGTCGCCGCCAGGGCTGATCCTGGCGCGAAGGGCAGAGCGGGGTCCAACACCTGCTCTGCCGCCGGGCCATCGAAGCCCAGCCGTCCCCCGGCTCCCCATCGATAGCCCGCGTGCCTGATGGCCGCCCCGCCCCCCGGCGGGGCGGCCTTTCTTTATCGCCCGGGCCGCCATGAAAAAGGGCCCGGAGAGCAATCCCCGGACCCTTTCAGCGGCGTGCGGCGCGAGCGGCGCGTTAGTGTGCGCTGCCCTTGGCATGGGGTTCGCCATCCGTCGGCCGGCCGTGCTGACCGGCGCCGAAGCGGCGGTGGGTCGCCTCGCGCATCCGCTGGAACACCACGTAGAGCATCGGGATCAGGAAGATGCCGATGGTGGAGGCGGCGATCATGCCGGCGAAGACCGGGGTGGACACCGCGCGCCGCGCCAGCATCGCCGCGCCCGATGCCCAGACCAGTGGGACCAGGCCGAGGATGAAGGCGATGGACGTCATCATCACGGCGCGGAACCGCAGCCGCGCGCCTTGCTCGGCGGCTTCCACGATGGAATGCCCGGCTTCACGCTGCTCCTTGGCGAACTCGATGATCAGAATGCCGTTCTTGGCGGCCAGCGCGATCAGCACCACCAACCCGATCTGGGCGTAGAGGTCCATCGACAGGCCCGACAGCCAGATGCCGCCCACCGCCGCCAGAACGCCGACGATGACCGACAGCAACACCGGGATGGGGATCACCCAGCTCTCATACAGCGCCACCAGGAACAGGAAGGCGAACAGCACGGCAAGCGCCAGAATATAAGCCGTCTGTCCCTGGGCCTGCCGTTCCTGATAGGCGGTGCCCGTCCATTCAAAGGTGTAGCCGGCCGGCAGGGTGTTGCGCGATACCTCCTCCATCGCCGCCAGTGCCGCGCCCGACGAGATGCCCGCGCCCGGATTGCCGTTGATCGTGATGGACCGGTAGTTGTTGTAGCGCGTGATGGTCTGCGGGCCGACCACGGTGCGGACGCTGGCGATGGCACGCAGCGGCACCATGGCGCCACGCGTGTTGCGGATCTGGATCTTCCACAGATCCT
Organism: Roseomonas haemaphysalidis; assembly: GCF_017355405.1. Taxonomy (NCBI): domain Bacteria; kingdom Pseudomonadati; phylum Pseudomonadota; class Alphaproteobacteria; order Acetobacterales; family Roseomonadaceae; genus Roseomonas; species Roseomonas haemaphysalidis. The sequence continues at coordinate 2,318,238 of NZ_CP061177.1, forward strand.
CCTCGCTCCGGCGGTCCTCCGCCTCGCCCTGCACCAGCACCTGCCAAGTGCGGCCATACAGGTTGAAGTTGTTCACGAAGGCGCTGCCCAGCGTCGCCTGCAGCGCGGAAAACACGTCCCCCATGCCGAGACCGAGCGCCTGCGCCTTGTCGCGGTCGATATCCAGGTAGAGCGAGGGCGCGCGGGCGGAGAAGGTGGAAAACACCTGGGCCAGCCGCGGGTCCTGGTTGGCGGCGCCGACCAGCCCCTGCATCACCTGGCCGATCGAGGCGGGGTCCGCGCCTTCCAGGCTTTCCAGCTGGTATTCGAAGCCGCCGCCGGTGGACAGGCCGATGATGGGCGGCAGGTTGATCGCGATGATCTGCGCGTTGCGGATCCCCGCGCTTTCCTGGAACACGCGGCCGATCAGCGCCTGCACGTTGTCGCCCGGGTTCGGCCGCTCCGAGAATTCCTTCAGCTGCACGAACATGGTGCCGGAGGAGGAGGAGGCGCCACCATCCAGCAGCGAGAAGCCGATGATGGAAACCGCATCGCGCACCTGCGGCATCTGCTTCAGCCGCTCTTCCATCTGCGCCACCACGGCGCTGGTGCGGGGCAGGGCGGCGCCGTCCGGCAGCTGGAAGGCGATGATAAAGGCGCCCTGGTCCTCAGACGGCAGGAAGCCGGCCGGTACGCGGCTGGCGATGGTGAAGGCGCCGAAGCCGAAGGCCGCCACCAGCACCAGCGCCACCAGGGACAGGCGCACCAGCCGCCGCACGAGGCCCGCATAGCCGTCGCGCACGTTGTCGATGCGGCGGCTCACCCAGCCCATGATGCCGCGCCGCTCGCCCTTGTGGCGCAGGAACAGCACGCACAGGGCGGGGGAAAGCGACAGCGCGTTGATGGCCGAGATCACCATGGCCACCGAGATGGTCACCGCGAACTGGCGGAACAGCACGCCCGACAGGCCGGGGATGAAGCCGATCGGCACGAAGACCGACAGCAGCACCAGGGTGATGGCGATGATCGGCGCGGTGATCTGCGCCATGGCCTTCTTGACGGCGGCGCCGGGGCTGATCTCCGGCTCTTCCTCCATCACGCGCTCGACGTTCTCGACCACCACGATGGCGTCGTCCACCACGATGCCGATGGCCAGCACCATGGCCAGCAGCGACACGGTGTTGGCCGAGTAGCCCATGACTAGCAGCACCGCGAAGGTGGTGATCAGGCTGACCGGCACGGCGATGATCGGGATCAGCGTGGCGCGGAGGGAGCCGAGGAACAGGAACACCACGACCGCGACGAGCACGAAGGCTTCCAGAAGGGTCTTGATGACCTCATGGATCGTGTCGTTGACGAAGATGGTGGTGTCGAACACCGGACGGACGTTCAGCCCGTGCGGCATGCGCGAGCGCACGCGGTCCAGCGTTGCGTCGACGCCCGCGGCCGTCTGCACGGCGTTGGCGCCGGGCGCGAGGTAGATGGCGAGGCCGACGCCATCCTGGCCGTTCAGGCGGGTCTTGGAGTCGAGGTTCTGCGCGCCGAGCTCGACGCGCGCCACGTCCCGCACCCGCAGCACGGAGCCGTCGGGGTTGGCGCGGATCAGGATGTTGCCGAACTGCTCGGGCGTGGACAGGCGGCCCTGGGTGCGGACGTTCATCTGCATCGCCTGGTCGTCCGGCACCGGCTGGGCGCCGATGCGGCCGGCCGGGGCCTGCACGTTCTGCGCCCGGATGGCGTTGGTGACGTCCGACGGCGCGAGGCCGAGGCTGACCAGCCGTTCCGTGTCGAACCAGATGCGCATGGCGTAGTTCTGGCGCGAGAACAGCGTGGCCGAGCCGACGCCCCGGGTGCGGGACAACTCGTCCAGCAGGTTGAGGGTGGCGTAGTTGGTCATGAACAGCGGGTCGAACTCGCCCGGCTGGTCGGGATACAGGAACAGCACCTGCAGGATGGCCGAGGACTGCTTGCGGACCTGGATGCCCTGCTGCTGCACCTCGGTCGGCATCAGCGACAGCGCGGCCTGCACGCGGTTGTTGACGTTGACGGTGTTGATGTCGGCGTTGGTGCCCAGCGTGAAGGAGACGTTCAGCGTGTAGCTGCCGTCGCTGCCGCTGTTGCTCTTCATGTAGATGGAGTTCTCGACGCCCACCACCTGAGCTTCGAGCGGCTGGGCGACGGCCTGCTCCACCACCTCGGCCGAGGCGCCGGGGTAGTTGGCCGTGACCTGCACCTGCGGCGGCACGATGTCGGGGAACTGCGAAACGGGAATGCGGGTCAGCGACAACGCGCCCGCGATCGTCATCACGATGGCGATGACGATCGCGAGGCGCGGGCGGTCGACGAAGATGGAAGAGATCATGGTTCAGCCACCCTGGCGGGCGGCGCCGCCCTGCGGCGAGGCGCCGGGGGCGGGCGAGGGCGGGGCGCTGGGACGCGGCGGCGTTGCCGCGGCGGGGGCCGCCGCACCGGCCGGCGCGGCTTGGCCGCCCGCCGCCGGGGCGTTGCCACCCGCGGGGGCCGGCGAAACCGGGGCGCCCGGGCGCACGCGCTGCAAGCCCTCGACGATCACCTGCTCGCCTTCCTTCAGCCCGTCGGCGATCACCGCCAGCTCCGGCGTTGACTGCGCGCCGATGCGGATGCCACGGCGCTCGGGCTTGTTCTCGGCGCCGATCACGTAAACGTAGTCGCCGCGCTGGTCGGTCATCACGGCGGCGCGCGGCACGGTGATCAGCTGCACGGGCTGCACCGCTTCCAGCACCACGGTGACGAACTGGTTGGCCACCAGCTCACGCCCGCCACCCTGGCCGGCGGGCAGCGGCGGGTTGGGCATGGTGCCGCGCAGGGCGATGCTGTCCGTGTCGCGGCCGACATCGATGTCGATGAAGCCCAGCTTGCCCGTCTGGCCGTACATGCGGCCGTTGCCCAGGCGCAGCTTCACGACCACGGCATCCATGCCGCCGCGATCGGCGTAACGGTCGCGCAGTTCCAACAGCGTCCGGTTCGGCACGGTGAAGGACACGTACATGGGGTCCTGGCTGACGATGGTGGCCAGCGCGCCGGAGGAGGGCGTGACCACGTTGCCCGGCGTCACCGCGGCGCGGCCGATGCGGCCGGCGACGGGAGCCCGGATCTCGGTGTAATCGAGATTGATCTGCGCCTGCCGCTCCTGGGCCTGAGCGGACAGCAGCTGCGCCTGGGCGGTGCGGGCGGCGGCGGTCGCCGTGTCCACGGTGGAACGCTGGCCGGCCACCGTGTTCAGCAGGGACTGGGCGCGCCCCAGGGTGATGTTGGCGTTCTGCAGCTGCGCCTGGGCCTCGGCCACGCCGGCACGGGCCTGCGCCAGCGTCGCCTCGAAGGGCGCACGCTCCAGCCGGAACAGCAGGTCGCCCTTCTGCACGTCGGCGCCTTCGTCGAACAGGCGTTCCTGCAGGAACGCCGTGACGCGGGACTGCAGCTCGACGCGATCCACCGCCTCGATACGCCCGATGAATTCGTTGGTTTCGGTCACTGCTCGCCGCGCGGCGGGGGCGACGCCGACTGCCGGAGGCGGGCCGCCGGGTGCCTGGGCGAAGGCAGCGCCGGCCGGTGCTGCCAGCAGTGCCAGAACACCAAGGCGGGCCGCCAGGGAGGCGGCCGCGCGACGGGGGGGGAACGGCATGCAGCCTCCAGGAAAATCGGTTGCCCACGGCGCCGCAGGCTTGAATATATACGTTCGCGTATGTATATAAATGCGATGGCTTGAGACGCAAGAGGCTAGATGGCGCGGCGCACAAAACAAGAGGCCGACGAAACCCGCGAGGCCTTGTTGAACGCCGCGGAGCTGGTGTTCCTGGAACGCGGCGTGGCGCGTGCGTCGCTCGATGAGATCGCCAGGGCCGCCGGCTGTTCGCGCGGGGCCGTGCACTGGCATTTCGGCGACAAGCTGGGGCTTTTCCTGGCGCTTGACGAGCGCCTGCTGCTTTTCCAGGACGAGGCCTGCGAGCTGCTGGCGGACAAGGATGATTGCCGCCTGCTGTCCTCCATGCGTGGCAACATCGTGGACGCGATGCTGCGCCTGGAACAGGACCCGCACCGCCGCCGCCTGCTGACCGTGATGCTGCAGCGCTGCGAATACGTGGACGAGATGGCGCCCGCGCTGGAACGCCGGCTGAAGGCCGACGCCACCATGCGCAGCGTCTTGCGCCGCCGCTTTGAAGCCGCCGTCGCGCATGGCGAGATGGCCTGCGCGTGGTCGCCGGAACAGGCGGCGACCTTTTTGCACAGCTTGATTGGCGGCCTGATCAACGACTGGCTGCGCGCCGATGGTGCCTTTTCCCTGTCACATGACATCGACCAGGCGCTTGAGGTCTTCTTCGCCTGCCTGGGCGTGGCGACGCCGCAGGCCGTGAGCACCCATGCCTGAGAGAATGTTCCGATGCCGCTGCGCTCCATGATGCCGCCCCGCCGCCTGCTGCCGGTTGCCGGGGTGCTGTTGCTGCTGCCGGCCCTGGCGGCCTGCGGCAGCTCCACCTCGGCTGGCGATCGTGTGCTGGGTGCCAAGGGCTCGGTGGTGGACTCCGTGCGCGGCTCCGCGGCGGGCGCCGACGTGCTGCGGCCGGAGCCGGGCAACATCTGGTCGGAAGGGCTGGAGCCGGCGCGGGTTCCGCCCGGCCGCTGAACCACGCAACTTCAAGCTATCGGGCCGCTGCGCGGCAGGGGGCGCCGCCTGGGTGCGGCCGCTGAGGGGAAGACTACCAATGATGAAGAGTGTCTCGGCGTCGGTGATGCTGGTGATGATGCTGGGTGGTGTGGCGCGGGGTCAGACGCTGCAGGACGCGTTGTCGGCGGCGTATGCCAACAACCCGACGCTGCAAACGTCGCGGGCGCAGCTGCGGGTGGTGGACGAGAACGTGCCGCAGGCGCTGGCGGGGTGGCGGCCGAGCGTGACGCTGTCGGGCAGCGCGGGGTACAACCAGGGCACGGCGCGGTCGCGGGGCATTTACGGCGACACGGACCGCCAGATTGGCAGCGGCACGGCGACGGTGACGCAGCCGCTGTACAACGGCGGCCGCACGGTGGCTGGCACGCGGCGGGCGGAGAACCAGGTGCTGGCGCAGCGGGCGCGGCTGCTCGCCACCGAGCAGCAGGTGCTGTCGGACACGGTGCAGGCCTATGTGGCGGTGATCCGCGACCAGGAAACGCTGCGGCTGAACGTCAACAACGTGCAGGTGCTGCAGCGGCAGCTGGATGCCACCAACGAACGCTTCCGGGTGGGCGAGATCACGCGCACCGACGTGGCGCAGGCGGAAAGCCGGCTGGCGGGCGCGCGGGCGACGCGGGCCAATGCGGAAGGCACGCTGCAAACCAGCCGGGCGACGTTTGCGCGGCTGGTGGGGGTGGCGCCGGAGCGGCTGGTGGCGCCGCAGCCGCTGGCAGCCCCGGTGCGCAGCGCGCGCGAGGCGGCGGAGCTGGCGTCGGTGAACGCGCCGGCGGTGGTGGCGACGCTGTTTGACGAGGCGGCGGGGCGCGAGCAGATCGACGTGCAGTTCGCGACCTTGCTGCCGCAGGTGTCGCTGCAGGCGCAGACCTACCGATCGGACAACACGCAGTCGCCGCACACGCGGGCGACGGGCGAGCAGATCACGGCGACGCTGTCGGTGCCGCTGTACCAGGGTGGCGCGGAATACGCGGCGGTGCGGCAGGCGCGGCAGGACGCGCAGCGGCTGCGGCAGGTGGTGGACGACCAGCGGCGGGCGGCGATGCAGCAGGCGACGCAGGCGTGGGAAACGCTGGTGGCGGCGCGGGCGCAGGTGGACAGCGTGCGATCGCAGATCCGGGCGGCGGAGATTGCGCTGGACGGGGTGCAGCGCGAGGCGGTGGTGGGCAGCCGGACGACGCTGGACGTGCTGAACGCGGAGCAGGAGCTGCTGAACGCGCGGGTGACGCTGGTGCAGGCGCTGGCCAACGTGGTGACCAACAGCTACGCGCTGGCCGGCGCCGTGGGGCGGCTGACCGCCAAGGACCTCGCCCTGCCCGTGCCCCTCTACGACATGGAGGCCTACTACCGCGCCGTCCGCAACAAATGGTTCGGCACCAGCGACCTCTCGCAGGTTAACAACCCTTCGGCACCCTGAGGATGGCCGGCGCCACGGCGCCGGCTTTTCGCCTGTCGCGAGAATATCGGGCGGGTCCATGAAAACCCGTGCCTTTTGTCGGATGATCGGTCAAAAGGCGGCCTCGCCGCTGATTGCCGGCCTGCGGATCGTCGTTGCCGGCTCCGGGTCAGCCAGACCCGGGGCCTGAACCACCGCTGTCGTGGACTTCGAAGGAACGTGCGAGTGGTCTCGATCCGTCACGGTTTTGCCTGGATGGCCATGGCCCAGGGCAGCCTGTTTGTTCTGCAGTTCGTCATCTCCATCCTGGTCGCGCGCCTGCTCGGCCCCTACGAGATGGGCATCTTCGCGATCGCGCTGTCCATTGTCGGCCTGCTGTCCATCATCCGGTCCTTCGGCCTTGGTTCCTATCTGATCCGTGCCCCGGAGCTGACCCGCTCCGTGGTCGCCACGGTATTCACCATCAATGCCGGCCTGGCCATCATGGTCGCCCTGGCCATCGTTGCCTTCAGCCTGCTGGGCGGCACCCTGCTCAAGGAACCCGGCGTGCGGGACCTCCTGATGGTCATGGCCATCATGCCGCTGCTCGGCATCTTCGATATGATCCCCTTCGCGGTCATCGAGCGGCGGGGCGATTTTCGGACGGTCGCGATCGTCAACATCGTCCGCTACAGCGTGGCGAACCTCAGCACCCTGGCCTTCGCCTATGCCGGGCACAGTTACATGAGCCTCGGCTACGGGCAGGTGATCGGCAGCGCCATCGCGGTGGTGCTGAACAACCTCGTTGTCCGGCGCTCGGTCTCGATCCGCCTTGGCCTGGAGAACTGGCGCGACGTCATGAAGTTCGGCACGCAGATGCTCACCATCTCGGCGATCGCCGGGCTGCAGGGGCGCATCGCGGACCTCGTCCTCGCCAAGGCGCTCGGCCTGGCCGCCTTCGGCATCTTTTCGCGCGCGAGCAGCCTGACCGGCGTGGTTTGGGAAAACTTCCAAGTGGTCGTGCTGCGCGTGCTGTTCACCGACTTTGCCGAGCAGCGGCGGCAGAAGCGCTCGCTGCGTCACAGCTACCTGCGGCTGACCGAAGTGCTGACCGGCCTGCTGTGGCCGGCCTTTATCGGCATCAGCGTGGTGTCGGGACCCCTGGTGATGGCCCTGTTCGGCCAGGACTGGCTGGGCGCGGTGGTGCCGCTGAGCATCCTGGCGGTTTCCACCGCCATCTTCGTTCTGATCATCATCGCCCAGGACATCTACATCGTCAGCAACGCGACGGCCCGGCAAACCCGGCTGGAGGTTATCCGGGCGCCCATCTCCCTGGCCCTCTTTTCGATCGGATGCCTGATCAGCCTGGAAGCCGCCGCCGCCATGAAGGTGGTGGAGGCGGTGGTGGTGGTCGCGATGTACCGCCGCGACCTGGAACGGATGACCGATACCTCCTGGTCGGACTACGTGCCCATCTACGGCCGCGGACTGCTGTTGACGGCCGCCGCCACCTTGCCCGCGGCGATGGTGATGACGGCCTATGGCTGGTCGCCCAGCACCCCTCTGGCCGCCGTGCTGGGCGGCGTGGCGGCCGGTGGCGTGGTGTGGTTCGCCGCGCTCTGGGCCCTGCGCCACCCGCTGTACGAGGAAGTGCAGCGGCTGCTGCGGCAAGTGCAGTCACGGCTGCGCCCGGCGCCGCCGCCGCCCGCCTGACCCTTAGTCCAGGTCGGTGGCGACCACGGCGGTGCTGTATTTGCGGACTTCCCGCATCCGGTGTTCGGGGTTCGCAATGCGGGCCGCGCGGACGAACTGCATCAGCGGCCTGATTTCCCGAGGGTCGCGGAGCCAGGCACGGACGGCGAACTGGACGCCCTGCCAGCGCATGCCGTTGGCGAGGTTGTTGGCCGCCATGCCCTTGTACTGGCGGATCAGTGCCCAGCGCAGCTGCTTGCGATAGGGGCGCAGGGCCGGGTGCACGAGGGCGGTTTCCTCGGCACGGGAAAACGCGCGGGTCAGTCTCGCCCGACTGGTCATCATGCTGCTGTGCTGGCGGCGCAGGGTGTAGAGCACCCGGTTGGAGGCGATGACCCGGCACAAGGTGGACAGCCGCACGATCAGCATCCAGTCCTCGCCGTAGCGAAGCTTTTCGTCAAAGCCGCCGACCTCCTTGATCGCCGCCTTTGGGGCCAGGATGCAGCCCAGGTGGCGCCACTGGTTGATCAGGCCATGGGTGGCGGCCGGGGCCGGCCAGGCGAACCAGCCATCGCCCAGCGCCTCACCATTGTCCAACGGCAAGGGGAAGGGGGTGTTGACCACGTCGCCCGGAAGCAGGTCCTCGAAAGAACCGACGACCATGTCGGCCTCGGTGGCCGGCGCCGATAGCCTGGCCGCCAGGCTGTCCGGCCGCCACATGTCGTCGGCGTCGAGAAAGCCGATCAGATTGCCCCGCGCCGCCCGGATGCCGGCATTCCGCGTCCCCGCAGGGCCGAGGTTCCGGTCGTTGTGCAGTACCCGGACCCGGGTATCCTCGGCTTCCAGGGCCTTCAGCACGTCCAGCGTCGGCGGGGACGAGGATTGGTCGTTGACCAGCAGCAGTTCCAGCACCGAGGCACCCTGCTGATCCAGGACGGAACGGGCCGCCGCGCGGATCATATCCGGGTCTGTGTTGTACACCGGGCACACGACGCTGACCTGCTTCAAAGAACCGTCCATCCTACCAAAAGCCTCGACCAAGCGCGGCGGTGCGCCGGCTCCGGCGCCGACCGCCCCGTCCTTAGACGATTCGCCCGCCACTCGATATGGAATCGGTGCCGCGAGCCGGAACCTCTAGAAACTGTGTTCCAGCACCACCTCGCCCAGCGCCAGGGATGCCGTCAGCCCGGGGCTTTCGATGCCGAACAGGTTGATCAGCCCCGGCTGCCCGTGGTCGCGCGGACCCTGGACCATGAAGTCCTGTCCCGGTTGCCCGGGACCCACGGTCTTGGGCCGGATGCCGCAGTAACCCGGCTGCAGGGCGCCGTTCGGCAAATCGGGCCAATAGCGCCGGATGGCGGCATAGAAGCCTTCGCCCCGCGCCGGGTCCACGTCGTAGTTCACGTGGTCCACCCATTCGACGTCTGGCCCGAACTTGGCCTGCCCGCCAAGGTCCAGGGTCAGGTGCGTCCCCAGGCCACCCGGCACCGGCACCGGGTAGATCAGCCGCGAAAACGGCGAGCGGCCGGACAGCACGAAGTAGTTGCCCTTGGCGTAGAAGGCGGGCGGCACCATGGCTTCCGGCAGCCCGGCCAGCCGGCGGGCCAGGGCAGGGGCATGCAGTCCGGCGGCGTTGACCAGCAGGGTGCAGCGCAGTTCCATGGGCTCGGCGCCACCGACCGAAAGCTCGGCGCCCCCGTCCGGCAGCAGGCGGCCGGACAGCACCGGGGCGTGGAACACGAAGGCCGCGCCCGCGTTCTCGGCATCGCCCTGCAAGGACAGCATGAAGGCGTGGCTGTCGACGATGCCGGTGGAGGGGGAATGCAGCGCGGCCGTGCAGGCCACGGCGGGTTCCATCTCCCTCGCCTCGGCGGCGGTGATCTCGCGCAGGTCGTCCACGCCATTGGCGGCGGCGCGAGCGCGGATGGAGGCGAGCTGCCCGGCCTCGGCCTCGTTGGTGGCGACGATCAGCTTGCCGCAGCGGCGGTGCGGGATGCCGCGCTCCTCGCAATAGGCGTAAAGGCGCTGCCGCCCCGCCACGCAGGAGCGGGCCATCAGGCTGCCCTTGGGGTAGTAGATGCCGGCATGGATGACCTCGCTGTTGCGCGACGAGGTTTCCGTGCCGATCCCCTCCGCCGCCTCCAGCACCAGCACCTCGCGCCCGGACAGGGCCAGGGCGCGCGCCGCCGCCAGCCCCACCACGCCGGCACCCACCACCACGCAATCCACCTGTTCCATCGACGCTCTCCCTGCGGCGGAGTCTGGGGCGCGCCACGGCGCGCATCAACCCCGCTGCAACAAGGCTTGACGCAGCGCGGCGGGGGCGCCACCCACCGCCGCATGGCCCCGCCCCCTTTGCTGATCCTCCAGGACACCAAGCTGAACTTCGGCACCACGCCGCTGCTGGCGGGGGCGACACTGTCCGTGTCCCCCGGCGAGCGGCTGGCGCTGATCGGCCGCAACGGTTCCGGCAAGTCCACCCTGCTGAAGATCGCCGCCGGCGAGGCGCAGGCCGATGGCGGCAGCCGCTTCGTGCAGCCCGGCGCCACCGTGCGCTACCTGCCGCAGGAGCCCGATCTGTCGGCCTATGCCAACGTGCTGGCCTATGTGGAATCCGGCCTGACGGCGGGCGACGAGTCCTACCGCGCGCACTACCTGCTGGAGCAGCTGGGCCTGACCGGCGAGGAGCTGCCCGCCAACCTGTCGGGCGGCGAGGCCCGCCGCGCGGCGCTGGCCCGCGCCCTGGCCCCGAGCCCGGACATCCTGCTGCTGGACGAGCCGACCAACCACCTCGACCTGCCGGCGATCGAGTGGCTGGAGCAGGAGATCGGCTCCATGCGCTCCGCGCTCGTGCTCATCAGCCATGACCGGCGCTTCCTGGAGCGGCTGACGCGCGAGATGGTCTGGCTCGACCGCGGCACCACCCGCCGCCTGGCCCGCGGCTTCGCGCATTTCGAGGCCTGGCGCGACGAGGTGCTGGAGCAGGAGGAAGTCGCCGCCCACAAGCTGGACCGGCAGATCGGGCGGGAAGAGGACTGGATGCGCTACGGCGTCACCGCCCGGCGCAAGCGCAACGTCCGCCGCGTGGCGGAGCTGGCGGGGCTGCGGCAGCAGCGGCGCGAGCGCAAGGCCGCCCAGGGCGGCGTGCGCATGGCCGCCAGCGAGAGCGAGGCTTCCGGCACCCTGGTCATCTCGGCCGAGGACGTGACCAAGGCCTATGGCGAGCGCGTCATCGTGGACACCTTCTCGACCCGCATCATCCGGGGCGACCGCGTTGGCATCGTCGGCCCCAACGGGGCGGGCAAGACCACGCTGCTGTCCATGCTGACCGGCATCCTGGCGCCCGATTCGGGCACCATCAAGCTCGGCACCAACCTGGAGATGGTGACGCTGGACCAGCGCCGCGCGGCGCTCGACCCCAACATGACCGTCGCCACCAGCCTGACCGGCGCGCGCGGCGACCAGGTCTGGGTGGGCGGCCAGCCGCGCCACGTGATCGGCTACATGAAGGACTTCCTGTTCGCGCCGGAACAGGCCCGCACGCCGGTCTCGGCGCTGTCGGGCGGCGAGCGGGGGCGGCTGCTGCTGGCCCGCGCCTTTGCCACGCCTTCCAACCTGCTGGTGCTGGACGAGCCGACCAACGACCTGGACCTGGAAACGCTGGATCTCTTGCAGGAGCAGATCGCCGAGTATTCCGGCACCGTCATCGTTGTCAGCCACGACCGTGACTTCCTGGACCGTGTGGCAACCGACGTGATCGCCTGGGAAGGCGAAGGGCGCTGGCAGGACTATGCCGGCGGCTATTCCGACATGGTCAACCAGCGCGGCCATGGCGTGCAGGCCCGGGCCGATGCCAGCGGCAAGCCGGCCGCGGGCGCGGGCAAGACGGCGCCCTCCGCCACGGCCGCGCCCGCCGCCGCCGCCCGCAAGCGCCTGTCCTTCAAGGACCAGCACGAGCTGGACACGCTGCCCGCCAAGATGAGGAAGCTGGAAGCCGAGGCCGCCAAGCTGAAGGACATCCTGGCCGACCCCGCGCTTTACAGCCGCGACCGCCCGCGCTTCGACAAGGCGACCGAGCTGCTGGCGCGAACCGAGACGGCGCTGGCGGAAGCCGAGGAACGCTGGCTCGAACTCGAGATGCTGCGCGAGGAAGCGTGAAAGGACGGATGCGATGACCAAGGAAGAGCTGACCGCCTGGGCCCTGGGCAACGGCTGGGTGATGATCGCCGGCAATCCCAGCCTGACCAAGCCCTCGGCACCGAAGGAGGCGATCGTCCGCCTGGTGCTGAAGGCCACCGTCGCCAACCTGGAGGTCAAGAAGCCCGCCGGGAAATGGGAAAAGGTCGGTGGCGAAAGCTACAACAAGATCATCCCGGACGAGCAGGACGGGCCACCGCATGGCCTGGGCTTCCAGCAGGTGCCCAGCATCTCCATGCTGATGCAGGAAAACCGGGACCGCATGGTCTTCGCCAAGTTCGGCGGCTGAGATACTCGGTCAGGCGCGCAGGCGACCATCAGGCGGAACGGCTTGCGCGGCCGGCCTGACGCCCGGGCCGGAAGCGCCCGGCGCCAGGGCGGCGCGGCAGGCCGTGCATCACTCCCGCCAGGGCTGGCGCTGCCACAGCGCGCGCAGCTTGGCGTCGTCGGCCAGGAAAAGCTCCTGCTGCGCCTCGCCGCTCATCACCCGCAGGGGCAGGGACAGCCGCGCGGCCTCCTTCACCCAGGCCGGGTCCGCCAGGGCCCCGGCGAAGGCGGCGCGGAAGCGGTCGCGCAACGCGGGCGGCATGTTGGGCGGGCCGATCACCCCGCGCACCGAGCCGGCCACCATGTCGATGCCCTGCTCGCGGAAGGTGGGCACGTCCGCGGCCTCGCTCCAGCGTTGCTCGTTCGCCTGGCCCAGCAGGCGCAGCGAGCCCTGGCGCAGCAGGCCGATGCCTTCGCTGACATTGAACGACCCGGCGGCGATGTCACCGGCCAGCACCGCCTGGATGATGGGCGGCGTGCCGGAGTAGGGGACGTGGGAAAAGCTGCAGCCCGTCGCTTCCTGCAAGGCCAGGATCAGCAGGTGGTCGTCCGTGCCGATGCCCGCGCTGCCGATGGCCAGCCGCCCGGGCTTGCCTTTCGCATCGGCCACCAGCTCCGGCAGGGTGCGGTACGGGGAGTTGGCGCGGACAAAGAGCCCGCCCGGGTCCTCCACCACGTTGGCGATGAAGGTCAGGTCCCGCACGCGGTAGCGCACCTGCCGCTCGATCGGCAGGGTAACGAGGTTCGGCGTCTGCGCCACGCCGATGGTGTAGCCGTCCGGCTCCGCCAGGGCGACGCTTTCGAACGCCAGCTGGCCGGAGGCGTTCGGGCGGTTGATCACCACCATGTTGGCATTGCCCAGGCGTGGCGCCACGAAGGGGATGATGGCGCGGGCATAGGTGTCCATGCCGCCGCCGGCGGGACCGGGGCAGATGATCTGGATCGGCCGCTCGGGCCAGGCCGCCCGCGCCGGGCGCGGGGCCGTGAATGACGGGCCGAGGGCGGCCGCCCCCAGCCATGCGAGGCTTCTCCGCCTGAGCATGCGCTGCTTCCTCCTGGCCCTTTCGCCGGGCCTTGGGGCGAGGCTATGCGGGATCGTTCCGGAAGCAAAGGCGGTGTCCGGCCCGGGGGTGGCTTGATGCGAAGCGGCGCCGGCCCCAGGCTGCGCCCATGGGAACACCATTGAGAATCGCCATCGCCGGGCTTGGTGCCGTCGGCATGACCCTGGCCCGGGCGCTGGACGCCGGCATCCCCGGCTGTGAACTGGTCGCCGTATCCGCGCGCGACCGCGAGGCCGCCGTTGGGCGTATCGCCAACCTGCGGCGCCCCGTGCCGGTGGTGGCCATCGCCGAGCTGGAGCCGCTGGCCGACCTGGTGGTGGAATGCGCCCCCGCGGCGCTGCTGCCGGAGATCGCCGCGCCGTTCCTGCGGACCGGCAAGACGGCGGTGGTGATCAGCGCCGGGGCATTGCTGTTCCATGACAGCCTGATCGGGCTGGCGCGGGAGCATGGTGGCCGCATCGTCGTGCCGACCGGCGCGCTGCTCGGGCTGGACGCGGTGCTGGCCGCCGCCGAGGGCACCATCCACAGCGTGCGCATGGTCACCCGCAAGCCGGTGCGCGGCCTGGTGGGCGCGCCCTACCTCACCGAGAACAACATCGACATCGAGCAGATCCGCGAGCCGCTGCGCATCTTCGAAGGCACGGCGCGGGAGGCGGCGGCGGGCTTTCCCGCCAACCTCAACGTGGCGGTGGCGCTGTCGCTGGCCGGCATCGGCGCGGACCGCACCCGGCTGGAGATCTGGGCCGACCCGGCGCTCGAGCGCAACACGCACAGCATCGCGGTGGACGCCGACTCCGCCCGCTTCACCATGACCATCGAGAACATCCCGAGCGAGAACCCCAAGACGGGGCGCATCACCGCGCTGTCCGTCGTGGCCTGCCTGCGCAAGATGGGTGCGGCCCTGCGGGTCGGCACCTGACTTGACCGGGGCGGCGGCCCGGCTGAAAGCAATGCCATCGTTTTCAGCATGAGGCCGCCGCCGATGTCCGACACCACCGCCCCCACGATGCGCGCGGCGCTCGCCGCCCTCGACAACGGCGGCGCGGCGGAGGAGGCGGCGGCCCTGCTGGCCAGCCCCGTCTTCGCCCGTGCCGCCGGCTTCGTGGCGCAGGACCACGAGCGCACCGTCGCCGACATCATCCGCCTGACCGAGATCGCTTCGCCTCCGTACGGCGAGGTCAACCGCGCCGCCGCCTTTGCGGAAGCGCTGCGTGGGCACGGGCTGCAGAACGTCGGCACGGATACCGAGGGCAATGTCACGGGCCTGCGCCCTGGCACGGACCCGGATGCCGGGCTGATCGTGCTGTGCTCGCACCTCGACACCGTGTTTCCCGCCGGTACCGATGTCACGGTGAAGCGGGAAGGGACCATCCTGCGCGCCCCCGGCGTGGGCGACGACACGCGCGGCCTGGCGGTGATGCTGGCCATCCTGCGCGCCTTGGATGCCGCTGGCATCCAGACCCGCGCTTCCATCCTGGCCATGGGCTCGGTGGGCGAGGAAGGCTCGGGCGACCTGCGCGGCGTGAAGGCCTTCTTCCGCGACGACCCGCGCCGCGGCAGGGTCGCGGCCTTCATGGCGCTGGACGGTCTGGACCCCTCGCGGTTGGTCACTGCGGCGGTGGGCAGCAAGCGCTACCGCGTCACCTTCAAGGGGCCGGGCGGGCATTCCTTCGCGGCCTTCGGCCTGGTCAACCCGGCCTTCGCCCTGGCGCGGGCGGCGGATGCCCTGTCGCGCATCCGCGTGCCGGCCAAGCCCAAGACCACCTTCTCCATTGGCCGCATGGGCGGCGGCAGTTCCATCAACGCCATTCCGGAGGAAGTCTGGATGGAGGTGGACCTGCGGTCCGCGTCACCCGAGGCGCTGGCGACCCTGGAAGCCCGCTTTCTGGCCATCCTCCCCCAGGCGGCGGATGACGAGAACGCGGCGCGCGACACCGGCGCCGGGCGTATCCAGGTGGATGCCAAGGTGATCGGCGACCGGCCGGCCGGCAGCACCGAGATGGGCAGCCGCATGGTGCGCTTGGCGCAGGCGGTCATGACGGGGCAGGGGCATGAGTTCCACGCCGAATCCTCCTCCACCGACAGCAACATCGCGATGAGCCTGGGCCTGCCCGCCATCACCGTGGGGTCCGGCTGTGCCGGCGGCCGCGCGCATTCGCTGGAGGAGTGGATCGACGTGGAGCCCCGCGCCAGCGCCCATGGCATCGCGACCGCGATGGGCACGCTGCTGGCGCTGGCGGGGGTGGAAGCCTCAGCCGGCTGAGGGGTAGTGGATCGAGAGAATCTCGATCTCCTCGACGCCGCTGGGCAGGCGCAGCTTCACGGCATCGCCCACCCGGCCGCGCAGCAATGCCCGCGCGACAGGTGAAATCCAGGACACCCGCCCACGCTCCATGTCGGCTTCGTCCACGCCGACAATGGTGACCGTCACCTCCGAATCGTCCTCGCGGGCATAGGTGACGGTGGCACCGAAAAACACCTGGTCACGGCGTGGCTGGGCGGCGGCGTCCACCACCTCCGCCTTGTCCAGGCGCTTGCGGATGTAGCGAACCCGGCGGTCGATTTCGCGGAGCCGGCGCTTGCCGTACTGGTAGTCGGCGTTCTCGCTGCGATCGCCCAGGCCGGCCGCCCAGGATACGATCTCCACCACCTTGGGGCGTTCCCCCTGCCACAGGGCATCCAGTTCCGCGCGCAGGGCGGCGTGGCCGGCGGGCGTCATGTAGAAAGGCGTCCCGGCCGGCAGCCCGGACAGGCTGGCGTCGTCGTCATCATCGTCGTCCGTGTCGGCCATGCCCGCGATTGTGTCCTTGGTGTCACGCTCTGTTGCATGAGAGTCAATTTTCTCTCGTCTGATGCAAAATACAGCGGTAGGTTTGGGGTATGGAGAGAAACTCCTCAATGCCCTTCCGCGTCCGTGCCGTTGCCTGCCTTGTGGCGCAACGGTTTGTCCTGCCCCGCCCCCCTCCGTGTCAAAGCCGCGAAGGCCTGCGAGGCTGCGAATCCACCTCGGTGCCGCCGGTGCTCCGCTGAGCGTATTGCCATGACGCGCGAGTTCCGTTTGAACCTAGTGGTCCGGCGCCTGAGCCATGCGGTGCCGCTGGTGCTGCTGTCCGTTGCCGTCCTCATGCTTGGCGAGCATTTCATCGAGTCCGAATGGGATGAGGCCCGGCTGTCCCGACTGGAACAGGGGCTGACGACCCAGCAGGACATGCTGGACCTGCTGCAACAGGACATCGCCAGCGGTTCGGCGGAAGCAGCCCGCCATGCCTCCCTCCAGGAGGGACTGCGCAGCCTGCGCGGGCTCGCGGACCAGGAAGCCGAGATCCGCCCGTATCATCGCATCCTGACCACGGCGATCGCGTCGCCCGACGTTGCGGCGCCGGGAACGCCGCTGCGTGGCGAACTGGTGGCGGCCGGCC
Organism: Roseomonas haemaphysalidis; assembly: GCF_017355405.1. Lineage (NCBI taxonomy): Bacteria > Pseudomonadati > Pseudomonadota > Alphaproteobacteria > Acetobacterales > Roseomonadaceae > Roseomonas > Roseomonas haemaphysalidis. Next base: position 2,334,987 of record NZ_CP061177.1, read on the forward strand.
TGCAGGAACTGGGCACCACCCTGACGCGGGAGATCACCGAGCAGCGGCAGCGGACACGGCTTCTGCACCGCGCCAGCAGCCTCATCATCCTGGTGACCGGTGCGACCGGCGTGGTGCTGCTGATGGTGCGCCTGCGCCGGACCCGGCAGCAGATGTCGGCGTTGACGCGGCGTGCCGCGCAGGCGCTTGCCCGGATCTCGGCCGTCTATAAGGCAGCGCCGGTCGGCATGGCGTTGCTGGACCCGGAGCTGCGCGTGGTGGATGCCAATTCTATTCTGGTTGGCATGGCCGGCAGGCCGATCCAGTTCGGCACCGAGCTGACCCAGGCCATGCCGGAACTGGCGGAAGCCCTGGTGCCGCTGTTGCGCACCGCCATGGAGCATGGCGATGGCGTGCCCGGCCAGGAACTCGTGGTGGACTCCCAGCATCCCGGCGAAGCGCGGCACTATGTGGTCACGGCCGAGCCGGTGACCGACGGCGGGCAGGCGATGCTGTCGCTGGTGGTGGTGGACGTGACCGACCGGGTGGCCGCGGAAACCTGGCGGGGCGAGGCGGTGGCCGAGCTGAACCACCGCGTCAAGAACGCCCTGGCCACGGTGCAGGCCCTGGCGGCACAGACGCTGCGGGGCGCCGGCGACGACCCGCACCGTTTCGCGGCGGATTTCAGCGCCCGGCTCGGCGCGCTGTCCCGTTCGCACGAATTGATCGCGGCTAGCGGCTGGAACGGCACCACCGTGGAGCAGACCGTCCACGCCGCGTTGGGCCCCTGGCTGCCGTCCGGCCGCGTGGCGGTGATGGGGCCGGCGGGGCTGCCGTTGCGTGCGGCGCAGGTGCAGGCCCTGGTGATCGCGCTGGCGGAGCTGGCGGGCAATGCCGTCCGCCACGGGGCGCTGTCCGCCGGTGGCGGCCGGGTCGCATTGTCGTGGGACATGGGCGCGGACGGCATGGTCCGCCTCAACTGGCAGGAACGCGGTGGACCCGGCCTGCCGGCCGCGCCGCCCCGCCGCGGCTTTGGGCTGCGTTTCCTGGAGCGCGGCCTGCCGCACGACCTGGGGCCGGAAGCCCGCGCCGTCATGCGGTTCGACAGTGCCGGGCTGATCTATGAAGTCCGGTTTCCACTGCAACTGAGCGGCCGTGCCGAGCTGGCACGCGCCTCCGGCGCCGCCGCCTGACCCTCATCCACGCATGAAAAAGGGGAGGCGGTTTCCCGCCTCCCCCGGAGTCCCACCCAACGGGTGACGGATCAATCCGCCACCTCGGGTTCCTTCTCGCTTTCGTCGCCATCGGGCTTGGGCAGGGCGGTCAGCACCGCTTCCTGCATGTCGAACGTCAGCTCGCCATCCTTCAGGCCGACCTTGACCGAACCGCCCTTCACCAGCTTGCCGAACAGCAGCTCCTCGGCCAGCGGCTTCTTGACGTATTCCTGGATGACGCGCGCCAGCGGGCGGGCGCCATACAGAGGGTCGTAGCCCTTCTCGGCCAGCCATTCCTTGGCGGCGGAAGACAGCTCGATGGTCACGTTGCGATCCGCGAGCTGGGCTTCCAGCTGCATCACGAACTTCTCGACCACGTTGCCGACGATCTCCTGCGTCAGGCCGGAGAAGGGTACCACGGCATCCAGGCGGTTGCGGAACTCGGGCGTGAACAGCCGCTTCACGGCCTCCTCGTCCTCGCCCTTGCGGACCTGCTGGCCGAAGCCGATGCCGGGCTTGGCCATGTCCGCGGCACCCGCGTTGGTGGTCATAATCAGGATCACGTTGCGGAAGTCGACCGTCTTGCCGTTGTGATCGGTCAGCTTCCCGTGGTCCATCACCTGCAACAGGATGTTGTAGAGCTCCTGGTGCGCCTTCTCGATCTCATCGAGCAGCAGCACGGCATGAGGATGCTGGTCGATGCTGTCGGTCAGCAACCCGCCCTGGTCGAAGCCCACATAGCCCGGCGGGGCGCCGATCAGCCGGCTGATGCTGTGCCGCTCCATGTACTCCGACATGTCGAAGCGGATCAGCTCGATGCCCAGCGTCTTGGCCAGCTGCTTGGCCACCTCGGTCTTGCCGACGCCGGTGGGGCCGCTGAACAGGTAGTTGCCGATTGGCTTCTCCGGGTCGCGCAGGCCGGCCCGGGCCAGCTTGATCGCGGCGGACAGCGCCTCGATCGCCTTGTCCTGGCCGAACACCATGGACTTCAGGTCGCGCTCCAGCGTGCGGAGCGTTTCCTTGTCGTCCGACGACACGGACTTGGGTGGGATGCGGGCGATCTTCGCCACGATCTCCTCCACGTCCTTCAGCGTCACGGTCTTGCGGCGCTTGTTCTCCGGCAAGAGCATCCGGCTCGCGCCCACCTCGTCGATCACGTCAATCGCCTTGTCGGGCAGCTTGCGGTCGTGGATGTACTTGGAGGACAGTTCCACCGCCGCCCGGATCGCCTCAGGCGTGTACTTGACCTTGTGATGCTTCTCGTAGTTCGTCTTGAGGCCGGTCAGGATCTTCACCGCATCCTCGACCGTCGGCTCGTTGACGTCGATCTTCTGGAAGCGGCGGACCAGGGCGCGGTCCTTCTCGAAGTGCTGGCGGTATTCCTTGTAGGTGGTGGAACCGACGCAACGCAGCGTGCCCTGGGCCAGCGCCGGCTTCAGCAGGTTCGAGGCATCCATCGCGCCGCCCGACGTCGCGCCAGCACCGATCACGGTGTGGATCTCGTCGATGAACAGGATGGAGCCGGGCTGCTGCTCCAGCTCGTTGACCACGGCCTTCAGCCGCTCCTCGAAGTCACCGCGGTAGCGGGTACCGGCCAGCAGCGCGCCCATGTCGAGCGCGAAGATGGTGGACTTCAGCAGCACCTCGGGCACGTCGCCCTCGATGATCCGCTTGGCCAGGCCCTCGGCAATGGCGGTCTTGCCGACGCCGGGATCGCCCACGTAGAGCGGGTTGTTCTTGGTGCGGCGGCACAGGATCTGGATGGTCCGCTCGATCTCCTGATCGCGGCCGATCAGCGGGTCGATCTTGCCGGCCTGCGCCTTCTTGTTCAGGTTCACGCAGTAGTTCGACAGCGCGTCCTGACCCCGGCGGGCCTGCGGCTTCTCCTCCTTCTCCACGCCCGGCTCCTCTGGAGGGGTATTGGGCGCCTGGCCTGTGACAGGCCGGTTGGCGCTGCGCCCGGGCGCCTTGGCGATGCCGTGGCTAATGAAGTTGACCGCGTCCAGCCGCGTCATGTCCTGCAACTGCAGGAAATAGACAGCATGGCTTTCGCGCTCGCTGAACAGGGCGACGAGGACATTGGCCCCCGACACCTCGTCGCGGCCCGAGGACTGCACGTGGATGGCCGCGCGCTGCACGACGCGCTGGAAGCCGGCCGTCGGCTTCGGCTCGCCGGTGCGCTCCGTGACCAGCCCGGCGAGGTCCTTGTCCAGGAACTCCGCCAGATCGCGCTTCAGCTTGTCCTGGTCGACGCCGCAGGCGCGCAGCACGGTGGCGGCGTCGGTGTCGTCCACAAGGGCGAGGAGAAGATGTTCGAGCGTCGCGTATTCGTGCCGGCGGTCGTTGGCGAGGGCCAGCGCACGATGGAGCGTCTGCTCTAGGTTGCGGGACAGCATGGTGACGCTCCCCTTCAGGATACGGCGCCGGCGACCTCGCCGCCGGGACCGTAAATCAGGATCAGGATACCCCGAGGATAAGCCTGATGTGGTTCCGTTCTCTTGCTTTCACGACCCCCCCAAGACGATTTCCGGGGGATAAGTCGTGATGTTCGACAAGCCACAGCGGTGCGGAATGACTGTGGCTCATGATCTGAGCCGGACGCTCAGTCCTTTTCAATGGTGCATTGCAGGGGATGCTGGTTCTGGCGCGCCAGATCCATCACCTGCGTCACCTTGGTTTCGGCCACCTCGTAGGTGAAGACGCCACAAACCCCGACGCCCCGCCGGTGGACGTGCAGCATGATGCGGGTCGCTTCTTCCCGGTTCTTCTGGAAGAAGCGCTCCAGGACATGCACCACGAACTCCATGGGCGTGTAGTCGTCGTTGAGCATCAGCACCTTGTACATGGCGGGCTTGCGCGTCTTGGGCCGCGCCTTGACCACCACGTTGGTGCCGGTGTCATCCCCGTTGCCGCCGCCCGGAGGGGCGTCGACGCCGTTGCCTCCGCCAGGGTTGCCGGGGCCGCCGGGGGGTTCGGGAGCCGGTCCACTCGCCGGCCACAGGTCCGCCGCCGCGCCGGACCCCATGGGCCCGCGCCGATACCGGACCTGGCGCTCGTCCTGATCGGTCATTGTGCCTTCGCCAACCTGCCGCTTACGCGCTTCGCCAAAATCAGCCGTCTTTCGTCGTAGAGGAAACAGCGTCCAGAGCCTTGGTCCTGGAGGATGAACCTGGTGAATGGACCCGATGCCCGCCCTCGGTACCACGATATCGGAGCGGACCGGGGAAGGTGAAGGGTGGAACGGGAATGGCGCCGAGAAAAGCGCCCTTCTCCATCGTTACATGCCATTTGGGGTGCCCGTGGCCGCAGGAAAAGGCACCGCAGCGCATGACGGGCCGGCAACCAGGGCAGGGAAGGGCGGCCAGACGCACAAAGGCCCGGCGACGCCAAAGCGTGCCGGGCCTGGGGCCGGTGGCGGGCCACCGGGACAGGGTCGCCGCCGGTTGCCCGGCGGCGCGCCCGTCACATGCGGATGGCGGGCTTGGTCATCTTCTCCATCGCCAGCGTCCAGCGGGCGGCGATCGGCGCCGAAGCCTGCTCGGCCAGCTTGAAGGCGGCCTCGTTCAGCTTGGTGGTCTCGCTGACCGACTTCTCCATGGCGGACTTCAAGAAGGCGGTGTTCAGCTCCGCCGCTTCCTTGACGCTGCGGACCGAGGACAGCGCCTTGGCATTCTCGATCGACTGCTCGCCAAAGCCCTGCATCATGCTGAAGGCCTGGCGGCTGAGGTCCTGCAGGCCAGCCATGTAGGTCTGCGTCGCCTTGGTGAAGGCCTCGACGTTGCCGCGGCCGAACTCGGCCACGTCCTCGGCACCCTTCTGCATGGTGTCGGCGGTCTGGGTCATCTGGTCCATGGGGGTCTTCTCCAAAGTGTTCAGGGTATTGGCGGCGCCGGTCTCGATAGCCTTCTCGACCTGCGCAGCATTCTGCTCGGCCACCTTGCGCACCGTCTCGGCGGCGAGAGTCGTGGCCTTGCCCGCCAGTTTCGTCACATTGGTCGTGCCAGCCATGGGATGGTCCTCACCTGCTTCCGGGTCCGCCTGCGGGATCTTGTCCCTCGGCAGCGTCATGTCGGCCGCAGGCAGAAGGCTGGAACCGTCCTGTTGCACCGCAGCAAGGCAGCGTATGCCGCTGTTCCGTTGCGCAAGTCCAGCAAAATTTTGCGCCGCACCATTTCTGTTCGGTCACAGACCGATCCTGCGCTGTCCGTTGTGGCGACGGCGTCGCAGGGCCGCATGGTAAGTCCCTGCCTTGCAAGCGCGTTCCCGTTCAGTTCACGGTGACAAGATCGTGTTACCATCGGTAGTGTTACGGCTCCGGTTCTTCGGGGGATGAACCGGGATGGATACGATCGGGGGATGGGGTATGCGTGTGGTTCTGGCCATGGGGATGGCCGCGCGCGGCTTGCTGCGCAATGGCACGGGGCGGGCAGTTAGCCCCCGTGCGGCGGGTTCGCGCCAATGGCGCCTCGCCCTGGCCGGCCTGGCCGGAGCCGCGACGCTGGCGGGCCTGCTGCCTGGCGTGGCACAGGCGCAGATCGGCAGCGCCCGCTACGCCTCGGTGGTGATGGAGCCGCGCACGGGCAACCTGCTGTCGTCCACCAATCCGGACGAGCCGCGCCACCCTGCCTCGCTCACTAAGATGATGACCCTGTACATGCTGTTCGACGCCATGCGCGCCGGGCACATTTCACCGGAGTCGCGGCTGGTGATGACGCCCACCGCCGCCGCCAAGCCGCCGTCCAAGCTGGGGTTGCGGGTCGGCTACAGCCTGTCGGTGGAGCAGGGCATCTATGCCCTGGTCACGAAGTCGGCCAACGACATCGCCTCGCTGATCGGCGAAACGCTGGGCGGTGGCGACGAGGACCGCTTCGCACGGATGATGACGCTGCGGGCGCGTGCCATCGGCATGACCAACACCACCTTCCGCAACGCCTCCGGCCTGCCGGACATCGAGCAGGTGACCACGGCCCGGGACATGGCGACGCTGGGCCGCCGGCTGCAACAGGACTTCCCCGAGCGCTACCACTATTTCGGCACCCGCAACGTGGTGGTCAGCGGCTCCACCCTGCGCAATCACAACCGCATGCTGGACAGCTACGAAGGCGTGGACGGCATCAAGACCGGCTACATCGACGCCTCGGGCTTCAACATCGTCACCAGCGCGCGGCGCGACAACGTGCGGCTGATCGTGTCCGTGTTCGGCGGCAATTCCTGGACCGAGCGTGACCGCCACGCCGCGGTGCTGCTGGACCAGGGCTTCGCGCAGATGGGCGTGGGCGGCAGCGGCCGCACCGTGATGGCGAGCGCCCCCAGCCTGGTGCCAGCCGCCGCAGCCGCCGGGGCCATCGCGGCGCGGCGCGGCCGTGGCACGCCGAGCCTGGTGGCGCGGGCCGAGGCGGCGCCGGTGGCGCAGCGCGGCGGCAGTGCCCGCCTGGTTTCCACCGCCGCGCCGGTGCTGAACCCGGCGGCCGGCCGCGCCGCCGCGCGCGGCACCGGTGGCCGCGTGACCGCCCGTGCCGAGCCCGCCGCGCCCGCCCGCGGCACCGCCAGCCGCCGCGTGCGCGTGGTGGTGGAGCAGGGGGATGGCGGCCCGGTGCGCGCCACCCTGCGCCGCCCCGCCCGCCCGGCCGCGCAGCCGGCGCGCAGCAACCGGCGCTGACCCGGCGCCCGGCGGGCCGCCGCCGGGCGACACACTTCCTCACCGGATGGTGCCCGGCGGGACATGCGGCCGTTACATCGGCATCCCAGCTTTCGTGCATGCGGCGACTGGCCGCGGCAACAGATCTGGAATCCTGGCAATGAAACGCATGCTCACCCTCGGACTGATCGGCGCCTCGCTCGCCGCCGCCGCGTTGCCGGCGCTGGCCCAGCCGGCGCCCGGCCGGGGTCCCGACCGCATGCAGGCCCGCATCTTCCAGCAGGCCGACAGCAACCACGACAATCGCCTGACCGAAGATGAGGCCATGGCCTATCTCGCGGCACGCTTCGCCGAGGCCGATGCCGACCACGATGGCGCCCTGACCCCGGAGGAGGTGGGGACCTATTTGCGCGCTCAATGGGAAGCCGCCCGTCCCGGCCCCGCGGCCGGCCGTGAACGCCGCACCCCGCCGCCACACATGCAGCGCATGATGGCCGACCGTCAGGCCCGGATCTTCCGCATGGCCGATGCCAACCGCGACGGCCGCGTGACGCTGGATGAGGCGAGGCCGCTGGCCGCCATGTTCTTCCGCGCCGCCGACAGCAACGGGGACGGGGCGCTGGAGATGTCGGAGCTGCGCCGTCCGGCACCGCGCCCGCCTGGTGAGCGCCGCGGCCCGCCGCCGCCGCCGGCCGCGCAGCCCGCTCCGGCGCGCTGACCCCTGTCACGCGGGCGCCGAACGGCGCCCGCGTGCGTGCGACCTGGCCCGATGAGGACCAGCAAAACGCTCAAGCGATGATGAGGACCCCGATGGTGGGCGCGACAGGGATTGAACCTGTGACCCTTCGCGTGTGAAGCGAATGCTCTACCGCTGAGCTACGCGCCCATCGGGGTGGGGCGGGAAATACGGTCAGGCCCACGACCTGTCAAGCGGCTCCGCGCCATTGTTTCGCACGCATCTCAACCGCCTCCGGCCGCGTTGAGGAACCATGTCCTTTTCCGCCCGCATGGCGCTCTGCCTTGCCGCCCTCGCCGCCTGTTCCGCCCCCGCCGTGGCCGAGCCGCTGCGGGCGATCTACAGCATCCGCGGCGGCGGCCTGCAGGTGATGCAGGTGGAGGCGGTGTTCGAGCTGGATCAGCCGGCCCGTTACTCCATCCGAGCGCAATGGCGCACCACCGGCATGGCGCGGCTGTTCGGCGGCGCGGAATTCAGCGGCGGCACCGAAGGCCGCTTTGTGGGAGGTGAAGCCCGTCCCACGCGTTACGCTGTGGAGGGCACGTGGCGTGGCGAGCGGCGGCAGACGGTGCTGGATTACCCCGGCGGCCAGCCGGTGCTGCGGGTCCGCCTGCCGCCTGACAATGACGGGCGCGAGCCGGTTTCCGAAGCCATGATGCGCGGCACCATCGACCAGTTCAGCGCCGTCGCCCAGTTGTCCCGCATGATCGCCACGAACGGGCGCTGCGACGGCCAGGCCGGCATCTACGAGGGGGTGCGGGTGGTGCGCATGCAGGCACGCACCGCCGGGCGCGACCGCATCTTTCCCTGGAGCACCGCCTGGACCGGCGAGGCCACGCGATGCAGCTTCACCGGCCAGCAGGTGGCGGGCTTCAAGGCCGATGACGACGCGCGGGTGCGCGAGCCGCAGGAAGGCACGGCCTGGATGGCGTCGCCGCGCCCCGGCGCGCCGCCCATCCCGGTGCGGGTCGAGGTGCCGAGCCGGTTGTTCGGCAGCCTGACCGTCTACCTCATGGAGGTGGACGGCGTTGCCGCCAATGCGCTGGCCAGCAACGCCGGCAGCTCGGACGCGCGTTCCGCCACGGGCGCGCCACCCGCGGCGTCGCGCGCGCCATAGCCCCAGGCGACGAATACCGCCGGCATGCCAGCGCCGGCGGCGGCCGCCATGTCGTTGTGGTGGTCGCCGATCATCACCGACCGCTCCGGGGCGCCGCCTGCCAGCCGCAGCGTCGCCAGCAGGTGGGCCGGGTCGGGCTTGCGGGTCGGGAAGCTGTCGCCGCCGCCCACCGCCGCGAACCGCCCCAGTAGCCCCAGCGCTTCCAGCAGCAGCCGCGCCGCGGCTTCCGGCTTGTTGGTGCAGACGGCTAGGCGCCAGCCCGATGCCTGCAGCGCGTCCAGCACCGCAGGAATGCCCTCGAATGGCCGGGTGTGGATGGCGGCGCTGGCTTCGTAGTCGGCCAGAAATTCCGGGTAGGCGGTGGTGTCCGGCTGCTGCCCATGCGCGGCAAAGGCGCGCAGCAGCAGCGTTGGCACGCCATCGCCGATGAAGCCGGTCACCTGTGCCAAGCTGAAGCCGGGCAGGGCGCGCGCCGCCATCAGGCGGTTCAGCGCGGCATGGATGTCGGGCACGCTGTCCACCAGGGTGCCGTCGAGGTCGAAGATCGCGGTGGGTTGCATGACTTCGGAATGCCATGTTTCGGCGGGCAACGCGATGTGACACCTATCAACCCTTGCGGGAAGGTCGGTCGCATTGGCACATGGGGGCCATGCAAGCTGCCGCCATCCTCCTCGCCGCCGGACTCGGCACCCGCATGCGCTCGGCCCAGCCGAAGGCGATGCACAAGCTGGCCGGACGGCCGATGCTCAACCACCTGATCGCCGCCTGCGAGGGCGTGTTCGACAAGGTGGTGGTCGTCGTCGGTCCGGACATGCCGCAGCTGGAGCGCGCCGCCGCCCCGCATGCCACCGTCGTGCAGGCCGAGCGCCTGGGCACCGGCCATGCCGCCCTGCAGGCCGCGCCGCTGCTGGACGGCTTCCAGGGCGACGTGGCGGTGCTCTACGCCGACAACCCCCTGATCACCGCCGATACGCTGCGCCGCCTGCGCGAAGCGCGCCAGGAGGCCGGGCTGGCCCTGCTGGCGATGCGTCCGGCCGACCCGGCGAAATATGGCCGCGTGCTGCAGGACCCCGCGGGCAACGTGCTCAGCATCGTCGAGTTCGCCGACGCGGACGATGCGCAGCGCGCGGTGGGGCTGTGCAATGCCGGCGTGCTGTGCGCGCCCGCGGGCGACCTGTTCCGCTGGCTGCGAGCCGTGCGCAACGACAACAAGGCCGGCGAATACTACCTGACCGACTTGGTGCCCCTGGCCAATGCCGATGGCGCGCGGGTGCGGGCCGTCGAGGCCCCCGAGGCCGAGCTGCGGGGCATCAACAGCCGCCTGGAGCTGGCGGATGCCGAGGCCGAGGTGCAGGCCCGCCTGCGGCGCGAGGCGATGCTGGGCGGCGCCACGCTGGTGCAGCCCGGCAGCGTCGTCTTCAGCTTCGACACGATGCTGGGCCGCGATGTGCTGATCGAGCCGCACGTGGTCTTCGGCCCGGGCGTGCGGGTGGAGGATGGCGCGACCATCCGCGCCTTCACCCATCTGGAGGGCTGCGTGCTGCGCCAGGGCGCGGTGGTCGGCCCCCATGCGCGGCTGCGGCCGGGGGCGGAGATCGGGCCCGATGCCCACGTGGGCAACTTCGTCGAGGTCAAGAACACCGTGCTGGGGGCAGGGGCCAAGGTCGGCCACCTGACCTATCTCGGCGATGCCGAGGTGGGGGCGGGCAGCAATGTCGGCGCCGGCACCATCACCTGCAACTACGATGGCTACGCGAAGGCGCGCACCCGGATCGGCGCAGGCGTCTTCGTGGGTTCGGCCAGCGTGCTGGTGGCGCCCGTGGCGCTGGGGGACGGCGCCTTCACGGCGGCGGGCTCGGTGATCACGGCGGATGTGGCGCCGGACGCCATGGCCTTCGGGCGTGCGAGACAATCGGACAAACCTGGTGCGGCCGCGGCCTTCCGCGCCGCGCGGCAAGGAAAGAAAAGCTGATGTGCGGCATCGTCGGTGTTGTGGGGCGCGAGGATGCCGCCCCGCGTCTGCTGGAAGGCCTGCGGCGACTGGAATACCGGGGCTATGACAGCGCCGGCATCGCCACCCTGGTGGATGGGCAGATCGAGCGCCGCCGCGCCGAGGGCAAGCTGGTGAACCTGGCGAACGTGCTGGCGCAGCAGCCGCTGGCCGGCACCATCGGCATCGGCCACACCCGCTGGGCGACGCATGGCGCGCCGACCGAGCGGAACGCCCACCCGCACGGCACCGCCCGCGTGTCCGTGGTGCACAACGGCATCATCGAGAACCATGCCGAGCTGCGCGCCGAGCTGGAAGCCGGCGGCACCGCCTTCGAGACGGAAACCGACACCGAAACCGTCGCCAAGCTGATGGACCACCACCTGGCCGCCGGCGCCACGCCCGAGCAGGCGACCAGCGCCACGCTGAAGCGCCTGCACGGCGCCTTTGGCCTGGCGATGGTCTTCGCGCACCACCCGCGCAAGATGATCGCCGCCCGGCGCGGCAGCCCGTTGGCCGTGGGCTTCGGCGAGGGCGAGATGTTCGTCGGTTCCGACGCGCTGGCGCTGTCCCCCATGACCCGGCGCATCGCCTACATGGAAGAAGGCGACTGGGCGGTGATCGGCGATGCGGGCGCCGACTTCTTTGATGCCGATGACCGGCCGGTCGAGCGGGTGGTCAAGCTTACCGCCTTTACCGGCGCTTCCGTCGGCAAGGGCAACTATCGCCACTTCATGGAAAAGGAGCTGCACGAGCACCCGATCGTGCTGGGCGACACGCTGCGCCAGTACATCGACCCCGCCAGCCGCGCCGCCGCCCTGCCGGCGCTGCCCTTCGACCCGGCGACGGTGCCGCGCCTGACCATGTCCGCCTGCGGCTCCGCCTATCTGGCGGCGCAGGTCGGGCGCTACTGGATCGAGCAGATCGCGCGCATTCCGGTGGACTCCGACATCGCCAGCGAGCTGCGCTACCGCGAGCCGGTGCTGCCGGAAGGCGGCGCCGCGTTGTTTGTCAGCCAGTCGGGCGAGACGGCGGATACGCTGGCGGCGCTGCGGCTGCTGCGCTCGCTGGGCCAGAAGGTGCTGTCCATCGTCAATGTCGACGAAAGCAGCATGGCGCGGGAAAGCGACGGCGCCGTGCTGACGGTGGCGGGGCCGGAGATCGGCGTCGCCTCCACCAAGGCCTTCACGGCGCAGCTCGCCGTGCTGGCCTGCCTGGCGCTGGGCTTCGGCCGCGCGCGTGGCGTGCTGGACGGCGCCGAGGAAGCCCGCCTGACCGCCGCCCTGCTGGAAGTGCCCGGCCATGCCGCGGCGCTGCTGGAAGACAGCACGGAGGTGTTGGAGCTGGCGCGCGAGGTGGTGCAGGCCCGCGACGTGCTGTTCCTGGGCCGTGGCAGCCTGTACCCCATCGCGTTGGAAGGCGCGCTGAAGCTGAAGGAGCTGAGCTACATCCATGCCGAGGGCTATGCCGCCGGCGAGATGAAGCACGGCCCGATCGCGCTGATCGACGCCTCCGTGCCGGTGATCGCGCTCTGCCCCAGCGGTCCGTTGTTCGAGAAGACGGCGTCCAACCTGCAGGAAGCCGCGGCCCGCGGTGGCCGCATCATGGCGTTCACCGATGCCGAGGGCGCGCCGGCGCTGCGGCGCTTCGCGGAGCGGGTGGTGGTGCTGCCGACGGTGGACCCGTTCGTGGCGCCGATCCTGCACGCCATCCCGGTGCAGCTGCTGGCTTACCATGTCGCCATCCTGAAGGGCACCGACGTGGACCAGCCGCGCAACCTGGCCAAGGCCGTGACAGTCGAGTAGCGGCCCCGCTTCCGCCCCCGGACGCGAAAGGGGCAGGCGGCTCGCGCCGCCTGCCCCTTTCAGCAGACCGAGGCGGACATTTGCCCGCCTGCCGGGCTAGATCCGGCCCATCAGCACCAGGATGAGCAGGATGATCAGGATCAGGCCCAGGCCGCCGGACGGGCCGTAGCCCCAGCCGGAGCTGTAGCCCCAGCGCGGCAGCGCGCCGATGACCAGCAGGATCACGATGATCAGCAGAATGGTGCCCATGGCGCCCTCTCTCAATTGGCCGCCGGCAACCCGTGCGGCTTGAAGCCCCGGCCATGCCGGTTGCTGTTCGTGAACGCCAAGCATGGCAGTAATGTTGCGCCTCGCCCCCATTTATCCTCACGCTCCAGCCTGCGCCGGATCGGGCAACCGGCTTGACGCTGCCCCGGCGGGGGTCATCTCTGCCGCCAAAGATGTTTGAACGGAGCCGCCTGTCATGAGCGCCTATGATTTCGACCTTTTCGTCATCGGCGGCGGCTCCGGCGGCGTGCGCTGCGCCCGCATCGCGGCCACCCATGGCGCCCGCGTCGGCGTGGCGGAGGAGCGGTTCTGGGGCGGCACCTGCGTCAATGTCGGGTGTGTGCCCAAGAAGATCATGGTCCAGGCCGCCGAATACGGCATCTGGGCCGAGGAAGCCGGCGCCTTTGGCTGGGACATCAGCCGGAATGCGCATCACTGGCCGGTGCTGAAGCAGGCGCGCGATGCGGAGGTCACCCGGCTGTCCGGCATCTACGGCCGATTGCTGGGCAATGCCGGGGTCACCAGCTTCGACGCGCGCGCGACCTTTGTGGATGCCCACACGCTGGATGTCGGCGGCAAGCGGGTGACGGCGGAGCGGATCGTCATCGCCACCGGCGGCCATGCGCTGCGGCCCGAGATCCCCGGTGCCGAACTGGGCATGATCTCGGACGACCTGTTCACGCTGGAGGAGATGCCCAGGCGCATCGCCGTGGTCGGGGGCGGCTACATCGCCCTGGAGTTCGCCAGCCTGCTGAATGGCCTGGGCGCCCAGGTGGAACTGCTGTACCGCCAGCCGCTGCCACTGCGCGGCTTCGATCAGGACGTCCGCGAGGCGATGCGCGACGCGCTGGACGCGCGCGGCATCGTCCAGCACATCGGCCACGAGGTCACCGGGCTGGAGAAGGTGGCGGAGGGGCTGCGCGTTTCCACCACGGGCGGTGCCACCTGCATGGTGGACGCGGTGATGTTCGCCACCGGCCGCAAGCCCAACACCCAGGGCCTGAACCTGGAAGCCGCGGGCATCGCCCCCGGTCGCCTGGGCGCCATTCCCGTGGACGGCCAGCAGGCCACCCAGCAGCCGCACATCTTCGCGGTGGGCGACGTCACGGACCAGATGAACCTGACGCCGGTGGCCACCGCCCAGGGCCATGCGCTGGCCGACACGCTGTTCGGCGGCCAGGCCCGCACCGTCAGTCTGGCCAACGTGCCCACCGCCGTCTTCACGGTGCCGCCCGCCGCCACCGTTGGCCTGACGGAGGAGGAGGCCATGCTGGGCGGCCCGATCGACATCTACCTGACGCGCTTCACGCCCATGCGCCATACCATCAGCAAGCAGCCCCGCCGCACCCTGATGAAGCTGGTGGTGGCGCGGGACACGCAGCGGGTGGTCGGCGCCCACATGATCGGGGACGACGCGGCGGAGATGATGCAGGGCATCGCCGTCGCCATGGTCGCCGGCGCGACTAAGCAGGATTTCGACCGCACCATCGGCATCCATCCGACGGCGGCGGAGGAATTCGTCACGCTGCGCAGCATGACGCGTCAGGTGGGGTAACCGGCATGCACCGCATCGACCCGGAGATGGCCGCCTTCAACGCGATGATGGAAGAGCGAGCCCTCGCTCTGCCGCCGATTCGCCTCGGTCTGCCGTTCGACGAGCCGCGCCGGATCAATGACACGCTCAACCTCGGCCTCGGCGGCGGGCCGGCGATGGCGGAAAGCCGCGACATCTGGCTGCCGGTGCGTGGCCGGCGCATCCAGTGCCGGCTGCACCGTCCGGTGGGCAAGGCGGGGCCGCTGCCGGTGCTGGTCTACCTGCATGGCGGCGGCTGGGTCTGGAACAGCATCGACACCCACGACCGCACGATGCGCGAATATGCCGCGGCCTCGGGCTGCGCCGTGCTGGGACCGGACTACGCGCTGAGCCCGGAAGCACGCTACCCCCAGGCGCTGGAGGAATGCGTCGGCGTGGCGCGGGCGGTGGCCCTGCGCGGCGCCGAATGGGGGCTGGACCCCGCGCGCATCGTGCTGGGCGGTGATTCGGCGGGGGCCAACCTGGCACTTGGCGCCGCCCTGATGCTGCGGGAGGTCACGCCGGCGCTGGCGTTGCGCGGGCTGCTGCTCGGCTACGGCGTCTATGACAGCGACTTCGAAACCCCGTCCTACCGCGAATTCGCCGAAGGCTACGGCCTGACGCGGGAGCGGATGATGTTCTACTGGGATTGCTACGCGCCCAACGCCGCCGACCGCGTCAGCCCTTTCGTCGCGCCGCTGCGCGCCGACCTGCGCGGCCTGCCGCCCGTGCATATGACCCACACGGAGCTGGACGTGCTGGCCAGCGAGAATCTGGCCATGGAAACCGCGCTGCGTGCCGCCGGCGTGGCCGTCAGTGCCGAGCACTTCCCCGGCACCGTGCATGGCTTTCTGCGCGCTGCCGGGCATGTCGGCGCCGCCGACCGCGCCATCGCGGCCAGCGGGCGGTGGCTGGCGGCTCAGGCGGGCCTGACGCCCCAGGAGTAAGGCATGCTCCCCTTCATGAAGCCGGTCAGGTTGCTGCGATAGGCCGTGCGGATGAAGAACTGGCCAAGCGGGATGGTGGCGACATCGTCCTGCGCCTTTCTGTTCACCGCGTCGGCGATGCGCAGCTGGGACTCCGCGTCGGGGGCGTCCAGCCAGGTCTGGATGAGTTCCTCCATCTCCGGGCTGGTGTACCAGCCGAACCAGCCGTTCGCCCCCGGTCCCTTGACCAGCGAGGACACCGCCGGGTTGGCATAGCCCATGGCCGACCCATAGGTGTGGAAGATGCTCCAGCCACCCTTCTCCACCGTCTCGCGCGAGGCGCGGCGCTGCACCACCGTGCCCCAGTCGCTTTCGATCAGGTCCACGTTGAAGCCCACGCGCTTCAGCACGTCGGCAGTCAGCTGGCCATGCGGGCCGATCAGCGGGAAGTCGGTCGGGTTGATGATCACCACCTTCTCGCCGTTGTAGCCAGATGCCGCCAGGGCGGCCCTGGCGCGGTCCAGGCTGCGCGGTGCGGCGTTGAGGGGCGACAGGTTCTCGGTGCCGTAAGGCGTGCCGCAGGGGAACAGGCTGTGGCATTCACGCCAGGCGGAGCGGTCCTCGCCCAAAGTCACGCCCATGTAGTCGGGCTGGTTGACCGCCAGCGCCACGGCCTGCCGGACCTTGGGGTTGTTGAACGGCGGCGTCAGGTGGTTCAGCCGCATCAGGCTCATGAACCCGGTGGTCGCGAGGTTGTCGATCTTGACGCTGCGGTTGCGCGCCAGTGTCGGGATCAGGTCGGCCAGCGGCTGGTCCACCCAGTCCACCTCGCCGTTCGACAGCGCGGCGACGGCGGTGGCGGGGTCTGGCAGGATGTTCCACTCGACGCGATTGAAATGCGCCACCTTGCCGCCGCTGGTCCAGTCCGCCGCGCCTTCGCGGGGCTGATACTGGTCGAACTTGGCATAGACGGCGCGGCTGCCGGCGACGAACTCGTCTTTCAAGAAGCGGAACGGGCCGGAGCCGGTGACCTCGGCGATCTGCGTGTTGGCATCCGTCCTCGCCAGCCGCTCCGGCATGATGAAGGCGACGTTGGCATCCGGCTTGGCCAGGGCATCCAGCAGCAGCGGGAAGGGCTTGGTGAGCTTGATCTCGACCGTGCGGTCATCCGCCGCGCGCCAGCTGTCCACCACCTTGGCCAGGATCTGCCCGAAGGGGTCGCGCTTGGACCAGCGTTCCAGGCTGGCCGCGGCATCCTGCGCCCGCACCGGCTCGCCGTCATGAAAGCGCAGGCCGGGGCGCAGCGTGATCCGCCAGGTCCGCTTGTCGTCGGACACCGAATGGCCCTCGGCCATCTGCGGCTGCGGGCGCTGCTGGGCATCGACGCCGTAGAGTGTGTCGTAGACGTGGTAGCCATGCATCTGGGTGACGATGGCCGAGGTCCAGATGGGGTCCAGCGCCGTGAGGTTGGCCTGCGGCACGAAGCGCAGGGTGGAGGCGCGGGCCGGCTGGGCCAGGGATGGGCGGGCAAGGGCGAGGCCCCCCAGCGCGGCCCCCTGCAAAAGCGTGCGGCGGTGCATCGGTCGTCTCCCATGCCCCTGGTCCGGGGCTTCGGCGGAAGACTAGGCAGCCGCGCACGGCATGGTCAACGCGGCAGCGGCGGCTCCTGCCAGGGCGCCGGCGGGTCGTCGTCTTCCGACCGGCCACGCCGCATGCGGCCCTTGGACAGTTCGCTGACCACGCCGTGCAGGGTGCGGATCTCCTGCGTCGTCACCTCGCCCCGGTTGAACCAGTGGCGCAGGTTGCGCACCATGCCGGCCCGCTTGGGGTGGTTGTCCAGGAAGCCGGAGGCGTCGAGCTCCCGCACCAGCCGGTCCAGGAAGTTGTCAAGCTCGCCCTTGGTGGCCACGCCCGTCTCGTTGGTCATCAGCCGGCGGGGCGGGGTCCTGTCCTCGGCGGCATTCCACCATTCATAGGCTAGGATCATCACCGCCTGGGCGAGGTTCAGCGACATGTGCGCCGGGTTCAGCGGATAGCGCACCAGCGTGTCGGCATGCGCCAGATCCTCCGCCTCCAACCCGGCCCGCTCGGGGCCGAACAGGATGGCGGCGCGGTGGCCATCGCCACGGCAGATGCGCACCAGCTCGTCGGCGGCGCCGCGCGCGGTGTGGACCGGGATGACCACGTGGCGGGGCCGGGGGCAGGTGGCCAGGACCCTGTGGCAGTCGGCCACGGCATCGGCCACCGTGGCATGCACGGTCGCGGCATCCAGGATGCGGTCGGCGCCGGAGGAAGCGTACCAGGCGCGTTCCTGCGGCCAGCCGTCGCGTGGGGCGACCAGCCGCAGGTGGAACAGCCCGCCATTGGCCATGGCGCGCGCGGCGGTGCCGACATTCTCGGCCAGCTGCGGACGGACCAGGACGATGATCGGGCTTTCGCCCGGCAGGGGCGCCAGCTCGGCGCCGCCGTCGCGGCCGGTCATGGATACGAGGCTATCGGAAACATGCGCCCCCGATAGCCGCCCGGCGCGGTGGCGGA
This sequence comes from Roseomonas haemaphysalidis, assembly GCF_017355405.1. Lineage (NCBI taxonomy): Bacteria > Pseudomonadati > Pseudomonadota > Alphaproteobacteria > Acetobacterales > Roseomonadaceae > Roseomonas > Roseomonas haemaphysalidis. The sequence goes on from NZ_CP061177.1 coordinate 2,352,770, forward strand.
AAGGGCCTAGCGCGCGCGTGCCAGAAAGGCGCGGAGCTGCGCGATCTCCTTTTCCTGGGCGGCGATGATCTCCTCGGCCATCTTGCGCATGGCGGGGTCGCGGCCGTGCTGCAGCTCGATGCGGGCCATGTCGATCGCGCCCTGGTGGTGCGGGATCATGCCGGCGGCGAAGTCGCGGTCGGTGTTCCCGGTGTAGGGAATATCCATGGCGCCGTGCATGCGGGTCATGGCCTCCTTGAACGCCTGGGTGGAGGGCGAGGCGGATGCGGCCGGGGCACTGCCGTGGCCGGCATGCTGCGCCAGCGCGGCGGTGCCGGACAGCGAAACGGCCAGGGCGGCGGCGAGGGCGATGCGTGACATGCTATGGTTCCTGCGGGATGGTGCCGGGGCAGATGGGACCTTCCCTTGGTGGCAAGGCAAGGGGTCCACCTGTTGCGCGGCCCCCGCCACCCCACATGCGACCGCGCAGACGTGCCGCCACCCAAGGACACCGACCCCGCATGAGCACCCGTGCCGCCCCGGCCACTGCCGCCCCGTCACGTCCTGGCACCCGCGCGCCATGGCGGGATCGACAGGGTGCCTTTTCCCCCTTCAAGGCCACGGTGCTCGCGGCGCTTTGCCTGCCGGCCCTGTGGCTGGCTTATCAGGCGGCGGCCGGGACCCTGGGCGGGCGCCCGCTGATGGAAGCGATCCATCAGACCGGACTGTGGGGCACGCGCATCCTGCTGCTATCGCTGCTGGTGTCCCCCCTGCGGCAACTGCTGCGGGAGCCGCGCGTGATGCTGGTGCGCCGCATGGTGGGCGTGGCGGCCATGACCTACATCCTGGGCCACTTCACGCTCTACATCGCCGACCAGGGCTTCGACCTGGTGAAGGTGGCGACCGAGATCGTGCTGCGCTTCTACCTGACGATCGGCTTCGTGGCGCTGGCCGGGCTGGTGGCGCTGGGCATCACCTCGACGGACGGCTGGGTGAAGCGGATGGGCGGGCGCCGCTGGCAGCTGCTGCACCGCGCGGCCTATGCCATCGCGCTGCTGGCCATGGTCCACTTCATTCTGCAAACCAAGCTGGACGTGACGGAGGCGATGCTGACCTCCGGGCTGTTCCTGTGGCTGATGCTGTACCGCCTCGCCGGCAGCAAGGGCTCGGCACCGCCGTTGTGGCAGCTCGCGCTGCTGGTGCCCGCGGCGGCGGTGGGCACGGCGTTGATCGAGGCCTCGTGGTACGGGCTGTTCACCGGCATCCCGGCGCTGCCGGTCTTGCAAGCCAACCTGGACGTCGAGTTCGGCCTGCGCCCGGCCTTGTGGGTCGGCATCGTCGCCGCCGGCATGGTCCTGGTGGGCGCCTTTGGCCGCTGGCGGCAGTCCCGCAAGCGGCCGGCGCGGCGGGCCGTGGCCTAGGCGCGCCGCCAGGTGGTGCCGCCGGCGCCATCCTCCAGCACGATACCCTGGGCGGTGAGATCGGCGCGGATACGGTCGGCTTCCGCCCAGTCCTTCGCCGCCCGGGCCGCCAGGCGCGCGGCGATGGCGGCCTCGATGGCGGCGTTGCCGTCCGCCGCGCCGCCCTGGCGCCACGCCTTGGCATCCCCGGCCAGCAGGCCCAGCACGCCGGCGGCCTGGCGCAGCGCCGCCGCCGCCTGGCCCGATTGCGGCGCCCAGTCACGCCCGATCCGCCCCAGCACCGCCTTGTCCGAGCCGCCGACGGTGGCGACGTTTTCCAGCGTCCGCAGGTCGCGCAGGCGCGCCACGGCCAGCGGGGTGTTCAGGTCATCCGCCAGGGGGGCCATGGCCCATTCCGCCATCTCCGCCACCAGCGCGTCGTCCGCTTCCGGCACCGGCAGGTCGCGCGCCAGCAGGGCATAGAAGTCGTCCAGCTCGCCCCGGGCCTCGTCCAGCCGCTCGGCAGTGTAGTCCAGCGCGGAGCGGTAGTGGGTCTTCAGCAGCAGCAGGCGGAAGGCCTCCCCGGCCCAGGCGCCGCGTTGCAGGATGTCGCGCACCGTCAGGAAATTGCCGAGCGACTTGGACATCTTCTCGCCGTCCACCAGCAGCATGCCGTTGTGCAGCCAGAAGCGCGCGAAGCCGCTGCCCGGAAAGGCGCAGGCGGATTGCGCTAGCTCGTTCTCGTGGTGCGGGAAGATCAGGTCGTGACCGCCGCCGTGGATGTCGAATTCCGGGCCGAGGTAGCGCCAGGACATGGCCGAGCATTCGATGTGCCAGCCGGGCCGGCCGCGGCCCCAGGGGCTGTCCCAGCCCGGGGTGGCGTCGTCGGACGGCTTCCACAGCACGAAGTCGCCGGGGTCACGCTTGTAGGGCGCGACCTCCACGCGGGCACCGGCCAGCATCTCGTCCGGCGTGCGCCCGGACAGCGCGCCGTAGGACGGGTAGCTGGATACGGCGAACAGCACATGCCCCTCGGCCTCATAGGCGTGGCCGTTGCCAATCAGCTTCTCGATGATGGCAATCATCGGCGCGATGTTGTCGGTCGCGCGCGGCTCTTCGTCCGGCGGCAGGCAGCCCAGCGCCACCATGTCGGCATGGAAGCCGGCGGTGGTGCGGGCGGTGATGGCGCCGATGCTTTCGCCGCTTTCCGCGGCACGCGCGTTGATCTTGTCGTCCACGTCCGTGATGTTGCGGACATAGGTGACGCGGGGAAACCGGCCGCGCAGCAGGCGTGCCAGCACGTCGAACACCACCACGGGCCGCGCATTGCCCAGATGCGCGAGATCATAGACCGTCGGCCCGCACACGTAGAGGCGCACATGCTCGGGGTCGATCGGCGCGAAGGCCTCACGCCGGCGGGTGGCGCTGTTGTGGAAGGCGAGTTCGGTCATCCAGTCGGGGCCTGTCGGGTGGTTCGAGGGGCGGGAAGGGCGCGCATCCTAGCCGCCCGGCCCCGCCCCGCCCAGGGTGCAATCCGCGTCAGGCCGCCGCGATGCGCTCCACGGTCACCGCCGGGCGCCCGCCGCCGACCTCCACCACCTCGCCCTCCACGGCGCCGGTCAGCGCCACCGCCAGCGGCGCGGTATAGGCCAGCAGGCCCTTGGCCGGGTCGGCCTCGTCCTCGCCGACGATGCGGTAGGTGACGCTGCCGCCATCGCGCCGCAGCGTCACCCTGGCACCGAACACCACCTCGCGCGGCGCGGCTCCCGGCGGCGGGACCAGCTGGGCGGTGGCGTGGCGGGCGCGCCAGTAGCGCAGGTCCCGCGCCAGGCGGGCATGGTCCGGGTGGTCCGCGCCGGTTTCTGCCAGCGCGGCTTCCAGGCGGGCGACCTCGGCATCGATGCTGCGCAGGCCCTCCCGCGTCACCAGGTTGGGCGCGGTGCTGACCGGGCGTTCCGGCAGTTGCGCGGCGGCGGCCTCGGCCGATTCCTCGGACACGAACGCACGGCTCATGGGCGTTACTCCTGCTCTGCTGAGGTAACGCGGGAAGGCAGCTCGCGTGACTGCAATAGCAGTTCTGTCTGGCGCCCCTCGCGGTTCTGCGCTTCAAATCAAGCGAGAGCGGCGCAAGCCGCCGGACAGGCTGATGAGGATCCGACCGTGAAGATCGAGCGACTTCGCGCCTTCATGACGCGCGACAAGGACCGCCCGCGCGTGCTGCTGGCCATCGACACCGACCAGGGCATCACGGGTTGGGGCGAGTGCTACAACCACGGCCCGGACCGGGCGCTGCTGCCGCTTCTGGAATACTACGCCACCTTTCTCGCCGGCCGCGACCCACGGCGGGTGGAATACCTGACGCATTACCTGATGCAGCAAAGCCGGTTTCCGCCCGGCGCGCTGGGGCTGGCGGCGATCTCCGCGATCGACCATTGCCTGTGGGATATCTCGGCCAAGGCGCTAGGCGTGCCGGTGTACATGCTGCTGGGCGGCGCGGTGCGCGACCGCGTGCGGGTGTATGCCGGCGTCTACACCGCGCCCGACCCCATCCAGGCGCGCGACGAGATGGATGCCCTGCAGGGCGGCTGGGGCTTCGATGCCTTCAAGCTCAGTCCCTACCGCATCGACATGCACGCCAACCGCTGGGGCGAGGTGGTGCGGACGAGCGCCGAATACTTCCGCATGCTGCGCGAAACGGTGGACAGCCGCTACGACATCGCCTTCGACGCGCACGCGAAGATCTTCGAGCCGCGCCAGGCGGCGCAGCTGGGCAACGCCCTGGCGCCCTATGATCCGTTGTTCTTCGAGGAGCCGATCCGCCCGGAGAACTTCGATGCCTGGGGGCAACTGCACAGCGAGCTGCATTGCACCCTGGCCACCGGGGAATCCTATTTCAGCCGGCATGAGTTTTTGCGGCTGTTGCAGGTGCGTGGCTGCGACATCGTGCAGCCGGACGTCTGCGTGGTCGGCGGCATCAGCGAGATGCGGCGCATCGCCACGCTGGCCGAGGCGCATTTCGTGTCCATCGCGCCGCACAACCCGATGGGCCCCCTGGCCACAGCCGTGAATCTGCATTTCAGCGCCGCCTGCACGAACTTCCGGATCCTCGAATACCGGTTGCCCAACGGCGCCAACTACGTGTTCGAGGGCGGCGGCTCCGCCGCGCCGATCAAGACGCCGCAGGGCGAGGCCCGCTACGTGCTGGACCCCTACCTGCCGAAGGCTGGCTACCTCGAGCTGCGGCCGGACCGGCCCGGCTGGGGGGTCGAGATCGACGAGGATTGGTTAAAGACGGACCGCTACATTCATTGGGAGCGGAAGGTTACCACCAAGCCCGATGGTTCGACCGCCTATGTCTGACCAGGGCGATGTGCCGGCCCTGCTGTATGTCGCGATCGGCCCCCGGCTGGTGCCCCATGTGGCGGATGCGGCGGCGATGGTGCTGGAAGCCCTGCCCGGCGTGTCGCTGCCGGCGGCGGTGCAATACGCGTGGTTTCATCCGCGATTGCCGCTGCTGTACGCGGCCTACAGCAACCGTGCCGTGCCCGGGGGCGATGACACCCATGGCGTGGCAGCCTTTCGGATCGACCCGCGCGACGGCACCCTGGCGCCCTTCGGCCCGCCGGTGCCGCTGGGCAACCGTCCGATCCATGTGACGCTGGACCCGCAGGGCCATTGGCTGCTCCTGACCTGCAACAGCCCCGCCCAGGTGGTCGTGCACCGCCTGCAACCGGACGGCGCCATCGGTCCTGCGGTGGTTCAGGGGGCCGACCTGCGCCTGGGGTCTTATCCGCATCAGGCCCGGGTGCTGCCCGGGGGTGGGCAGGTGGTCGTGAGCTGCCGGGGCAGCGATGCCACGGCGGACCGCCCCGCAGACCCGGGTGCGCTGGTGCTGCTGGATCTCGCGGACGGGCGCCTGACCTGGCGGCAGGCTGTCACGGAAGGCGATGGGCTGCTGTTCGGCCCCCGGCACGTGGACCTGCACCCCACCCGGCCCTGGATGTATGTGTCGCTGGAGCGGGGCAACCGCCTGCTGGCTTATGGGCCGGGCGCCCCCGCCGCCTTTGCCGCCGCTGACACCGTGCCGGATGGGGCAGGGCGGCTGGCGCCCGAGCAATACGCGGGGGCGGTGCATCTCCACCCCGGTGGCCGGCATGTCTATGTCGCCAACCGCTCGGACGGCACCGTGCCATTCCAGGGCACCATGGTGCATGGCGAGGGACAGAACAGCATTGCCTGCTTCGCCATCGATCCGGATACCGGCGTGCCCGGCCTGCGGGAGGTGGTCGATACGCGTGGCATCCATTGCCGCAGCTTCGCGATCCATCCGGGCGGCGGCATGCTGGTGGCCGGCAGCGTCGCGCCCTTGGCGGTGCGACGGGACAATGCCGTCCAGGCGGTCGCGGCGGGGCTTTCCGTTTTCGCGGTGTCGGGCGAAGGCTGCCTGAGCTTTCAGCGCAAATATGACACCGCGCCAGAGGCCGGGGCGGTGTTCTGGTGCGGCTTCCGGCCCACGGAATGATCCACCGCGCAAAACAGAAAAAGGCCTCACTGGGAGTGAGGCCTCTGCTGAGCGCAATGGCTGGGGAACCTGGATTCGAACCAAGACTGCCCGAGTCAGAGTCGGGAGTTCTACCGTTAAACTATTCCCCAACGGCGCGGACGGGCAGATAGCAGCGGGTCGGGGTGGACGCAAGCCACCCGGCGCACCATTTCTTCGCTGACGGCAAAATCACTTGCCCCATGGCTCTCCAGGCCGGATCATTGCACCCCCCGGTTCCATGCATGGCGTTCCATCGCTTGGTACTCCGGATCAAACGACCATGTCAGAACCCTCAGCACCCAGCGCCTGTTCCGCATTCCCCCTGTATCAGCCACCCCTGGTGGCAGGCGTTCCTGCGGGTGCCTTCGCGGCCATAGACCTCGGCACCAACAATTGCCGCCTCCTGGTCGGCACCCCCACCGCGTCCGGCACCATCAAGGTCGTGGACAGCTACAGCCGCGTGGTCCGGCTCGGGGAAGGGCTGGGCGCCAGTGGCCGACTGTCTGTGGATGCGATGGAACGCGCCGGCCAGGCCTTGCAGGCCTGCGCGCAGAAGCTGTCCCGCCGGCCGCTGCGCCGCATCCTCGCCGTCGCGACCGAGGCCTGCCGGCAGGCGGCGAACGGCGCGGAATTCATTGCCCGGGCGCGGGATATCACCGGTCTGCCGCTGCGCATCATCCCCGCGCGCGAGGAAGCCGAACTGGCCATGGAATCTTGCGTGCCGCTGCTCGGGCCACAGGACCGGCGCGCGCTGTTGTTCGACATCGGCGGCGGCAGCACCGAGATCGCCTGGATCCGCGGCGACAACGGGCAGGCCTCGCTGATCGGCTATGTTTCGCTGCCGCTGGGCGTGGTCACTCTGGCGGAACGCGCCAACCTGTGCTGCTTCACGCCGGAAGGCTTCGACACCGTGGTGAACGAGGTGGCCGAGGCACTGACCCGCTTCGACCGGGTGCATTGCATCGGCCAGGAAATGCGGGCGGGCGGCGTGCGGCTGATGGGCACCAGCGGCACCGTCACCACCCTGGCGGGCGTCGCGCTGGCCTTGCCGCGGTATTCGCGGCCTATGGTGGATGGCCGGATCCTGGATTGCGCCGATGCCGACCAGGCATTGCGCGATCTGTTCATGCTCGGCCGTGAGGGGCTGCGCCTGCACCCCTGCGTGGGCCCGGAGCGGGCGGACTTCGTGTTGCCGGGTTGCGCCATCTACGCCGCCATCCGCCGGGTCTGGCCGTCCTCCTGCGTCACGGTGGCCGATCGCGGGCTGCGCGAAGGCATGCTGCAGCGTATGATGCGGGAAGAAAGCACCCGTGCGCGGCGCCCGCCGGCGCCCGCGCGCCACGCCAGCCAGCCATATTCCTGAGGTATTCCTGTCTTGAAGCCGCCGATCGAGGGCGGGCGTGGCCTGTCCACCCGCCTGCGCACCGCCAAGGGACGCACCACCGCCAGCCAGAAGTGGCTGGAGCGGCAGCTGAACGATCCCTACGTCCGCGCGGCGCGGGCGGCCGGGTGGCGATCGCGTGCCGCCTTCAAGATTATCGAGCTGGACGAGAAGTATTCGCTGTTCAAACCCGGACAGCGGGTGGTCGATCTCGGCGCCGCGCCGGGCGGCTGGACCCAGGTGGCGGTGCAACGCGTGGGCGGGGCGGGCAAGGTCGTCGGGCTCGACCTCCTGCCCATGGATGAGATCGTCGGCGCCACGCTGCTGCAGGGCGATTTCGAGGACGTGGCGGTGGAGCAGGAGGTCCTGCGCGTGCTGGACGGCCCAGCGGACCTTGTGCTGTCCGACATGGCGCCCAACACCACCGGGCACAACGCCACGGACCACCTGCGCATCCTCGGGCTGATCGACCTGGCGCTGGACTTCGCGTCCAAGGTGCTGGTGCCGGGCGGCGGCTTTGTCGCCAAGGCTTTCCAGGGCGGCACGGAGCGCGACCTGCTGAACCGCATGAAGCGCGACTTCGCTTCCGTGAAGCACGCCAAGCCGCCGGCCAGCCGCAAGGGCAGCGCGGAGATGTACGTGGTGGCGCAGGGGTTCCGCGGCGGAAGCAGGTGAGCCACGCGCGGGTGGCAGAAGCCTGGCGCTTGCCCAAGGCGGGGTATCGGGGGTAGGACGCACCGCCAAGGCAGCGGAACGCGCCGCGAAAGGTTTCCCGCCATGGCAAATGATTCTCTCCCCCCGCAGCGCCCCCAGGGGCATTCCATCATCGCCGAGGCCTATGCCTTCGACGACGTGCTGCTGGTCCCCGCCTATTCCACCGTGCTGCCGGCCCAGGCCGACGTGCGGACGCGCTTCACGCGCGAGATCTCCCTGAACATCCCGCTGGTTGCCGCCGCGATGGACACGGTCTCCGAAGGGCCGATGGCCATCGCCATGGCGCAGGCCGGCGGCATCGCGGTGATCCACAAGAACCTGGGCGCCGAGCAGCAGGCCGCCGCCGTGCGCCAGGTCAAGAAGTTCGAAAGCGGCATGGTGGTGAACCCCGTCACCATCCACCCCGACCAGACGCTGGCCGAGGCGCAGGCGCTGATGGCCGCGCATCGCATCAGCGGCATTCCCGTGGTGGAGCGCGACAGCAAGCGGCTGGTCGGCATCCTGACCTACCGCGACGTGCGCTTCGCGACCGACCCCAACGTGCGCGTTTATGAGCTGATGACGCGGGAAAACCTCGTCACCGTCACCAGCGACGTGTCCCCCGCCAAGGCCCGCGAGCTGCTGCACAAGCACCGCATCGAGAAGCTGCTGGTGGTGGACGACCAGTACCGCTGCATCGGGCTGATCACCGTCAAGGACATGGACAAGGCGACGGCCAACCCGAACGCCGCCAAGGATTCCATGGGCCGGCTGCGCGCCGCCGCCGCCACCGGCACGGGCGAGGACGGCATCCGCCGCGCCGAGCTGCTGATCGAGGCCGAGGTGGACGTGGTGGTGGTCGACACCGCCCACGGCCATTCGGCCGGTGTCATGAAGGTGATCGAGCGGGTCAAGCGCCTGTCCAACACCGTGCAGGTGATCGCCGGCAACGTGGCCACGCCGGAAGCGGTGCGGGCCCTGGCCGAGGCGGGCGCGGACGCGGTGAAGGTCGGCATCGGTCCCGGCTCCATCTGCACCACGCGCATTGTCGCCGGTGTCGGCGTGCCGCAGCTCACGGCGGTGATGGAATGCTCGGCCGCGGCGCATGAGGCCGGCGTGCCGGCCATCGCCGACGGCGGCATCCGCTCTTCCGGCGATCTCGCCAAGGCCATCGCGGCGGGCGCCGACTGCGCCATGATGGGCAGCATGTTCGCCGGCACGGATGAGGCGCCGGGCGAGGTATTCCTGTACCAGGGCCGTTCCTACAAGGCGTATCGCGGCATGGGCTCGATCGGCGCCATGGCGCGGGGCTCGGCCGACCGCTACTTCCAGGCCGAGGTGCAGGACCAACTCAAGCTGGTGCCGGAAGGGATCGAGGGCCGTGTTGGCTATAAGGGTCCGGTCGGCAACGTCATCCACCAGATGGTGGGCGGGCTGAAGTCGGCCATGGGCTACACCGGCAACGCCACCATCCCGGACATGCAGCGCAACTGCACCTTCCGCCGTATCACCGGCGCCGGGCTGCGCGAGTCGCATGTGCACGACGTGGCCATCACGCGCGAAGCACCGAACTACCGCCAGGAAGGCTGAGCAGACCTTGACCCCATCCGCCCGCATCGCCGCCGTCATCGCCCTGGTGGCGGATGTCGATGCCACGCCGCGCCGCCCGGCCGATGCCACGGCCAACGACTTCTTCCGGGGCCGCCGCTACATCGGCAGCGGTGATCGGCGCGCGGTGGCGGAGCGGGCCTGGGGCGTGCTGCGCCAGCGGCTGCGCCTGAACTGGCACCTGCAGCAGGTCGGCCTGCCGCTGGAGCCGCGCCACCTGGTGATGGCGCATCTGGTGCTGGCCGAGGGCTGGACGCTGGACGGCGTGGACCAGGGCTATGCCGGCGGGCGCTTCAATCCGCCGCCGCTGGACCCGGGCGAGCGCCGCGCGGTGGCGGCGCTGGCCGGCCGCCAGCTTGCCTCCTCCGACATGCCGGAGGCGATCCGGCTGAACCTGCCGGACTGGGCGCTGGAACCGTTCCGCATCCGCTTCGGCACCGAACTGGCGGCCGAGGCGGAGGCGATGGACAGCGCCGCGCCGCTGGACCTGCGCGCCAACCTGCTGCGCACCACGCGCGAGGGCGCCGCCGCCGCCCTGGCGGCCGAGGGCATCCCGACCGAGGTGACCCCCTGGTCGCCCTGGGGCCTGCGCATGCCCGACCGGCGTCCGATCCTGGCCAGCAAGGCCTTCGCGGATGGGCTGGTGGAGATCCAGGACGAGGGCAGCCAACTGATCGCGTTGCTGACCGGCGCCAAGCCCGGCATGCGGGTGGCGGATTACTGCGCCGGCGCGGCGGGCAAGACGCTGGCCGTCGCCGCCACCATGGGCAACAAGGGCCGCATCGTCGCCTGCGACGTTTCGAACACCCGGTTGGAAGGCGCCGTGAAGCGCCTGCGCCGCGCCGGGGTGGACAACGCCGAGCGGCACCTGCTGGAGCCGGGAGATCGTTGGGTGAAGCGCCGCGCCGGGCAGTTCGACCGCGTGCTGGTGGATGCGCCCTGCACCGGGACCGGCACGTGGCGGCGCAATCCGGATGCCCGGCTGCGCACCACGCCGCGCGACGTGCGGGAGCTGGCGGACAAGCAGCGCGAGATCCTGGACACCACCGCGCCGCTGGTGGGCAAGGGGGGACGGCTGATCTACGCGACCTGCTCCCTGCTGCCGGAAGAAAACGTGGCCCAGGTGGACAATTTTTTGGTCCGGCACCCGGAATTCGAGACGGTGCCCTTTCTTCAGGCGTGGCAGGAGGCGACCGATTCCCCGCCGCCGCCCGTGGAAGGCAATTGGATGCAGTTGTCGCCGCATCGGCACGGCACGGATGGTTTCTTCGCAGCCGTGTTGCAACGTCGCGCCTGAGTCCAAAAAAGCGTGATGGGTGCGCCACATCTGTGGCGCATTTGTCACTGTGCCCCGGCACTTGCTGCTGCGACCCCACCAGGGGCCACGGCGTGGTTGACGCTTAGGGTCCTTGCCGGTTTTCTTTGCATCTAGAGTGGGTTGCGAGGATTTTCTGGCATGGGCCGCGACCGGTCATGAATACGATTACGCGGGCGCAGCTCGCCGAGGCGATTTACGCCCAGGTCGGACTCTCCCGCAACGAGAGTGCCGAGTTGCTGGAGGACGTGCTGGAGCGAGTGTCCGCGGCCCTGGAAGCAGGGCGGGCGGTCAAGATTTCCGCGTTCGGGACGTTCACCGTGCGGCAGAAAGGCCTTCGTGTCGGCCGCAATCCGAAGACCGGGGTGGAGGTGCCGATCATGCCCCGCCGCGTTCTGTCTTTCCGGCCCAGCCAGGTATTGAAGGCACGCCTGAACGGCGAAGCGGTGCCGGCCCACGATGATTGACGAGATGCTGCCCGGCGAGGAGATCGAGCCTACCGTCGATGCCGTCGGCCGGCCGCGCAAGGCGCCCACTGCCTTTCGCACGATCAGCGAAGTGGCCGAGGACCTGAACATCCCGCAGCACGTGCTGCGGTTCTGGGAAACCAAGTTTCCCCAGTTGAAGCCGCTGAAGCGTGGCGGCGGCCGGCGCTATTACCGGCCCGAGGACATCGCGCTGCTGCGCCGGATCGGCGACCTTCTCTACACCCAGGGCTACACCATCAAGGGCGTGCAGCGCCTGTTGCGCGAAGGTGGTCTGGACGCCGCCGAGGCGCAGGAAGCCGAGTCGGACACCGCGAACCAGGATATCGCGCCGGAGCCGCCGACGGAGCCCGGCCGCGCCGCGCTGTTGGCCGCGCTGGCCGAGCTGGAGGAGCTCGCCGCCGAACTGCGCGCCCTGGCGCAGCCCGGCATCTAGAGCATTGCCTTTCCCCGTCGCGGGGGCTTGAGGATGGGGAAGGGCGGTGCTATGCCCCCGTCCATCGGAATGTGGCGCAGCCTGGTAGCGCACTTGTCTGGGGGACAAGGGGTCGTGGGTTCGAATCCCGCCATTCCGACCATCTCTCCCCCCTCCTGATATCTCTGACTGGCGACGACTTGGCCGCATGCTGCGGGGTTGCTGTCGCTTGTGCCGAACGGCAGGCTGGTCCCGACGCGTGACCGGAGAGCCGCATGCCCCTGACATCCTGGAGTCTCCGCCGGCGGGCGCTGCTGGCCTCACCACTGGCCGCCCTGCTGCCTGCCGCGCAGGGCCGGGCGGCGACCGCGCCGCTCCGGGTGTATTATTCCGACGACGTCACGCAGATCCTCACCAACCTCGCGCCCTGGCGCCCCAACCGCGAAACGCTGAACGAGGCGATGTTCGCGGCTTCGCTGGACGAGGCGGTGGATGCCGGTGCCGACCACTACGTGGTGCAGCCCGGCGTCGCGTGGCTGCCCTGGTGGAAAAGCACCATCGAGCCCGCGGATGCGCATTACCGTTGGTTCTACGAAACCTATGGCGGGCGCCCCAGTGCCTTTGGCCGCTACATGATGCAGGGCGGCGACGTGCTGGCCAGCTACCTGGCGCAAGCCCGCAAGCGCCGCGTGCCGTTGACGGCGTCCATCCGCCTGAACGACCAGCACGCGGTCTTTTTCGCGGGCGCAACGCCGGAACAATGGCGCTCCTTTCACGACGACCCGCGATACGACGCGGCGCCGCTGCGCGGGCTGGAATCGATACCCCGCGCGCAGTTCGAGCATCCCGAATGGCGCATCGATCCGTCGCCGCCCGACTACACCAATCGCCGCGCCTGGCGGGGGCGGTTGTGGAACTGGGCGGTGCCCGCGGTGGTCGAGTACCGTGCCGCCATCCTGGAGGAACTGGTCCGCACCTATCCGATCGACGGGCTGGAGCTGGACTACATGCGCTTTCCGCTGTTCTTCCGCGACGATGCACCGCGGGCGCAGCGCGCGGCCGTGATGCAGGCGTTCCTGGCGCGCATCCGTGCCGCGCTGGACCGGCACGGCCGGCCGCAAAGCGGCGCCCCGCGGGCGGCCCTGGCGCTGCGCCTGCCGCTACGGCTGGCCGGCTGGGCCGATCTCGGGCTGTCGCCCGACATGCTGCGGCGCGTGGGCGTGGACCGGGTCACCTTGTCCGCCCATACCTTCACCAGCCAGGACCTCGACTTCGCCGCCACCCGGCAGGCGCTGGACGGGTTGCAGGTAACGCTGGAACTGGGCCAGGGCAAGCACGTGCGGCTGAACGGCCTGCGCCCGCGCGAGCAGCGCGCACCGGACGAAGAGCCGATGCTGCTGTGCCAGCCGGATGACTTTCTCAGCACCGCCCGGCTGGCGGCGGAACACGGCATGGCCGGCGTGTCGTTCTTCAACTTCGTATACTACCGGCAAAATGCCGCTCTGCCCGCCGCCTTCCGCACGGACCGCGAGCCGCCCTGGCCGGTGGTGCGGCAGGTCAAGCAGCCGGCGGCGGCGCCCCAGAGATACGGCTCCTGGTTTCTCGCGGTGGCCTATGCCGATGGCATTCCCGAGCAGTCCCTGCCGCAGGACCTGCGCGCGGATACCGCGAGCGTGCCGTTGCGAATGAACGTCGGTGCCGCCCCCGGTTCGCGCGGCGCGTGGCTGCGGCTGGCGATCGCTGACCGTCGCAGTGGCGGGGCGCCGGCGCCGGATGCCCAGTGGCGTGTGTCGTTGAACGGCCAGGCATTGCCGCGCGCGAACACGGACGCCGCCATCGGCCTGCCGGACGAGGATGGCGGCGCGCCGTTCCAGCTATGGCAGGTACCACCCGGAGTGGCGACGCTGGGGAAGAATGCCCTGGCGGTCCGTCAGTTCAGCGGCCCGGCCACGCGCCTTTGGGTGGCCGAGCTGTTCACCTGACGGCTCAGGCCAGCATGCGGGTGTCGCCGTCCACCGCGATCGCCTGTCCCGAGATGGTGCGGCCGCGCGGACTGCACAGAAACAGGATCTGGTCCGCGATCTGCTGTGGCGTGATGTAGTCCTTGATGGAAACGTAGGAGAACGCGGCCTTCTCGACCTCGGCGAAGGGCATGCCGCGCTGTTGTGCCTTGGCTTCCAGCACCCGCCGCTGCCGGTCGCCCGCCACCAGCCCGGGCAGGATGGCATTGACGCGGATGCCCGCATCGCCCAGCTCGATCGCCAGTGATTTGGTGAAGCCGATCACGCCCCACTTCGCCGCGGAATAGGGGCTGCGCAGGGCAAAGCCGAATCGCCCGGCGACCGACGACATGTTGACGATGGAGGGATTGCTGCTGGCCCGCAGGTGCGGCACCGCCAAGCGTGCGCAGTTGAACTGGCTGGTCAGGCAGACGGACAGGCAGCGGTCCCAGTCTTCCGGCGCGATGTCCTCCACGCGGCCGGTGGGCCCGGCGATGCCGGCATTGTTCACCAGCACGTCCAGCCCGCCGAGATGCGCCACCGCATCGGAAACCAGGGTAGCGACCTGCCCGCGGTCGGCAACGTCGGCCGGGAGATGGCCCACGCCGGCGGGGAGGGTGGCCAGACTGTCCTCGTCCACGTCGCAGGTGAAGACGCGGGCGCCTTCCGCCAGGAATGCCTCGACGATTCCACGGCCGATGCCGTTGGCGCCGGCCGTCACCAGCACGCGCAGCCCTTCGATACCTAGATCCATGGTGGACGTTTCCTTGCCTGTGCCTCTGCCGGCAGGATGCCGCGGGCGATGCTGAAGTATGCCACCTGGTCGATATCGGACGCGATGGCTGCCAGCGCGTCGGCATGGCGGCGCAATGCCGTGCCGTTGCTCGGTCGTTCGGAACTGGCATGCAGGCCCGTCGCGGATCAATGCCATGGGCAGGGCAGAAACCGACGCGGTGGCGAGTTGCGGTGGCGTGCGTTGCAGCGGGGCTGGCGGCCAAGCGCGCTTTTGCCGAGGGTGCGGCGGTCCACCAGAGGCGGGCCCGCGACCGCCGGGCTCATGCCAGGGCCAGCATAGACAGGGTCTCGGGGCTACACCATGATATCCCTGATCCCAGAACGCAGTAACAGGCGCCGCAAAGGTGCCGGATGGAAACGTATGTGACCGAGTCTCCCTCCAAACTGCCTGTGCAGCAGCTGGCAAGCGGTGCCGCCCGCCAGCCTTTGCAGCCGCCAACGCGGCGGGCTTTCGCGGCGACCGTGTGGCGAACCGCCAGCAGGAAAGGCTGAACAAGCATGGCCACCAAGCGCAAAGTCATCATCACCTGCGCCGTGACGGGGGCGATCCACACCCCCTCCATGTCGCCCTACCTGCCGGTGACGCCGGAGGAGATCACGGAAGCCGCCATCGGCGCCGCAGAGGCCGGGGCCGCCATCGTCCACCTGCATGCCCGCGACCCCGAGACCGGCCAGCCCGAACAGTCGCCGGAAGCCTTCGCGAAGTTCCTGCCGGTCATCAAGCAGCGTTCCAATGTCGTGGTGAACCTGACCACCGGTGGCGCGCCGACCATGAGCATCCAGGAGCGCGTGCGGCCGGCCGCGACCTTCAAGCCGGAAGTCGCCTCGCTGAACCTTGGCTCCATGAACTTCGGCCTGTTCGGCATGCTGAACCGCTTCAAGGACCTGAAGCACCAGTGGGAGCGGGACTACCTTGGCAACAAGGACATCATCTTCCGCAACAGCTTCGGCGATATCGAGCACATCCTGACCACCTGCGCCGGCAACGACACGCGGTTTGAGTTCGAGTGCTACGACACTGCGCATCTCTACAACCTCAAATATTTCCACGATCAGGGGCTGGTTCGCGCGCCGCTGTTCATCCAGACCGTGTTCGGCCTGCAAGGCGGCATCGGCAACCACCCGGAGGACGTGCTGCACATGAAGCGCACCGCCGACCGGTTGTTCGGCGACAGCTACCAGTGGTCGGTGCTCGGTGCCGGACGCAACCAGCTCAACATCGCCGCCATGGCGGCGGCGATGGGCGGCAACGTCCGCGTCGGGCTGGAAGACAGCCTGTGGTCCGGCCCCGGCCGGCTGGCGCAAACGAATGCCGAGCAGGTGCGCGCCGCGCGGCAGATCATCGAGGGGCTGGGGCTGGAGGTCGCGACGCCGGACGAGGCCCGTGCGATGCTGCAGCTCAAGGGCGGCGACAAGGTCGGCTTCTAGGGCGGCGGGGGCGGCGGCGCGACAACCTCACCGCCCCGCCCACGTTACAACGGGCGTGAACATCGCACCGCCACACCCCGACACCTGGATCAAGGTCCTGCCGCAAGGACTGTATTGCGAGCCCGGGGACTTCTTTATCGACCCCCAGGCCGGGGTGCACCGCGCCATCATCAGCCACGGCCATTCAGACCACGCGCGCCCCTACCACGACGCCGTGCTCGGCACCGCCGAAACGCTGGCCATCATGACCGCCCGGCTGGGCGAGGGCAGGGCGGGCAACACCCAGCAGGTACTGGCCTATGACCGCCCGATCGAGCACAACGGCGTCCGCGTCACCCTGGTGCCGGCCGGCCACGTGCTCGGTTCGGCGCAGGTGGTGCTGGACTGGCGGGGCAGCCGCATCGTCGTGTCCGGCGACTACAAGCGGCAGGCCGACCCCACCTGCCTGCCGTTCCAGCCGGTGCCCTGCGACGTCTTCGTGACGGAGGCGACCTTCGCCTTGCCGGTGTTCCAGCACCCGCCGGCGCGGGCGGAGATGCAGAGGCTGCTGGCCAGCGTGGCACTGTTTCCGGAACGCGCGCACCTTGTCGGCTGCTACGCGCTGGGCAAGTGCCAGCGGCTGATCTCGGAGCTGCGGCAGATCGGCTACGAGAAGCCGATCTATCTGCACGGCGCCCAGGCCTCCATGTGCGCGCTGTACGAACGCTTCGGCATCGGGCTCGGCGAGTTGCGGCCGGTGCCGCGCCCGGCCAAGCGGGGCGAGACGGTGCTGCCGGGCGAGATCGTGCTGGCGCCCCCGAGCGCCGAGGCCAACCCCTGGATGCGCCGGCTGGCGGACCCGGTGACGGCGGTGGCCTCGGGCTGGATGCGGGTGCGGCAGCGGGCCAAGGCACGTGGGGTGGAGCTGCCGCTGGTGGTCAGCGACCACGCCGACTGGCCGGACCTGCTGAACACCATCGAGGAGGTGGGCGCCCCCGAGGTCTGGGTGACGCATGGGCGGGAAGACGCCCTGACCCACGCGCTGGGCCTGCGCGGCGTGCGCGGCCGGGCCCTGCATCTGCTGGGCCGCGAGGAAGACGAGGTGGAAGCCGACGTGGCGGCCGAGGAGCCCGCCGCATGAGCCTGCCCGCCTTCGCCGACCTGCTGGAGCGGCTGATCTTCACCCCCGGCCGCAACGCCAAGCTGGCCCTGCTGAAGCGCTGGTTCGCCACCCAGCCGGACCCGGACCGTGGCGTCGGCCTCGCCGCCATCGCCGGCGAGCTGTCTTTCACGCTGGCGAAGCCCTCCATCATCCGCCAGCTCGCCGCCGGCCGCACCGACCCCGAACTGCTGGCAATGAGCCACGACTACGTAGGCGACCTGGCCGAGACGGTGGCGCTGCTCTGGCCCGAGCCGAAGCCCCGCCCCAACCGCCCGCCGCCGGACCTGTCCGAGGTGGTGGAAACGCTGGAGCTGGCAGCCAAGTCCGAGATTCCGCAGATCATCGCGGAATGGCTGGATGTGCTGGATTCCGGCGGGCGGCTGGCGCTGATCAAGCTGGTGACCGGCGGGCTGCGCGTCGGCGTCTCCGCCCGTCTGGCGCGGCAGGCGCTGGCGGACTGGTCGAACACCCCGGTGGAGGAGATCGAGGAGGTCTGGCACGGCATTCCCGTGCCTTACCTGCCGCTGTTCGCCTGGCTGGAAGGCCGGGCGCCCCGGCCGGACCCCAAGGACGCGCCGGTGTTCCGCCCGCCCATGCTGGCACAGCCGCTGGAAGCGCCGGACATCGCGGCGCTGGACCACACCGCCTATCGCGCCGAATGGAAGTGGGACGGCGTGCGCGTGCAGGTTTCGGCCGGCCC
This sequence comes from Roseomonas haemaphysalidis, assembly GCF_017355405.1. Taxonomy (NCBI): domain Bacteria; kingdom Pseudomonadati; phylum Pseudomonadota; class Alphaproteobacteria; order Acetobacterales; family Roseomonadaceae; genus Roseomonas; species Roseomonas haemaphysalidis. The sequence continues at coordinate 2,370,653 of NZ_CP061177.1, forward strand.
GGGGGGCTGCAAGCTGTGGTCGCGCACCGGCGAGGATTATTCCGCCGCCTTTCCCGAGATCGTCGATGCCATGGACTTCCATGCCGTGCTGGACGGCGAGCTGCTGGTGATGCGCGACGGCGAGGTCGCGCCCTTCGCGGATTTGCAGCAGCGTCTGAACCGCAAGGTGGTCGGCCCGAAGTTCCTGAAGGAATTTCCCGCCGGCCTGCGCCTTTACGACATCCTGTTCGAGAATGGCGAGGACCTGCGGACCATGCCTTTCGACCAGCGGCGCGACCGCCTGGAAGCCTGGTTTCTCCGCACCGAACCCCGGTTGATGGACCTGTCCACGCAGGTCGCCTTCACCTCGCTGGAGCAGCTGTCCCTGTTGCGCGATGGCGCGCGGGCGGCGGGCATCGAGGGGCTGATGCTGAAGCGCGGCGACAGCCCCTATGTGGCGGGCCGGCCCAAGGGGCTGTGGTGGAAGTGGAAGCGCGCGCCGCTCAGCGTCGATGCCGTGCTGATGTATGCCCAGCGCGGCCACGGCAAGCGCAGCAGCAGCTATTCGGACTACACCTTCGGCCTGTGGCGGGAGGACGGGGAGTTGGTGCCGGTCGGCAAGGCCTATTCCGGCTATACCGACCAGGAGCTGGTGTGGCTGGACCGCTGGATCCGCAACCACACCACCGGCCGCTTCGGCCCGGTGCGTGAGGTGGCCAAGGAACTGGTGCTGGAGATCGTCTTCGACGCCGCGCAGCTGTCCGGCCGGCACAAATCCGGTGTCGCCATGCGCTTTCCGCGCATTGCCCGGTTGCGGGCGGACAAGCCGGCGGCCGAGGCGGACCGCCTGGAAACGCTGATGGCGATGGTGGAAAACCGGGCCGAAGCCGAATCTTAACTGTTCTTCATCCAGCACGCTGTAACCTTGGCTGTTAGCGGGGCGTTGCCTGTCGCAGAACCGCGTCGGTCGCGGGCACAAGGAACATCGCCATGCTGAAATGGGCCCTCATCTGCCTCGTCATCTCCATCATCGCCGGCGCGCTCGGCTTCCGGGGCGTGTCCTCGGCGGCAGGCACGGCGGCGAAGGTGCTGTTCGGTATCTTCCTGATCCTGTTCATCGTGTTCCTGATCATGGCCTTCACCGCCGGCCAGATGGTCCTTTGACCATCGCACAGGCTGGTTGACGCGCGGGCGCAACTGGCCTATCTCGCGGGCCTCGGCGGCGGTCACGTCGCCGGGGTGCCGTGGATATGGCGGTCTTAGCTCAGTTGGTAGAGCGCCACGTTGTGGTCGTGGATGTCACGGGTTCGAGTCCCGTAGGTCGCCCATTCCTCGCTTATCTCCGCAGCCGGTCGAGCAGCATCAGCGCCCCGCCTGCCAGCAATCCCCAGAATGCCGCCCCGATCCCGAGCACCGTCACGCCTGATGCCGTGGCAACAAATGTGGCCATGGCCGCCAGCCGGTCCCGTTCGCTAGCCGCCGCCGAAGTGATGGCACCCCCCAGGGTACCCAGCAGGGCCAGCCCCGCCACCGTCTGGATCAGCAGCGGCGGTGCCGCGGCGATGAACGCCGCCGCCAGCCCCGCACCGAGCCCGAGCACCACGTAAGCCCCGCCCGACGCCACGGATGCCACCCAGCGCCGTGCCGGGTCCGGATGAGCATCCTTTCCGGCGCACAACGCGGCGGTGATGGCGGCCAGGTTGATCGGATGCGCGCCGAAGGGCGCGATCAGCAGGCTGGTGACGCCGGTCGCGGTGAAGATGGCGCCGGGCTCCGGGCGGTAGCCATGGGCATGCATGACCGCGAGGCCCGGCACGTTCTGCGATGCCATGGTCACCAGGAACAGCGGCATCGCCAGTCCCACCGTGGCGCCGATGCTGAAGCGGGGCATGACGAATTCCGGCCAGGCCATGGCCGGCGCCGACAGCCCGCCCGGCATGGGCACCGCCAGAAACAGCACCACCGCCGCGGCCAGCACCGCCACCGGAACCGCGTACAGGCGGGCAAAGCGCCAAGCCAGCGCCCAGGCCCCCACCACCGGCAGCGCCAGCCACGGCATGGCGGCGCTGGCCCGCACCGGTGCGAGGCAGATTTCGAACAGGATGCCCGCCAGCATCGCGCTGGCCAGCGGCGTCGGGATGGCGGCGACGGCGCGTCCGAACGGCTTCCACAATCCGGCCACCAGGATCAATGCCGCCGCGATCACGAAGGCGCCGGTGGCCGTGGCGAACCCACCGTCCAGCGCGCCGGTGGCGGCCAGCAGCGCGGAGCCCGGGGTGGACCAGGCCAGGGTGATCGGCATGCGCCAGCGCAGGCTCAGCACGGCGGCAAGCAGGCCCTGCGCCAGGCACAGCATCAGCAAGCCGCCCGCGGCCTGGGCCGGCGTCGCGCCCACCACGGCGTAGCCATGCAGCACCAGCGCGAAGGTGGAAGAAAAGCCGACCACGGCGGCCAGCAGCCCGGCGACGATCGGCTGCAAAAGGCCGGGCGAGCCCGGTTTCGGTGTTTCGGGCATCGCGCATCACTCCGGTCCGGCGGGCGGGCGGATCGTAGCGTCATGCGCCAGGGGATCAACCGCCGGCCCGGGCGCTTGAACCCGGGGGCAGGCGGGGCAATCTCCGGTATCATGCGCAGCATCCCACCCGTGCCCGAACGTTCGCTCCTGTCTCTGGCAGGCAACCGCACCCTGCGCCGCGCCGGCGGCTTCGCGTTGCTGGGATGTTCGCTGTGGCTGGTGTCTCTGCTGGCGATGGTGCGCTCCGTCTTCGGGTGGTTTCAGTGAACGGCTTCACGCCGCTGCGTGGCCTGCTGCTGGCGTTGCTGGCGCTGCCGCTGCCCTTCGCATTGCTGTTCAACCTGATCGGCGGCGCGCAGCGGCCGATCCTGGGCGTGCTGCTCGGCCTCGCCGGCGTGGTGCTGGCGCTGCGCGCGTTGCGGCGTGGCCGGCCGAAGCACGCCGCCATCCTGGTCGGCGTCGGCACCGCGCTGCTGGCGGCGCTGGCTTGCAACGCGCCGGCGCTGGCCGCGCTGGTGTTCGGCGGCATGGCCTTTTTCGGCACGCGCCTGCTGTATGAGGGCGTGCCGGAAGCGCCAGCCGAGATGCCCGCCCGCCCGGATCCATTGGCGGTGCCGCGCTCCCGCCTCGCGACGCTGGCCAGCGCGCCGCCCCGGCTGCGCCCCGCCGTGGTGTCGTTGAACGAGCTGCTGGGCGAGCTGGACCAGCGGGCCGACCCGCTGCCGGAAGCCCGCCGCTTTCTGGTGGTGCAGCTGGATGGCCTGGAGCGCATCGCCCAGAAGCTGCGCGACGGCGCCGTGCCGCCCGCCGCCCTCGACGATCTGGTCGAGGAGATGGCGAGCGCCAGCGCCGCCCTGCGGGGCCGGTTGCGCGCCGAGCAGCAGGATGCGCTGGAAATTCAGGTCAAGGTCCTGTCCGACCGCCTGCGCCAGGAGGGTTTCGCTTGAGCGACGAACTGACCGTCACCCCGTCCGAGGCCCGCATCCGCTCGCTGGCCGGGCAGATCGACCTGTCCGACCCCGGCAGCATCCTGCGCTTCGGCACTGAGGCGCAGAACCGGGCCGCCAATGCCGCCGATGCCATGCTGGGCGCTGCCCGCAACCCCGCGACCGGCGAGGCCGGCACGGTGCTGTCCGGATTGTTGCAGACACTGCGCGGCTTCGATGTTGCCAAGCTGTCGCAGCAGCCGGGTCTCGTCGGGCGCCTTCTGGGGCGCGGCAAGGCCGAGGCCTCGGCCCTGGTCACCCGGTATGAAAGCGTGCGCGGGCAGGTGGAGGCGATCGGCGACAAGCTGGACACGCACCGCACCGGGCTGATGGAGGACGTGGAGCGGCTGGAGCGGCTCTACGGCGCCACGCTGGAATGGTTCCATTCCCTGGCCGAATACATCGCGGCCGGTGAAGCCGTGCTGGCGCGGACCGATGCCGAAACCATCCCCGCCGCCATCCGGGTGACAGAAGCCGGCACCGATGGCCTGGCGCCGCAGAAGTTGGCCGACCTGCGCGCCACCCGCGACGCCCTGGACCGCCGGGTGCACGACCTGCGGCTGACACGGCAGGTCGCCATGCAGGCTCTGCCTTCCATCCGGTTGATCCAGGAAAACGACCGGGCCCTGTCGGCCAAGATCCAGTCGGTGCTGGCCAACACCGTGCCGCTGTGGCGCACCCAGCTGGCCCAGGCGCTGGCCATCCAGCGCATGCGCGATGCCGGCGCCGCCATCCGCGGCGCGACCGACCTGACCAACCAGCTCCTGGTCGCCAATGCCGAAACGCTGCGCATGGCCAATGCCGAGGCGCGCACGGAGGTGGAACGCGGCGTGTTCGACATCGCCGCCGTGAAGCAGGCCAACGCGGCCCTGGTGGCGACACTGGAGGACACCCTGCGCATTGCCACGGAAGGCCGCGAGGCCCGCCGTGGCGCGACCCAGGAGCTGGCGCTGGCCGAGCAGCAGATCCGCAACGCCCTGGCGGAAACCAAGGCGCGGCTGCGCTAGGCCGCCAGCGCCGCCGCCCATTCGCGCTGCTGCGCCAGCCCCGCCGAGGCACCGCCGCAGACCACCACCAGCACGCGGCCGAAGCGGGCCAGGCGGGCGGGCTCGCCATAGGCGATGGCCAGCGCGGCCCCGCAGGCCGGCTCCACCAGAATGCGGTGGTCGTCCAGAAAGCGCTCGCAGGCCGCCAGCGCCGCGGCATCCGTCACCACCACGCTTTCGACCGGGTGTTCGCGGGTCAGCGCGAAGGCCCGCTCGCAAACCATCTTGGCGCCGAGCGTGGTGGCGATGCTGGTGATCGCCGGCAATTCCACGCGCCGGCCTGCCGCGACGGACTGCGCGAGCGACGCGGCTCCTGCGGTTTCCGCAGCGATCACCGGCACGGTGCCCAGGCCGTTGCGCTGCAGCCCCTCGACCACACCGCACATCAGCCCGCCGCCGCCCACGGACAGCACCACGGCGTCGAAGCCCTGGCCCGCGCGCACCACCTCGTCCACCAGTGACGCATGGCCGTGCCACAGCAGCGGGTCGTCGAACGGGTGGATAAAGGCGGTGCCGTCGTCACGCAGGGACTGCGCGTGCGCGTTGGCTTCCATCCAGGTGGCGCCGTGCACGATGACCTCGGCATCCTCCTGGCGGATTAACGCCTTGGCGGTGTCGGTGGTGCTTTCCGGCACCACCACCGTCACCGGCACGCCGAGCCTGCGCCCGGCATAGGCCACCGCGATGCCGGCATTGCCGCCGGACGACGACAGGAACCGCCGCTTGCCGGCGCGCGCATGGTGCTCGCAGGCATGGCCGATGCCACGGATCTTGAACGAACCCGAAGGCTGCATCGCGTCCAGCTTCAGCCAGACCTGACGCCCGGTCGCCTGCCCGAGCGGGCGGGATTCGAGCAGCGGCGTGTCGATGTGCAGCGGCATCAGTCGAGGATCCGGATCACCGCCTCGATCTCCACCGGCACGTTGGAGGGCAGCGAACCCATGCCGACGGCGGAACGGGCGTGGCGGCCGTTCTCGCCCAGGGCGGCGAACAGCAGTTTGGAACAGGCATCGATCACCTGCGGCTGCTGGCCGAACTCCGGCACCGCATTGACCATGCCGAACACCTTCAGGAATTCCACCTTCTCCAGGCTGCCGGCGGCCTCCTTCGCCACGGCCAGGATGTGCAGGGCGCAGAGCTCGGCGGCCTTCTGCGCGTCCTCGATGCTCATGTCGCCGCCCACCTTGCCGGTGGTCAGCGATCCGTCCGCGTGGCGCGGCACCTGGCCGGAGATATAGGCGATGTCGCCGGCGCGGCGGAACGGCACGTAGGCGAACAGCGGCTTGCCCAGCACCGGCAGGGCGTGTCCCAGCGCGGCCAGGCGGTCCTCGGCGGCGCTCACAGCGTGCGCCCACGGGCGGCGACATCCACGAAGCCGAGGAAGGCGCCGTCCTTCACCGTGGCCACCCGGTCGTGCAGGTTGCTGACGGGGCAGACGTGGTTGGGCACCACGCGCAGCCGCTCACCGATCGCGGGCTTCTTGGCGCAGGCGGTCAGGTCCACCATGCCATGCTCCTCGCTGATGCGGTCGATGCGCGCGTCCGGGTATTCCAGGATGTGCCCGTAGCCGAGCTGCTGGCCGCCCGGCATGATGTCGGCGGCGAAGGTCTTGCTGCCGGCGTCGATGATGGCGCGGTCGTCCTCGGGGCGGCTGATCACGGTGACATGCACGGTCAGCGCGCAATCCTCCCAGCCGGCGGCGCCGGCTGCGACCATCATGCGGTCGTTGTAGACATAGGTGCCGACGCGGAGTTCGTTGACGGGCGCCATCTCATGCGTGTGCACCGCCTTGGGGCTGCCGCCACCGGACAGCACGGCGGGCTCCAGCCCCTCCGCCCGCAGCTTCGGCAGGGCTTCCGCGATGAAGGCGGCCGAGGCCGCGCTGGTCGGGTAGGTCATCAGCCCGTCGAAGCGCAGGCCGGGGGTGGCGGCGGCCTGCTTGGCCAGGGCCACGGCGGCATCCACCGTCACCACGCCGCTGCGCTTGTTGCCGCTGTCGAACTCGATGACCACGCCGATCTCGTGGCCGTGCCGCGCCGCGCGGGCCAGCGTCTCGATGCCGGCGCTGCTGTCGACATTAACGCGCATCTTCACACGGGCGGCCAGCGCCGCCAGCCGCTCGGCCTTGGCCTCGCCGATGATCGGGTAGCTGATGAAGATGTCGTCAATGCCAGCATCGGCCATCACCTCGGCCTCGCCCAGCTTCTGGCAGGTGATGCCGCGCGCACCCTGTTCGAGCTGGCGGTGCGCCAGGGCGGGCAGCTTGTGGGTCTTGATGTGCGGCCGCAGCGCGATGCCATGCGCGTCGGCATAGGCCTGCATCCGGGCGATGTTGGCCTCGGCGATGCCGAGATCGACCACGGGGACCGGGGTTTCGAGGGAAGCGATGTCCAAGGCTGCCTACTCCTGCCGCGCATACTGCGCCCGGTCGATGCCGTGGCGCGTCAGCTTGTCATAGAAGGTCTTGCGGGGAATGCCGAGAGCCTGGAGCGTCGCGCGGACGTCGCCACCGTTGGCCTGGAGCGCGGCGCGGATGAGAGTGCCCTCGAAGCGCTCCACCCGCTCGGGCAGGGTGCCGTCGCCGGTATCGGGCAGGGACGCCTCTTCGGGCGCTTCCAGCCCCAGCACGAAGCGTTCCGCGAAATGCGACAGTTCCCGCACGTTGCCGGGCCAGGGGTGGGACAGGAGGTGGCGCTCCACCGCCGCCGTCAACGGTGGCGTCGGGCGGCGGAAGCGGGCCGCCGCGCGCTTCAGGAAATGCGCGAACAGCAGCGGGATGTCGCCTCGCCGCTCGCGCAGGGGCGGAATGCAGACCGTGACGACGTTGAGGCGATAGAACAGGTCCTCGCGGAAGCGCCCGGCGCTGGCGGCCTCGCCCAGGTCCACCTTGCTGGCGGCCACCACCCGCAGGTCGAGCTGCCGCACCTCGTTGGTGCCCAGCGGCGCCACCTCGCGCGTTTCCAGCACCCGCAGGAGCTTGACCTGCAGGGCAGGGGCCATGCTCTCGATCTCGTCCAGAAACAGCGTGCCGCCGCTGGCGTGCTCGATCCGCCCCACGCGCTTCTTCTGCGCGCCGGTAAAGGCGCCGGGCTCGTGGCCGAACAACTCGCTCTCGATCACCGCCTCCGGCAGCGCGCCGCAATTCAGGGCCACGAAGGGGCGGGTGGCGCGGCGGCTCCAGCGGTGCAGCGCGGCAGAAACCACTTCCTTGCCCGCGCCCGTCTCGCCCACCACCAGCACGTCCACGTCGGCATCCGCCACGTGGCGCAGGGTGCGGCGCAGGCGCTGCATGGCCGGCGTTTCGCCCAGCAGCAGGCCATCCGTGTCGCCGCTGCGGGTGGCTTCGCGCAGCCGCCGGTTTTCCAGCACGAGGCGCCGCTTCTCCAGGCCGCGCCGCACGCTGGCCAGCAGCGCCTCGGGTGCGTAGGGCTTGGGGATGAAGTCGTAGGCGCCTTCCTGGATGGCGGCGACGGCCATGGCAATGTCGCCATGGCCGGTGACCAGGATCACCGGCAGGTCGGCATCGCGTTCCCGCAGGCGGCGGAACAGCGTCAGCCCGTCCATGCCCGGCATTCGCACGTCGCTGACCACCACGCCGTCGAACTCCGCGTCCAGCCGTGCCAGGGCCTCGGCCCCCGACCCCAGCGGCAGCGGCTCCAGCCCGGCCAGCTCCAGCGTCTGGGCATTGGCAGCGCGGAGATCGGGGTCGTCGTCCACGAAGGCCACGCGGTTCAGGGTCATGGCTGCGCCTCCGGCAGGATGATGGTGAAGCCGGTGCCGCCCCCGGGCGGCGCGGACGCCTCGATGCGGCCGCCGGCCTCGGTGACGATGTCGTTGCAGATCACCAGCCCGAGGCCGAGGCCCTGCGGCTTGCTGGTGGTGAAGGGCAGGAACAACGCGACGCGGATGGCCTCGGGGATGCCTGGGCCATTGTCCCGCACCTCGATCCGCACCTCGCCGCCGGTGGCCAGGACGGACAGGTGGATCTGGCCGTCATCCTGGTCTTCCAGCGCGTCCAGAGCGTTCTGGATCAGGTTGACCAGCACCTGCTCCAGCCGCACCTGATGCCCGATGATCCAGGCATCGTGGAAGGGGGGACCGCGGTGCAGCGGCACGCCTTGCTGGTCCAGCCGGGCGCGCAACAGCAGGGCCGCCCCTTCCACCGCCGCCGCCACCCGCACCGGGCCAAGGGGACCGGCCCCCTTGCGGGAAAAGGCGCGGAGCTCATCGGTGATGCCGCCGATGCGCTGGCACAAGCGGCCGATGGTTTCCAGGTTGCCGCGGGCCTTGGCGGTGTCCCCCCGGTCCAGAAAGGTGCCGGCGTTCTCGGCATAGCTGCGGATGGCGGCGACCGGCTGGTTGATCTCATGCGCCACGCCCGCCGCAACCTGCCCCAGCGTCGCCAGCCGGTTGGCCTGCTGCAACGTGTCCCGCGCCTCCGCCAGCCGCGCTTCCGTTTGTTCCCGCCCGGCGATCTCGGCGGTCAGCTCGGCGGTGCGGGCGGCGACGCGGTCTTCCAGTTCGGCGCGTGCGGCCTCCTGCGCTGCGGCGCGGCGGCGGGTGCGGCCGGCGCGTTGCAGCAGAAAGCCGCCAAAACCGAACATCAGCAGGGACAAGCCCAGCACGGCATGCCGCCGGTCCGCCTCGGCCGCGGCCAGCGTCGCCTCGGCCGGGACCAGCATGAACAGGCGCCAGGGAGCGGCGGGGACTGGCACCTCCACGCGCAGCATCGCCACGGCGCGGCCGGAGTTCTCCGCGTCCAGCAACACGGTACCGGGGTCCCGGCCGATGGGATTGGAGCGCAGCGGCAACGGCGTCAGCGGCGCATCGCCATATTGCAGGCTGTCGCGGATGGCCGTCAGGTCCTCGTCCGGCAGCGGCTCCAGCGTGCGGAAGCGCCAGGCGGGGCGGTTGGTCACCAGCACCACGCCCTGCGGGTCCGCGACATAGACCGGGCGCTGAGGGTCGCGCCACGCGTCCTCGACCGCGCCGAACTCCACCTTCACCACCACGACGCCGAGCGGCGCCGTGGCGGGACCCAGGCGGCGGGAGATGTAGAGGCCGGGGCGCCGGCTGACATTGCCCAGCGCGTAATGTTCGCCCGCGCCCGCCGCCAGCCCCTCCTGGAAGTACTGGCGGAACCGGTAGTCGTTGCCGACGAAGCTGGTGTCGTCCCGCCAGTTGCTGGCGGCCACGGTCATGCCGACGCTGTCGATCAGGTAGATCACGTCGGCGCCGGTGCCGTCCCGCAACCGCTCCAGCTTGCGGCTGGTGGCCAGGAGCCGGGCCGGGTCGGGATGCTGCAGGGCATCGCGCAGGTCGGGGTCGGCAGCCAGCACGAAGGGCAGGGAGCGCTGCTTTTCCAGCTCGGTCCGCAGCAGCGCGGCGTTCAGGTTCGCCGTCGCGCGGGCCTGGTCTTCCAGCGCATGGCCGGCGTCATGCCGCGCGGCCAGCCCCGCGGCCCAGCCCAGCAGCACGGCCACCATCACGGCCAGCAGGCCCAGCGCCAGCCAGGCCGCCGCGCGCCGGTCGGCACGCAGGTGGCGGGGGGAGCGGGCGGCATCCGGCATGCGTGCGGAATACCACACCACGGCATTCCGTCGCGAGCGGGAATCCGCACAAAGAGGGTGACTGGAAGTCTTGGGTCTTATGTCTTTTCCATGTTTTGCGGCGCCCAAGCCTTTGGCACGGCGCTTGCCAAAGAGGCAGCAACGGCTGCAACGGCGGGCAATCCCGGCGTCTGTCGCGCATGCAACGCCTGGAGATCCAGGCAGACCGGAGGAAACAAACATGGCGAGCCTCGCCCCCCCGATGCCCAGCGGGACGCCCCCCCGCAAGAAGCCGATCTACGCCCACCTGTATTTCCAGGTGCTGGTCGCCATCGCCCTCGGCATCGCGCTCGGCCACTTCTGGCCGGCCGAGGGCACCGCGATGAAGCCGCTGGGCGATGCCTTCATCAAGCTGGTGAAGATGATCATCGCCCCCGTCATCTTCCTGACCGTGGCCACCGGCATCGCCGGCATGAGCGACCTGACCAAGGTGGGCCGCGTCGCCGGCAAGGCGATGCTGTACTTCCTGTGCTTTTCCACCCTGGCGCTGGTCGTCGGCCTGGTGGTCGGCAACCTGCTGCAGCCGGGCTATGGGCTGCACATCAACCCTGCGACGCTGGATACCAAGGCCGTGCAGGGCTACGCCGCGCAGGCGCATGAGCAGACCGTCACCGGCTTTCTCATGAACATCATCCCGAACACCATCGTGGGCGCCTTCGCCTCGGGCGACATCCTGCAGGTGCTGTTCTTCGCGGTGCTGTTCGGCATCGCGCTCGCCATGGTGGGCGACCGCGGCAAGCCCGTGCTGAACTTCCTGCACGCCCTGACGGCGCCGATCTTCACGCTGGTCGGCATCCTGATGAAGGCCGCGCCCATCGGCGCCTTCGGCGCCATGGCCTTCACCATCGGCCGCTACGGCATCTCCTCGGTCGCCAACCTCGCCTTCCTGGTCGGCACCTTCTACATCACGGCGCTGATCTTCGTGCTGGTCGTGCTGGGCGCCGTCGCGCGCTACAACGGCTTCTCGATCATCGCGCTGATCAAGTACATCAAGGAGGAGCTGCTGCTCGTCCTCGGCACCTCCTCGTCCGAGGCCGCGCTGCCGACCCTGATGGAGAAGATGGAGCGCGCGGGCTGCAAGAAGTCCGTGGTCGGGCTGGTGATCCCGACCGGCTACAGCTTCAACCTGGACGGCACCAACATCTACATGACCCTGGCCGCCCTGTTCATCGCCCAGGCGACTGACACGCCGCTCGGCTTCGGCGACCAGATCCTGCTGCTGCTGGTGGCGATGCTGTCCTCCAAGGGTGCAGCCGGCATCACCGGCGCGGGCTTCATCACCCTGGCCGCCACCCTGTCCGTCGTGCCGGCCGTGCCGGTGGCCGGCATGGCGCTGATCCTGGGCATCGACCGCTTCATGTCCGAGTGCCGCGCGCTGACCAACCTGGTCGGCAACGCGGTGGCCACCGTGGTGGTGGCGCGCTGGGAAGGCGAGCTGGACCGCACGCGTCTGGACGCCGCGATGGCCGGCCACCCGATGTCGGACCCGACCGGTTCCGCCGTTCCGGCCGCCGCAGAATAACGCGTCCTCCAGGCGCGGAAACGGAGAGCGGGCCCGTCGGGGCCCGCCCTTTTTCGTTTCCGCGCCCGGTGCCGCCCAGTGGAACAATGACCGAACGGTGAAATAACCGCTTGCGGGATTGGCGCCAAAGCCAGAGGCTTTCCATCCTGACACGGCATGGAGGCTTTCGCGGCATGGCACGTTGGCGGGTAGGCGTGGATTCAGGCGGCACATTCACGGATGTCTGCCTGTTTGACGAGGACAGCGGCCGGGTCGAGGTCTGGAAGGTGTCCTCCACGCCCGATGACCCGTCCCGCGGCATCGCGCAGGGGGTCGAGGAAGGCATGCGCCGCGTGGCGCCCGAGGCCGGCGACAAGCCCGGCGCCCCGGTCAGCTATTTCGGCCATGGCACCACGGTTGCCACCAACGCGCTGATCCAGCATCGTGGCGTCCGCACCGGGCTGGTGACGACGGACGGCTTCCGCGACCTGCTGGAGATCGGCCGCCAGAAGCGCCCCGACCTTTACGACATGCAGGCGGACAAGCCCCCCGTGCTGGTGGCGCGCGACCTGCGCCAGGAGGTGCCCGAGCGGGTGCGGCACGACGGCACGGTGGAAACCGCGCTGGACGAGGCCGCCATGCGCGCCGCCGCCGTTGCCTTGCGGGAGGCGGGGGTCAAGGCCGTCGCGGTTTCGTTTCTCTACGGCTTCATCCGGCCCGAGCACGAGCAGCGCGCCGTCGAGATCCTGCGCGAGGAGATGCCGGAGGCTTTCATCAGCGCCGGCCATGAGATCGCGCCCGAGTTCCGCGAATACGAGCGGCTCTCCACCGTCGTGCTGAACGCCTATCTTGGCCCGGTGATGCGGCGCTACATCGAGAACCTCGTGCCGCGCCTGGAAGGGCTGGGCATGACGGCCACGCCGCACCTGACGCAGTCCAACGGCGGCGTCATCAGCTTCGCCGCCGCCGCCGGCCTGCCGGTGCGCACCGTGCTGTCCGGCCCGTCCACCGGCGTGGTCGGCGCGCAGGTGATCGGCAAGCTGGCCGGGTTCGAGGACCTGATCACCTTCGACATGGGCGGCACCTCCACCGACGTCGCGCTGTTGCAGGGTGGCCAGTGCCGGCTGACCAGCGAGGCGGTGGTGCACGGCTACCCGATCAAGGCGCCGATGCTGGACATCCACACCGTGGGCGCCGGCGGCGGCTCCATCGCGCATGTCGATGCCGGCGGGCTGCTGAAGGTGGGGCCGCGCTCCTGCGGCGCCTTCCCCGGCCCGGTCTGCTACGACAAGGGCAGCACCGAGCCCGCCACCACCGACGCCAACGTGGTGCTCCAGACCCTGAACCCCACCCACCTGTTGGGCGGCCGCATGGCGATCCGCCAGGATCTGGCGAAGCAGGCGGTGGGGCGGCTGGCGGAACAGCTTGGCCTTGGGCTGATGGAAACGGCGCAGGGCATCCTGTCCGTCGTCACCGCCAACATGGCGCGCGCCATCCGCGTCATTTCCGTGCAGCGCGGGCATGACCCGCGCGACTTCACGCTGATGGCCTTCGGCGGCGGCGGCCCGCTCTACGCGGCACGGCTGGCCAAGGAACTGGACATGAAGCGCGTGCTGGTGCCGCGCAACCCGGGCATCCTTTGCGCCATGGGCCTGCTGCTGACCGACCTGCGCGCCGACTTCGCCGCCACCAAGCTCTTGCCGCTGGCCCCTGCCTCCGTACCCGAGATTGCCGAGGGCTTCGACACGCTCGCCGCCCGCGCCGAGGACTGGTTCGCGCACGAGGAGATCGCCGCTGGCAACCGGCAGCTCACCCGCACCGCCGACATGCGCTACAAGGGCCAGAACTACGAGCTGGCCGTGGCGCTGCCCGATGGCCCGGTGACGGAAGCCACGCTGGATGCCCTGGCCAGCGGCTTTGCCGATCTGCACCGCCAGCGCTACGGCTTCGTGGCGGAGGGCGAGCTGGTGCAGGTCGTCACCCTGCGGCTGGAAGCCACCGGGTTTGTGCAGAAGGCGACGCTGACCCGCCACCCCGAGGCTGGCCCCGATGCCACCGCCGCCCGCATCGGCGAGCGCCCCGTCTGGTTCCCCGAGGCCGGCGACTTCGTGCCGACGCCGATCTACAGCCGCGACGAGTTGAAGCCCGGCAACCGCTTCGCCGGCCCCGCCATCGTCGAGCAGATGGACACCACCACCGTGGTGCCGCCTGGCATGACGGCGTGCGTCGACCCCTATCTCAACCTGATCCTGGAGGTCGCGGCATGAGCCACGCCGTCGCGCACGCCACGCCCGCCGCGCTGGACCCGATCACCATCGAGGTCATCGGCGCCGCGCTTTCCTCGATCGTCGAGGAAACGGGGGAAGCGCTGATCCGTGCCAGCTATTCCACCAACATCAAGGAACGGCGCGACTGTTCCACCGCGTTGTTCAACGCCGCCGGGCAGACGCTGTGCCAGGCGGAGCATATCCCGATCCACCTCGGCAGCTTCATCGGCATCATCCCGCAGATCATGGCGAAGCACCGCGTTGAGGAGATGCGGCCCGGCGATGTCTTCGTCGGCAACGACGCCTATGAGGGCGGCGGCACCCACCTGCCGGACATCGTGTTGGCCGAGCCGATCTTCGTGGAAGGGCGGCTGGCCGCCTGGACCGTCAACCTCGCGCACCATTCCGACTTCGCCGACCGCGGCCACGCGCATATCTACCAGGAAGGCCTGCGCATCCCGCCCGTGCGGCTGTACCGCGCGGGCGTTTTGCAGGACGACATCCAGGACCTGATCCTGCTGAACTGCCAGGTGCCGCATGAGCGGCTGTCCGACCTGCGCGCCCAGATGGCGGCCAACCGCGTGGGCGTGCTGCGCTTCCAGGGGCTCTGCGCCAAATATGGCGTGGACACCGTGCTCGGTGCCGCCGACGCGCTGCTGGACTATGCCGAGCGCAAGATGCGCGCCGGCATCGCCGCCCTGCCGGACGGCACCTGGCGCTTCGAGGATGTGTTCGACCCCATCGACCTGTCCGAAACCTTGCCGATGGCGGTGACCGTCACCATCGCCGGCGACGGCATGACGCTGGACTTCGAGGCGACCGACCAGCGCCGCGCCGGCATCAACATGACCTACACGGCGCTGCTGGCCACCGTCTACTACATGGTCAAGTCGATCGTGGACCCGACCATCCTGCCCAATGCCGGGCTGGCGCGGCCGCTGACCATCACCGCCCGCCGCGGCAGCATCCTGAACTGCGAGCACCCGGCCGCGGTGAACGGCCGCATGGCCGCCTGCCAGCGGGTGGCGGACCTGATCCTCGGCGCCATCGCCCAGGCGGCGCCGGAGCGTGTCACGGCCTGCTCCAACTCCGTTTGCACCGTTGCCAGCTTCATCGGCCAGCGCAAGGAGGACGGCGAGCTCTGGGTTTACCTGGAAACCATGGGCGGCGGCAGCGGCGCCCGGCCTGACAAGGACGGGCTGGACGGCGTGCATGTCCACAACACCAACACCTCCAACCTGCCGGTCGAGGCGCTGGAGATCGAATACCCGCTGACGCTGCTGCGCTACGAGCTGATCCAGGATTCCGGCGGCACCGGCCAGCATCGCGGTGGCATGGGGTTGCGCCGCGTCTACCGCGCCGACGAGGATTGCCTGGTGCGGGTGGACATCGGCCGGTTGCGCTCGGAATCCTGGGGCTTGCAGGGCGGCGGGGCGGGCGCGCGCGGCGCCGTCGAATGCGGCCCGGGCGTGACCTTCACCGGCAGCGGCGCGGCGCTCAAGGCCGGCCAGTGGTTCGCCATCGTCAGCCCCGGTGCCGGCGCCTATGGCCCCGCCAGCGCCCGCCCGCCGGAAGCCGTGGCGCGCGACGTGGCGGAGGGCGTGATCAGCGCCGCCGCCGCCCGGGACGCCTATCATCATCAAGCCTGAGCCAAAGGAGACCACGCCCATGCCTCCCGTGACTCTGCCCCGCCGTTCCCTGCTGGCCGGTGCCGCCGCGCTGCCCTTCCTGCGCGTGCCCGGCGCCCGCGCCGCCACGCCGGGGGTGCTGACCTTCGGGCTGTCTTCTTTTCCGCCCACCATCCAGCCCTGGGCCAACAGCGGCACGGCGGCGGCGACCATGAAGCTGCTGATGTACCGCGGCCTTTGCTCCTATGCCGACGACGGCGCGCTGCGTGGCGAGCTGGCGGAAAGCTGGGCGCGGGACGGCACCACCGCCTGGACCTTCAAGCTGCGCGACGCGAAGTTCCAGAACGGCCAGAAGGTGACGGCGGCCGACGTGAAGTGGACGATCGAGCAGATCGCCGATCCGAAATCCACCGCCTTCTTCCGTGCCGAGATGCAGAACATCGAGGCGGTGGAAACGCCCGACGACCGCACCGTGCGGATCGTCACCAAGGTGCCGGTGGCCACGCTGCCCAACCTCATGGCCAGCTATCACCTGCCGATCATCTTTCGCGGCTCGGAGCGCAACGCGCCGGTCGGTGCCGGGCCCTTCGTCCTGAAGGGACAGGAGCGGGGCACCTCGCTCGACTTCGAGGCCAATCCGAATTTCTACAAGCCCGGGCTGCCGCGCCTGAAGGGCATCCGCGTCGTGGCTTACCCGGACGAGAACCTGCGCACGGCGGCGCTGCAGTCCGGCGACCTCGACCTGATCGAATACGTGCCCTGGCAGGCGATGGACGCCATCAGCGCCAACCCGCAGCTGTCGCTGGACACCGTGGACGGCGCCTTCATGTTCCTGGTCTTCAACGGCGGCAAGCCGCCCTTCAACGACCCGCGCGTGCGCCGCGCGGTGGCGCATGCCATCCGGCGCGACGACTTGGTGAAGGCGGCCTTCTTCGGGCGCGGTTCCGGTCTTTTCCAGTTGCCGATCGCCCAGGCGAGCCCCTTCTACAATCCGGAATACAAGGACGCCTGGAAGTACGATCCGGAGCTGTCCAGGAAACTGCTGGCCGAGGCCGGCGCGGCGGGCGTGCCGGTTTCGCTGCTGTCCACCGCGCAATACGGCATGCACAAGGACACGGCGGAGGTGGTGCAGAACCACTTGGCTGCCGTCGGCATGAACGTGACGCTGAGCCTGCCGGACTGGGGCACGCGCGTATCCATCGGCAACCGTGGGCAATACGACTTCGCGGTGATGGGCACGGCGGCGGACAGCAACGACCCCGACGGCATCGCCAATTTCATCGACGGCAGCCTGTCGCCCTCCTACGTCCGCAGCTACGGCTTGAAGACCGAGCGCATCACGGAGCTGCTGGCGGCCGGGCGCGCCGAGTTCGACGAGGCCAAGCGCCGCGCGATCTACAAGGAGATGGAGGGCGTGGCGATCGAGCAGGCGCCCATCGTCGGCCTCACCTGGCGCAGCCAGGGCTATGCCATGAAAAAGACGGTCAGCGGCTTCAAGAACCTGCCCGGGGCGCTGACCTTCTATTCCGGCCTGACCTTCGAGACAGCCTCCCTTGCGTGACCTCGCGGGGAAGGTGGTGATGGTGTCCGGTGCCGCGCGCGGCATCGGGCGGGCCATCGCCGAACGGCTGCAGGCGGCGGGGTGCACCGTCAGCGCCGGGGTGCGGGACCTTTCTCGCGCGCCGGCGGGCGCGGCGGGCTTTCTGTATGACGCCACCACGCCCCGCAGCGCCGCCGCCTGGGCCGAGGGCACGGTGGCACGCTTCGGCCGCGTCGATGCGCTGGTCAACGCCGCCGGCATCAATCCGCGCGCTACGCTGCTGGAGGGGCCGGACGAAGCCTTCCAGGATCTCTGGTCCGTCAACGCCATGGGGCCGATCCTGGCGGTGCGTGCCGCCTGGCCGCACCTGAAGGCGAGCGGGCAGGGGCGGGTGATCAATGTCGCCTCGCTGTCCGGCAAGCGGATCCGCAACGACAACCTCGGCTATGCCATGAGCAAGTTCGCCGTCATGGCACTGACGCAGGAGGTGCGGCGGCTGGGCTGGGAGCACGGCATCCGTGCCACGGCGCTCTGCCCCGGCTTCGTGGATACTGACATGACCTCGCATGTCACCTCCCTGCCGCGCGACCGCATGACCCGCCCTGAGGACTTGGCATTGCTGGCCGAGATGCTGCTGCGCTTGCCCAACACCGCCAGCGTCGCCGAGCTCCTGGTGAATTGCCGGCACGAGGACACGCTGTGAAGCTGGCCCGCCTGCGCGACACCGACCGGCCGCCGCTCCACCTGACGCTGGATGGCGCCCCGGTCGCGGGCCTGGAGGGCGACACGGTGCTGACTGCCCTGCTGGCCGGCGGCGCCGGCCACCTGCGGGCCAGCGAGTTCGGCGACGGCCCGCGCGCCGGCTTCTGCCTGATGGGCGCCTGCCAGGACTGCTGGGTTTCGGTGGAGGGTCTCGGCCGGGTCCGGGCCTGTGCCACCCTGGCGCGGGACGGCATGAAGGTCATGCGCGGATGAAGGTGGCGGTGGTCGGTGCCGGCCCGGCCGGCGTGCGGGCGGTGACGGCGCTGCTGGAGGCCGGGCTCCGCCCCGTCTGGCTGGACGAGGCAGTGGAGGGCGGCGGCCGCATCTACCAGCGCCCGCCCGCGGGGCTGCGGCGCGACGCGCGCCAGCTCTACGGTTTCGAGGCCAAGCGGGCCACCGCGCTGCATGCCGCCTTTGACATCGCCCGGGCACGGGCCGACTGGCGGCCGGAAACGCTGGTCTGGAACATCCGCCCCGGCGCGCGGCAGTTGAACACGCTCGGCGCCGGGCGGCAGGGCGTGGTGGACTACGACTCCGCCATCCTGTGCACCGGCGCCATGGACCGCGTGCTGCCGGTGCCGGGCTGGACCCTGCCGGGCGTCACCACCATGGGCGGCGCGCAGATCGCCCTGAAGTCGCAGGGCTGCGGCATCGGCCGGCGGGTGGCCTTTCTGGGCAGCGGTCCGCTGCTGTGGCTGGTGGCCTATCAATACGCCAGGGCGGGGGCCGAGGTGGCGGCCGTGCTGGACACCACGCCCTTCGCCACCAAGGCCGCCGCCGCCCCCGGCCTGCTGCGCGGGCCCGCCACCTTCGCCAAGGGGCTCTACTACATCGCCTGGCTGCGGGCGCATCGCGTCCGGATCGCCGAAGGTGTCACGCCGCTGGCGATCGAAGGTCAGGACACGGTGGCCGGCATTCGCTGGCGCGATGCGCGGGGGCGTGAGCACCAAGTGGAATGCGATGCCGTGGGCATGGGTTGGGGGCTGAAGCCGGAAGCGCAGCTCGCGGACCTCGCCGGCATCCCCTTCGATTTCGACCCCCAGCAGCACGGCTGGGCCCCCCGGCGGGACGCTGCCGGGCGCACACCCGTCCCGGACCTTTATCTCGCGGGCGACGGCAGCGGCATCGGCGGCGCGGAGGTGGCGGAACTCGGTGGCCAGCGCGCGGCCCTGGCGTTGCTGCAGGATGCCGGGCATGCCGTGGACACGACGGTGCTGGACGCCAAGCTGCGCAACCTGGCCCGTTTCCGTGCCGCTCTCGAAAGCGCCTTTCCCTTTCCGGCGCATCTGGCGGCCGGGATGCCCGACGACGCCATCTTCTGCCGGTGCGAGAACCTGACGGCCGGCGCGTTGCGCGCCACCACTGACGGCCCGGCGCTGGGCGCGCCGGAACTGAACCGCGCCAAGGCCATCAGCCGCGCCGGCATGGGCCGTTGCCAGGGCCGCGTTTGTGGCGCCGCCGCGGCCGAGATCCTCGCTGCCAAGCTGGGCTGCTCCGTGGCGGAGGTTGGGCGGCTGCGCGGGCAGGCGCCGGTCAAGCCGATCCCGCTGGGGGCGGCGCCATGAGCTTCGACGTCCTGGTGCTCGGGGCCGGGGGCGCCGGCTGCTCGGCGGCGCTGCACCTGGCGCGGCGGGGCGCAAAGGTGGCGCTGCTGGAACGCGGGCTGGTGGGCGGCCAGGCCTCCGGCGTCAACTACGGCGGGGTGCGGCAGCAGGGGCGCCACCCGGCGGAATTGCCGATCGCCCGCCGCTCGCGCGAGCTCTGGGGCCGCATGAAGCATCTGGCCGGCACGGAAGCGGAGTTCACCGTCACCGGCCACCTGAAGCTGGCCCGCTCGGCGGCGGAGGAGGCGGTGCTCGTCGCCTATCTCGACGTGGCGCGGGAGCATGGGCTGGGGCTGCGCATGGTCGGCCGCAACGCGATCCGCGCTGATTATCCGTGGCTGGGGCCGACGGTGGTGGCGGGCTCCATGTCGCCGGAAGACGGCTCGGCCAACCCCCGGCTGCTGGCACCCGCCCTGGCCCGCGCGGCGCGGCAGGCCGGCGCCAGCATTCACGAGCGGTGCGAGGTGCTGGAGATGGCGCATGACGGCGCGCTGTTCCACCTCGGCACGGCGGGCGGCGGCCGGTTCTCCGCCCCGGTTCTGCTGAATGTCGCGGGCTTCTGGGGCGGCCGGGTGGCGGCGGCCTTTGGCGAGCCGGTGCCGGTGGTCCCGCTCAGCCCCAACATGTTTGTCACCGAGCCGCTGCCCTACATGATCGAGCCGAACCTCGGCGTGGTCGGTGGCAATGTCTACCTGCGCCAGATTCCGCGTGGCAACGTGGTGATCGGCGGCGGCCATGGGGAAAGCGACCCGGGGCCGCCGGGCGCCATCCCCTGGTCCCGCCCGGTCGCGGAGGTGACCATGGCCACCGCCGCCCTGGCCATCGAGCTGGTGCCGCACCTGGCTGGCGCGCAGGTGATCCGGTCCTGGAGCGGCATCGACGGGCAGATGCCCGACAGCATCCCGGTGATCGGCCCCAGCGCCACCACGCCGGGGCTGTTCCACGCCTTCGGCTTCTCGGGCGCGGGCTTCCAGCTTGGCCCGGCAATCGGTGCCATTCTGAGCGAACTGGTGCTGGACGGGCAAACGGACGTGCCGCTGGAGCCCTTCCGCATCACCCGCTTCGCGCAGGCCGTCTGATCCGCTATCCGGCGGCGGATGTACGATGCCGCCTTTCTCGACCGCCTGCGGTGCCTGCTGGCCGCCGCCCTGCCACGCTGGGGACTGCCGGCCGACGCGCCGCTCTCGTTGCTGAACGTGTCGGAGAACGCCACCTTCATCGCCGGTGAAGCGCTGGTGTTGCGGGTCTATCGCGACGGCTACCACACGCCCGCGGAGATGCGGTCGGAGCTGGACTGGATCGCGGCGCTGCGCGCGGCAGGCGTCGTCCACACGCCCGCCCCGGTCCCGGCGCTGGACGGCACGCTGCTGCAGGCCCTGCCGGACGGCGCGGTGCTGCGGCACGCCGTCGCCTTTGCCCACATGCCGGGCGTGGACCCGGCCGGCGACCTGCCGGCGCGCTTCCGCCAGCTTGGCGGCATCACCGCGCGGCTGCATGCCCATGCGCGCGGCTGGTCGCCGCCGGAAGGCTTCCGGCGCAAGCGGTGGGATGCCTCGACCATGCTGGGCGACCAGGGCCACTGGGGTCCCTGGCGCGCCGCGATCGGGCTTGATGCGGCGGGCGAGGCGGTGCTGGCGGCCGTCGCGAGCCGGTTGGGCGATGAGCTGGACGCCTTCGGGGATGGCCCGGACCGCTTCGGGCTGGTGCATGCCGATCTGCGCCTGACCAACCTTCTGGCGGATGGCGCCCGCCTGGGCGTCATTGACTTCGACGATTGCGGCTTTTGCTGGCATCTCTACGATTTCGCCGCCGCCGTCAGCTTCATGGAACACGACCCGGCGGTGCCGCGGCTGATGGCGGAATGGATCGCCGGCTATCGTGCCGTGGCGCCGCTGGCGGAGCGCGACACCGCCATGCTGCCCCGCTTCATCATGCTGCGGCGCATGCTGCTGACCGCCTGGATCGCCTCGCATGCCGAAACGCCGACGGCACAGGCCCTGGGCGCGGATTACACCCATGGCACGGTGACGATGGGCCGGCGCTTCCTGGCTGGCACGGGCGTTGCTTCCGGGTAGGCTGACCTTGTGTCGCCAGGAGTCCTCAGCTTGCAGACCTCGCCCACCGTCCGCCTCGCCGCCGATATCGGCGGCACCTTCACCGATGTGGTCCTGGACGTCGGCGGCGCCCGCCGCACCCGCAAGGTGCTGACCACGCCCGCGGCGCCGGAGGATGGCGTGCTCGACGGCATCGGGCTGGTGCTGGGCGATGCCGGGCTGCAGTTTTCCGACATCGACGTCTTCGTGCACGGCACGACGCTGGCCACCAACGCCATCATCGAGCGCCGGGGCGCCCGCACGGCCTTGATCGCGACCGAGGGCTTCCGCGACGTCATCGAGATCGGCACCGAAAGCCGCTACGACCAGTACGATCTTTCCATCGAGAAACCGAAGCCGCTGGTGCCGCGCGCCCTGCGCTTCACGGTGCCCGAGCGGGTGGATGCCGATGGCGCCGTGCGGCTGCCGCTGGATGAGGCCGCCGTCGCCGCCCTGGCGCCACGGCTGGCGGAAGCGGGCGTGCAGTCCGTCGCCTTCGCTTTTCTGCACGCCTATGCCAATCCGGCCCACGAACAGCGCGCCGCGGCGGTGCTGCGGGGGTTGATGCCGGACCTCGCCATCACCCTGGCGCACGAGGTCTGCCCGGAGGTGCGGGAATACGAGCGCACCTCCACCGCCGTGGCCAACGCCTATGTGCAGCCGCTGATGGAAGGCTATCTCGGCCGCATGGCGGCGGCGCTGCAGGCCCGGCAATATCGGGGCGCGACCTACCTGGTCACCTCGGGCGGCGGGCTGACAGCGCTGGAAACGGCGCAGAAGTTCCCGGTGCGGCTGGTGGAATCCGGCCCGGCGGGCGGCGCCATCTTCGCCGCCCAGGTCGCCTTGCGGGCGGACGAGCAGCGCGTGCTGTCCTTCGACATGGGCGGCACCACCGCCAAGGTCTGCCTGATCGAGCAAGGGGAGCCCGCGACGGCGCGCTTCTTCGAGGTGGACCGTACCGCGCGCTTCATGAAAGGCTCCGGCCTGCCGCTGAAGATACCGGTGATCGAGATGGTGGAGATCGGCGCCGGCGGCGGCTCCATCGCGCAGGTGGATGCCATGCAGCGGGTGACGGTGGGGCCGGAAAGCGCCTCCTCCGTACCTGGCCCAGCCTGCTACGGGCGCGGCGGCACCCGCCCGGCGGTGACGGATGCCGACGTGGCGATGGGGCTGATCGAGCCGCAAGGCTTCGCCGGCGGCAGCATGACGCTGCGGGCCGACCTGTCGCTGGACGCGCTGGGGCGGGAGATTGGCGGCAAGCTGGGGCTTTCGCCCGAGATGTCGGCCTATGCGGTGTATGAGATGGTTTGCGAGAACATGGCCAGCGCCGCTCGCGTGCATGCGGCGGAGCGCGGCGCGGTGATCGCACAGCACACCATGATCGCCTTCGGTGGCGCGGCGCCGCTGCATGCGGCACGGGTGGCCGAGAAGGTCGGCGTTGCCCGCGTGCTGGTGCCGCCCAATGCCGGGGTCGGCTCGGCGGTGGGCTTTCTCGCCGCGCCGGTGGCCTATGAGATCGTGCGCTCCCGCCACGCGCGGATCGATGGAAGCTTCGACGGGGCAGGGGTCTCGGCATTGTTCGAGGAAATGGCCGCCAGCGCCCGCGCGCTGGTCGAGCCCGGCGCGCGCGGTGCCGCGCTGTTCGAGCGGCGGATGGGCTTCATGCGCTATGTCGGCCAGGGGCACGAGATCACCGTGCCGCTGCCGAACCGCGCGCTGACGGCGGACGACGTGCCGGAGCTGCGCCGCGTCTTCGAGGCGGAATACGCCGCGCAGTTCGCCCGCATCATCCCGGCGGCGGCGATCGAGGTACTGAACTGGTCGGTGCTGGTTTCGACCACCGTGGAAAAGCCCGCCATCGCCCCCGCCGTGCCGCCAGGCCCGGCACCGCAGGCCAGTGGGCGCCGCAGGGTGTTCGACGGGCGTAGCGAGACGCATCTGGACGTGCCGGTCTTTCAGCGCGCCGCCATGGCGCCCGGCGCCGTCATCCCCGGCCCGCTGGTGATCGCGGAGGACGAGACGACCACCTTCGTCTCCGCCACCTTCGATGCGCATATCGACGGCGCGGGCTGCATCGTCATGGAAAGGAAGGCGGCATGAGCGCGCAACCCGGCCTGATCGACCTGCAGATCATGTGGAACCGCCTGATCGCCGTGGTGGGCGAGCAGGCGCAGGTGCTGATCCGCACCGCCTTCAGCCCCATCGTGCGCGAATGCGGCGACATCTCCGCCGGCATCTTCGACCTCCAGGGGCGGATGCTGGCCCAGGCCGTCACCGGCACGCCCGGCCACGTCAACTCGATGGCCGAGGCGGTGAAGCACTTCATCCGCCACTTCCCGCTGGACACGATGCGGGAAGGCGACGCCTTCATCACCAACGACCCCTGGATGGGCACGGGGCATCTCAACGACTTCGTCATCACCACGCCCGCCTTTCACGACGGCAAGCTGGTGGGGCTGTTCTCCTGCACCAGCCACCTGATGGATATCGGCGGCCTGGGCAATGGCCCCGAGGCCAGCGACGTCTTCATGGAGGGGCTCTACATCCCCATGCTGAAGCTGATCGACCGGGGCACGGTGAACGAGACGCTGATGGCGATGATCCGCGCCAACACGCGCCTGCCCGTCGATACGGAGGGCGACACCTATTCGCTGGCTGCCTGCAATGACGTGGGGGTGCGCGCCCTGTCCGCCATGATGGCGGAATTCGGCATCACCAGCCTGGAACCCCTGGCCGACTACATCATCGAGCGTTCGCGCGAGGCCGTGCTGGCCGAGATCGCCAAGTTGCCAAAGGGCAGCTGGACGCACAGCATGACCATCGACGGCTACGACCACCCGCTGACGCTGCAGGCGACGCTGACCATCACGGACAGCAACATCCATGTGGACTACACGGGCACCTCCGCCGCCGTGGCGCGGGGCATCAACGTGCCGCTGGCCTATACCACCGCCTATACCTGCTTCGGCATCGGTTGCGTCGTGGCGGCGGAGATCCCGAACAATGCCGGCTCGCTGGCGCCGCTCACCGTCTCGGCGCCCGTCGGTGCCATCCTGAACGCCGAGAAGCCGGCGCCGGTCTCCGCGCGCCACATCATCGGGCAGATGCTGCCGGACATGGTGTTCGGCTGCCTGCGGCAGGCATTGCCCGACCGCGTGCCGGCGGAAGGGACCTCCTGCATCTGGAACATCGTGGTGCGCGGCGCGCGGCCGGCAGGCCATGGCCCCAACCACGGCTACGCCATGACCATCACCACCAACGGCGGCACCGGCGCGCGGCCGCGGCAGGACGGGCTATCGGCCACCGCCTATCCCTCGGGCGTCGCCGGCACGCCGGTCGAGATCGCGGAGATCCAGTCGCCGCTGATGTTCTGGCGCAAGGAGCTGCGGGCGGATTCTGGCGGCGCCGGGCGCACGCGCGGCGGCCTGGGCCAGGTCATGGAGATCGAGAACCGCGACAACGCGCCCTTTGAGCTGCTGGCGGCGTTCGACCGCATCCAGTTCCCGCCGCGCGGCCGGGATGGCGGCGGGGACGGCGCTGCGGGCTATGTCGGGCTTGGCTCCGGCGCGGCGTTGCGCGGCAAGGGGCTGCAGGTCATCCCGCCGGGGGAGCGGCTGGTGGTGCTGACGCCCGGCGGTGGCGGCCTCGGCGAGCCGGCGGCGCGGGACAGGGGCCGGGTTTCGGCGGACCTGCGGGACGGGCTGATTTCAGCCGAGACCGCCGCCCGCCATGGCAGTATCGCGGCGGAATAAAGGCGCGAAAGATAAAGTAAAAGTCACGTTCCGATGGCGTGGGTTCTGCGTGGCCTCAACGTAGAGCTTGGCTGGAAACAATAGATAACAACTCCATCCAAGACGCCACGTTATGGCGCTGGTACGGATCAGGCGACGCCGGCCCCATTTCCGGGAAGCCGGCGCAGCTGACCGCAAGGAGATGCCATGAGGAAGTTCGTGATGCTCGGCGCCGGCCTGATGCTGATGGGCGCCACCGGCGTGGCCCTGGCACAGACGGCCGCACCGCCGCCCCCCGCCCCCCAGGCGCAGGCCGACACCCCGCCGCCGCCGCCCCCCGGCGGCCCAGGCATGCGCGGCGCGGGTGGCCCCGGCATGCGCGGGCCGATGGGCGGTCCGGGCCCGTTCCACGGTGGCCCGCCGCCGTCGCGCGCCGCGTCCTTCCATATCGAGAAGGGTGACACGGAGCTGCATGTGCGCTGCGCCGAGAACGAGCCGATGCAGGCTTGCGTGAACGCGGCATCCGCATTGCTCGACAAGGTGAGCGCGAGCCAGCCGCGCTGAACGGCGGGGCCCGGGGCGCGGCCACGTGCCCCGGGAGTTACTCGGCGGGCAGGGCGCCCTTGGGCATCTCGTCCCGCCGGGCATAGCGCTGTGCCAGCGCGGCGCAGGCGAAGAGCTGGATCTGGTGGAACAGCATCAGCGGCAGCACCAGCAGCCCCACGGGGTGGCCGGGAAACAGGATGCTGGCCATCGGCACGCCGCTCGCCAGGCTTTTCTTGGACCCGCAGAAAACGATCACGATCTCGTCCGCCTTGCCGAAGCCAAGCCGTCTCGCGGCCAGCATGGTGACGCTCAGGACGATGCCCAGGATCGCCATATCCGCCAGGGCGACCACCAGCAGGCTGGCCGGGTCTACCTGGTGCCAGATGCCGGACACCACGCCCTCGCTGAAGGCCGCATACACCACCAGCAGGATGGAGCCGCGGTCCACCACCGAGGTCAGCAGCTTGTGCCGGCTGATGAAGCCGCCGATCAAGGGGCGTGCCGCCTGGCCGACCAGAAACGGCAGCAGCAGGTGCAGCCCGATGTCGCGCAGCGCATCCGTGCTGAAGCCGGCGCCCTTGGTTTGCAGCAGCAGCGCCACCAGAGCCGGTGTCAGCACCATGCCCAGGAGGTTGGACACCGACGCGCAGCACAGCGCCGCCGGCACATTGCCGCGCGCCACGGATGTGAAGGCGATCGAGGACTGCACCGTGGACGGCAGCACGCACAGGAACAGCAGGCCGAGCGACAGGCCCGGCCCGATCCAGCGCCCCAGAAGAGCGGTGGCCAGCAGGCCGAGCAAGGGAAACAGCACAAAGGTGCTGCCGAGCACCAGGGCCTGCAGGCGCCAATGCAACAGGCCCTCGACCACCGCCTTGGGCGCCAGCTTGGCGCCGTAGATGAAGAACAGCAGCGCCACGGCGACCGAGGCCAGTGCGCCCACTCCTTCCGCCGCCGTGCCGCGTGCCGGCAGCAACGCCGCCAGCGCCACGGTGGCGACGAGCATCAGCAGAAAACGGTCGATCGGTAGCCGGCGAAGCAGGCGCATGGTGCAGGAACCTTCGTGGTTGCCGCTTCCATACGCCCCACTGCTCTTATTCATGAAGCGTATGTTTCCGATATGAGTCATCGCGATCCATGATAACCATTCGTCATGGTGCACCCCGATCTGCTCCGATCGTTTCTGGCGGTGGCGGAAACGCGCAGCTTCACGGAAGCCGCGCGGCGGCTCGGGTTGCGGCAATCCACTGTCAGCCAGCATGTCCGCCGGCTGGAAGACCAGGTCCGCCGCAGCCTGTTTGCCCGCGACACCCATTCCGTGGCGCTGACGCCGGATGGCGATGCGCTGTGCGGCTTCGCGCGCCGCATCCTGGATGCGCAGGACCGCATGGAGCGGCACCTCGCTGGTTCCTCGCTGCGCGGGCGGATCCGGCTCGGGGCGTCGGAGGACTTCGCCTATTCCCGGCTGCCCGAGGTGCTCGCGGAATTCGGCCTGGCGCACGACGGCGTCGACCTCGAACTGACGGTGGGGCTGAGCGGGCTGCTGTACGAACGCTATGACGCGGGCGAGCTGGATGTGATCCTGGTGAAGCGGCGCGGCACCGACCCGCGCGGCGAAAGCGCCTGGCAGGAGCCGCTGGCCTGGATCGGCCGCCCCGGCCTCCGGCCCGACCCGGCGCTACCGCTGCCACTGGTGCTGTTTCCGCCGCCCAGCATCACCCGCGCCCATTGCCTGGATGCCCTGCAACGCGCCGGGCGCGCATGGCGGGTGGCCTGCACCAGCGGCAGCCTCAGCGGGTTGCGGGCGGCGGCGCTGGCCGGATTGGGGGTGACGGCCCATTCGGCGCGGCTGGTGCCGCCGGGGCTCGCGCCGCTGCCGCCATCCCGCCACCTGCCGGCGCTGGGCGAGA
Organism: Roseomonas haemaphysalidis; assembly: GCF_017355405.1. NCBI lineage: Bacteria > Pseudomonadati > Pseudomonadota > Alphaproteobacteria > Acetobacterales > Roseomonadaceae > Roseomonas > Roseomonas haemaphysalidis. The sequence goes on from NZ_CP061177.1 coordinate 2,398,370, forward strand.
TCGAGTTCGTCGTGATCGGTCCCGGACCGCAGCACCGCCCGGCCCGGGCCCTGATGGATGCCATCCTGGAGAATGCCGGGCGGCTGCGGGCCGAGGGCTAGCAGGGCAGGGGGTGGCACCCCATCTTGCCGCCCATGCCCACCGCGATCCGCGTGGCGCGCGCGCCGGACGGCGCGCTGCACTACGCCATTCCCTGCCGGCCCGAACAGTTGCCCGCCGTCGCGCCCCGCGACCTCAGCCTGGGCTGGGATGTCGCCCGTGCCGCCGCGAGCGCCGAACACTGGGGGCCGCACCGTACCCTGCGCTTTCTGGACGACGGCGCCCCTGGCCCGGTGCTGACCCTCGCCGATGCCGATGCCGCCTGCTGGGCCGAGGCGGTGGACCGGCTGGCCGACCTGCAAACGCTGCCCGGCCTGGCGCTCTGCCTTCGCCTGCTGGCGCTGATCGAGCTGCTGGGGCGGGCGCGCTGGATGACCGGGCTTTTCGCGATCGGCGCCGACGGGATCGAGTTGCACCCCGCTTTGCTGGCCGCCGCTGCCACGCAGGGGCTGGACGCGGCGGGGCGGTTCGACGAAACCGAGATGAAGCGGCTATTGTCGCGTCGTATCGCCGGGGTCGCGGCGGGCAGGGGGGTGGACGCGGGCTGATCCGTGCCACGGCCAGGCCCGTGGCGCGTTCCGGTCCCATCCGCCGGCCCCGGAGCGTGCCATGAAACCCCTCGCTTTCTCTATGCTGCTGCTACTGGGTGCCTGTGCTGGTGCCGGCGCCGGCCCCGCCGGTGCGCCCCGCTCCGGCGAGCAGCGCCAGCAGGACGCGACCAACGCCGCCTGCCGCCAGGATGCCGAGCGTGCCATGCGCTATCGCGACCGTGGCCAGCTGATGCGCACCGACGAGGCCGAGGCGCGAATCGGTGCGGGTGCCTTCACGGACACCGTGGCGGGCTCGATGAGCACCCAGCGCCTGTCGTCACGCTTCGAGCAAAGCCGGCTGGTCGAGGATTGCGTGCGCGGCGCCAATGCCGCCGCCGCGGCGCCGACGCCCGCCGCCGCCCCGGCGCCCGCGGTGGCCGATCCGGCGCCCGCGCCGGCACCCGCCCCGCCGGCAAGGCGCGCGCGGGTCCGCTGAGCTGCCATCCTTCGCGGCGTTCGGGGCGCTTGGCCGCGCCCTGGCGACGCGCAACGCCCGCATCTTTTTTGGCGGCAGCATGGTGGCCTGGACGGGGCTGTGGATGCACCGCATCGCCGTCGGCTGGCTGGCCTGGGAGCTGACCCACAGCGCCTTCTGGGTCGGCATCGTCGCCTTCAGCGACCTGGCGCCGGCGGCGCTGATCAGCCCGGTGGCGGGTGCCGTGGCGGACCGGCTGGACCGGGTGCGGCTTACCACGGTGGCGCAGGGCGTCATCGCCTGCGAGGCGGCGACGGTCGCCACCCTGGTGGCGACGGGGCAGATGCGTTTGGAATACCTGGTGGCGCTGGAGCTTGCCAGCGGCACGGCCGCCAGCTTCCTGCAGCCGGCACGGCAAACCCTGCTGTCCGGCATCGTGCCCAGGGCGGACCTGCCGGCGGCGGTGGCCTGCAATTCCCTGGTGTTCAACGTTGCCCGCTTTATCGGCCCCGCCTTGGCGGGGCTGGTGATCGCGGGCTTCGGCGTGGCGCCCGCCGTCGCCTGCAATGCGGCGGCCTATACGCTGGCCCTGATCAGCATGCACTTCATGCGGGTGGACCCGGCGCACCGGCGTGGCCACCCCTCGACCGGCAGCCTTTGGGGCGAGGTGCGGGAAGGCCTGGATTACGTCCGGCGCCACCCGGGCCTGGGGCCCTTGCTCGGCTATGCGGCGATGATCGGCGTGCTGCTGCGCTGCGTGCAGGAACTGTTGCCGCCCTTCGTGGAACGGAACTTCGCGCGCGAAGCGGAATCGCTCGCCTTGCTGACCGCCAGCTTCGGCGTCGGCGCGCTGGTGTCAGGCGTTTGGCTCACGGCGCGCGGGCGGCTGCAGGGCGCCACGCGGATCTCCATCATGTCGGGGCTGGCACAGGCCATCGCCATCGCCGGCTTCGCCGCCACGGGGTGGTTTCCGTTCGGCGTGCTGTGCGCCACCCTGATCGGCGCCAGCGCGTCCTTGCACGGCATCTCCACCCAGCAGCTGGCGCAAACGGCGGCACGGCCGGAGATGCGCGGCCGGGTGCTGTCGTTGTGGGGCATGATCACCCGCGCCTGCCCGGCGCTCGGCGCGCTGATCCTGGGTGCTGCGGGGGAGGCCTTCGGGCTGCGCCTTCCGGTAATGGTCATGGTCGCGCTGGCGCTTCTGGTGTTTGCCTGGGGGCTGTCGCGCATCAAGCATATCGAGGCGTCGCTGGAGGTACCGCCCGGCTGAAGCCGGTCGGCTTGCGGGTGGGTGCCCCGCAGCCTAGAAGCAGGCACCCACGTCACCACCCAGGGAGCGCAGTGCGCCATGAGCAAGATCACCCGCCACGAAAGCAACCCGGTCCTGTCCAACGCGGTGGAATACCACGGCTTCGTGTTTCTGGCCGGCGTCACGGCGCAGGACCTGTCCAAGGACGTCACGGACCAGACCAAGCAGGTGCTGGCGAAGATCGACGAGCTGCTGGAAAACCACGGCACCGACAAGACCCGCCTGCTGCAGGCCCAGGTCTGGCTCAAGGACATCCGCGACCGCGACGCGCTGAACGCGGTGTGGACCCAGTGGCTGCCGGAGGGCGGCGCCCCGGTGCGCGCCTGCGTGGAAGCCAACATGGCCGACCCGCGCCATCTGGTGGAGATCATGATCACCGCCTGCCGGTGATTGCCTGCTAGACTTTCAATTTTATGGTTCACGAAACGGTGTGGCTGGGGAACCTGGCCACGCCGTTTTTGTTTCTCGACGACGATTCCGGCCCTGTGGCAGATACATCGCAACACTGTTGCATTTCGTGCCGCAAGCCGATGTTATAGGATTAACATCACATTAATCACTGCCGTGTGATGCTGGAACTGCCGAATCACAGTGCATTTCCGGCTGAAACACGCATTCGCATTGTCGTCACCTGAAACCCTTTGCTACCGCCTTGTTCACCGAAGCCGGCAACGGCCCGGTGGGGGCTACTAGGCGCGAGGGGGTTTCATGCGGTTTTCGACCACGGCTCTGACTTTGGCTGTTCTTCTGGGTACCGCCGGTTTGGTGCCCCAGGTGGCGGATGCCGCCCCGACCAGCCGTGGTGGCCGTGAAACCGCGAAGCAGCAGCGTGCGATCCCGGTGGAGCAGAGCGCCGCCCTCAGCAGCAAGCCCACCACCGACAAGCCCGCGATGCGCATGTCTGCGGCGGCCGGCCTGGCGGCGCGCGCCGCCACCTATTCCGGTGGTCCGATCTCCTGCGTCCCTTATGTCCGCCAGGTGACCGGCATGGACATCATCGGCAACGCCCACACCTGGTGGGCCAGTGCCGCTGGCTCCTACGCCCGTGGCTCCCGTCCGGAGCGGGGCGCGGTGATGGCCTTCCGGTCCTCGGGCGGCATGCGCCTGGGCCATGTGGCGGTCGTGTCCCGCATCGTCAGCGCCCGCGAGGTCCTGATCGACCACGCCAACTGGGAAGGCCCCGGCATCCGCAAGGGCACCGTCATCCGGGGCGCTTCGGTGGTCGACGTCTCGGACCGCAACGACTGGAGCGCGGTGCGCGTGCAGGTGGGCCGCAGCGACGAGGCCTATGGCCGCGTGTACCCGACCTACGGCTTCATCTATAACCGCCCCGACAACGGCCAGCGCATGATGACCGCCAGCGCCGGCGGCTTCGAGGAGCTGGCCGAGGCGCCGGCCTCGCCGCACGCCGCCCATCTGGCCGAGGTGTCCGCCGACCTCGCGCTCGGCAGCGCCCGCCGCTAAGCGCGGACCAGCCCCCATCGTCCGCCGCGAAGGGCGGCCCAGGCATCGCCCGGGCCGCCCTTCGCGCATTCAGGCAGCGGCAATGGCCGCGTTCATCGCCCGCACGCCGGCGCCGGCGCCCTCGGGGTGGTTCCACACCGCGCTGACCACGGCCAGGAAGTCAGCGCCCGCGCGCACCAGCGGCCCGCAGTTTTCGGGATTGATGCCGCCGATCGCCACACAGGGGACCTCGAAGATCGAGGACCACCATTCCAGCACCTCCACATCCGCCAGCTCCGTCACCGCCTTGGTGCTGGTGGGAAAGAAGGCGCCGAAGGCCACGTAGTCGGCCCCCAGCTCGCCCGCGCGCATCGCCAGGTGGCGGCTGTTCTGGCAGCTGATGCCGAGCATGCCATTGCCCAGCAGCTTGCGCGCGGCCGCGTGGTCGCCATCCTCCTGGCCCAGATGGGCGCCGTCGCAGCCGGTTTGCGCCGCCAGCTCCGCCCGGTCGTTCAGAAGAAAGGCCACATCGCGCGATTGCGCGACCGGCCGCAGCACGTCGATCGCGCGCCTCACCGCGTCGTCGTCCACGTCCTTCAATCGCAGCTGCAGCGCCGCGACGTCGCCCGCATCCAGCGCGCGGGCAAGGGTGTCGGCGAAGGCGCGGGGCTCCAGCGCCGGCGGCGTGACCAGGTAAAGGCGGCAGCCTTCCTCACGGGCGGGCATGGCTCAGGCCCGGTCCGGGCGGCGGTTCGGCGTCATGCGGCAGGGCCCTTCTGGCTGCGGATTGCTGCGGCGGTCTAGCGGAGGGGTTTAACGGTGTCACCCGCCAGCCAAGCCCGGAGCCGGCCGGTGCCGAAGGCGCTGCTTGCCCGCCAGCCCCGCAGGTCCAGCGCCGGGGGCGGTGCGGGCATCAGCAGGGCCCGCAGTTCCGCCGCCACGCTGCGCACGCTGTTCCAGGCCGGGCATTGCGCGGACAGCACCACAACGGGGGCGCCGGCCCGCAGCGCTTCCAGCGCGTGGCCCGGGGCGGCGCCGCAATCGACCACGGGGATGCAATCCACCGGAATGCCGGTGCTGCCGGCCGCCAGCATGGCCAGCTGCAGGTCCGGCGCCAGAACGGCGGCGGCCTCCCGCGCCGTCACCAGCGGCAGCGGCCGGTCAGGCGCGAGCATCGGCGCCGCCACGACCAGGGCGGCGGCGAGCTGCGCGGCATCATGCACCAGCAGGGCCGGTGCCCAGGTCTGGAGGGCTGCGGCACTGGTCGCAGACGACGATTTCACGCATCATCCTTGTTCGGGCACCTGGCGGGGTGCCGGTGGCGTTGACCCTGGCCGTAGCGCGCGCGTAAAGCCTGGGGCAATGCAGGACATCGCGAGACCGCGCAGGGCCGGCTGGGCCGGCGCGGCAAACTTGGTTTCCACGGTCCCGCGCCGCAGCGCCGGGACCATGACGAGGACGGCGGCATGAGCGACGCGGTAAGCGAGGCTGCGGCACGGCTGGAACGCGCGGTCGGCCGCCTGGCCGAAGCGGCGGGCCGTCCACGCCCGGTGGAGGGCGTGCCCGCCGCGCGCGTGGCCGAACTGGCCGGGCGGCTGGACGGCACGGTGCTGCGCCTGCGCGCCGCGCTGGCCGAGCTGGACGACGCCGATGCCGACACCGATTCGGAAGATGGCCTGCCGCCGGGCCCCGGGGTGACGGAACCGGACGTGCCGCCTGAGCCGGCGGCACCGGTATCGCCGCCGGAGCCCCCTGCGGATGCGGTTGCGGACGAGGATGGCTTGCCCGCCACGCCGCAGCCCACCCCCCACACCGACCAGGAGCGCTGATTTTGGGTCAGGTCACGGTCCGCATCGGCGGCTACACGCATCCCGTTTCCTGCGAGGACGGCCAGGAAGGCCACCTGATCGCATTGGCGGCGGAGGTGGACCGCCGCGTCGGCTCGATCCGTGCCATGGGCGGGCAGTTCGGTGAAAGCCGGCTGTTGCTCTTGGCCTCCCTGCTGCTGGCGGATGAACTGCACGACCTGCGGGTGGAACTCTCCCACGCCCGCGCCGGCCAGCCGGGGGGCGCCGCCACCGATCCCAAGCTGGCCGAGCGGCTGGCACGCGTGGCCGAGAAGATCGAGGCCATTGCGGACGGGCTGGAGCGACCCTAATTACTGCTGCGGAGCTGCCCGGTTCGTCAGGCTTCATATCCCCGGGGCCAATAAGCACCCTCCGGGAGCTGGCTCTGGCCGGGCCTTGGTCCGGCTACCTGGCGCCCACCTGTTTAAGCAGGTCTCAGGAGGATAAACCCGCCAACGGCCAGGGTGGCTCCACCTCCTTTCATGAGTAATCCGGAAGACTTGGCGCGTGCCAAGGCGGCCCTGCGCCGCTCGGCAGCGGCAGCGCGCGGAGCACTCGTGCAGCCCGGTGCCGGCGCGGCGCTGGCGGCGGTGGTGCTCCGTCACTGCGCCCCACCGGCCGGGGCCGTTGTCGCCGGCTTCTGGCCTATAGGCGACGAGATCGACATCCGGCCCCTGATGCTGGCCTTGCAGGATGCCGGACACACCCTGGCCCTGCCGGTCACGCCACCGCGTGGCCAGCCACTCGTTTTCCGCCGCTGGCGGTTCGGTGCGCCGCTTGTCCCGGGCCGTTTCGGCACCTCCGTTCCGCCGGATGACGCGCCGGTCGTAGTCCCCGCCGCCCTGCTGGTGCCGTTGCTGGCGTTCGATGCGGCGGGCCGGCGGCTCGGCTATGGCGGCGGCTACTACGACCGCACGCTGGCGGGGCTGCCCGGCGCCTGGGCACTGGGCGTTGCCTTTGCCGGGCAGCAGGTGGCAAAGGTGCCTGCCGGCGCGCACGACGTGCCGCTGCACGGCATCGCCACCGAAGCCGGCTTCCTCCGCACCGAACCATAGGTCTCTGCCTCTTGCGCATTCTGTTTCTCGGCGATGTCGTGGGCCGTGCCGGCCGCGATGCGGTCACTGGCGAACTGCCCGCCTTGCGTGCGGCGTTGAAAGCTGACCTCGTGGTCGTGAACGTCGAGAATGCCAGCCATGGCTTCGGCGTCAGCCCCGACATGGTGCGCGCCTTTCTCGCGGCTGGCGCGGATGTGCTGACGCTCGGCAACCACAGCTGGGACCGCAAGGAGATCGTTGGGTTCATCGATGGCGAGCCGCGGCTGATCCGCCCGCTCAACTACCCGCCCGGCACGCCGGGGCGTGGCAGCACGGTGGTGGACGTGCCCGGTGGCCGCAAGGCGCTGGTGGTCAACGCCATGGGGCGGCTGTTCATGGAGCCCTTGGACGACCCGTTCCGCGCGGTGCAGGGTGCCCTGGCGGCGCACCGCCTTGGTGCCGGCGGCGGCGTGCAGGCCGTGCTGGTGGATATCCACGCCGAGGCGAGCAGCGAGAAGATGGCCATGGCGCACAGCTTTGACGGCCGCGCCAGCCTGGTGATCGGCACCCATACCCATGTGCCCAGCGGCGATTACCGCATTCTGGAAGGCGGCACGGCCTACATGACCGATGCCGGCATGTGCGGCGATTACGACAGCGTCATCGGCATGCAGAAGGGCCCGGCCTCGCTGCGCTTCTGGAAGAAGGTTCCGGGGGAAAAGCTGGCGCCCGCCGAGGGGCCCGCCAGCTTGTCCGGCCTGTTCGTCGAAACCGACGATGCCACGGGCCTGGCGTTGCGGCTGGCGCCGGTCCGGCTGGGCGGCAAGCTTTCGCAAGCCATGCCAGATTTCTGACCGGGCCACCGCTGTCACCGATTCGTCATCTGGACGTAAGATGACGGACACGTCATTCGGATAGCCGCTGCTCGTCGTCCTCAGGATCCAGAGCAGCATGTCCTTCAGCATTACCGGCACCACCTTGTACCGCACCAACACCGGCCTGACTGCCGCCGGCGGCGCCGAGGTCTCGGCTTATGATGCCACCCGCAAACTGGTGTTCATCCTGGGGCCGGATGGCGTGGATGCTCTGGACGCCGCTTCCGGCGCGTTGCGCTTCAGCCTGCCTGGCACCGCCGCCGGCATCACCAGCAGCATCGGTGGCACCAGCGTCGCCGTGAAGGGTGACCAGCTCGCGGTGGCCTACGAGGGCGCCACCAATGGCCTTCCGGGCCAGGTGGCGCTGTACAAGCTCGACGCCGCCGGAACCGGCGCCACGCTGGCGCAGACCATCCAGGTGGGCGCCACGCCGGATCAGATCGTCTTCACCCCCGATGGCGGCAAGCTGCTGGTGACGATCGAGGGCCAGCCCTCCGATTACGACACCGCCCAGGTGCCGGCCGGCACGCTGCGCGACGCGCCCGGCGGTCTTGCCATCGTCGATACCGCCACCTTCGCCACCACCTTCGCCGGCTTCGATACCTTCGACGCGGCGGCGCTGCGCGACGCCGGCGTCCGCATCAAGGCCGGCGCCACGGCGGCCGAGGATCTGGAGCCGGAATACACCACCATCTCCGCGGACGGCACCAAGGCCTATGTGACGCTGCAGGAAAACAACGCCATTGCCGTGCTGAATATCGCGACCGGCACCTTCACCGATGTCTTCGCGCTGGGCGCCAAGGACCACTCGATCGCGGGCTACGGCATGGACCCGTCGGACCGCGACGGCGGCGTGAACATCCGCCAAGTGCCGGTCAAGGGCCTCTACATGCCGGACGGCATCGCCAACTTCGAGGTCAACGGCAAGACCTACCTGGTCACCGCCAATGAAGGCGACGCGCGTGAATACGGCGCCTATAGCGATACGGCCCGGATCGGCAGCCTGACGCTGGACGAGGCGAGCTTCGGCGGTGCCGCCGCCGTGGCCGCGCTGAAGGCCAACACGGCGCTCGGCCGGCTGACGGTGTCCAAGGTGGATGGCGACGTCGATGGCGATGGCGACATCGATGTCCTTTACGCCCTTGGCGGCCGCAGCATGTCCATCTGGGAAGTGGGCGAGGATGGCCTGAAGCAGGTCTATGACTCCGGCGACCTGATGGAGCGCATCCTGGCGCGCGACTTCCCCGCGCTGCTGGATGACGGCCGCTCGGACGACAAGGGGCCGGAGCCGGAAAGCGTCACCCTCGGTCGGGTGGACGGCAAGCTCTATGCCTTCGTGGCGCTGGAGCGTTCGGACTCCGTAATGGCCTTCCGCATCGACGCGCCGGATGCCGTGTCCTATGCCGGGCTGGTGCAAACCGGCGACGCCCCGGAGGTTGTGACCTTCGTGCCGGCAGCGGATGCGCCCGCCGGCATCGGCGGCCCCATGCTGATCGCACCCAGCGAGGGCGACGGCATCACCACCGGCATTCGCCTGAACTTCCCCATCCTGGGGTCCGAGGCCGCGGAGGTGCTGCGCGGCACCGCGGGCAATGACGCCATCGCGGCGGGCGGCGGCGATGATCTGATCTTCGGCTCGCGCGGGCAGGACATCGTGCAGGGTGGCGAGGGGCGCGACACGCTGCGCTTCGATGACCTGTCGCTGGGCAATGCCACCCTTGGGCGCGATGCGGGCGGCGCTGCCGTCAGCCTGTCCTGGGCCGACGCCGCCAGCACCACGACCTTCGCCGGCATCGAGGCGGTGAAGCTGGTGGACAGCACCATCGCCTTCACGGGCGACAGCGCCGGCGCACAGGTGGCCGGCCTGTACCGCGCCCTGCTGGGGCGTGAGGCGGATGCCGCCGGGTTGTCATTCTGGGCTGACCGGCTGGAGGAAGGCGGGCTGGCCGACGTCGCTGGCGGGATGCTGGCGTCCGGCGAAAGCAAGGCGGCGCTGGCCGGCCTGGACACCGGCGCGGTGGTCGGGCGGTTGTACGAGACCGTGCTCGGCCGCGTCGCTTCCGATGCCGAGCTGGGCTTCTGGCGCGCCCCGGCACAGGCGGACCTCGCGGGCGTTGCCGCCGCGATCGCCGGCTCGGCCGAGGCGAAGACGGACCCGACCGGCGCGGCGGCGGCCGGCATTGCCACGGTGGATGCCGAGATGGCCTGGATCGCCCACAGCTTCCAGGGCCTGCTGGGCCGTGCGCCGGAGCTGGCCGGTCTGGCTTCTTTCGATGGCCGGATGGATGCGGGCCTCAGCGAAGCCGGGCTGGTGAGCGCGATCGCGGCCTCGCAGGAATTCGGCATCCGCACCGCCGGGCTGTCGGACGCCGGCTACGTCGCCTGGCTGTACGAGGGCGTGCTGGGCCGGACGGGCGATGCCGAGGGGGCGGCCTTGCATGCCGCCAACCTGCAGGGCGGCATGACGCGCGACGCGCTGGCCTACGACTTCCTGGCCTCGGCGGAAGCGGCGGGCCACCTGAACGGCATCCTGTCGGACGGCGTTTCCATCCTGTGACGCTCCGGGCGCGGCGGGGAACGGCCCCGCCGCGCCGGGTTCAATACAGCACCCGGCCGATCTCGGGCGCGCGTTCCTTGTCGTAGTAATCGGCGGCGATCAGCCCCTTGGTGTGCACTTCCAGCAGTTCCCCGCCGGTCGGCACCGCGGTGGCGCGGCTGTCCTGCTTCCAGATGCGCGAGCGCAGGATGGCCCGTGCGCATTGCATGTAGACCTCCCGCACCTCCACCAGCATCACCGTGGCGGGTGCCTGGTCCTGCACGGTGTAGCGCTCCCGCAGCCCCGGGTCGGTGGTCAGGCGGGCCTGGCCGCCGATGCGCAGCGTTTCTCCCACGCCGGGGACCAGGAACAACAGGGCCACGGCCGGGTTGTCCAGCACGTCGCGCAGCGCGTCCAACCGGTTGTTGCCGCGGCGGTCGGGGAGGGCGAGCGTCCGCTCGTCCAGCACGTCGATGAAGCCGGGCGCATCGCCGCGCGGCGTGCAATGCGGGCCGCGCGCGCCGAAGGTCGCCAGCACGCAGAACGGGCTGCCGGCGATAAAGGCCGCGGTGCGCGGGTCGATCCGGTCGGCGACCTTGTTGAGCACCAGTTCGCTGGGCGCCTTGTAGGCGGCGGCGAGCTGCTCCGGCGTGGTCACGGCATGCGGGTCTGTCATGGGCGGGCGTCCCCCGGGGTTGCGGCCAGCGGCCCGGCCATGCGGGCCAGCACATCGTCGCGCCACAACCGGCGATGGACAACCACCATCGCCACGTGGCCCGCCACCAGCGCCAGCAGCGTCCAGGCAAGAACCCCGTGCGCGGCATTGGCGGGCGCCACCATCCAGCCGACCGGCCCGCCGGAGAAGGGCGCGAACAGCGGGATGCCGAAGGGCGAGAAGCCCCGCCCCGATCCGGCGGCCCGGAGCAGGGCCAGGCACGGCACCACCAGCATCAACCCATACAGCGCGGCATGGCCGAGCATCGCGAGGCGCCCCACCGTGCTGCCGCCATGCGGTGGCCGGCGGCCGGCATTGGCCAGCCCCCAGGCGCCGCGCAGCAGGACCAGCAGCAGCAGCAGCGTGCCCATCGGCGCGTGGCTGCCGACCATGAAGGCGGTGACCGGCGAGCGGCCGACCAGAAGGCGCACCCCCATGCCGGCGAACTGCCAGGCGAACAGCCCCGCCATGCCCCAGTGCAGCAGGCGGCTGATCAGGCCAAACCGGGCAGGGGTGTCGAGCCAGTACGAGTGCGCCACGCGGTCCTCCCGACGGTTACCGTGCTGTCATGTGCGAAGCGGCGGCGGAAGCCAAGCGCGAAAGCCTCGCAATCGCAAAATGGACGGCTGCGCCCGCTTGCGGGCGCGCCGGGGATGGCCGCCTCTCGCATCGGCGGGCGGGCGGCGGTATAGGACCGGCACCGCCCGGAACAACACGAGAATACCCGGAGAATCAGCGCGTGGCCGGCCATAGCCAGTTCAAGAACATCATGCACCGCAAGGGCGCGCAGGACGCCAAGCGCGCCCGCGCCTTTGCCAAGCTGATCCGCGAGATCACCGTCAGCGCCCGCCAGGGCCTGCCGGACCCCGCCTTCAACCCGCGCCTGCGCTCGGCCGTGCAGGCCGCGCGGGTGGCGAACATGACCAAGGACACCATCGACCGCGCCATCAAGAAGGCGTCCGGCGCCGGCGGCGGCGAGGACTACGTGGAAGTGCGCTACGAGGGCTACGGCCCTGCAGGCGTCGCCATCATCGTGGAAGCGCTGACCGACAACCGCAACCGTACCGCCTCCGACATCCGCTCCGCCTTTTCCAAGTTCGGCGGCGCGATGGGCGAAAGCAATTCGGTGGCGTTTCAGTTCGAGCGCAACGGCGTCGTGCGCTACCCCGCCGGGGTAGCGGACGCCGACGCCATGCTGGAAGCCGCCATCGAGGCGGGTGCCGAGGATGTGGCGAGCGGCGAGGACGGCCACGAGGTCCGCACCGGGATCGAGGACCTGTTTTCCGTGCGCGACGCGCTGGAAGAGAAGTTCGGCCCGGCCGAAAGCGCCAAGCTGGAATGGCGGCCCAACGTCACCGTGGACCTGGACGAGGAAAAGGCGCGCAGCGTGTTGAAGCTGATCGACGTGCTGGACGAGCATGACGACGTGCAGGCCGTGACCGCCAATTTCGAGGTCTCGGACGCCGTGGCCGAAGCCCTGGCGGACTGACGGGGGCCGATTGATGAAGTCTGTCCGGTTGCTCGGACTCGATCCCGGCCTCCAGCATACCGGATGGGGGATGGTGGAAAGCACGGGCAACCGGCTGCGCCACATCGCGGACGGCGTCGTTTCCACCGACGCCGACCTGCCGCTGGCCGAGCGGCTTTGCCAGATCCACCGGGCGCTGAACACGCTCATGGACCTTTGGAAGCCGGACGAGGCGGCGGTGGAACATACCTACGTCAACAAGAACCCGGCCTCGGCGCTGAAGCTGGGGCAGGCGCGGGGCGTGGTGCTGCTGGCCCCCGCCCTGGCTGGGCTGCCCGTCTCGGAATACCAGGCGATGGAAGTGAAGCGCGCCGTGGTCGGCACCGGCCATGCCGACAAGACCCAGGTCGCCGACATGGTGCGGCGCCTGCTGCCCGGCGCCACACTGCGCCGCGCCGATGCCTCGGATGCACTGGCCGTCGCCATCTGCCACGCCCACCACCGCTCCAGCCGCATCGCGCTGGCGCGCGGATACGCGCCGGCATGATCGGCAAGCTGACTGGCAAGCTCGATTCCTCCTTCGAGGGCGGCTGCATCTTCGACGTCAACGGCGTGGGCTACTTGGTCGCCTGCTCGTCGCGCGCGTTGCAGGCCCTCCCGGCACCGCCCGCCATCGCATCGCTGCTGATCGAGACCTCGGTGCGGGAAGATGCCATCACCCTTTACGGCTTCGCCGACGCCGCCGAGCGGGACTGGTTCCGCCTGCTCACCGGCATCCAGAGCGTCGGGCCCAAGGTGGCGCTGAACCTGCTGTCCGCGCTGTCCCCGGCCGACATGGCGCGTGCCATCCTGGCGGGCGACAAGGGCTCGCTCACCCGCGCCGCCGGGGTCGGGCCGAAGCTGGCGATCCGCCTGATCTCGGAACTGCAGGCCAAGGTCGGCGCCATGCCGATCGGCCCGGCCTTCGCGCCCACGGCCGGCGCCCTGCCGCTGCCGGCCAATTCCGTGGTGGCCGAGACGGTGTCCGTGCTGCTGAACCTGGGCTGGCGGCGGCCGGAGGCGCAGGCCGTGGTCGCGCGCGTGGCGGACCGGCTGGGCGAGGGGGTGGCGCTGGAGCAACTGATCCGTGAAAGCCTGAAGGAACTGGCGCCCCGATGAGCGAGCGCATCTCCGACCCGCACCGCACGGACGAGGACGCCGCCGAGGCGACGCTGCGCCCGCAGACGCTGGACGACTTCACCGGCCAGAAGGCGCTGCGGGAAAACCTGTCCGTCTTCATCCAGGCCGCCCGCACGCGGGCCGAGGCGCTGGACCATGTGCTGCTGCATGGCCCGCCGGGCCTGGGCAAGACCACGCTGGCGCAGATCGTGGCGCGCGAGCTGGGCGTCGGCTTTCGCGCCACCTCCGGCCCGGTGCTGCAGCGGGCCGGGGATCTGGCCGCCATCCTGACCAACCTGCAGCCGCGCGACGTGCTGTTCGTGGACGAGATCCACCGCCTGCAGCCGGCGATCGAAGAAACCCTCTACCCGGCGATGGAGGATTTCCAGCTCGACCTCATCATCGGCGAGGGGCCGGCGGCGCGGACCGTGCGCATCGACCTGCCGCCCTTCACGCTGGTCGGCGCCACCACCCGGGCCGGTTTGCTGGCCACGCCGCTGCGTGATCGCTTCGGAATTCCCCTCCGCCTACAATTTTATACACCCGAGGAATTGCTGCTGATCGTGCGCCGTGGCGCACAGAAGCTGAACTTCGCGCTCAGCGATGCCGGGGCGGAGGAGATCGCCAACCGCTCGCGCGGCACGCCGCGCATCGCCGGCCGGCTCTTGCGCCGGGTGCGGGACTTCGCGCTGGTGGCGGGCACCGAGGCGTCCCGCGCCTTCGCCGACGACAGCCTGCGCAAGCTGGAAGTGGATGCCCGCGGCCTGGATTCGCAGGACCGCCGGTACCTGCGCCGCATCGCGGAGTTCCATGGCGGCGGCCCGGTGGGCGTGGAAACCCTGGCTGCCGCGCTGTCCGAAGGCCGGGACACGCTGGAGGAGGTGGTGGAGCCCTACCTGATCCAGGAAGGCTTCGTGATGCGCACGCCGCGCGGCCGCGTGCTGGGCGAGCCGGGGTGGCGCCACCTGGGAATGACCCCGCCGCAGGGCAGCCAGGCCGACCTGCTGGGCGGCTTCTGATGCCCGCCCATACCTGGCCCATCCGGGTGTATTTCGAGGATACGGATGCGGGCGGCATCGTGTACCACGCCAATTACCTGCGCTGGGCGGAACGGGCCCGGACGGAATCGTTGCGTGCCATAGGTTTGCCGCATCAGCTTATGATAGAACGTCACGCTTCGTTGCTGGTGGTGCGCCGCATCGAAGTGGAGTATGCGGCCCCCGCGCGCCTCGACGACTCCCTGGTCGTGGAGACGCGGGTGCTGGCGGTGCGCGGCGCCTCGCTCGACCTCGACCAGCAGGTGCTGGACGCGGACAGCAAGGCGGTCCGGGCGGTGCTGAAGGTCGGGCTGGTGTGCGTGCGTGCCGAGGGCCTGCGTCCGGCGCCGTTGCCGGAGCCCTGGCGGAGCCGCCTGCGTGACGCGTTGAACTGAAAAGGGTGCCCGGGGGGGCGCCCATCGAAGGAGAATGCCGTGGGTGGCAGCGTGAATGCGGCGGATCTCGGCCAGGTGGCGCACGACCTGTCGCTGTGGGGCCTGTTCCTGCAGGCGGACTGGGTGGTCAAGCTGGTCATGCTCGGCCTGCTGCTGGCCAGCGTCTGGGTGTGGGCGGTGGTGTTCGAGAAGGTGACCACGCTGCGCCGCGTCAACCGCGCCGCCGATGCGTTCGAGGACAAGTTCTGGTCCGGCGGCAGCCTCGACACCCTGTTCCAAACGGAAGGCGAGCGCCCCAGCCACCCGATGGCCGCCGTGTTCGGCGCCGCCATGCGCGAATGGGAGCGCTCCTCCACCCGCCCCGCCGATGCCCCCGTCCATGCCGCAGGCATGCAGCAGCGTGCCGAGCGCGCCATGAACGTCGCCGTCCAGCGGGAAATGGACGGGCTGGAGCGCTGGATGGTGTTTCTGGCTTCCGTCGGTTCGGTCGGGCCCTTTGTCGGCCTGTTCGGCACCGTGTGGGGCATCATGAATTCGTTCAGCGCCATCGCCGGCATGAACAACACCAACCTCGCCGTGGTGGCGCCGGGCATCGCGGAAGCGCTGTTCGCCACGGCCATCGGCTTGGTGGCCGCCATTCCGGCGGTGCTGGCCTACAACAAGATCACCACCGACCTGTCGCGCTTCGCCGGCCGGCTGGAAGGCTTCTCCACAGAGTTCTCCGCCATCCTGTCCCGCCAGGCCGAGGAGCGCGTCTGAGCCATGGCGATGTCCACCGGCGGCGGAAAAGGGCGCGGGCGCTACCGCGCCATGGCCGAGATCAACGTGACGCCGCTGGTGGACGTCATGCTGGTGCTGCTGATCATCTTCATGGTCGCGGCGCCGCTGATGACCTCCGGCGTGCCGATCGACCTGCCCAAGACCAATGCCAGCGCGCTGAACCAGGATTCCGAGCCCCTCACCATCTCGGTGAACGCCGAGGGGCGGATCTTCATCCAAGAGGCCGAGGTGCCGATGGAGAACCTGGTCACGCAGTTGCAGGCCATCCTGCGCGAGCAGCCGCAGGGCGCGCCGGAACGCCGGATCTTCGTGCGCGGCGACCGGGGCATCAACTACGGGCGCGTCATGGAAGTGATGGGCACCATCTCGTCCGCCGGCTTCACCAAGGTGGCGCTGCTGGCCGAGCAGCCGGCCGGCCAGCCCGCCGGCAACCGCGCCGCCGCCCCCGTGGCCACGCGCCCCGCGACGCCCGCCACCCCCGCCCCGGCACAGACGCCGCGGCGCTGACAGGATCAACGCGCCTGCCATGGCCCGTCCCGGCCTTTCCTTGACCAGGTTACAGAAGTGGGGCGCCGTTTCGGCGGCGCTGCACCTGGCGATCTTTCTTGCCCTGCTGATCGGGCTGCCGAAGCCCAAGCTGGAAGAGCCGCAGGAGCAGTCCATCACCGTGGAGCTGATGCCGGCGGACAACCCTCAGCTCGCCAATGCGCCCACGCCGCTGCCCTTGCCCGCGCCGCCGGCCCCCACGCCGGAAACGGGTGATGTGGTGACCACGCCGGACCTGCCGCAGTCGGCGACGCCCACCCCGCCGCCGCCCCCTCCGCCGCCGCCGCCCGCGCCGGTGCAGGCGCCGAGCCCGCCCACGCCGACCCCGCCGGCCCCGACGCCGCCGGCCCCGGCCGCCACGCCGACCCCGCCGCCGCCCGCGCCGGCTCCGCCCACGCCCACCCCGCCGGCCCCCACGCCGCCGACGCCCGCGCGGCCGGTGCAAACGCCGCCGCCTGCGCCGACGCCAGCCCCCGTGCCGGCCCAGCAGGCGCAGGCGCCCAGCCCGCCGTTGCCGACCCCGCCGCCGCCCGCGCCGCCACCACCGGCCCCGCCCGCGCCGCCGCAGCCGACGCAGCAGGCCGCGGCACCCACGCCGCCGACCCCGGCACGGCCGACGCCGCAGCCTGCCGCGCCGGCGCCGCCCGCGCCGCCCCGGCCTGAGCCCGCGCGCCCGTCACCAACGCCCACCCCGCCGCAGCCCAGCCAGCAGGCGGGCACCGGGCAAACGCCGCCGGTGGCCCGCCCGGCCGAGCGCAGCAACAGCGTGCAGAACACGCTGGACCGTCTGCGTGCCGCGCAGCAGCAAAGCGCGCCGCCGCAGGGGCGCCCGAGCACGGCGGCTGGCCGCCCGGCGGCGGGCGGTGGCTCGCCCACCGGCAACGCGCAGCTCAGCCAGGGCGAGATCCGCGGTGTCGCCGACAAGATCAGTGAATGCTGGTCGGTCGATGCGGGCATGCAGGGTCTCGACCAGATGGTCGTTGAGTTGCAGGTCGTGGTGGACGATGGCGGAGTGATCCGCTCTGTCCGTTCCCCGCGAGGCGTTCCAACCGAGCCGCGTGCGCGTGCGTTGTACGACATGTCCCGCCGTGCGCTTCTGGACCCGAAATGCAACCCGCTGCCTGTTCCGAGCGAAAAGCTGCAGGCCATTCGCACTTCCATCTTCCGCTTCAGTCCGAGGGGCTTGATCCGATGAGCAACCCGACCTTTTCCCGTCGTTTCGCTTTGCTGGGTGGCGCCGGCCTGCTGGCCGCACCGGCGATCCTGTCTCGGCCTGCCCTGGCCCAGGGTGCGGCGCCTTCGACCGGCGGACAGCAGTACATCGACATCACGCGCGCGCGCACCAACCCGATCCCCATCGCGCTGCCCGACTTCACGGGGGCCGGCGGCGGCGCGCAGCTCGGGGCCAATATCACGCGGGTGATCGCCAACAACCTGAGCAATTCCGGGCTGTTCCGCGTGGTCGACCGCGCCGCCTACCTCCCGGGTGGCGACCCTTCCGGCACGCCGCAATTCGCTAATTGGCGGATCACCGGCTCGCAGGCGCTGGTCACCGGCCGAGCCGAGCCGCAGGGCGACCGCGCGCGCATCGAGTTCCGCCTGTGGGATGTGAACGCCGGCGAGCAGCTGCAGGGCACCGCCTATACCGCCGCCGCCGCCAACTGGCGCCAGATCGCCCACGTCATCTCGGACGTGATCTACGAGCGCATGCTGGGCGAGAAGGGCTACTTCGACACCCGCATCGTCTACGTCGCTGAAAGCGGGCCGCGCGACCGCCGCACCCGTCGCCTGGCCATCATGGACCAGGACGGCGAGAACACGCGCTATCTGACCGATGGCAGCGCCCAGGCGCTGTCGCCGCGTTTCCACCCGAACGCGCGGCAGATCGCGTTCATGTCCTATGCCAACAACAACCCGCGGGTGTTCCTGTTTAACCTGGACAGCGGCCGGCAGGAGGTGCTGGGCAATTTCCAGGGCATGACCCTGTCGCCGCGCTTCAGCCCAGACGGCCGCAACGTGGTGCTGTCCTCCACCCGTGGCGGTGACGCCAACATCTTCGTGGTGGACCTCGCGTCGCGCCGGGAACGCCAGCTGACCTCGGGGGGCGGGCTGGACGTGTCGCCCTGCTACTCGCCGGACGGCTCGCAGATCGTCTTCAACTCGGATCGTGGCGGCGACCAGCAGCTCTATGTCATGGACGCCGGCGGCGGCGGCGCGCGGCGCATCTCCTTCGGCAATGGCCGCTACGCGACGCCCGTCTGGTCGCCGCGCGGGGACCTGATCGCCTTCACGCGCATCGGCGGCGGGCGCTTCGCCATCGGCGTCATGCGGCCCGACGGCTCGGGCGAGCGCATCCTGTCCGAGGGCTGGCAGATGGAAAGCCCGAGCTTCGCGCCCAATGGCCGCGTGCTGACCTATTACCGCGAAAGCCGGGCCAGCGATTCGCGTGGCGGCGGATATTCGTCGCGCCTGTCGATGATCGACATCGCGGGCTTCAACGAGCGCCAGATCTCGACGCCGACCGATGCCAGCGACCCGAACTGGTCGCCGTTGCTGTCGTCCTGAAGGGGGCCTGGATGCGGCGGCGGCACGCAAAAAGAACGTCAAATGCAACCAATCGCTACCGTAGCGGTTAGCTGCCTTGACCTTGCCTTTTTACAGGCGTAACCGCCGCGCCAATCCGCCCCGGACATAGGACGATTCCGATGATCAACACCAAGCTCCTGGCTGCTCTCGCAGCCGCCGCGCTGCTTTCCGCCTGCGCCAGCGAAGACACATCCGGGGCCGCGACGGGCGCCGGCGCCGGTTCTGCCGGTGGCATGGGCTTCGGGTCCGGCATGGCCGGCAGCGTCCGCCCGGGCAGCCAGGAAGACCTGGTGGCCAATGTCGGCGACCGCGTCTTCTTCGCCACCGACCGTTCCACCGTGTCGGCCGACCAGCGCCCGGTGCTGGAGCGCCAGGCCGCTTGGCTGGCGCAGTACCCGCAGGTCCAGGTCACGCTGGAAGGCCATGCCGACGAGCGTGGCACGCGCGAATACAACCTGGCCCTGGGCCAGCGCCGCGCCAACTCGGCGCGCGACGTGCTGGTGGCCACCGGCGTGTCGGGCAGCCGCCTGAACGTCATCTCCTATGGCAAGGACCGCCCCGCCGCCCTCGGCTCCACCGAGGACGCCTGGGCGCAGAACCGCCGCGCCGTCACGGTGGTGCGCTGAGCTTCCACTCGGTCTTGCATTGACGCAAGGCTGATGGGCTGAAATGAGAAGCGGCGGCCCCCCGGGGCCGCCGTTTTCACGTCCGGCGCATCGCGCCCGGGCTGCATGCAAGGATGGACCGATGCTCCGCAAGCTTCTTCTCGCCGCGCCGCTGCTGCCCATGTTGATGGCCGCGCCCGCCATGGCGCAGATGGATAGCCGCGAAGGCATCGCGCTGCAGAACCAGATCCTGCAGCTTCGCAACGAGCTGGAACAGGTGCGCCGCAGCGGCGGGGGGGGGAGCTACGTGGCGCCGCCCGCCTCGTCCGGCCGCGGTGCCGGTGGGGGATCGCCGGAACTGACCGGGCAGTTGCTGGACCGCGTGAACCAGCAAGACGAGGAAATCCGCCGCCTGCGTGGCCGCGCGGACGAGGCCGAGTATCGCAGCCGCAGCTTGCAGCAGCAGGTGGAGAAGCTGCAGGGCGACATGGATTTCCGCCTACAGCAGCTCGAGGGCGGCGGCGGCGGGCGGGCGCCCGCGGCAGCGGCGCCGGCATCGCCCTCCGCGGCGCCCGCCGCGCCGCCGGCCGCGGCCGCTCCGCGCACGGCGGAGCGCGCGCTGTCGGATGGCCAGGCCGCCTTGAACCGGCGTGACTACGCGGCCGCGGAGGCAGCGGCGCGCGAAGTCGCCACGGGCCGCGGCGCCCGGGCGCAGGATGGCCAGGTGCTGCTGGGCGATGCCCTGCTGGGCAAGCGCGATTTCTCCAACGCGGCCATTGCCTATGATGATGCCTACAAGCGCAACCGGCAGTCCGGCCGTGCGCCGGAAGCCCTGATCGGATTGGCGAACTCCTTTATCGGCCTCAATGCCAAGCGCGAGGCATGCGACACGCTGGACAACCTGCGCAGCGAGTTTCCCCGGCTGTCCGGCAGCGTGGCGGAGCGCGCCGCCCAGGCCCGCCAGCGCGGCGGCTGCCGCTGACGCCTGAACGGTTCGCGGCGCTGATGGCGCCGCTGGGACCGTTTGGCGACCGCCCGCACCTGGCCGTGGGTGTGTCCGGTGGCCCGCATTCCCTGGCGCTGGCCATGCTGACGCGGGATTGGGCAGGGGCCAGGGGT
The DNA here is from genome assembly GCF_017355405.1 of Roseomonas haemaphysalidis. Lineage (NCBI taxonomy): Bacteria > Pseudomonadati > Pseudomonadota > Alphaproteobacteria > Acetobacterales > Roseomonadaceae > Roseomonas > Roseomonas haemaphysalidis. The sequence goes on from NZ_CP061177.1 coordinate 2,418,927, forward strand.
GGGCGCCTGACCGCTCTGGTGGTCGATCACGGCCTGCGCCCCGGCAGTGCGGCCGAGGCGCGCGAGGCCGCCACGCTCTTGGAACGGCGTCACATCACGTCCGAAGTGCTGACCCTGCGGCTGGGGGTCGGGAATGCCGTGCAGCGACGCGCGCGGGATGGCCGGCTTCAGGTGCTGCTTCAACGCTGCGGCGCGTTGGGGGCACCCTGGTTGCTGCTGGGGCAGCATCGCGGCGATCAGGCGGAAACGGTGCTGTTCCGGGCGGTGCGCGGCAGCGGTGCCGCCGGGCTGGCTGGGGTGCCATCCTGCCGGCCGGCGGAAGAAGCGCTCATCCTGCGCCCCCTGCTGACCGTGGCCCCGGCGGAACTCGAAGCCTATCTGAAAGTGAACGGGCTGGTTCCCTTTCGCGACCCTTCCAACACGGATCCCCGTTTCACGCGGGCGCGGTTGCGTGACGCCCTGCGGGATGCAGACGGTGACGGCCCCGGCACGCGGGCGCTCGGCGAGGCAGGTCAGGCTTTCGCTGCGCGACGGTCGCGGCAGGAGCGGGCGGTTGTCGAGCGGCTCGCCGTGGCCCTGGCCTGGCAACCGGGCGGGTGGGCGAGGGTCGATGCTGCTGCGCTGGGCTCGGATGCCACCGCCGTGCTGGCCTTGTCCGGCCTGTTGCGGCTGATCGGTGGTGCCGTGCATGCCCCGGCGGCCGGCGCCGTGCGGTCGCTGCTGCGGCGCGGGGGCGGCACCCTGCATGGCGTGGTTTGGCACCAGGGCATTCTGTGCCGCGAGCCGGCCGCCTGCGCCCCGCCGGTGCCAGCCGTGCCCGGCGCGGCATGGGATGGCCGCTGGCGGGTCGAGGATTGTCCGCCCGGCTGCATGCTGGGGGCACTGGGTGTTTTCCCGGCGCTGCGGGACCGGGTGCCGGCGCGGGTTCTCGCCGCATCGCCGGCCTTGTGGCGGGACGGGGCGGTGCTGGCGGTGCCCACTCTGGGCTTCGGGGCCCCGGCTGTCCTTCGCCCGCTGCTGCCCGGCGGGCCGGTCGGCAGGATTCTGCGTGCCGAGGCGAGGATCGGCGGCACGACATGGTTTCAGAACGGTCCCTGACGCCCTATCTTGATGTCACGCTGGCACTGCTGGCGAACGTATGGGAACCGCACGGTGAATAATTTCGGCCGCAACCTGGCGCTGTGGGTGATCGTGGCGCTGCTGCTCGTGGCGCTGTTCAATCTGTTTCAGCCCAATTCCTCCACCCGCCAGACCGGTCAGCAGGTCGCCTACAGCGACTTCCTGAACGAGGTGAATGGCGGCCGCGTCCGGGATGTCACCATCACCGGCCGCACCCTGACCGGCCAGCTTTCGGATGGCCGCAGCTTCACGACCTACACGCCGGAAGACCCGACCCTGGTCAGCAAGATGACCGAGAAGGGTGTCCGCGTCGTGGCGCGGCCGGAGGAAAGCGACGTCAACCCGCTGTTCCATTACCTGCTCAGCTGGTTCCCGATGCTGCTGCTGATCGGCGTCTGGGTGTTCTTCATGCGCCAGATGCAAGGCGGCGGCGGTCGGGCCATGGGCTTCGGCAAGTCCAAGGCCAAGCTGCTGACCGAGAAGCAGGGCCGCGTGACCTTCGAGGACGTGGCCGGCATCGAGGAAGCCAAGGGCGAGCTGGAAGAGATCGTGGACTTCCTGCGTGACCCGCAGAAGTTCCAGCGCCTCGGCGGCAAGATCCCCAAGGGCGTGCTGCTGGTCGGTCCCCCGGGCACCGGCAAGACGTTGCTGGCCCGCGCCATCGCGGGTGAGGCCAACGTGCCGTTCTTCACCATCTCGGGCTCCGACTTCGTGGAGATGTTTGTGGGCGTCGGCGCCAGCCGCGTGCGCGACATGTTCGAGCAGGGCAAGAAGAACGCGCCGTGCATCATCTTCATCGATGAGATCGACGCCGTGGGCCGCCATCGTGGCGCGGGCCTGGGCGGCGGCAACGACGAGCGCGAGCAGACCCTCAACCAGATGCTGGTCGAGATGGACGGCTTCGAGGCGAACGAGGGCGTCATCCTGATCGCCGCCACCAACCGCCCGGACGTGCTGGACCCCGCGCTGCTGCGCCCGGGCCGCTTCGACCGCCAGGTGGTGGTGCCGAATCCGGACGTGCAGGGCCGCGAGAAGATCCTGCGGGTGCACATGCGCAAGGTTCCGCTGGCGTCCGATGTGGACCCCAAGACCATCGCGCGCGGCACCCCGGGCTTCTCGGGCGCCGATCTGGCGAACCTCGTCAATGAGGCGGCGCTGCTGGCCGCTCGTACCGGGCGCCGCACGGTCGGCATGCATGAGTTCGAGCAGGCCAAGGACAAGGTCATGATGGGCGCCGAGCGCCGGTCGCTGGTCATGTCCGACGATGAGAAGCAAATGACGGCCTACCACGAGGCCGGCCACGCTCTGGTGGCGCTGCACGAGCCGGAATGCGACCCGGTGCACAAGGCGACCATCATCCCGCGTGGCCGCGCCCTGGGTCTGGTGATGTCCCTGCCGGCCGGTGACCGCTATTCCAAGCACAAGTCCAAGCTGAAGGCGGAACTCGCCATGGCAATGGGCGGCCGCGTCGCCGAGGAGCTGATCTTCGGCCCCGACAAGGTGTCCAACGGCGCCAGCGGCGACATCAAGATGGCGACCAACCAGTCGCGCATGATGATCACCGAGTGGGGCATGAGCGAGAAGCTCGGCATGATCGCCTATGGCGACAACAGCCAGGAGGTGTTCCTCGGTCATTCCGTGACGCAGGCGAAGAACGTGTCGGAAGCCACGGCGCGGGAGATCGACGGCGAGGTGCGGGCCATGATCGACGAGGCCTATGCCCGCGCCAAGCACACGCTGCAGGTTCATATCGAGGAACTGCACGCGGTGGCCAAGGGCCTGCTGGAGCATGAAACCCTGTCCGGCGACGAGATCCGTCTCGTGATGAAGGGCGAGCCGGTGATCCGCAACCGGCCGGACGAGCCGACGTCCTCGGGCCGTGGCAGCGTCCCCAGCTCGGGGCGGCCCCAGGCACCCCGGCCCGGCGGCCTGAACCCGTCGCCGCAGCCGGGCACCTGACAGGCGTTTCGTTCCGCGCAAATTGCGCTAAAGGAAAAGGGCTCCGGAAACGGAGCCCTTTTTCATGTCCGCCCGTCCTGAAGCTGGAGTTTCCCCATGGCTGAACGCTGGCTGGAGCCGTTGGCGCTGTTGCATGGCCCGGCGGCGTTCCACGCCGTCCGTGCCGGGCTGGCGATGCCATTGGCAGGCGGTCCCTCCGCCTTTTCCCTGCTGCGGCTGATCGAGGATGGGGTGGAACAGGGTATCCGCCCCGCCGGGGACCTGCCTGAGCCGTGGGACGCGCTGCTGCCCACCCTGACCCGGCGGCCCCTGCCATTCGCCGGATTGCCGCAGGACCGGCCTCTGGTGATGGGGATCCTGAACGCGACGCCGGACAGTTTTTCCGACGGCGGCACGCATTTCAACAGCGACGCCGCCATCGCCGCCGGGCATGCCATGCTGGAGCAGGGGGCGGACATCCTGGACATCGGTGGCGAAAGCACCCGGCCCGGGGCCGCGCCGGTGACGGCGGAGGAAGAGATCGCCCGCGTGCTGCCCATCGTGCGCCGGCTGGCGACGGCCGCCGTGGTCAGCGTCGACACGCGCCACGCCGCCACCATGCGCGCCGTGCTGGATGCGGGGGCCGAGATCATCAACGACATCTCCGCCCTGCGGCAGGACAACCGCTCGGTCCGGGCCGTGCAGGAAGCCCGCGCGCCGGTGGTGCTGATGCACATGCCGGCGCTGGACCTCAAGCGCATGCACGAGCAGACGACCTATGGCGACGTGGTGCTGGATGTCGCCCGCTTTCTGCGCCAGCGGGTGGAAACGGCGGAAGCGCTCGGCATACCGCGCGGGCGCATCGCCGTGGACCCTGGCATCGGCTTCGGCAAGACGCGGGAACAGGACCTGCTGCTGTTGAACCGCCTGCCGCTGCTGGCCGGAATCGGCTGCCGGGTCCTGGTCGGGGCATCGCGCAAGCGGCTGGTCGGCTGGGTGACTGGCGTGGAGGCACCGGCCGATCGCGTGGCCGGCAGCGTGGCTGTCGCGCTCGCGGCGGCGGCGGCGGGGGCCAGCATTCTGCGGGTGCACGATGTGGCGGAAACCGTGCGGGCCCTGGCCATGTGGCGGGCCTGCGCCGACGGCGCGCTGCCGCAGCCGGCGGAAGCCGCATGAAGCCGCCGCGCCACAGGGACCGCTTGGCCAAATCGCGCGGCTTGGCTAGACCCAAGCCAGCAAAGCAAGGATTGCCCCGCATGACCGATGCCGTACGCCGCCTGTTCGGCACCGATGGCATTCGCGGCGTCGCCAACAAGGCGCCGATGGATGCGCTGACCGCGCTGCGCCTGGGCCAGGCGGCGGGGCGCTTCTTTTCCCGTGGCGCCCACCGGCACCGCGTGGTGATCGGCAAGGACACCCGCATCTCCGGCTACATGCTGGAGCCCGCGTTGACCGCCGGCTTCATCGGCGCGGGCATGGACGTGGTGCTGGTCGGCCCGCTGCCGACGCCGGCCATCGCGCTGTTGACGCGCAGCCTGCGGGCGGATCTGGGCGTCATGATCTCCGCCAGCCACAACCCGTTCGAGGACAACGGCATCAAGCTTTTCGGCCCCGACGGGCTGAAGCTGTCGGATGCCGAGGAGATGGAGATCGAGGCGCTGATGGCCGGCGAGGTCACAGGTCTCGCCACCCCCGCGCGCCTGGGCCGCGCCAGCCGGCTGGAAGACGCCCCGGGCCGCTACATCGAGGCTGTGAAGGCCAGCTTTCCGAAGCGCCTCAGCCTGGCCGGCCTGCGCATCGTCGTCGATTGCGCGCATGGCGCCGCCTATAAGGTGGCGCCCACGGTGTTGTGGGAACTGGGGGCCGAGGTGGTGTCCATCGGCGTGGCGCCCGATGGCATCAACATCAACAAGGAATGCGGCTCCACCTCGCCGGGCAAGCTGGCGCAGGTGGTGCAGGAGCGGCGGGCCGACCTGGGCATCGCCCTGGATGGCGATGCCGACCGGCTGGCGCTGGTCGACGAGCGCGGCCAGATGATCGATGGCGACCAGATCCTGGCCACCATCGCGGAGTCCTGGGCGGCGCAGGGGCGGCTGGCCGGCGGTGGCGTCGTGGCCACCGTGATGTCCAACCTCGGCCTGGAACGCTTTTTGGAAGGACACGGGCTGAAGCTGCTGCGCACCAAGGTGGGCGACCGCTACGTGTCCGAGCTGATGCGCGAAACCGGCTGCAACCTCGGCGGCGAGCAGTCCGGCCACATGATCATGAGCGAATTCGGCACGACGGGTGACGGCCTGGTCGCGGCGCTGCAGGTGCTGGCCGAGCTGGTGGAGCGCAAGCAGCCGGCGAGCGAGGCCTGCCGCCGCTTCACGCCCTTGCCGCAGCGGCTGGTCAATGTTCGCTACAACGGTGCCAATCCGTTGAACGACCCGAGTGTGACGGAAGCGATCGCCGAGGCGGAGGCCCGCCTGGGCAGCCGTGGCCGCGTGCTGATCCGCCCCAGCGGCACCGAGCCGTTGATCCGCGTGATGGCCGAGGCGGAGGAAGAACGGATGGTGGAGGAGACCGTGGAATCCCTCGCCTCGCTGATCCGTGCGCGCGCCGCCGCGCTGATGGTGCGCGCCTGATGCACGGGCGGGTGCTGGTGGTCGCCGGCTCCGATTCGGGGGGCGGCGCCGGCATCCAGGCGGATATCAAGGCCTGCGCGGCGATGGACGCCTATGCGATGACCGCCGTGACGGCGCTCACCGCGCAGGACACGCTGGGGGTGCATGGCGTGCATCCGGTGCCGGGGGACTTCATCCGGCAGCAGATCCGCCTGTGCCTGGACGACATCGGTGCCGATACGGTCAAGACCGGCATGCTTGGCGATGCCGCGACCATTGACGTGGTGTGCGACGCCCTGGCCGGAAACGCGGCCGCCATCCCCCTGGTGGCCGACCCCGTGATGGTGGCCAAGGGCGGCAGCAATCTGCTGGCGCCCGATGCGGTGCAGACCATGATCCGCCGCCTGCTGCCGCGTGCCGCCCTGCTGACGCCCAACATTCCGGAAGCGGCGGTGCTGTCCGGGCTTTCCGTTTCCAATCTCGATGAGATGCGCGCCGCCGCCGCCGTGCTGCTGCGGATGGGCGCGCGGGCGGTGCTGTTGAAGGGCGGCCATCTGGACGGCGCGCGCCTGCTGGACCTGCTGGCGACGCCGGCGGACGAGGTGGTATTCGAAAGCGTTCGCATCGACAGCCGCCACACCCATGGCACCGGCTGCACGCTGGCCTCGGCCATCGCTGCCGGGCTGGCGCAGGGGATGGAGTTGCGGGATGCCGTCGCCCGGGCACGGAACTTCGTGCAGTTGGCGCTGCGCCAGGCACCGGGGCTGGGGCAGGGGCACGGGCCGCTGAACCACGGCGTCACGATCGACCCGGCGCGCATCGCTGCCCTCACGGATCGCGCGGCTGTCATGCCATAAGCGTGGCTATGCGTGACGCGCGGCTCGGGCAAGCTGTCCTTCTTGCAATGCAGCATGAGGAGCAGGCACGGTGGCCGGTGACAGCAGGATGCGTTTGGCAACCTTCACGGTGGATGCCTTCGCCGATCAGGTCTTTGCCGGCAATCCCGCCATCGTCGTCCCGTTGGAGCGCTGGCTGCCGGATGCGCTGATGCAGGCCATGGCGGCCGAGCACAACGTCAGCGAAACCGCCTTCTTCGTGCCCGACGGTCCGGGCCAGTGGCACCTGCGGTGGTTCACCCCCCAGGTCGAGGTGCCGTTGTGCGGCCATGCCACGCTGGCCACCGCCTTTGTGCTGGCAACGGAGCTCGGCGTCACGGCGCCGCTGCGCTTCCGCACCGCATCGGGCCTGCTGGGCGTGACGCGGGACGACGATCGCTTCGTGCTGGATTTTCCGGCCAATCCGCCGCAGCGCGCCCGCTGTCCCCCGCCGGGCCTGGCTGCCGCGTTGGGCGCCGTGCCGCGCGAGGTGTGGCGGGCGCGCGACTGGATCTGCCTGTTCGACAGCGCGGAAACGGTACGGCGCCTCCGCCCCGACCACAGCCGCATCGCCGTGCTTCCGGATGGTGACTCCCGCGTCATCGCCACGGCGGCGGGCGATGACGGGCGGCACGATGTCGTGTCCCGCTATTTCGCCGCCAAGGTCGGCGTGGACGAGGACCCGGTGACGGGGGCCGCGCATGTTCAGCTGGTGCCCTTCTGGGCAAGCCGGCTCGGGCGCACCGCGCTGGTGTGCCATCAGGCCAGCCGCCGCGGCGGCACCCTGTGGTGCGGGCTGGAGGGTGATCGCGTGCGCATGGGTGGGCATGCCGTGCTTTACGCCCGGGGCGAGGTGCTCTTGCCGGCCTCCCGCTTGCTCCATGCGTCCGTGACCGCGTAACCCTGCCGCGACCAAAGAGGCCCGACCCATGCTCGACCCGATGCCGCAAGCCCGCCCGGCCAACCCGATGTTCTCGTCCGGCCCCTGCGCCAAGCGCCCCGGCTGGTCGCTGTCGGCCTTGGAAGGGGCACTGTTGGGGCGCAGCCACCGGGCGCCGCCCCTGAAGGCGCGCCTGGCCGAGGTGATCGAGCGATCGCGGGCCGTGCTGCAAATGCCGCAGGGGTGGCGCCTGGGCATCGTGCCGGCCTCCGACACGGGCGCGGTGGAGATGGCGTTGTGGTCGTTGCTGGGGCCGCGCGGCGTGGACGTGCTGGCCTGGGAAAGCTTTTCCGGCGAATGGGCCACCGACATCACGACCCAGCTGCGTTTGCCGGACGTGCGGCTGCTGAAGGCACCCTATGGGGCGTTGCCGGATCTGTCGCAGGTGTCGTGGGACCGCGACGTGGTGTTCGTGTGGAATGGCACCACCAGCGGCGTGCGGCTGCCGGATGCGCATTGGATCGCGGATGACCGGCAGGGGCTGGCCATCTGCGACGCCACCTCCGCCGCCTTTGCCATGGAACTGCCCTGGGACAAGCTGGATGTGGTCACGTGGTCCTGGCAGAAAGTGCTGGGCGGCGAGGCGGCACACGGCATGCTCGCGCTGTCTCCGCGCGCGGTGGAACGCCTGGAAAGCAACACACCGTCCTGGCCCTTGCCGAAGATCTTCCGCCTGACCAAGGGCGGCAAGCTGATCGAGGGCATCTTCCAGGGCGACACCATCAACACCCCATCGATGTTGTGCGTCGAGGATGCGCTGGACGGTTTGCGCTGGGCCGAAGGCATTGGCGGCCTGCCGGCGCTGGTGGCCCGGTCGGAAGCCAACCTCGCCGCCATCGCCACGTGGTTGGACGGTCACGACCAGCTGGCCTTTCTGGCGGAGCGGGCCGATACGCGGTCCTGCACATCGATCTGCCTGCGGATCACCGCGCCCTGGTTCACGGGGCTGACGGCGGAAGGGCAGGGCGCGGCCGCCAAGGTGCTGTCCAGCCTGCTGGAGCGGGAAGGGGTGGGGCTGGACACGGCGCCATATCGCGATGCTCCGCCAGGCCTGCGGATCTGGGGCGGCGCCACGGTGGAAACCAGGGATATCCAGGCTCTTCTGCCATGGATCGATTGGGCGCTGGCCGAGGTGTCTGCGCAGTTTGCGCCTGCCTGAACGGCAGGATCTTCTTCTGAATCTCTCGGAACAGAAGAAATCCTTCTGCCTGGTCCGATCCGCAGGCCGAGTTCGGTAAGAACACCTGACGCATTGCACGTAGCCTTTCCAGACGGGACATCCGGTGTGGAGTGGCACGATGCAGTCTTCCAGGGCGGTGGGCGATGCGGGTTGGGGCAGTGGCCGCTGGGGCGTCGTGTTCCTGTTTCTTGCCGCGCCGCTGCTGTTCGCCGGCAACATGGTGGGGGCCCGCTGGCTGGCCGGCAGCGTTCCGCCCGTGACGCTGGCCACCGGGCGCTGGCTGGTGGCGGCCTTGCTGCTGCTGCCGGTGGCGCTCCCCTACCTGCGCAAGCACGGCATGTCCCACGTATCGAAGAAGCTTCTGCTGCTGGTGGTGCTGCTGGGGGGCGTGCTCAGCGTGGCGCCGCAATATGGGGCGGCCAGCTATACCTCCGCCGGCAACATCGCCCTGCTGGCCGCCATGACGCCGCTGCTGGTGGCCATGATCGAGCGGGCCGTCTGGGGCATCCGCCTGCGTCCCGCCATGCTGGCCGGCATCGGCTGCGCGTTCAGCGGCATCGCCGTGGCAACGTTCCGGGGTGACCTGGGGGCGTTGCTGCGCTTGCAGGTCAACCCTGGCGACCTGCTGATGATGGCGGCCATCCTGGCTTGGTCGGGCTACACGGCGCTGTTGCGTCACCGGCCCGTGGCGCTGCCGCCCATGGTCTTGTTGTGGGTGGTGGCCGCCGGCGGTGCCGCGTGCCTGTCACCGATGGCGCTGCTGGAATGGACGCAGGCCGGCGTGCCCGCGCTGGGTGCGCAGGCCTTCTGGGGCATGCTGTTTCTGGGGCTGGTGGCCGGTGTCGGCGCCTATGGCGCGTACGGCCGTGTGGTGACCCTGGTCGGCGCGGGGCGTGCCAGCATGTCGATGTACCTGGTCCCGGCCTACGCCCTCGGCCTGGGCGCCTTGCTGCTGGGCGAGCAGCTTCAGCCTTATCATGCGGTGTCGATGGCCCTGGTGCTGGGTGGCGTGGCGCTGGGCACCGTGTCGCCGGCGAAGACACGCCGGGCCTGAACGCGAAACAGGCGACGGAAGCGCGCGGGCCATGGCCCGCTCGCCTCGTCGCCTGCCTTGCCATCTGGTGGAGATGGAGGGGTCCGCGGGCCCCCAATGGTCCCGGGGGTGGGGGCGTCGCTTCGGGGCCGAGATTATGCGGCGGTTACAATCAAGTCCAGCCGCCATCCACGACGAACTCCTGCGCCGAACACATGCGCGACGCAGCCGAAGCCAGGAACAGCGCCATCTCCGCGATGTCCTCGGGCTGCACCCGTCCGGCCAGGGCCTGCCCGGCGTCGATGGCCTTTTCGGCCTCCGGCGTCACCCAATGGGTCAGCTGCCGTTCCGTCATCACCCAGCCTGGCACCAGGGTGTTCACCCGGATGTTGTCCTTGCCGTAGTCGGTGGCCAGGCTGCGGGTCAGGCCCTGCACGGAAGCCTTGGCCATCGTATAGGCCGCCATGCCGCCCTGCTTGAGCTTCCAGCTCACCGAGCCGAAGTTGACGATGGAGCCGCCGCCCGCCCGTTGCATCTGCGGCAACACGGCCTGGGCCGCGAACAGCATGGGTCGCTGGTTGATGGCGATGCGGTCGTCATAGAACTCCGGCGTCACCTCCTCCAGCTTGTGCCGCTGGTCGTTGGCGGCGTTGTTCAGCAGCACGGTGATGTCGCCATGCGCGGCGCGCGCCTGCTCCACCGCAGCGCGCAGGGCCGCGATGTCTCGGATGTCGCAGGGGATGAAGAGGGGTGCATTGGGCAGGCGCGCGGCCAGGGCCTCGCTCGGCTCGCGGGCGATGTCCACGAAGGCCACCTTGCTGCCCTGCCGGGCGAAGGCTTCGGTCAGCGAGGCACCGATGCCGCTGCCGCCGCCGGTGATGAAGACGCTCCGTCCCGAAAGGTCGGGGTAGGTGGCTTTCGGCTGCATTCTGGGCGTTCCTGCTGCTGCGTGGCCGGTTTGGTCCCGGCCTTGCGCTGAGGCTAACTCAAAGCGGCTGGCACTGGTATCCCCGCCGTCCGCAGCCCGGCGGTCCCGTGCGGCCGCAGCGGGCCGAGGTCGATGGAACGCAGCAGGGTGGCCCGGGCGGTACGCAGATGGGCGCGGCACTTGGCGTCGATCGCCCTCAGGTCACGCGAGCGCAGCGCCGCGATGTAATCCAGGTGCTCCTGGATTGCCACGATGTTGCGCTCCTTCTCGTCCGCCTTGTTCCACTGGTAGTGATAATGGAAGATGATCGAGATGACGTCGTAGAAGTCCAGGATGAAGCGGTTGCTGGACGCCTGGTGGATCAGCCGGTGCAGCCGCTCGTCCAGGCGGGAAAAGTCGCTGAACCGGTCGTCGATCTCGTCCAGCAGGCGGTGGTGCTGCCGCTCGATCTCGTCCAGCAGGGCCCAGGCGGGAGCGTCATCGGCCAGCCCGACGAAGTGGCGGGCGGAGCGCAGCTCGAACAGCTCGCGGATCTCATAGATCTCGGCAGCGAAGGCAGGGGTGACGCCCTTGAACACCCAGCCGCTGTTGGGATGTCGTTCCAGGAGACCGAAGCGGCTGAAGTGAGTTAGATATTCGCGGATGGCGGTGGTCGATGTCCCGAACTGCCGTGCCAGTTCCGAAGCGTTGATCGTTTGGCCCGGCTGGCAGTCGCCTTGCAGCACCCATTGCATGAAGCGGCGCTCGACCAGCTCGGCCACCGTTTCGGTCTGCGGCTCCGGAAAGTAATCGGCGGCCTCGGGCGCCCGCAGCAGGAAGCGCCGTGCGCCGCTGGTTCGCACCAACCCATTGGCCGCCAGCGTCGCCAGCACGGCACGGACGGTGGTGCGGCTGACTTCCAGGGCTTCCGCCAGCTCGGCTTCCGAGAATGGCCATTCACCCGGGGCGCGGTGCGCCAGCAAGGACAGGCAGCGGTTGAAGGCCCGCTTGTATACGGTGTTGGTTTTCATGCGCGTTTGGCCCGCTGCTCCCGCCGGCATTGAACAGCGGGCGCGCCGCGGCGTCCATGGCCGTTCTTTGTCCACGAAGAACTGATTGACAGGACCGGATCGCGTGGTCCTTTATGCTTAAGCCGACAAGAGCGACAAAGAGCAAGCGGAGAGGACGTGACCAGGATTCCCCCATCGTACCGCCACGTCTGCGCGGTTGGCGCCGCATGAGCGGACGCATCATCCAGTTCGGCACCAGCCGCTTCCTGCAGGCGCATGTCGATCTGTTCGTGCATGAGGCGCGCGAGCAGGGGCAGCAGGCCGGGCCGATCACTGTCGTGCAGGCATCGGGTTCAGCCGCGCGGGCCGGGCGCGTGGCCGCTTTCGGTGCGCCGGGTGGCTATCCGGTCATCATCCGCGGCATGCAGAGCGGCGTGCCGGTCGAGCGCCAGGTTTCCGTCACCAGCATTGATCGCGGTCTGTCCGCAATCCGCGACTGGGATACCCTGGTGCGCCTGTTTGTCGAGGACGCCAGCTACGTCGTGTCCAACATGGGTGACACGGGCTACGATATCGCCGAATCGGACCGCGGGCCGGCGCTGCTGTCCGGCACCGTTCCCGCCAGCTTTCCCGGCAAGCTGACCGCGCTGCTGCACCACCGCTGGAAGGCGGGTGGCCACATGTTGACGGTGTTGCCTTGCGAGCTGATCAATCGCAACGGCCATGTGTTGCAACAGGCTGTGCTGGATCTCGCGGCGGAGGCCGGTGCGGCCGATGCGTTCCTGACCTGGCTGCGGGACGGCGTGATCTGGGCGGACACGCTGGTGGACCGCATCGTGTCCGAGCCGCTGGAGCCGATTGGCGCCGTGGCGGAGCCTTACGCCATCTGGGTGATCGAGCGCCGCCCCGGGCTGGTGCCGCCCTGCCACCACCCCAGCATCGTGCTGGCCGACGATCTGCAACCCTTCGAGCGGCTGAAGCTGCATATCCTGAACCTGGGCCACACCGTGCTGGCCGATATCTGGCAGCGCGAAGCCCGCCCGGCGGGGGAAACAGTGCGCGAGATCCTGGCCGACCCCGCCATCCGCGCCCGCCTGGATGTGCTGTACGCCAACGAGGTGCTGCCCGGCTTCGCGGCGCGGGGCATGGCGGCCGAGGCCGCGCCCTATGTGGCGGCGACCATGGACCGCTTCCTGAACCCCTTCCTCGACCATCGCATCGCCGATATCGCGCAGAACCACCCGACCAAGGTGGCGCGCCGCATCGGCGCATTTCTGGAATGGTCCGGCCGCGCCGGTGCCAGCCCGGTGCTCGATGGCGTGGTGGCCGGCGCATGACCTACCAGTTCGATTTCTCCGCGCTCGTTCCCTACTGGTCGCTTTTTCTGGAAGGCGTCTGGCTGACGCTGCAGCTTTCGGCCGTATCCACCGTCCTCGGCTTTGTCGGCGGCGCGTTGTGCGCCATTGCCCGCGCCGATGGGCCGCCCTGGCTGCAACGCATCGTCGGCGGCTATGTCGAGGTGATCCGCAACACGCCGCTGCTGGTGCAGATCTTCCTGGTGTATTTCGGCATTGCCGTGCTGGGCATACGGATCGACGCGAACCTGGCCGCCGTGCTAGCGCTCGTCGTCAACGTGGTCGCCTACACCTGCGAGATCATGCGTGCGGGCATCGAGAGCATCCACAAGGCGCAGGTGGAAGCCGCCGATTGCCTGGGGCTGAACCGCCGCCAGACCTACTGGCACGTGATCCTGCGCCCGGCGATCGAGCGAGTCTATCCCGCGCTCGTCAGCCAGTATGTGCTGCTGATGCTGGCCTCCTCCATCACCTCGCAGATCTCGGCGGAGGAGCTGACGGCAGTGGCCAACCGCATCCAGTCCGACACCTTCCGCTCCTTCGAAACCTACATCGTGGTTGGCCTGCTCTACATCGCGCTGTCCTTTGTCGTGCGGGGTGCCTTCTGGGCGTTCGGCATGCTGGTCTTCACCCGCCGCCGCAAGCTCGGCACGGCGCTGTAAGGGGAGGGGAAAGCATGCCGACCTTTGGCCTCGGCCACGTCTGGTTCCTGATCATCGCCGCCGGGTGGACGCTGGCGCTTTCCGCCATCGCCTTTATCGGCGGCGGTCTCCTCGGCTTCGTCATCGCGCTGATGAAGGTGTCGGACAACAAGCTGCTGCGTGGCATCGCCTCGGCCTATGTGCAGATCGTGCAGGGCACGCCGCTGCTGATCCTGCTGTTCCTGATCTATTTCGGCGTGGCGATCCTGGGCTTCAACAACGTCCCCGCGCTGCTCGCGGCGGGTGCCGGCCTGACCATCTACGCCTCGGGGTTTCTTGGCGAGATCTGGCGCGGCTGCATCGAAAGCGTGCCGAAGACCCAGTGGGAGGCCGCCGAGTGCTTGGCGATGACCCGTTGGCAGCGCATGACCCGCGTCATCCTGCCGCAGGCGGCGCGCATCGCGACCGCGCCCACGGTCGGGTTCCTGGTGCAGATCGTCAAGAACACCTCGCTGGCGTCCGTGGTCGGCTTCGTCGAGCTGTCGCAGGCCGGCAAGCTGATCAACAACTCGACGTTCCAGCCCTTCATCGTCTTCATCACCGTCGCGGTGATCTACTTCCTCATCTGCTACCCGCTCTCGGTCTGGAGCCGTGGGCTGGAAAGGAGGCTCAATGTCGGCCGTCGTTAAGCTCAGCAACGTCCACAAGAGCTTCGGTCCGCTCAAGGTGCTGGACGGTGTGTCCTTCGAGGTCGCGCGCGGCGAGGTCGTTGCCGTGATCGGCCAGTCCGGCTCGGGCAAGTCCACCGCGCTGCGCTGCATCAACGCTCTGGAAACCATCGAGCAGGGCTCGATCGAGGTTTGCGGCCACCAGGTGGACAGCGACAAGCTGGACAAGCGCGCGCTGCGCCAGGACGTCGGCATCGTCTTCCAGAGCTACAACCTGTTTCCGCACCTGACCGCGGAGCAGAACATCATGCTGGCGCCGACCTGCGTGAAGAAGGTGGGCAAGAAGGAAGCGCGGGAGCTGGCGCATGGCGTGCTGGCGCAGGTGGGGCTGGCCGAGAAGGCCGACCACTACCCCGAGCAGCTTTCCGGCGGCCAGCAGCAGCGCGTGGCCATCGCCCGCTCGCTCGCCATGCAGCCCAAGGTGATGCTGTTCGACGAGGTGACCTCCGCGCTCGACCCGCAGCTGACGGGGGAAGTGCTGAAGGTGATGGAGGACCTGGCGCGCGGCGGCATGACCATGATCCTGGTGACGCATGAGATGGGCTTCGCGCGCAAGGTGGCGACCAACGTGATCTACATGCGGCAGGGCAAGGTCTGGGAAACGCTCCCTGGCCACGAGCTGACCAGTCCCCGGACTCCCGAGCTGCGCGATTTCATCGGCAGCGAACTCTAAAAACCAGAAGAGGAACACCAGAATGAACCGCAGGACCCTGT
The DNA here is from genome assembly GCF_017355405.1 of Roseomonas haemaphysalidis. Classification (NCBI taxonomy): domain Bacteria; kingdom Pseudomonadati; phylum Pseudomonadota; class Alphaproteobacteria; order Acetobacterales; family Roseomonadaceae; genus Roseomonas; species Roseomonas haemaphysalidis. The sequence continues at coordinate 2,433,973 of NZ_CP061177.1, forward strand.
TCGGCGCCGGCGCCGGCCTGATCGCCGCCTCCACCCTCGGCCGCCCGGCCTTTGCCCAGGTGCCGGATGCCATCAAGACGCGCGGCAAGCTGATGGTCGCGCTCGACCTCGGCTCGCCGCCCTTCGGCATGACCGATGCCTCCATGCAGCCCACCGGTTCGGACGTCGAGGCCGCGCGGCTGCTGGCCGCCGACTGGAAGCTGCCGCTGGAGATCGTGCAGGTCACCAGCCCCAACCGCGTGCCGTTCCTGCTGACCGGCAAGGCCGACATGGTGATGGCCAGCTTCAGCGTGACCGACGAGCGCAAGCGCGTCATTGACTTCTCCAAGCCCTATGGCGTCATCCAGATCGTCGTCGCCGGCAAGAAGGGCGTGGCGCTGCCGGACTACGCGGCGCTGTCGGGCAAGCGCGTCGGCACCACCCGCGGCAGCTCCAACGACGCCGCCTTCACGGCACTGAACACCGGTGCGCAGATCGTGCGCTTCGACGACGACGCGACGCTGATCACCGCGCTGGTGTCCGGCCAGATCGACATCATGGCGACCTCGCCGCAGATCATGGCGACCGCCAACACCCGCGCCGGCAACAGCCCGTTCGAGGTCAAGATCGTGGTCCGCACCAATCCCTACGCGGTTGGCATCCGCAAGGGCGAGACGGCGCTGCAGACCGCGTTGAACGAATGGATCGACGCCAACATGGCGAACGGCAAGCTGCGCGAGATCTACAAGAAGTACAACGGCGTCGACCTGCCCGAGCAGATGCCGGCGTAATGCTTCCGGCCCGCCCTCCAGGCGGGCCGGCCCTTATCCGACTGACCGAGAGACATGACCATGAAGGTGCTGATCTGCGACGAACCCGGCAAGCTGTCGGTGATCGACCGCCCCGAGCCGAAGCCGGCCGCGGGGGAGGTGCTGGTGCGCATCAAGCGTGTCGGCATCTGCGGCACCGACTTCCATATCTTCGGTGGCAAGCACCCGTTCCTAGAATACCCGCGGGTGATGGGGCATGAGCTGTCCGGCACCATCGAGTCCGCGCCCGAAGGCAGCGGGCTGCGCGCCGGCCAGAACTGCTACATCGTGCCTTATCTGAGCTGCGGCCATTGCGTGGCCTGCCGCAAGGGCATCACCAACGCCTGCCAGAACATCAGCGTGCTCGGCGTCCACAAGGACGGCGGCATGGCGGAGCTGCTGTGCGTGCCCGCCGGCAACGTCATCCCGGTCGGCGACACGCCGCTGGAGGACGCGGCGATGATCGAGTTCCTGGCGATCGGCGCGCATGGCGTGAAGCGCGGCGGCATCGGCGCACAGGACCGCGTGCTGGTGGTGGGCTCCGGCCCCATCGGCATGTCGGCCATCATCTTCGCCAAGGCGCGCGGCGCGCATGTCACCGTCATGGACATGCGCGAGGACCGGCTGGCCTTCACGCAGGACCAGCTCGGCGCCGACGCGCTGCTGCTGGCCAATGCGGAGGCCGAGGCCAAGGCGGCTGCCGCCACCCAGGGCGACTTCTTCGATGCCGTGATCGACTGCACCGGCAACACCGCCGCCATGCAGCGCGGCTTCGGCTTCGTGGGCCATGGCGGGCGCTACGTGCTGGTGTCCGTGGTGCGGGAGAACATCACCTTTTCCGACCCCGAGTTCCACAAGCGCGAAACCACGCTCTTCGCCAGCCGCAACGCGCAGGCGGACGACTTCGCCGAGGTCGTGACACAGATGCAGGCGGGCCGCGTGCCGACCAAGGCGCTGAACACGCATCGCGGCCCGTTGACCTCCGGCCCCGAGCTGTTCCGCGAATGGGCGCGCCCCGAGGCCGGTGTCATCAAGGCCATTCTGGAAGTATGACCGCGCCCCGCACGCTGCGCCTGCACGATGCCGACAACGTCGTCGTCGCCATCGATGCCATTCCCGCCGGCACGATGCTGCCCTTCGGCCTGCTGGTGACGGAGCGGGTGCCCAAGGGGCACAAGCTCTCGACGGCCGGCATCGGGCAGGGGCAGCCGGTGCGGAAGTTCGGCCAGATCATTGGCTTCGCCGGGCGGGACATCCTGCCTGGTTCCTGGGTGCACGAGCACAACGTCGCCATCCAGGACTTCGAGCGGGACTATGCCTTCGCGCAGGAGGTGCGGGACGACCAGCACCTGCGCGACGGCGAGTTGCCGGCGCATTTCCAGGGCTTCCACCGCGCCGACGGCCGGGTGGGCACGCGCAACTACATCGGCATCCTGTCATCGGTGAACTGCTCGGCCACCGTGATCGACTTCATCGCCGATGAGATCGCCCGCTCGGGCATTCTGGCCGAATACCCGAACATCGACGGCGTGGTGCCTTTTACCCATGGCACCGGCTGCGGCATGGGCAGCAAGGGCGAGGAGTTCGACCTGCTGGCCCGCACCCAGTGGGGCTATGCCAGCCATCCCAACTTCGCCGCCGTGCTGGTGGTTGGGCTGGGCTGCGAGGTGTTCCAGATCCCGCGCCTGAAGGACGCCTATGGCATCGTGGAAGGCGAGCACTTCCAGAGCCTGACGATTCAGGAAAGCGGCGGCACGCGGCGGGCCATCGATATCGGCGTCGGCAAGATCCGCGAGATGCTGCCCTTCGCCAATCGCAGCGTCCGCAGCACCGCTCCCGCCTCGGCGCTGACGCTGGCGCTGCAATGCGGCGGCTCGGACGGCTATTCCGGGCTGACCGCCAATCCGGCGCTGGGCGCGGCCGCCGACCTGCTGGTACGCCAGAGCGGCACCGCCATCCTGTCCGAAACGCCGGAGATCTTCGGCGCCGAGCACCTGCTGACGCGGCGGGCGGAGAGCGTGGAGGTCGGCCGCAAGATCGTCGACCTGATCGCCTGGTGGAAGGACTATGCCGCGCGCGCCGGGGGGGAGCTGAACAACAACCCATCGCCGGGCAACAAGGCGGGCGGCCTGACCACCATCCTGGAGAAGTCCTTGGGCGCGGCCGCCAAGGGCGGCACCGCCACGTTGCGCGGCGTGTATCGTTATGCCGAGCGGATCGACCGCACCGGCTTCGTGTTCATGGATACGCCGGGATATGATCCGGTGGCCGCCACGGGGCAGGTGGCCGGCGGCGCCAACCTGCTGTGCTTCACCACCGGGCGCGGCTCCGCCTATGGCTGCAAGCCGACACCCTCGGTCAAGCTGGCGACCAACTCCGACCTTTACCGGCGGATGCAGGACGACATGGACATCGACTGCGGGGATATCCTCGACGGCGTGAGCGTTGCGCAGAAGGGCGAGGAGATCTTCGGCCGTCTGCTTTCCATCGCATCCGGCGAGCGGTCCAAGTCCGAACTGCTCGGCTATGGCCGCAATGAGTTCGTGCCCTGGCAGCTCGGCGCCACCATGTAGCTCAGCCGGGCAGGCAGCGGGTCACGTCGTCATGGCCGCGCGCCAGCATCGGCTTGGTGCCCTCGGGGCAGGCGGACTGCACGCGGCTGGCGGCCGGCAGGCCGCGGTCCCACCCCGGGGCGGGCAGTCCAAAGCCGGAACCGGCGGCCGTGCGGCGGCCCCCGGCGTTGCACCGGCCGGGGGCGCCGCGCACCGGCGCACCGCCATTCGGGCACAGCCAGCGCCGCAATTCCTCGATCTGCGCAGAGCTGGGGCGCCGGTACTCGGCAGCCAGCGTGGGCGTGGCGGCGAGCAGGAGCAGCATGATCAGGGCGGTGCCACGCATCATGGGCGGCATATGGCACGTGGGGCCCCGCGCCGTAACCCGTGACAGGAAACAGAATGTTGCGGGCCTTGAACCGCCCCTCAGTCATGGCAACATCACCCGCATGGATCAGCAGTTCCGTCAGCGCCCCGTCATCGACATGACCCCGGAGGGTGAGTTCCGCGGTCCACAGGCACGTCCCACCAGCTTCACGGACAAGGTCATGGCCCGCGTTGGCGGTGTCGCGGCGCTTGTCGCGCTGGTGGCGGGCGGCGTGGTGGTGGCGGGCATCGCCATCGCGTTCTTCGCGATCGCCTTGCCGATCGCGGTTCTTGCCGGCGCCGTCGCGTTCGGCAGCCTGTGGTGGCGCATGAAGCGAGCCGGGCGGCAAGGCCATGCCTTTTCGTCCATGATGCGGCGCTGAACCGGCCGCCACCCGCCTTCACGGTCGACCCGAGCCGGCTCTACGACGTCGGCGACCAGGGCGAGGTGCATGTCGCACCACTGGAACAGGAAACGCGCCCCTCCGGGCGCGTTTGGCGTTGGTGGATCGCTGCTGTCGCGCTCAATGCGGCCGGGGCCGCCAGCACCGTGCTGGCTTTCGTTCTGGGCGGCCGGCCGGCAGGTGCGGCCATGGGCCTCGTGATGATCGGCACCGCGCCCTTGCTGGGCGTGGCGCCGGCCCTGGTCTGGTCGCAGCGCCGCCGTCTGCACCAGCGGGTGGAGCGCCGGCCCGCCCGCTTTCGCTAGGCGCGGCCGCCGGAGCGCTGCCGGAAGGCCAGGGCCTCCGCCATGTGGGCGCGGGCGATCGTCGCCTCGCCCGCCAGATCGGCGATGGTCCGGGCCACGCGAAAGCACCGCGTGAAGCCACGGTTGGACAAGCCAAGCTGGGTCGCGGCCCGTTCCGCCAGGGCCAGGGTGTCCGGCGCCGCCGCCGCCGTCAGCCCGTCCAGCGTCGCCTCGGCATTGATGCCGCCGCGCTGGTGCTGCGCATGCCGCGCCGCCGCGACCCGTGCCGCCACCACCACGCTGGTTTCGCCCCGCGGCGCGCGCGCCAGTTCTCCCGGTGCGATGGGCGCCATGCCGATGGTCAGGTCCACTCGGTCCATCAGCGGGCCGGAGATGCGCTGCTGGTACTGCTCGCCGCAGCGGGGCGCCTGACCGCATTCGCGTGGGCCGTCGCCCAAATGGCCGCAGCGGCAGGGGTTCATCGCCGCCACCAGCTGGACGCGGGCGGGATAGGTGATGTGCGCCGCGGCCCGGCTGATGGAGCAGACGCCCGATTCCAAAGGTTGCCGCAAGGCTTCCAGCGCCGGGCGCGGGAATTCCGGCCATTCGTCCAGAAACAGCACCCCGCGATGCGCCAGGCTGATCTCGCCCGGCTTGGCCCCCGGCCCGCCGCCCACCAGCGCCGCCTGGCTTGCGGAATGGTGCGGGTCGCGGAATGGCGGGCGGGCGGAGATGCGGCCCTGTTCGATCAGTCCCGCCACGCTGCGGACCAGGCTCACCTCCAGCGCCTCCTGCGGCGTCAGGTCCGGCAGCAGTCCGGGCAGGCGGGCAGCCAGCATCGACTTCCCCGCGCCGGGCGGGCCGATCAGCAGGATGTTGTGCTGCCCGGCAGCGGCGATCTCGATAGCCCGCTTGGCGCTTTCCTGGCCCTTCACCTCGGACAGGCAGGGGCCGGTGGGGGGCTCCGACAGCAGGGCGGGGGGCTTGGGCGGGTCAAGCAGCTGCCGGCCGGTGAGGTGGGCGATGAATTGCCGCAGGTCGGCGGCGGCCAGGATCTCGATGTCGCCCGCCCAGGCGGCCTCGGCGCCCTGCGCACCGGGGCAGATCAGCCCCAGCCCCCGCGCGGCGGCCCCCAGTGCCGCGGGCAGGATGCCGGCGACGGGCCCGACGGTGCCATCCAGCGCCAGCTCGCCCAAGGCGGCGAAGCCGGCCAGTTCCTCGCGCGGCAGCACTTCCATCGCCGCCAGCACGGCCAGGGCGATGGGAAGGTCGAAATGCGAACCTTCTTTCTGGATGTTGGCGGGGGCGAGGTTCACCAGCACGCGCTTGGGCGGCAGGGCCAGCCCCAGCCCGGTCAGCGCGGCACGCACCCGCTCGCGGCTTTCCGCCACGGCCTTGTCCGGCAGACCGACCACCATGAAGGCGGGCAGGCCGGTGGAGATCTGCACCTGCACCTCGACCGGTACGGTTTCGATGCCGGAAAAGGCGAAGGTTGCCAAGCGCGCGATGGTCATGGGAAAGGGATCAACGCCCCCAGGCGGTCAGAAAGCGTTCCAGCAGCCCGCCGATCACCTCGACGTTGTAGCCGCCTTCCTGCACCAGCACGGTCGGCAGGTTGAGCGCCGCCAGCTTCTCCGCCGCGCGGGCGAAGCCATCGGCCGTGACGCCCAGAAAGCTCAATGGCTCGTGCTCCGAGGCATCGAAGCCCAGCGGGACCACCAGTGCATCGGGGCGGAAAAGCCGCACCCGCTGCAGCCCCGTGTCGATGGCGGCGAGCCAGGCGTCGTCCGCGCTGCCCTGGCGCAGGGGCAGGTTGGCGTTGCAGCCGGAGCCGTCCCCCGCGCCGGTTTCCCCGGCATGGCCGACATACCACGGATAATAGCCCGAAGGATCGCCGTGCACGGAGACGGTCAGGACATCGCCGCGGTCCCAGAAGATGCCCTGCGTGCCGTTGCCATGGTGCGCGTCGATGTCGAAGACCGCGACGCGGGCGGCGCCGGCGTCCCGCAGCCGCTGCGCGGCGAGGGCGCTGTTGTTGATGTAGCAATGCCCGCCCGCCCGCGCTGCATAGGCATGGTGGCCCGGCGGGCGGCACAATGCGTAGGCGGTGCCGCCCTGCGCCACCGCGTCGGCCGCGGCCAGCGCCGCGCCGGCGGCACCCGCGGCGGCTTCCCAGGTGCCGTCGCCTATGGGGCAGGCGGTGTCGGCCGTGTACCAGCCGACGCGGCCGATGATGGATTCGGGGCACACCGCCCCCTGGGCCAGCATCTCGGGTGTGGGATGCATGTTGGCGACAGCCTCGGGGCCCCGTTCCCGCAATCCGTTCCAGCCGCGCGAGGCGCTTTCCAGAAAATCGACGTAGCCGGCGTCATGCACCGCCAGCAGCGCCGCCCGCGTCGCGGCGGGCGGCTCGGCCGGTGGCAGGCCCAGCCGGTGCAGCGCGGACAGCAGCGCGCCCGCCCGCTCCGGCACCTCGAAGTTCGCGCGGACTTGGCCGCGCTGGAGAAAGAAGCGCGGCGTATGCCGCAGCTGGGCGGGGTGGGCGAAGCTCTGCATGGCCATGACGCTAAGATGAAGGGGCGGGCTTGTCGATCCGGTGCAACGAAGGCTAGCGTTCGGGCCAGGGGATTTTTCCAACGGAGACCGACGTATGTCCATGTCGCGACGCGGCCTGATGGCTGGCGCTGCCGCCTTGCCGGTGCTCTGGCGGATCGAGGATGCCATCGCCCAGGGCGTGCAGCCCAGGCGCGGCGGCACGCTGAACAGCATCGTCAATCCGGAACCCCCGATCCTTCATGTGGGGATCAACAACCAGGCGCCGACGCTGATCGTCGGCGGCAAGATCTTCCAGGGCCTGCTCCGCTACGACAGCAAGCTCTCCCCCATGCCGGAGCTCGCGAAGAGCTGGGAGGTGAGCGCCGATGGATTGGAATACACCTTCCACCTGCAGCAGAACGTGAAGTTCCACGACGGCGTGCCGATGACCGCGGACGACGTGGTGTTCTCCATCATGAAGTTCCACATGGAGGTTTCGCCCCGCGCGCGGGGCGTCTTCGCCCGCATCAAGGAAGGCATCGCGGTCGACCCCACGACGGTGAAGTTCGTGCTGTCGGCACCGTTCGAGCCGTTTTTACTGATGTTCGACAACACGGTCTCGGCCATCGTGCCGAAGCACCTGTTCGAGGGCACCGACTTCCGCCAGTCGCCGGCGGTGGCCAAGCCGGTCGGCACCGGGCCGTTCCGGCTCGCCGAATGGCAGCGGGGCAACTTCATCCGGCTGGAGCGCTTCGAGGATTACTGGAAGCCGGGGCAGCCCTATCTGGATGCCATCATCTACCGCGTCGTGCCCGACAGCCAGAGCCGCCGTCTGGCCCTGGAAAGCGGCCAGGTGCAGCTGACCCAGTCCAACGACATCGAGCCCTTCGACGTGCCGCAGATGCGCGCGCGCCCGAACCTGGAGGTGCAGACCACCGGCTGGGAATACTTCGGCCCGCTGATGTGGATGGACTTCAATCACCGCGTGAAGCCGCTGGACGACGTGCGGGTGCGCCGTGCCCTGACCATGGCGGTGAATCGCGACTTCATCGCGCAGCGTCTGTGGTTCGGCATCGGCAAGCCCGCGACCGGCCCGTTCCACAGCGCCACGCGGTTCTACGACGGCACCGCCAAGGTGCCGGGCTACGACCTCAATGCCGCCAAGGCGTTGCTGGATGAGGCGGGGCTGAAGCCGAACGGGCAGGGCGTGCGCTTCAGCATCAAGCATCTGAGCCTGCCGTACGGCGAGGTCTTCACCCGGTTGGGCGAATTCCTGAAGCAATCCTTCCGGCAGGTGGGCGTGGACCTGCAACTGGAAAGCGTCGATGTGGGCACCTGGTCGCAGCGCACCGCCAACTGGGACTTCGATACCACCATCAACTACCTGTACCAATATGGCGACCCGACGCTGGGCGTGGAGCGTTCCTACGTTTCCACCAACATCAAGAAGATCCTGTTCTCCAACGTCGCGGGTTATGCGAACCCCGAGGTGGACAAGCTCTTCGAGCAGGGGCGCGATGCCGCTGACCCGGCAATGCGACAGCAGGCCTTCTCGGCCGTGCAGAAGATCCTGGTGGCCGACATGCCGCTGCTGTGGCTGATGGAAATGTCCTTCCCCACGATCTACGACCGGAAGCTGAACAAGGTGATCACTTCCGGCTCCGGCGTGCATGCCAGCTTCGACGACGTGTTCCTGGCCTGATCGCCGGCGCATGGAACTGTCGCGCTTTCCTGCCTACCTAGCGGGGCGCCTGGTCAAGGCGGCGATCGTGGTGCTCGCGATCGTCGTCTGCAACTTCCTCCTGATCCACGCCGCGCCGGGGGATCCGGCCAGCATCATCGCGGGCCAGTCCGGCGCGGCGGATGCCCGCTTTCTGGAGCAGCTTCGGGCGCAGTTCGGGCTGGACCAGCCGCTGTATGTGCAGCTCTGGCTATACCTGAAGGGCGTGCTGACGCTGGACCTCGGCTTCAGCCACCGCCAGCAGGCCAGCGTCGCCTCGCTGGTGTGGGACCGGCTGCCGGCGACGCTGCTGCTGACGGGCGCCGCCTTTGTTTTCGCGATCGTGCTGGGCGTGACCATGGGCGCGCTGGCGGCGCGGCGGGTGGGCCGCTGGTCGGACAGCGTCATCACCGTGCTGGCGCTGGCCTTCTACGCCACGCCGCTGTTCTGGGTGGGGCTGATGCTGGTGCTGCTGTTCAGCGTCACGCTGGAATGGCTGCCCTCCTTCGGCATGATGTCGGTGGGTGTCGAGCTGTCGGGCATCGGCAAGGTGCTGGACGTGGCCAAGCACCTGCTGTTGCCGGCGCTGACGCTGGGGCTATTCTACGTGGCGGTTTATGCGCGGCTGTCGCGTGCCACCATGCTGGAGGTGGCGGACCAGGACTTCGTGAAAACCGCGCGCGCCAAGGGCGTGCCGGAAGGGCGCATCCTGCGGCGCCATGTGCTGCGCAACGCCATGCTGCCGGTCATCACCTTCGCCGGCATCCAGGCGGGGCAGCTGGTGGGCGGATCCATCCTGGTCGAGACGGTGTTCGCCTGGCCCGGCATCGGCCGCCTTGCCTTTGAGGCGCTTTTGGCCCGCGACTATCAGGTGCTGATGGGCGTGTTCTTCTGCACCAGCGTCATGGTGGTGCTGTTCAACCTGATCACGGACCTGCTCTACGCCGTGGTCGATCCGCGTGTGGAGGTGTCGTGATGCGCGGCTTCGCACGCAACTTCGCCCGCAACCGCGGTGCGGTGGTGGGGCTGGTTATTCTGCTGCTGGTCGTCATCCTCGCCATCGGCGCCCCCTGGTTCTATCCCGGCAGCCCCTGGGACATGGCGGGCATGCCCTTTGCCCCACCGGGCGAGATGGACATGCTGCTCGGCTCTGACAGCCTGGGCCGGGACGTGGCGGCCGGCATCGCGCATGGCGCGCGGGTGTCTCTGCTGGTCGGTGCCGTGTCCACCGTGGTGGCGCTGGTCATCGGCATCGGGCTCGGCGCGCTGGCCGGCTACCTGGGCGGCTGGGTGGACGACGTGGTGATGCGCTTCACCGAGTTCTTCCAGACCATCCCCTCCTTCGTGCTGGCCATCCTGCTGGTGGCGATCTTCACGCCGACCATCTGGTCCATCGTCTTCGCCATCGCCGTGGTGTCCTGGCCGCCGGTGGCCCGCGTGGTGCGCGCGGAGTTCCTGTCGCTGCGGTCGCGGGAGTTCGTGCAGGCGTCCGAGGTGCTGGGCAAGTCGCGGCTTTCCATCGTCTTCGGGGATATCCTGCCCAACGCGCTGTCGCCCATCGTCGTGCTGTCGTCGCTGATGGTGGCGTCCGCGATCCTGCTGGAATCCGCTCTGTCCTTTCTGGGTCTGGGCGATCCGAACCTGATGTCCTGGGGCTTCCTGATCGGCTCCGGCCGCAGCGTCATCCGCATCGCCTGGTGGATGAGCGTGTTCCCCGGCATCGCCATCTTCCTCACCGTGCTGTCGCTCAACCTGGTGGGCGAAGGGTTGTCGGACGCGCTGAACCCGCGCTTGGCCCGCGCCCGTGGAGGCAAGCCATGACCCGCCTGCTGACGGTTGAGAACCTTTCGGTCGCGCTGCCCCAGGGCGCCGACCGGCCCCATGCGGTGGAAAACCTGTCGCTGCATCTGGTTGCCGGGGAAATCCTTTGCATCGTGGGTGAGAGCGGCTCGGGCAAGTCGATCACCGCCAACACCGTGATGGGCCTGCTGCCGAAGCAGCTTCCCGTGACATCCGGGCGCATCACCTTCGAGGGCGAGGAGATCCTGGCGCTGTCCGACGAGGCGCTGCGTTCCCGCCGCGGCCGCCGCATGGCGATGGTGTTCCAGGAGCCGATGACGGCGCTGAACCCGCTGATGCGGGTGGGCGACCAGATCGCGGAAGCCCTGCAGGTGCACGGCAAGGGCGCCGAGGCGGCGAGGCGCGTGCCGGAACTGCTGGCGGCGGTGAACCTGCCCGACCCGGCGAGCATCGCCAAGAGCTACCCCTTCCGCCTGTCCGGCGGCCAGCGGCAGCGCGTGATGATCGCCATGGCGCTGGCGCTGGAGCCCGCGCTGCTGATCGCCGATGAGCCGACCACCGCGCTTGACGTCACGACGCAGATGCAGATCCTGCGGCTGATGCGCAAAATCCAGTCGCGCCAGGGCATGGGGGTGATGTTTATCACCCATGACTTCGGCGTGGTGGCCGAGATCGCGGACCGCGTGGTGGTGATGCAGCATGGCCGCATCGTCGAGCAGGGCACGGCGCAACAGGTGCTGAACGCGCCGCAGCACCCCTACACCAAGGCGCTGATCGCCGCCGTGCCGCATGGCGACGCCGCGGCGCGGCCAGAGGTATCGAAGACGCCGGTGCTGGAGATGCGCGGCATCGAGAAGACCTATTCCCGCGGCGGCTGGATCGGCCCGCGCGCGACGGTGCGCGCCATCCACAGCGCCGATTTCACGCTCTACAAGGGCGAGACGCTGGGGCTGGTCGGTGAATCCGGCTCCGGCAAATCCACGCTGGCCCGCTGCGTGGTGCGGCTGGTGGAGCCGGAAAAGGGCGAGATCATCTTCGCCGGCGAGGACCTCCGCCCGCTGTCCCGCGCCGGGTGGCTGCCCTACCGCAAGCGCATCCAGATGGTGTTCCAGGACCCCTACGCCTCGCTGAACCCGCGCCGCAAGGTGGGCGACGCGATCGCCGAGGGCCCGATCACCCATGGCGTCGATCCCGCCGAGGCGCGTGCCCGCGCGGTGGAGTTGCTGCGGCTGGTGCAGCTCGACCCTTCGGCCATCGAGCGATACCCGCACGAGTTCAGCGGCGGGCAGCGCCAGCGCATCGGGCTGGCGCGTGCGCTGGCGATGCAGCCGGAACTGCTGATCGCCGACGAGCCGGTATCCGCGCTCGACGTCTCGGTGCAGGCTCAGGTGCTGGCGCTGCTGGCGGATATCCGCAAGCGGCTGGGCCTGACCATGCTGTTCATCACCCACGACCTGCGGGTGGCGGCGCAGATCTGCGACCGCATCGCCGTCATGCAACGTGGTGCCATCGTGGAGCTCGGGACCACCGAGCAGGTCTTCGGCGCGCCGAAGCACGCCTATACCCGCGCGCTGCTGGACAGCATCCCCGGCCAGGGATGGACCCCGCCCGCGCTTTCTGCCTGAAGGATTGATCATGCCTGCTCTCGACCCCGGCGTCCGCCGCGCGATCTTCGATGCCGTGAAGGCGCTGGAAGGCGAATCCAACGCGGCGCTGGAGCGTCTGGTGCGCTGCCCCTCCACCCTTGGCAACGAGGCCTCGGCGCTGGACGAGATGGCGCGGAACTACGAGGCGCTGGGGCTGACCGCCCTGCGCATCCCCACCGTGCCGGCGAAGCTGCAGGACGTGCCGGGCTTCTCGCCGCCGCTGATCTCCTACGAGGGGCGCGACAACGTCGCCGCCGTGCACAAGCCGCGCGAGGCCAAGGGTCGCAGCCTTGTGCTGCAGGGCCATGTGGACGTGGTGCCGGAGGGCGCCGCCGACCTTTGGGCCACGCCGCCCTATGAGCCCAGCACCCGCGATGGCCGCATGTACGGCCGCGGCGTGGGCGACATGAAGGCCGGCGACATCAGCAATGTCATGGCCTTTCGCGCGCTGCAGATGGCCGGGCTTCAGCCGGCCGCCGAGGTGCAGTTCCATTCGGTGATCGAGGAGGAATGCACCGGCAACGGCGCGCTGGCCTGCATGATGGCGTTGCCGAAATGCGACGCCGCCATCATCCCCGAGCCGGGGCCTGGCTTCGATGCCATCTATTCCGTGGAGGTGGGCGTCGTCTGGGCCTGGGTCACGCTGACCGGCCGCCCCACCCATGTCCGCAACATGCACGAGGGCATCAACGCCATCGAGGGCGTCTACCTGATCTCCCGCATGTTCAAGGACTACGAGGGGGAGATGAACAAGGCTGAGAACGTCCACCCGTCCTTCTTCGGCGTGAATCACCCGGTCAACGTCAACCTCGGCACGCTGGAAGGCGGCGAGTGGAACAGCTCGGTGCCCACGCGCGCGCGCATCGGCATGCGGGTGGGCGTCATGCTGGGCCGCACGGCACAGGACGTGAAACGGGATATCGAGGCGCTGGTCGAGCGTGCCCGGCAGGATGAGCGGCTGCGCGGCACCCAGTTGAAGCTGGAGTTCAAGGGCTTCATGGCCGACCCCTGCGAGTTCGACATGCAGTCGCCCATCGCGCTGCTGACCAAGAAGCATTTCGCCGAGGCCTCGGGCCGGGAACTGCGGGAATACAAAGTCTCGGCCCTCACCGACGGGCGCTTCTTCACGCTGTACCAGGGCACGCCGGTGGCCTGCTTCGGGCCGGAGGCGGATAGTATCCACGGCATTGATGAAAGCGTCAGCCTGGATGGCTTTCACGCCACCACCAGTGCCATCGCGCTGTCCATGGCCGAGTGGTGCGGGGTCGAGAAGGCATGAGCAACCTTCCCGTCTCGGGCGCCCGGCTGTGGGACAGTCTGATGGAGATGGCGCGCATCGGCGGCACCCCCAAGGGCGGCTGCAACCGGCAGACCCTGACGGAGCTGGACGGCGCCGGCCGCGCCCTGCTGCGGCGCTGGGCGGAGGAGGCGGGCTGCACCCTCAGCGTCGACCGCGTTGGCAACATGGCGCTGCGAAGGGAAGGGCGGGACCCGTCGCGGCCGGCCGTGGCGATCGGCAGCCATCTGGACACCCAGCCGACAGGTGGCAAGTTCGACGGCGTGCTGGGCGTGCTGGCGGGGCTTGAGGTGCTGCGCGCGCTGCATGATGCGCGCATCGAGACGGAGGCGCCGATTGTCCTGGTCAACTGGACCAACGAGGAGGGAGCCCGCTTCTCGCCGCCGATGATGGGCAGCGGCGTGGCCATGGGCCTGTTCACGGAGGAGGAGGTCCTGGCCAAGCGGGACCCCGCGGGCGCGGTGTTCGGCGAGGAACTGCGCCGCATCGGCTGGCAGGGTGAGGCCGACCCCGCCGGGCTGCAATCGCTCGGCGCCTATTTCGAGTTGCATATCGAGCAGGGTCCGCTGCTGGAGCGCGAAGGCATCCCGGTCGGCGTGGTGGACCGGGCTTTGGCGCAGGCCTGGTTCGACGTGACGGTGACGGGCGAGGATTTCCACGCCGGCGGCGCCATGGCACCCCGCCGCGACGCGCTGGTGGCGGCGTCGCTGCTGGTGCAGGCGGTGGAGGAGATCGCCATCGCCGAGGCTGGCCGCGGCACGGTGGGGCGCCTGACGCTACGGCCGGACAGCCGCAATGTCGTACCCTCCGAGGCGTGGTTCAGCGTGGACTTCCGCCATGGCGACGAGGCCGCGCTGGCCCGCATGGGCGCCGCGCTGCGTGCCCGTGCCGCCGAGGTGGCCGCCGCCCGCAAGGTCAGGGCGGAGGTGGCCGACTTCTGGCACTGCCCGCTGACCCCTTTCGACCCCACGCTGGTGGCCGCCCTGGAAACCGCCGCCCGCGGGCGGGGCCTGAACTATCAGGTGATGCCCACCGGCATCGGCCATGACGCGGTTTATGTTGCCCGCCGCGTTCCCACCGCCATGATCTTCGTGCCCTGCGAAGGCGGCATCAGCCACAACGAGGCCGAATCCATCACCCCCGCCTGGGCCGAGGCGGGACTGGTGGTGCTGGCCGACGCCGTGCTGGCGACCGCCGGCCGTGCCCAACCGGAGTAACCGCATGCGCATCGCCATCGGCGGCTTTCTGCACGAAAGCCATTCCTTCGCTCCCGTCGCCACGGGGTGGGAGGAATTCCGCACCCCGGGCGGCTTTCCCGCCTATCACCGTGGCGCGGGGCTGTTCGATGTCCTGCGTCCGACGTCCGCCCCCGCGGCCGGTGCGCTGTCGGTGGCGGAGCCGGAGGGCATCGAGCTGGTGCCGCTGTCCTGGTGCTTCGCCAATCCGGCCGGGCCGGTGACGGAAGAAGCCTTCGAGCGGATCGCCGCCTGCCTGGTGGCGGACCTTGCCGTCGCGGTCGATGCCGGCGGGCTGGATGGCGTGTACCTCGACCTGCACGGCGCCATGGTGGCCGAGCAATTCCCGGATGCCGAAGGCGAGCTGTTGCGCCGGGTCCGTGCCGTTGTCGGGCCGGATGTGCCGATCACCACAAGCCTCGACCCGCATGCCAACGTCACGGCGCTGATGGCGGAAAAGGCGGATGCGCTGGTGCCGTTCCGCACCTATCCGCATGTGGACATGAAGGCCGCCGGAGCGCGGGCCATGGAACTGCTGATCGCGCGCATCCGCCGCGGCACGCCCTGGCCGCGCGCCTTCCGGCAGGTGGACTACTGGACCCCGCTGACCATGCAATGCACCATGGTCTCGCCCATGGCCGACGTGCTGGCGGAGCGTGCCCGGCTGGCCGCCGGCAGCGGCGTGGTGGAACTGGGCTTCTGCTTCGGCTTTCCCTATGCCGATTTCCCCGGATGCGGCATGGCGATCACCTGCTACGCCGAGGATCAGGCTGCCGCCGATGCGGCCGCCGAAGGGCTGAAAGCGTATCTGGATGCGCATGAGGCCGATTTCGCGGGCGGCGCCATTCCGGCGGCCGAGGGTGTGGCGCAGGCCGTGGCCCGGGCCGGCGCCGGCGGCCCGGTCGTGCTGGCCGACACGCAGGACAATCCCGGTGGTGGCGGTCATGGCGACACCACCGGCCTGCTGGCGGAGCTGATCCGCCAGAACGCACCCGCCACGCTTGGCATCATCAATGACGCGGCCAGCGCCGCTGCCTGCCATGCGGCGGGGCAGGGTGCCGAGATCGCGCTGTCCCTGGGCGGCAGGTCCGACGGCACGCCGATCGAGGTGCGGGCCAAGGTGCTGCGACTGACCGATGGCCGCTTCACCTGCACGGGGCCGATGAGCGCGGGCAACCCCGCCGACCTTGGCCCCACGGCCTTGATTGGCATCGGCCCGGTCAAGGTGATCGTTGTCACGCGCAAGATGCAGGCGCACGACCAGGCGCTGTTCCGCCACATCGGCATCGAGCCGGCGGGCGAGCCGATCCTGGCGCTGAAGTCCAGCGTGCATTTTCGGGCCGATTTCCAGCCCATCGCGCGGGAGGTAATCGTGGTGGCGGCGCCGGGCCCGGTGCTGGCCGATCCGTCCGGCTTTCCGTTCCAGCATCTGCGGCCCGGCATCCGCACCCGCCCCATGGGCTGAACGCCGCATGCTGCCGATGTTCAGCCATGTCACCCTGGGCACCGGCGACTATGCGGCGTCGGTGCGCTTTTACCGCGCGCTGCTGGCACCGCTTGGCTTGGAATGTTTCGAGGACGACACCGCGTCCGGCTGGGCGGGTTGGAAGCGGCCGGGGCAGGCCGCCGAATTCTATATCTGCCCGCCCTTCAACGGCGCGCCCGCCACGGCGGGCAACGGCACCATGGTGGCCTTTCTGGCGCCGGACCCGGACACGGTGGATGCGGCTTATGCCGCAGGCATTGCCGCCGGCGGAACCGATGACGGTCCGCCGGGACCGCGCCCAATCTATAACGATGCGTATTACGGGGCCTACCTCCGCGACCCGGACGGCAACAAGGTCGCGCTATGCCGGCGCGGGGATATCATGATACCACCGGCCGCTCCGTAGCCCAGCCGCGCGGCCCTATCGTCTCCATGCCGGCTCTGCTACGGCTTGCCACAAGCTGGCGATCTGTTTGCCGGCATGAAACGGAACAGATGATTTTCAATGGGCAAGTCGCTGTCCGCCTACCTAGATCTCCTGCGCTTCCTCGCTGCAATGATCGTATTCCTGGGTCACTTGGCAGGAGCTCGCTTTACGGCAGGGATCTTCTGGCAACTTTCCAATTACATGGATGAGGCCGTCACAATCTTCTTTGTGATCTCCGGCTTCGTTATCGGTTATGTCGTTCTTGGGCGGGGTGAGGATCGAGACGGGTTTGTCGTCGCCCGCGTCAGCCGCATCGTGTCCGTGGCCATTCCCGCGCTCATCGCGACAGCCTTTCTGGATGCAGCCGGACAGGCAATCCGGCCAGAACTTTATTCGGCTGACTGGGGGTTCTCGAATGAGCACCCTTTTTTACAGTATCTTGGGTCTCTGCTTTTTTTGAATCGGATCTGGCATCTCAATCTCGATGTGGGATCGAATTTACCGTATTGGTCACTAAATTACGAAGTCTGGTACTATATCCTTTTTGGCGTTGCCGCCTTTGCTCGCAGCGCAACACGCTGGATCGGGGTACCCATAGCGGCCGCCATCTGCGGGCCAGAGATCCTGGTCTTGTTCCCCGTATGGCTTTTCGGCGTCGGCGCTTACGCCATTGTTGCATCCAATCGGATTGGCCCGCGCACCGGGATGGCATTGTTCGCCATGAGTATCGTGGCTTTCATCACATATGATGTTGCCGGTGGTCGCGCCGCACTTGGTTTGCCGTTGATCCCCGGCTTGGTGAATCGCGCTGACGCTTTGCACGACTATGTCGTCGGCATCTTGTTCACCGCCAATCTGATCGGCTTCGCGGCCTCTGCGCCGGTACTTGGGCGCTTTATTCTGCCGATATCCCGCCCAGTGCGCTGGGCCGCTGGCGCTACCTTTACGATCTATCTTTTCCACCTACCGGTGGCGCAGTTTTTGACCACCATCCTGCCCTGGCCCCCCACCAGCTGGGCGACCAGGATCATCCTCCTCTGCGGCTCGACGATCATCCTCTTCTTGATCGCTGAAGTCACCGAACGGCGGAAGGATGATTGGCGGCCTGTGGGAGTGGCCGTGCTGTCACTCATTCGGGGCAGACGAGCCGCCAGCCCCCGAGCCGATGCTCCCTAAACGACGCCCCCGCTAACCCGCCGCCATCAGCGCCCGCACGGCATCGGGGCGTGGCATGGGTGCCACGGCGCCATAGCCGGTGGTAGCCAGGGCGGCGGCGGCATTGGCGTAGAGCGCCGCATCCTCCGCCGCATCGCCAGCCAGAAGACGGGCCAGGAAGTTGCCGGCAAAGGTGTCGCCCGCGCCGGTCGCGTCCACTGCCTTGACCTGGCGGCCAGGAATGCGCGTGCGGCCATCCCGTGTGGCGACCATGGAGCCCTCCTTGCCGAGCTTCAGCAACACCAGCGGTGCCAGCTTCAGGTAGAAGTCGGCAATGGCGTCCGGGTCCTTCAACCCGGTCAGCTCGGTGGCGTCGTCCAGGCTGGGCAGGGCGATGTCCGCTTCGGCGATGGCGGCGTGCATGATTGCGGCCGCGCGCTTCACCGGCCACAGCGCCTTTCGCAGGTTGGTGTCGTAGGACACCTTCACGCCTGATCGCTTTGCCACGTCGATGGCATGGAAGCAGGCGTCGCAGGCGCTGGTCGAGATCGCTTGGCTGATTCCCGACAGGTGCAGGATTCGGGCGCTGCGGAAGGCCTCCACCGGCACGTCATCCGGCGTGTAATGCGCGGCTGCGCTGCCTTTGCGATAGAAGGTGAACTCATGGCCGTTCTCGCCATGGCTGACGAAATACACCGCAGTCGGCAGTCCGGGCTTGCGGACCACCGTGGCGGTGTCGACGCCCTCCGTTGCCCACAGCTTCATGAAGTTCTCGCCCGGTGCGTCCTGCCCGATGGCGGTGAGGTAGCCCACCTGCGCACCCGCCCGGGCGGCGGCGATGGCGGCATTGGACGTGTCGCCCCCATGGCCTTCCAGGAACAGTGGCCGCCCCTGGTCGTCCTTGGCGTTCTGGTTGAATTCCAGCATCGGCTCGCCGATGCACAGCAGCTCCACCGTCATGCCTGGACGATGCCCAGGGCCTCGCGCGCCGCAGCTTCCAGGGCGCCGCGGTTGCCGGCGGCAATGGCGGACTCGTCCACCAGCTTGCCGCCAATGCCAACGAAGGACGCGCCGGCCGCGATGTAGTCGCCGGCGTTGCGGGCATCGACGCCGCCGGTGGGGCAGAACACCACGTCCGGGAACACCGACTTCAGCGCCTTGATATGTGCCGGGCCGCCAGCCGAGCTGGCCGGGAAGATCTTCACGACGTCGGCGCCCGCCGCCCGTGCGGCGCGCACCTCGGTCGGCGTGAAGGCGCCCATCATCACACAGGCCTCGGCCGCGCGGGCGGGGGCGACCAGCGCCGGCTCCACCCAGGGCGACACCACGAACCGCGCGCCCGCCCGCAGGCTTGCCTCGGCCGCCGCGGCATCCGGGACGGTGCCGACGCCCACCAGCAACGACGGGTCGGCCGCCACGTCCCGGATGACCGACAGGGCGTCCGGGATGGTCAGGGTGATCTCAAAGATGGTGATGCCAGCGCCCTTCAACCATTCCACCGCAGTGGCGGCGCGGGCGGCGGTGCTGGTGCGGATCACCGGCACGATGCGCGCGGCGCGGAAGGTTTCGATCAACGGGTGCTGTGCCACGGGTTCATCCTGCCAAGGGTCTGCCTTGGCGCCGAAGCTAGCGCCCGCTGCCCGCCGCGTGAAGCTGTCAGCCGGCGGCTTCCAGACGCGCCGCCGTGTGTTCCAGGCTCCGCGCAGCCGCACCGGCATGCACCAGCTCGACCGACACACCGGACAAGGCCGAGCCATAAGCCCCCAGGCTGCCTTCGAGCTGCGCCGTCGCCTTGCCCAGTGACGCCACTTCGGCCCGGAACTCGCGCACGGCGGCCGCCTGTGCCTCCAACGCATCCTGGAGGCGGCGGAATGCCAGACGCATCCGGTCCTGCGGCATCTGGGGGAACGGAAGGACGGCGCTGCTGTCGGTCATGGGCGGTGCCTGCCTGCAATGGTTAAGTGATCGTTACGCACTCCTACGGCAATGCAGAAATTTAGACAAAGTTTATTTTAAGAGATTTTTTACAAAATGCCCGCCTTGCCGGCCCTTGCCATCCGGCCTAGACCGCCCGCCCCCTGACACCACCCGGGCCTACCGCCATGCAAGACGTGATCGGCATCGATTTCGGCACGACCAACAGCGTCATCGCCCGCCGCATGCCGGACGGCGAAACCGTGGGGCTGCGCTACGCCGCCGGGCAGGGCATGGTCGAGACCTTTCGCTCCGTGCTGTGCTTCTGGGCCGAGGAAAGCGGCGCCAGCCGCGGCCGCCTGCAGCACGCCGCGGGGCCGGACGCGATCGAGGCCTATCTGGATGATCCGCTGGGCGCCCGGCTGATCATGTCCATGAAAAGCTACCTGGCCAGCCGGTCCTTCGTGGAAACGCGGGTCTTCAACAGGCCCTTCGCGCTGGAGGACCTGATCTCCACCTTTCTGCGCGCGCTGGTGGCGGGGGCGGCGGGCATGCCGGCGGGCGATGCCACGCGGGTGGTGGCGGGGCGGCCCGTGCGCTTCGTGGGCGACAACGCCGACGACACCCTGGCCGAAACCCGGCTGCGCGCCGCGTTCGGCGCGGCGGGCTTCCAGCAGGTGCAGATGGCCCTGGAGCCGGAAGCGGCCGGTCATCGCTTCGCCAGCACGCTGCAAGGGGCGGCCAATGTCCTGGTCGGCGACTTCGGCGGCGGTACGAGCGACTTTTCCATCCTGCGATTTGAGCCCGGCGCCCGCCGCAAGGTGGAGCCGCTGGGCCATGCCGGTGTGGGCATCGCCGGCGATGCCTTCGACTTCCGCATCATCGACAATGTCATCTCGCCACTCCTGGGCAAGGGCGGCAGCTACAAGGTGATGGACACCGAGCTGCCGGTGCCGCCGGCGTTTTTCACCAGCTTCGCCCGCTGGCACCAGTTGTCGCTGATGCGGGCCCCCAAGACACTGCGCGAAATCAACGAGGTGGCGCGGATGGCGCTGGAGCCGGAGCGGCTACAGAACCTGATCCGCTTGGTGGAAGACGAGGCCGGCTACGCTTTGTACCAGTCGGTCTCGGCCGCCAAGGCCGCGCTGAGCCAGGGCGAGCAGGCTGTGCTGCGCTTCAGCCACCGTGGCTTCGAAGTGGATGCGCCGGTCCGCCGCACCGATTTCGAGACCTGGATCTCGCCGGAGCTGACCCGCCTGTCCGCCACCATCGATCGCGCCCTGGCCGATGCCATGCTGACGCCGGACAAGGTGGATCGGGTGTTCCTGACGGGCGGCACGTCGCTCGTGCCCGCCGTGCGGCGCCTGTTCGACGACCGCTTCGGTGCCGAACGGGTCACCGGCGGCGGCGAGTTCGTGTCCGTGGCGGAGGGGCTGGCCTTGATCGGCGCCGACTAGGCGACGTGCCGGCGGCGAGCCGGCCAGCGCACCGCCCGGGGCGCGGGGCAGATTGCCACCATCCCTGGCGCGGCCTGCGCGATCAGCATCGCAACGACTAGCAGGGTTTCACCGACGCCCCAGGGCCGGACCGCCGCCAGGCCGAGGGCAGCCAGAACCAGCGCTGCGGCCAGCGACCGCTCAAGGCCCAGGCCCTCCGCCCGCGAAGCGGTGCCGCCCAGCAGGCCCTGCCACGTGGCGCGGCCATCGCGCCAGGCGTTGCGCATGCCGCCCTGGGCCAGGGGCAGCAGGCCCGGCAACCCCAGCGCCAACAGCACGGGCAGGGGCTGCGCCCAATCCTCGTCCCACAAAGCCAGGGCGACCAGCACCAGGGAAACAAGCACGCCCGCCAGCGCCGCCGCGTCGGCCAGCAGTGGCAGGATGGCGCGGGACAGCTCGCGACGCTGCGCGCCGGTCAGGCTGCGATCCCGGGGCGACAGCAACAGGCCGGGGCGCGCGCGCAACGCCGCTGTCAGGCCCGCCACCTGGCGATGCCTACGGGATGCCACATCGTCGGCGCTGCCGGACGGGGCGTCCTGCCCCATCGGCGCAGTCATCCGGGCGGTATCCCAGCCCTGGCGCATCAGGGTCACGTTGAGCTCGGCGTCGGGCGATAAGCTGGATTGGTTCCAACCGCCGGCACCGCGCAGCGCTTCCACACGAAACAGCGTCAGCTCGTCCGGCACCGGCATCGTCGCATCGGCCAGCACAGCCCCGGCTGGTAGCAACGGCGACCGCACCGTGCCGACGCCGTTGCGGGCCAGCGCAGGCACCGCGCCCCTCAGCCAGCCGGGACGCACAACCTGGCCCGCCTTCAGGACGCCGACCACCGCGGCGTCGCCCGCCGTCTCGCCCAATGCGAAGTTCAGCGCGCCGGCGCGAAAGCCGGGATAGGTTCCAAGGTGGAAGAAACGGAACTGCGGGCCCAGCAGGGCACAGTATTCCGCCGCCGCCTCCCAGCAGCCGGGGTCGGCGGTGTGGGTATCGACCACCAGAACCTCCAGGGCGGGGTAGTCCAGCGCCCCAACCGATTCCAGCGTGCGGCGCACCGCTTCCGGCGCCGCATCGCGCAGCGGCAGATGCAGGGACACCTTCGGCCACGGGCGCGACTGGTCGGCGCTGGTGGCGGCACGGGGGCGAAATGCGGTGGCGTTCAAGGTGGGCCTCCGGCGGCTGGTGGCAACGCCTGTGTCGGCCCGCATCGCGGCTGCCTGCGGTCGGCTTGATGGCAGCAATGGGGCTTTTCGCGCCGCAACAAGGCAGCGCTGCGTGACCGCGCCCTTCAAGGCGGCTAGAAGGCCAGCTTCCCCGAACCGTTGGAGCGTCCATGACCGTTGTTTTGGAAGTGGGCATCATCCTGCTGCTGGTGCTCCTGAACGGCACTTTCTCCATGAGCGAGCTGGCGATCGTGTCCTCGCGCCGGGGCAAGCTGCTGGCCATGGTCAAGGCCGAGAAGCCCGGCGCGGCGGCGGCCCTGGCATTGTCGGAGGACCCCAGCCGCTTTCTGCCGACCGTGCAGGTCGGTATCACCCTGGTCGGCATCTTCGCGGGTGCCTATGCCGGGTCGGGCATGGCCAACCGCCTGGCCGAGGTGCTGACGCTGATCCCGGGCTTCGCCGCCTATGCCAGCCAGGTGGCGCTGTTCATCGTGGTGCTGATCATCACCTACCTGTCGCTGATCCTGGGCGAGCTGGTGCCCAAGCAGTTCGCCCTGCGGAACCCGGAGGGCGTGGCCTGCCTGGTGGCGCGGCCGATGACGGCGCTGTCGCGCGTGGCGGCGCCCATGGTGTGGCTCTTGTCGCACTCCTCCGCACTGGTTCTGAAGCTCCTCGGCGCCTCGGCCCCCGTGGAGTCGAGCGTGACGGAAGAGGAGGTGAAGGCCGTGGTGGCGGAGGGCGCCCAGGCCGGAGCCCTGGAGCATGAGGAGCGCCACATGATCGAGCGCGTGCTGCGGCTGGCCGACAAGCCCGTGCGCGCGCTGATGACACCGCGCAACGAAGTGGACTGGATCGACCGTGCCGCCACCCCGGCCGAGATCGCCACCCGCCTGCGTGCCAGCAACGTGACGCGCTTCATCGTCGCGGAAGGACGGATCGACAACGTGGTGGGCGTGGTCGCCACCAAGGACCTGCTCGACCAGCTGCTGGAAGAGGGGGGCGAGCTGTCGGTGGCCACCGCGATGCGTCAGCCCATGGTGCTGCCCGACAACCTGTCGGCGCTGGATGCGCTGGAGCGGCTGCGCAGCGACCGCATCGGCCTGGCGCTGGTGATGGACGAATATGGCAGCTTCGAGGGTGTCGTCACCGCCTCGGACCTCCTGGAGGCGATCGTGGGCGAGCTGGGCGGCGATCCCGTGCCGGCCACCGGCGGTGGCGCGGTGCAGCGGCATGACGGCAGCCTGCTGCTGGACGGCATGATGGCGAGCGACGAGGCACGCGACCGGCTGGACCTGCCGGAACTCCCCGGCAAGGGCGGATACCATACGGTGGCAGGGCTGATGCTGGCGCTGTTGCAGCGCGTGCCGCGCGAAGGCGACCGGATCGTCTGGGGCGGCTGGCGCTTCGAGATCGTCGACATGGACGGGCGCCGGGTCGACAAGGTGCTGGCGCACCGGGAAGAAGCCACGGGGGCCTGAGCCCCCGTGGAGTCGGGCGGGCTTAAAGCCCGGCCTGGCTGACGAACTTGGTGTTCAGGTAGGCCTCGATGGCCTCCGAGCCGCCCTCGGAACCATAGCCGCTGTCCTTCATGCCGCCGAAGGGCACTTCCGGCAGGGCGAGGCCCAGGTGGTTGATGGTCATCATGCCGCTCTCGACCTCGTTGGCGATGGCGTTCGCCGTCTTGGCCGAGCGGGTGAAGGCATAGGAGGCGAGGCCGAAGGGCAGGCGGTTGGCTTCCTCCACCACCTCGTCGAAGTCGCGGAACGGCATCATCAGCGCCAACGGGCCGAAGGGCTCCTCGTTCATGGCGCGCATCTCGCGCGTCATGCCGCTGATCACCGTCGGCTCGAAGAAGTAGCCCTTGTTGCCGATGCGGTTACCGCCGGTGCGGACGTCGGCGCCGCGCTGGCGGGCATCGGCGATCAGCTCCTCCATCGCGGGGATGCGGCGCTCATTGGCCAGGGGGCCCATCTGCACGCCGTCCTCGACGCCATTGCCCACCTTCAGCGCCTTGGCATGCTTGGTGAAGCTGTCGACGAACTGGTCGAACACCTTCTCCTGCACCAGAAAGCGGGTGGGGGACACGCAGACCTGCCCCGCGTTGCGGAACTTGCTGCCGGCCAGCGTCTTGCTGGCGAGTTCCACGTCGGCGTCGTCGAACACGATGGCCGGCGCGTGGCCGCCCAGCTCCATGGTCGCGCGCTTCATGTACTTGCCCGCCATTTCCGCCAGGTGCTTGCCCACGGGGGTGGAGCCCGTGAAAGTCACCTTGCGGATGATCGGGTGCGGGATGAGGTAGGAGGAAATCTCAGCCGGCACGCCGTAGACGAGGCCGATGACGCCCTTGGGCACGCCGGCATCCACGAAGGCGCGGATCAGCTCGGCCGGCGAGGCCGGGGTCTCCTCCGGCGCCTTGACGATGATGGAGCAGCCGGTCGCCAGCGCTGCCGACAGCTTGCGGACGATCTGGTTGATCGGGAAGTTCCAGGGCGTGAAGGCGGCGACGGGGCCGACCGGCTCCTTGATCACCAGCTGGTACACGCCGGGGGCACGGGCAGGCACGATCCGGCCGTAGGCGCGGCGGGCTTCCTCGGCGAACCAGTCGATGGTGTCGGCACCGCCAAGGATCTCCATCTTGGCCTCGGCCAGGGGCTTGCCCTGTTCCATGGTCATGATGCGGGCGATCTCGCCGGCGCGCTCGCGCAGGATGTCGGCGGCCTTGCGCATCAGCTTGGAGCGGTCGAAGGCCGACACGCGCTTCCAGGTGTTGAAGCCGCGCGCGGCCGCCTCCAGCGCCTCGTCCAGATCGGACTCGGTGGCGTGGGGGACGGTGCCGATCTGTTCCTCGGTCGCCGGGTTGATGATGGGCATGGTGCGGTTGCCGCTCGCCGGGCGCCACTGGCCGTCGATATGCAGCAGGACATTATGGTCCATTGTCGCTTCTCCTGGTTTCCGTTGGCGGGAACATGGAACCGGAGGGCGCAAAAGACCACCCCGCCGCGAACAGCTTTCGCGGCGGGGCGGGGTCAGATCAGTGCGAGGTCAGCGCCGCGACGCCCGGCAGCGTCTTGCCTTCCAGCCATTCCAGGAAGGCGCCGCCGGCCGAGGAGACGTAGCTCAGCTTGTCGATGACGCCCGCGTGGCGCAGCGCCGAGACAGTGTCGCCGCCGCCGCCGATGGACACCAGCTTGCCGGCCTCGGTCAGCGCCGCCGCGGCCTGCGCCACCGCGACGGTGGCCTTGTCGAAGGGCACGATCTCGAAGGCGCCGAAGGGGCCGTTCCACACCAGGGTCTTGGCGTTTTCCAGCTTGTCCTCGACCACCGCGACGGTGCGCGGCCCGACGTCCAGCGCCATCATTTCCGCCGGTACGTCATCAAGGCCCACCACCTTGTTCGGTGCATTGGCGGCAAAGGCCTCGGACACCACCAGGTCTTCCGGCAGCAGGATCTCGCAGCCATTGGCAGAGGCCTCCGCCATGATGGTGCGGGCGGTCTCGTGCATCTCCGCTTCCTGCAGCGACTTGCCGACGGACTTGCCCTGGGCCGCCAGAAAGGTGTTGGCCATGGCGCCGCCGATGACGAGCACATCCACCTTCTTGGTCAGGTTGCCCAGCAAGTCCAGTTTGGTGGAGACCTTGGCGCCGCCAACGATGGCGACCACAGGGCGCTGCGGGTTGCCCAGCGCCGCGTCCAGCGCTTCCAGCTCCGCCTGCATCAGCCGGCCGGCATAGGCCGGCAGCTTGTGCGCCACGCCCTCGGTGCTGGCATGGGCGCGGTGCGCGGCGGAAAACGCGTCGTTGACATAGATATCCGCCAGCTTGGCAAGGCCCTCGACCAGCGCCGGGTCGTTCTTTTCCTCGCCGGCGTGATACCGGGTGTTTTCCAGCAGCAGCACGCCGCCGTCCTTGAGCGCGGCGACGGCGGCCTCGGCATCCGGGCCGACGCAGTCATCGGCGAAGGCGACGGGCTGGCCCAGCGCGTCCGACAACGCCTCGCCCATCGGGCGCAGCGACATCTCGGGCACGCGCTTGCCCTTGGGCCGGTCGAAATGCGAGCAGACGATGACCTTGGCGCCCTTGTCCGCCAGTTCGCGGATGGTGGGCACCAGGCGGTCGATGCGCGTGCGGTCGGTGATCTTGCCGTCCCGCACGGGCAGGTTCAGGTCGGCGCGCAGCAGGACCCGCTTTCCGGCGGGGTCGAGCTGATCCAGGGTCCGGAAAGCGGCCATGCTACGCGCGCCTTCTCAGAGCTTGCCGAGGTAGGCGGCGGTGTCCGACATGCGGTTGGAGAAGCCCCACTCGTTGTCGTACCAGCTCATCACCCGCACCAGCCCGCCATCGACCACCTGGGTCTGCGTGGCGTCGAAGGTCGAGGAATGCGGGTCGTGGTTGAAGTCGATCGAGACCAGCGGCGCGGTGTTGTAGCCCAGGATGCCCTTCAGGGGGCCGTTCTCGGCGGCTTCCTTCATCACCGCGTTGATCGCCTCCTTGGTCAGGCCCTCGGTCCGCTCCGGCACGAAGTCCAGGCTGACGAGGGAGACGTTCGGGGTTGGGATGCGGATGGCGGTGCCGTCCAGCTTGCCCTTCAGCTCCGGCATCACCAGGCCCACGGCCTTGGCGGCACCCGTCGAGGTCGGGATGGCGGAGACGGCGGCGGCGCGGGCGCGGTGCAGGTCCTTGTGCAGCGTGTCCACGGTGTTCTGGTCACCCGTATAGGCGTGGATGGTGACCATGTAGCCGCGCAGGATGCCGAACTTCTCGTGCAGGATCTTGGCGACCGGCGCAAGGCAGTTGGTGGTGCAGGAGGCGTTGGACACGATCTTGTCCTCGGCCGTCAGCGTCTCGTGGTTGACGCCGTAGACGATGGTCTTGTCCGAGTTCTCGCCGGGGGCCGAAATCAGCACCTTGCGGGCGCCGGTGCCGAGCAGCACGGAAGCCTTCTCGCGCGCCGTGAAGATGCCGGTGCACTCGGCGGCGATGTCCACGCCCTGCCACTGCAGCTTGGTCGGGTCGCGCTCGGCCGTCACCTTGATCGGGCCCCAGGTCTTGCCATGGGCCTTGATGGTGATGCTGTCGCCCTCGACGATCACCTCGCCGGGGAAGCGGCCGTGCACGCTGTCGTAGCGGAACAGGTGGGCATTGGCCTCGACGGAACCGAGGTCGTTGATGGCGACGAACTCGACGTCGTCGCGCGCGCTTTCGCAGGCGGCGCGCAGCACCAGGCGCCCGATGCGACCGAACCCGTTGATTGCGACTTTCACTGCCATGGTCTTGTCTCTCCCGTTTACGAAAACTGCTGTCGGATCAGGCCAGCTTGCGGCGGACCGCAGCCACGGCCGCCTCGGCGGTGATGCCGAAATGCTTGAACAGGTCATCGGCGGGCGCGGAGGCGCCGAAGCCGGTCATGCCGATGAAGGTGCCGTCGTTGCCCAGCCAGCGGTCCCAGCCGAAGCCCAGCGCGGCCTCGATGCCGAAGCGCGGCGCATCGCCCAGCACCTGCTGGCGGTAGCCGTCGTCCTGCAAGGCGAAGAGCTCCCAGCAGGGCAGGGACACCACGGCGGTGGGGATGCCTTCCGCCTCCAGCGTTTCGCGCGCCTGCATGGCGAGATGCACCTCGGAGCCGGTGGCGACCAGGGTGGCGCGGCGCATGGCGGAGGCCTCGGCCAGCACGTAGCCGCCGCGGGCGGACTTGTTCTCGCCCGCCTCGGCGCGCAGCGCCGGCAGGTTCTGGCGGGACAGCGCCAGCACGGCCGGGCCATCGGCCCGGGCCACGGCCAGTTCCCAGCACTCGGCAGTTTCCATGGCATCCGCCGGGCGGAACACGTGCAGGTGGGGAATGACGCGCAGGCTGGCCAGGGTTTCCACCGGCTGGTGGGTCGGGCCGTCCTCGCCAAGCCCGATGCTGTCATGCGTCAGCACATGGATCACCCGCTGCCGCATCAGCGCGGCGAGGCGGATGGAGGGGCGCATGTAGTCGGCGAAGACCAGAAAGGTGCCGGAATAGGGAATGACGCCGCCATGCAGCGCCAGACCGTTCATCGCGGCGGCCATGCCGTGTTCGCGGATGCCCCAGTGCACGTAGCGGCCGGCGAGGTTCTGCACCGAGAACACCGGGATGCCGCGCACATTGGTGTTGTTGGAGCCGGTGAGGTCGGCGGAGCCGCCCATCATCTCCGGGATCGCTGGCACCAGGGCCTCCAGCGCGCGCTGCGAGG
This sequence comes from Roseomonas haemaphysalidis, assembly GCF_017355405.1. Lineage (NCBI taxonomy): Bacteria > Pseudomonadati > Pseudomonadota > Alphaproteobacteria > Acetobacterales > Roseomonadaceae > Roseomonas > Roseomonas haemaphysalidis. Next base: position 2,462,449 of record NZ_CP061177.1, read on the forward strand.
CGATGCGCGTGGCGATCTTGGGCATCTCCTCGGCCAGCTTGGCGCGGTGCGCGACGCCGGCCTCGTGCCAGCCGTCCGGCAGCTTGCCAGCCATGGCGCGTTCGAACTCGGCCTTCTGCGGGTGCTTGGCCAAGCGCTTCAGCCAGGAGCGGCGGCTGCCGGCGGAGCGGCGGCCGGCGGCTTCCCAGGGGGTCTTGATCTCTTCCGGGATCTCAAAGGGGGCCGCGGTCCAGCCCAGCGCATCCTTGGCCGCCTGCAACTCGACACCGCCCAGCGCCGCGCCGTGCACGCCGGAGGTGCCGGCCTTGCTGGGGGCCGAGAAGCCGATGATGGTCTTGCAGGCGATCAGCGTCGGCTTGCCGGAGCGGGTGGCGGCGTCCAGCGCGCGGGCCACGGCCTCCTGGTCATGGCCATCCACCCGGCGCACCGCCCAGCCATAGGACTGGAAGCGGCGCAGCACGTCGTCCGACGAAGTGATGGTGACGTCGCCGTCGATGGAGATGCCGTTGTCGTCCCACAGCACCGTCAGCTTGTTCAGCCGGAAGTGGCCGGCGATGGAGGCGGCCTCGTGGCTGATGCCCTCCATCAGGCAGCCGTCACCGGCGATCACCCAGGTGCGGTGGTCCACCAGCGACTTGCCGAAGCGGGCCGACAGGTGCCGCTCCGCCATCGCCATGCCGACCGCATTGGCCAGGCCCTGGCCCAGCGGGCCGGTGGTGGTCTCGATCGCCGGGTGCTCGCCGTATTCCGGGTGGCCGGCGGCGACGGAATGCAGCTGGCGGAAGTTGCGCAGGTCCTCGGTGCCGATCCCGGCATGGCCGGTCAGGTGCAGCAGGGCGTAGAGCAGCATGGAGCCGTGGCCGGCCGACAGCACGAAGCGGTCACGGTCCGCCCAGCGCGGGTCGGCGGCGTCGTACTTCAGATACTTGGTGAACAGCACCGTTGCCGCGTCCGCGATGCCCATGGGCATGCCGGGGTGGCCCGACTTCGCCTTCTCCACCGCATCCATCGCCAGCACGCGGATGGCGTCGGCCATGCGGCGCCCTTCCGTGAGCGGCAGCGCCAGGATGCGCTGCTGCGCGGCAATGGCCGGGTTGACGGACGGATCGACGGCGGGTGCAATGCTGGCCAAGGGACCAAGACCTCCGGTACGGCTGACGCGGCTATAATGGCCGCGTCGCAATGCGGCAACCCGGCATCCGGCCCGGCCTTACCGCTTGCGGCCGCGCAGCATGCGCCCCAGCGAAGCAAGAGGCGCCATCGCCAGCCGCAGGCCGAAGCCGGGATCGTAGCCGCCGCGCTTTGGCTTGCGCGCGGGCTGGCGTTGCGGGGGCGGCTTGCTGGCCCAGGGCCTCACCAGGCGCGGGGCGGGCGGCGGCGCGTCTTGCCGTGCGGGCGCCAGCCCCCAGGACTGGGCGATGCGCCAGGTGGATGAGATACCCACGTCAAGAATGAAGTCCGACGCCGTGCCCATGCGCGACACGCGCCGCCCGCCGGGCCCGGCGTGCGGTGCCGCGATCGGCGTGCCGTGCCGGAGGCCTGCAATGCTTCGCGACTCCACTACCGCCCGCCCGGCGGCGTCGCGCCACACGCGGTGGGGGTGGCCATCGGCGATGCCGGTTTCCGGGGCCGTGCCGTCCAGCCCGTGCAGCGCGGTCCATTGTTTTTCCAGCTCCAGCGCATTGGCCGGCACCACCGTCTCGTCCGCGTCGCCCTGCCAGATGGCGACGCGGGGCCAGGGGCCGTCGCCGCCCGCGGCCTGGCGCGCCAGCGCGGCCCAGTCGGCACCGCTGCGCCGGCGGGCATGGAACATGGCATTCAGGGCCTCGCCCACGCTGCGCGCGGCGCCGAACGGCACGCCCGCGATGATGGCGCCGGCGGCAAATCGCCCGGGCCGCACCGCCAGCAGCGCCGCCGCCATGGCACCGCCCGCCGAAAGCCCCGTGACGAAAACCCGCGCCGGGTCCAGCGCGTGCCGCCCGATCATGCAGTCGATCATGGCGTCGATGGACGCGAGCTCGCCGCCCTGCGGCGCCACGTCCGCGGGCTGAAACCAGTTGAAGCAGAGGTTGCGGTTGTTGCCTTGCTGCTGCTCGGGAAACAGAACCGCGAAGCCGCGCCGCCGGGCCAGCGCCGACCAACCGGTGCCGTGGTCGTAGAGCGCGGCGTTTTGCTTGCAGCCGTGCAGCACCACCACCAGCGGCGCGCCCGCCGGCAGCGCGGGTGGCGCATAGGCCAGCATCCGCAAATCGCCCGGGTTGCGGCCGAAGCCCTCGACAATCTGCAGCAGCGTCCGGGGACGCGGCGGGCTGGGCGCCCGGCCGAGCAGCCGGGACCAGCGGCGCTGGTAGCGCGTCAGATCGGCGAGGCTGGTGGCGAACATGGCGATCCTTCCGGCACGCGCATGCTGCGGTGCAACATGGAAGGAACCTGACCCGCACCGCGAAGTTGCGTCGCGCGGCGCTGCCGATAGACTTGCAGCTCCGCCGAACAAGGAGCCGACTGATGGCGCATGCCCTGGATACGTCCCGCGGCCCCGCGATCCTGCGCAACGCCGTGCTCGACACGGAGGCCCTGCGGCAGGCGCGCGTCGACCTCGCGGCCTGCTTCCGCATGGCGTCGCGGCTTGGCATGCATGAGGGCATCTGCAACCACCTTTCGGCGATGGTGCCGGGGCGGGACGACCTGTTCCTGGTCAATCCCTACGGGCTGGCATTCTCGGAGGTCACCGCCTCCAGCCTGCTGGTCTGCGACTTCGAGGGCAACGTGGTCGCCGGCGACGGCCAGCCGGAAGCCACCGCCTTCTATATCCATGCCCGTCTGCACAAGCGGCACCCCCGGGCCCAGGCGGCGTTCCACACCCATATGCCCAACGCCACGGCGCTGGCGATGCTGGAAGGACCGCCGCTGGCCTGGGCCGGCCAGACGGCACTGAAATTCTACGGCCGCACCGCCGTCGACGAAGACTACAACGGCTTGGCGCTGGACGCGCGGGAAGGCGACCGGATCGCCGCCGCGATGGGCGATGCCGACATCGTCTTCATGAAGAACCACGGCGTCATGGTGGTCGGCCCCAGCATCGCCGAAGCCTGGGACGACCTTTACTACCTGGAACGCGCGGCCGAAGCGCAGCGCCTGGCGCTGTCCACCGGCCGGCCGTTGAAGCCAGTGCCGCCGGACGTGGCGCAACACACCTATGCGCAGATGCGCGACGGCGATGCCGAAAGCGCTCGTCTGCATCTGGAAAGCGTCAAGCGCATCCTGGCACGACATGAGCCCGACTACCTGGACTGACCGCGAAAGCGATGTGCCGGTTTGCTTTGGCCGCCCCTGCACCTCTGGCGGTGGCCGGTGACCCGGCCCATAGCGTCCCATGAGCATCGAACCTCTCGACGACGTTGCCACCCGTCCTGTCCTGCGCCTGACTCCCGGCCGGGACCGGCGGGTCAAGGGCGGGCATCCTTGGGCCTATTCCAACGAGGTGGCGATGACGCCCGCGCTGCGCGCTCTGCCGCCCGGTGCCCCGATACGCCTGGAAGGCGATGACGGGGTCAGGCATGGCACGTGGCTGTTCAACCCGCACAGCCTGATCGCCGCCCGGCGTCTGTCGGCGGACCCCGGCGTGGCGTTGGACGAGGCCTATTTTCGGGCGCGCCTGGCGGAATGCATCGCGCTGCGCGACCGTTTGGTGGGTGCTCCCTTCTACCGCATGGTGCATGCGGAGGCCGACGGGCTGCCGGGCCTGGTGATCGACCGATATGGTGACGCGGTGACTCTCCAGGCCAATACCGCGGCCATGGACCGCGCCATGCCGCTGCTGGTCGCGGCGCTGCGGGCGTTGATCGACCCCCGGGTGATCGTCGCCCGCAACGATTCGGCGGTGCGCGGGCTGGAGGGACTGCCGGAACAATCGGGGCTGCTGTGGGGAGAGGACGCCACGGCACGGGTCCGGGAAGGTGGGCTCGAGTTCTCGATCGACCTGTTGTCCGGCCAGAAGACCGGCTGGTTCTTTGACCAGCGTGACAACCGCGCCCGCGTTGCCGCGATGTGCCAGGGCGCGAGCATGCTGGATGCCTTTTGCCACACGGGTGGCTTCGGGCTCCTCGCCGCCCAGGCCGGCGCCACCGCCGTGACCTTGCTGGACCGCAGCGAACCCGCGCTGGCCCTGGCCATGGACACGGCCCGCCGCCATGGCTTTGGCGACCGCGTATCCGCCCAGAAGGGCGATGCCATGGAGGCGATGGAAGCGATGGTCGGCGCCGGCAAGCGCTTCGATGTCGTGGTGGCGGACCCGCCGGCCTTCGCCAAGGCCCGCAAGGACCACCCGGCGGCGATGCGGGGCTATGCCAAACTGGCGCGTCTGGCGGCGATGCTGGTTGCGCCGGGCGGGGTGTTGTTCATCGCCTCATGCTCGCATCACGTATCGCCGGGTGAGTTCACGGATGCGGTTGCTTCCGGCATCGCCCGCACCCGGCGGCAGGCACGGCTGCTGGCGACCACGAGCGCCGGGATGGACCACCCCGTGCATCCGCTGCTGCCGGAAAGCGCCTACCTCAAGGGCTTGCTACTGCAATTCAAGGAATAAACTTTATAATCAGTTGCTTGCACGACGATGCTGCCAAGCGCAAAGAGCGATGCTGTTCGGCAAGATCGTCGCGCAAGCGGCTGTTCGTTGAGCGTCAGGCGGCCACCCAGCCACCATCCAGCGACAGTGTTGCGCCCGTCAGGCTGCCCGTGTCCGGGCCGCACAGATACAAGGCCATCCGGGCCACCTCGGACACCTCCACCCAGCGCTTGCTCGGCTGCTTGGCCAGCAGGTGGTCCCGCAGCGCTACCTCTTCCGACACGCCCTTGGTCTGGGCAATGGTGCTGACCTGTACCTCGGCAAGCGGGGTGCGTACGAAGCCGGGGCAGATGGCATTGCAGGTCACGCCGGTCTGGGCCAGCTCCAGCGCCGTCACCTTGGTCATGCCGACCACGCCATGCTTGGCCGCCACGTAGGCCACCTTCTCCGGCGAGGCGACGAGCCCGTGCGCGGAGGCCACATTGATGATGCGCCCCCAGTTGCGCGCCTTCATGCCGGGCAGCACCGCCTTGGTGCCATGGAACACCGCCGACAGGTTGATGGCGATCACCGCGTCCCACTTCTCGTCCGGGAAGTCCTGCAGCGGGCTGGTGAACTGGATGCCGGCGTTGTTCACCAGGATGTCCACCTGTCCCATCAGGCTTTCCGCCTCGGCGATCATCGCCCGCATCTCGACCGGCTTGGACAGGTCCGCGGCGGAATGGTGCGGCTCGGTGCCGTCGCCCGCCTCGGCCACCGCTCGCTTGGCGGCGGCGATGTCGTCCGGCTTGCCGAAGCCGTTCAGCATGACCGTGGCACCCGCGCCCGCCAGCATGGTCGCGATGCCCAGGCCGATGCCGCTGGTCGAGCCGGTAATGATGGCCGTCCGGCCGGAAAGCGTCTTGTCCATGGTGTGCCGCGAATCCCTCATTGCCAACGATCCAGAACGCCCAGGATGCGCCGCATGGGGGAGGATGGGAAATCCGCGCCCCCAAAGGCGCCCGCCGCCTGGGCGATGGCTTCCGCCATGCTGCCGCGTGGCAGCGGCAACGACGCCAGTTCCGTGCCGCTCATGCGCCGGACCAGCGCGGTGGACAGCAATGCTGCGGTTTCCGCCGCGCCATCGGCCAGCAGGGCGAAGCCGAGCAAGCGGCCGCCGCGGTCGGCCAAGATCCTGGCCATCCCGCCGCCGGGCAACGCCAGACGCGCGACGTGCGGCTGGCCACCGGCCGCGCGCAGCTCCGCTTCCGTGGGGCCGACCTGCACGAGGGCAGGGTGCGTTGCCACCACGTCCGGCGCAGGTTCCGGCTCATCGGCCCGCTGCCGGCCTCGCAGCATGGCTTCCGCCACGATGGCGGCATGATGGCCTGGCGACGCCGCCCTGCCGGTGACGGAGCCGGCCGCCCAGACGCGGCCGTTGCTGACGCTGCGGAGGTCGTAGCGCAGCGTCAGCTTGCCGTCGGCAACGTCGATCCGCCCGGCCGCGAGGTCCAGCGGTGCCAGCCGTGGCATGGCGCCGGTCGCGATCACCAGGGCCGTGCCGGCAAGCCGTGCCCCGCCCTGCAACAGCAGGGCGACCCCGCCCGCTTCCGGCTCCACGCCCACCAGCGTGGCATTCTCGTGCAGTTCCACGCCGCTGGCGCGCAAGGCGTCTCGCAGGCGGGACACCAGTTCGATCTCATGGCCCGGAAGGATGTTAGGCTCGGTCTGCACCAAGCTGACGCGGTCGCCCGCCAGGGCGTGCAGCTGCGCCAGTGCCACGGCCTCCGCTCCGCCGCCCAGCACCAGCAGGTGGCCCTGCGGGCCCGTGTCGGCCGCGCCATCGGGCGTCATCCAGGGCACGGCGGCCAGCCCGGCGAGGTCGGGCAGCAACGGCGTGCGGCCGGCGGCGATTACCGCCTGCTGGAAGGCATGGCTGCGGCCGGCGGCCTCGATCCGGTCCGGGGCGATGAAATGCGCGCTGGCCGGCACGACGCTGAGGCCGCGCGCCTGCAACGGTGCCAGCGCCGCGGCATCGCCCCGCTCGAACAGCACGGTGCGGCGCCCGGCCTGCAGGGCGGCTTCGGCCACCGCGCGGCCGGACGGGCCGCCGCCGATGATCGCCACGTCCCAGGTTGCGCTGCGATCGGCCATGCGAGTCTCGTCTCCTGTCGGGGGCGCGGGTTATGGCGCCGTGGTGCCGCGGCAGCCAGCCATGGCCACCGATTCTGCTGTGCGAGGCCGGAAAATGGGGGCGTTGGCAGGCGGTTGCGAGCCCTGGCGCGTCTGCGTGGTTGACGCGGCGGCACCGCGCTACCTATACGTGCCCACCTTCGCCGGGCGGCCCTTTGGACAGGGGTGGTCCGGCTTCGCTGTTTCGCGCCGGGCGTGGCCTGGACGACGTGGCGCTGGACCTCGACTTTTTTGACGGAGTAACGCTCGTGAAGCGTACGTATCAGCCCTCGAAGCTCGTTCGGAAGCGCCGCCATGGTTTCCGCAGCCGCATGGAAACGGTGGGTGGCCGCAACGTGCTGAACAACCGCCGCGCCAAGGGCCGCAAGAAGCTCTCCGCCTGAGCCGAACATGGCCTCGCCGCCTCGCTTGAAGCGGCGGCGCGAGTTCCTCCGCGTCGCCGGCAAGGGCAACCGCGCCGCGCGGCCGGGTCTGGTTCTGCAGGCCCTGCCGGGTACGGCGGGGCCTTTGCGCGTTGGGTTCACCTGCACCAAGAAGCTCGGCAACGCCGTGGTGCGCAACCGCGCCAAGCGCCGGCTGCGCGAAGCCGCGCGGCTGCTGCTCGCGGACAGCGGGCCGGAAGGCTGGAACCTGGTGCTGATCGGGCGCGAGGCCACCGGCAAGCGGCCGTTTCCCCAATTGCTGGGGGACGTGCGGGGGCTGTTGAAGCAGCTAGGCGTGAAGCCGTGAACCGCTTGAAGGGGCGGCGGCCGCAGGCCATCGTCCTGAAGGCCGCGGTTCGCACCTACCAATATACGTTGCGGGGGGTGATCGGCAGCCATTGCCGGTTCTATCCGCATTGCAGCGCCTATGCGATCGAGGCGCTGGAGACTCATGGCGCGGCACGCGGCTCCTGGCTCACCGCCCGGCGTCTGCTCCGTTGCCATCCCTGGCATCCTGGGGGATACGACCCCGTGCCGCTGCCGCCGCCCCCTGCCGGGGCCGACGGGCCAGCGACCCCGAACTGCCCGACGCCCGATGTTTCCAACGGTGCGGCGGCTCACCAGAAGGCCTGACGGCACCGCTCCGATGGACCAGAAGCGACTTCTCGCGGCGATCGCGCTCTCGATCGGCATCCTGCTCGCCTTCGACCTCTGGAAGCGGGAAACCACGCCCGCGCCCGAGCCGGCGCCCGCCGTGGCGGTGCAGCAGACCACGCCCAGCACTCCCGCCACCCCCGGCGTAACCCCGGCCGCCCCCGGCAGCGCCGATGCGGCGGTGGCCGCGGCCACCAGCCGCCCCGCGCCGGAGCGGCTCCGCATCGACAGCCCCCGGCTGTCCGGCAGCATCAACCTGCGTGGCGCGCGGCTCGACGACCTGATCCTGAAGGATTACCGCGAAACCACGGACCGTACCTCGCCCAACGTGCGCCTGTTCGCGCCGCGGGATGAGGCGCAGCCGTATTACGCGCAGTGGGGCTGGTCCTCGGGCGATGGCCGCACACGCGTGCCGGATGCCGAAACGGACTGGACGGCCCAGGGTGGCCCGCTGGCCCCCGGCACGCCGGTGACGCTGAGCTGGGACAACGGCCAGGGCCAGCAGTTCCAGATTGTGCTGACGCTGGACGAGAACTTCATGTTCCAGGCCGACCAGCGCGTGATCAACAGCGGCACCGAGGCCGCCTCCGTGCTGCCCTGGACGCGCATCCGCCGTGAGTCCACGCCACAGGTGGCAGGCTTTTACATCCTGCACGAAGGCTATGTCGGCGTGCTGGGCGGCCGCCTGCACGAGACCACCTACAAGTCCGCCAAGAGCGAGACGACGCCGCTGCAGCAGGACACCAACGGTGGCTGGGCCGGCTTCACGGACAAGTACTGGCTGGCCGCCATCAACCCGGTGGACGCCGCCCAGACCATGAAGGCGACGTGGCGGCATGTGGCCGAGGGTGGGCAGGACCGCTGGCAGGTGGACTTCGCCGCCCCGGCTCCGCAGGCCGTCGCGCCGGGCGCCACGGCGTCCATCGGCACCCGGGTCTTCGCCGGCGCCAAGGAAGTGCATCTGCTGGACAGCTACCGCGACCGGCTGGGCGTGACCGATTTCGACAAGGCGATCGATTTCGGCATGTTCTACTTCCTGACCAAGCCGTTCTTCTATGCGCTGGACTGGCTGTTCAAGCTGTTCGGCAACTTCGGCGTGGCCATCCTGATCTTCACGGTGTTCCTGAAGGCGCTGTTCTTTCCGTTGGCCAACAAGGCCTACAAGTCGATGGCCCGCATGAAGATGCTGGCGCCGAAGATGACGGAGGTGCGGGAGCGCTACAAGGACGACCCGGGCAAAGCCCAGGCCGAGATGATGGCGCTGTACAAGACGGAGAAGGTGAACCCCGCCTCCGGCTGCCTGCCCATCCTGATCCAGATCCCGGTGTTCTTCGCGCTCTACAAGGTGCTGTTCGTCACCATCGAGATGCGGCACGCGCCGTTCTTCGGCTGGATCCATGACCTTTCGGCGCCGGACCCGACCAACATCTTCACGCTGTTCGGGGCCATTCCGTGGGATCCGCCGCACCTGCTGCACATGCCGGTGTGGGCGATCATCATGGGCATCACGATGTTCCTGCAGCAGAAGCTGAACCCGGCGCCGCCCGACCCGATCCAGGCCAAGATCTTCCAGTGGATGCCGGTGATCTTCACCTTCATGCTGGCCAGCTTCCCGGCCGGCCTGGTGATCTACTGGTCCTGGAACAACCTGCTTTCCATCGCGCAGCAGGCCTATATCGGCCGTGACGAGCGGCGCGCTCGGGCGGCCGAGCAGAAGCTGGCGAAGGCGAAGCGATGACCGGTCTGGCCGACGCGCGGGACGATGACGAGCGCGCGCAGGCGCTGGAGGAGGGGCGGCTGCTGTTTTGCCGCCCCTGCAACTTCTTCTACGCCGCGCAGTCGATCGATCAGTTGCCGGAGGCCAACCTGCCGGAGGTGGCCTTCTGTGGCCGCTCCAACGTCGGCAAGTCGTCGCTGACCAACGCGCTGACGGGGCAGAATGCGCTGGCCCGCGTGTCCCACACGCCGGGGCGCACCAAGCAGCTCAACTTCTTCAACCTGGGCGACCGGCTCGTGCTGGTGGACATGCCGGGCTACGGCTACGCCCAGGCGGCCAAGAGCGTGAAGGAGGACTGGCAGGGGTTGATGTTCAACTTCCTCCGCGGCCGCCCGACGCTGCGCCGCGTGGTGCTGCTGCTGGATGCCCGGATCGAGACCAAGGCGTCCGACCACGCCGCCATGAAGCTGCTGACGGATGCCGCCGTCACCTTTCAGATCGTGCTGACCAAGGCCGACGACGTGAAGCCTGGCCCACTGGCCCGGCGGCAGGACGACGTGCAGGCACTGGTCAAGAAGTATACCGCCGCCCACCCCATGGTGATCACCACCAGCAGCCAGGACGGCACCGGCATGCCGGAACTGAGGGCGGAGCTGGCGGCGCTCGCCGCCGACTGAGCGGCAGGACGCGCCCGGAAAGAGGCGCAACCACAGGGACGAACGACCATCATGACCTATCCTAGCCTTCGCGCAGTGCTCTGCGCCTCCGTCCTGTTTCCCCTCAGCGTGGCGCCAGTCCTGGCGCAAGACGCGTTGCGGGTTGGCCTGGCCGCCAACATCACCTCGCTGGACCCGCAGTTCCATGTGGTCGGCTCCAACAGCGCCCTGGCCCGCAACGTCTTCGACGGGCTGGTGAACCAGGATGACCGGCAACAGCTGGTGGCGGGCCTGGCGAGCGTGTGGAAGCCGGTGGACGACACCACCTGGGAGTTCAAGCTGCGCTCCGGCGTGCGCTTCCATGACGGTTCGCCCATGGAGGCGGAGGATATCGCGGCCAGCCTGCGCCGCGTGCCGACCGTGCGGAACAGCCCGTCCTCGTTCCTGCCCTACGTGCGGCCGATCTCGGCGGTGGAGGTGGTGGACGCCCAGACCATCCGCATCCGCACCACGGAACCCTATCCGCTGCTGCCCAACGCGCTCAGCCGCATCGCCATCCTGCCGCGCAGCCTGGAGCGTGCCGAAACGGCCGACTTCAACAGCGGCAAGGCGATGATCGGCACCGGCCCCTTCCGCTTCGCGTCCTACACCCCCGGCGACCGGCTCGAGCTGGAGGCGGCGGTGCCGGGCGAAGGCGCGTGGCGCAGGGTCACGTTCCGTTTCATTCCCACCAATGCCAGCCGCGTGGCCGCGCTGCTGTCCAACGACGTGGACGTGATCGAGGGAGTGCCGACCACCGACATCGCCAAGTTGCGGTCCGATGGCAAGATCACCCTGTCCTCTGTCGCGTCCAACCGGGTCATGTACCTGCACCTGGACCATGAGCGGGAACAGTCTCCCTTTGTGCGCGGGCGCAATGGCGAGGCCATCCCCAACGCGCTGCGCGACCCGCGCGTGCGGCAGGCTCTGTCCCTGGCACTGGACCGCCGCGCCATTGTGGCGCGGGTGATGGATGGGGAAGGGACGCCCGCCGGGCAATTGGTGCCGGAAGGGTATTTCGGCTTTGTGCCCGGCCTCGCCGCGCCTGCCTTCGATGCCGCCGGTGCCCGCCGCCTGCTGGCCGAGGCGGGGTTGCCCAATGGCTTCCAGATGACGCTGCACGCCACCAACGACCGCTACCCCAATGACGACAAGGTGGCGCAGGTGCTGGCGCAGCTATGGACCCGCGTGGGCATCCAGACCAAGGTCGAGGCGCAGCCAGGCAACATCTTTTTCGCCCGCGCCAGCAACCGCGAATACAGCGTGATCATGGGCGGCGCCGCGGCCGAGACGGGCGAGGCTTCCTCCGTGTTGCGGCCGTTGCTGGCCACCTTCAACCCCGAGAAGGGCGATGGCTCGGGCAACCGTGGCCGCTATTCCAACCCGGAATTCGATCGCCTGCTGGCCGAGGCCCTGCGCACGGTGGACGACCGCAAGCGCGAGGCCCTGCTGCGCCAGGCGACGGAGCTGGCCATCAAGGACAACGGGGTGATCCCGATCTTCTTCCTGGCCAACAGCTGGGCCAGCCGCCCGGGCTTCAACTACCGCCCCCGCACCGATGGCTGGACGCTGGCCATCAACGCCACCCGCTAGGACCCCGGCCATGGCCCTGCCCATCATCATCGACTGCGACCCCGGCGTGGATGACGCCATCGCCCTGCTGCTGGCGCTGGCTTCGCCGGAGCTGGAGGTGCGGGCGGTGACCACGGTGGCCGGCAACGTGCCGGGCGACCGCACGGCGGAGAACGCCCGCCGCGTGCTGGCCCTGGCCGGGCGCGGTGACGTGCCGGTGCATGCCGGCTGCGTCGGGCCGATCCTCGGCCCGGTGATGCGCGGCAAGTACAGCGGCGCGGGCGGGCTGGGCGGCACGCTGCTGCCGGAAGCCGAGGCACCCCTGGCCGCTGGCCACGCCGTGGACGTGCTGACCGCCGAGCTGTCCGCCGCCGCGCGGGCCGGAACGCCGGTCACGGTCTGCACGCTCGGACCCTTCACCAACCTCGCCGTGGCGCTGGCGCGCGACCCGTCGCTGGCGCAGGGCATCAAGCAGATCGTGTCCATGGCGGGGGCCTTCGTGGCCGGCGGCAATCGCACGCCCACCGCCGAATTCAACGTGCTGGCGGACCCGCACGCGGCCGAGATCGTCCTGCGTTGCGGCGCCCCCGTGGTGCTGGCGCCGCTGGACGTGACCTTCCAGGCGCTCGCCACCCCCGCCCGCGTGGCCGCCTTTCGCGCCATGCCGGGGCGGGTTGTACAGACGGCGGCCGAACTGATCACCTTCTACGATCGCAACGACCCGGATCGCTACGGCGAGCCCGGCGGCCCGCTGCACGACCCCTGCGTGGTCGCCTACCTGCTGAAGCCCGAGCTGTTCGGCGCCCGCGCCGCCAATGTCTCGGTCGAGCTGACGGAGGGCAAGTGCTATGGCCAGACGGTGGGCGACTTCTTCAACACCACGGACCGGCCGCGCAACGCCACGGTGCTGTCCCGCCTCGATGCGCCGGGCTTCTTCGACCTGCTGTGGAGCCGCCTGGCCTCCTACGCTTGACCCCTGTGGCCCCGCATCCTAGACGCGGCGCGGAACGATGCCTGCCCGGGAAGGAGCCGTCATGAACGCCGAAGCAGCCCGCAGCCAGATGGAGCTTCTCGCCGAAGCCCTGCCGCTGCTGAAGCGCTATGACGACCAGACCATTGTCGTGAAGTACGGCGGCCATGCCATGGGCCAGGAGGAAGCGGCCGACCGCTTCGGCCGCGACATCGCGCTGCTGGAGCAGGTGGGCATCAACCCCGTCGTGGTGCATGGCGGCGGCCCGCAGATCAACGCCATGCTGAAGCGCCTGAACGTGCAGTCCGAATTCATCAACGGGCTGCGCGTGACGGATGCCCACGTCGTGGACGTGGTCGAGATGGTGCTGTCCGGCACCGTCAACAAGCAGGTGGCGGACTGCATCACCCGCGCCGGAGCCATCGCCGTCGGCATCTCGGGCAAGGATGGCGGCCTGATCCGCGCCAAGAAGCTGACCCGCACCTATCGCGACCCGGACAGCAACATCGAGAAGGTGCTGGACCTCGGCTTCGTGGGCGAGCCGGAGCGGGTGGACCCGCATGTGCTGGAGCTGCTGATCGGCGCGCAGATCGTGCCCGTCGTGGCACCCGTGGGTGTCGGCGAAGACGGCCAGACCTACAACATCAACGCCGACACCGCGGCTGGCGCCATCGCCGGCGCGCTGAACGCCTCCCGCCTGCTGATGCTGACGGACGTGGCCGGCGTGCTGGGCGAGGACAAGCAGCTCATCCCGGAGATGACGGTGGCCGAGGCCCGCGCCGGCATCGCCGCCGGCTGGATCTCGGGCGGCATGATCCCGAAGATCGAGACCTGCATCTACGCCATCGAGCAGGGCGTGAAGGGCGCGGTCATCGTCGATGGCCGGGTGCCGCACGCGGTGCTGATCGAGTTGTTCACCGAAGGCGGCGCGGGCACCCTCATCCGCCCGTAACCGCCCGCGCCGGGCCGTTGTTGACAGCGGCCCGGCCCCACCCGATACCGGCGCGGACCTTTTTTCGCGCCGATCGGGATGCCGCCGCATGGACAACGCCACCCTCGCCACCACCATCGAGGGCCTCTGGGCCCGCCGCACGGAGATCTCGCCGGCGACGCAGGGTGCCGAGCGCGAGGTGATCGAGCTGGCGCTGGAGATGCTGGATTCCGGCAAGGCCCGCGTGGCGGAGCCGGACGGGCAGGGTGGCTGGAAGGTCAACCAGTGGCTGAAGCAGGCGGTCCTGCTGTCCTTCCGCCTGGAAGACAGCGCGCCGATGGAGGTCGGCCTCGGCGCCTATGACAAGGTGCCGCTGAAGTTCGCGGATTGGGGCGAGAACCGCTTCCGGGAAGCCGGCTTCCGCGCCGTGCCGGGCGCCGTGGTGCGCCGCTCGGCCTTCATCGCCAAGGGCGTGGTGCTGATGCCCTCCTTCGTGAATCTCGGCGCCTATGTCGACGAGAACACGATGGTCGATACCTGGGCGACGATCGGCTCCTGCGCCCAGATCGGCAAGAACTGCCACATCTCGGGCGGTGCCGGCATCGGCGGCGTGCTGGAGCCGCTGCAGGCCAACCCGGTGGTGATCGGCGACAACTGCTTTGTCGGCGCACGGTCCGAGGTGGCCGAGGGCGTGATCGTGGGCGAGGGCTCCGTCCTGTCCATGGGCGTCTTCCTCGGCGCCTCCACCAAGATCATCGATCGCGCGACGGGCGAGGTCTTCATGGGCCATGTGCCGCCCTATTCCGTGGTGGTGCCCGGCTCGCTGCCGGGCAAGCCGCTGCCGGACGGCACGCCGGGCCCATCGCTGTACTGCGCCGTCATCGTCAAACGCGTGGACGCGCAAACCCGCAGCAAGACCAGCATCAACGAGCTGCTGCGGGACTGACCATGGATCCCTTGCCGCTGCTGCAGGAGCTGATCCGCTGCCCCAGCGTCACGCCGGCCGATGCCGGCGCGATGGCGGTGCTGGAGCGTGCCTTGGCACCGTTGGGCTTCACCTGCACGCGGCTGCGCTTCGGCGAGATCGAGAACCTCTTCGCGCGGCGTGGCACGGCCGGTCCGCATCTCTGCTTCGCCGGGCATACCGACGTGGTGCCGCCCGGCGACCTGGCCGGCTGGACCGCCGACCCCTTCGGCGCCGAGGTGAGGGACGGCACGGTCTATGGCCGCGGCGCGGTGGACATGAAGGGCGGCATCGCCGCCTGGATCGCCGCCATCGCCAGCCTGCCGCCGGACCTGCCCGGCAGCCTGTCGCTGCTGATCACCGGCGACGAGGAGGGCCCGGCAACCGACGGCACCGTGCGCGTGCTGGAATGGATGGACGCCAACGGTCAGGTGCCGGACTGCTGCATCGTCGGCGAGCCGACCAGCAAGGCGGTGCTGGGCGACACCATCAAGATCGGCCGCCGCGGCAGCATGAACGTTTCCATCACGCTGCATGGCGTGCAGGGCCACAGCGCCTACCCGCAGCGGGCCGACAACCCCATCCACCGGCTGGTGCGCGTGCTGCACACCCTGACGGCAACGCCGCTGGACGAGGGTAGCGAGTGGTTCGAGGCGACGACCCTGCAGGTCACGTCCTTTGACGTCAACAATCCGGCCACCAACGTCATCCCTCCGGTCGCGCGCGCCCGGCTCAACATCCGCTTCAACGACTTGCACAGCAGTGCCAGCCTCGCCGCCCGCATCCGTGCGGTGCTGGAAGCGGAAGGGGCGCGGTTTGAGCTGGAGGTTTCCTGCTCGGGCGAGTCGTTTCTGACGGAGCCGGGGCCTTTCGTGGCCGCGCTGCAATCCGCCACCCGCGCGGCGGCGGGCGTAGAGCCGGCGCTGGATACCGGCGGCGGCACATCGGATGCCCGGTTCATTGCCCGGTACTGCCCCGTGGCGGAGCTGGGCGCGGTTGGCAGCACCATGCACAAGGCCGACGAAGCAACGCCCGTGGACGAGCTTCGGGCGCTCTCCCGACTCTACGCGGCGGTCATCCAGGCGCTGCTGCGACCGGTGGCGACCTGACACCCCGCCTGCCGGACGCAGCGGAGCGGGCGGAACTGCGGTCCGGCCTGCGGGGCGCCCTGATGCTGGCGCGGGGACGGGCCATGGGCATCGCATTGATGCCGATCACCGCGGGCTCGGCGGGGCGGTCCTTCTGGGCTGCGGCGCTGTGCCTCCCCTTGTTTCTGGTGCTGCGGCTGCTGCTGGGCGAACAGGCGCTGACAGGGCGGCTGGTCGTGGCGGAGTTGATCGGCTTCGTGGCCGGCTGGGCCGCCTATGCGCTGGCCACCCTGCCGCTGGCCACCTCCTGTGGTCGCCAGGCGCTTTGGCCGCGCTTCGTGGCAACCTGGAACTGGGTCAGCCTGGTGCAGTACGGCATCATCCTGGTGCTATCGCTCGTGGTGAACGAACTGCCCGGATGGTTGGGGCAGGGCGTTCAGCTCGCGGGCCTGGGCTATGCACTGTGGCTGCAATGGTTCGCCACCGGGCTGGCCTTGCAGGTGGCGGGCCGCCATGCCGCGGGCTTCGTGCTACTCGACCTGTTCATGGGCCTGCTGTTGTCCTCGGTCGTGACCAGCCTTGCCGGATGAAGCCGGGCGTCACCGGCCCGCGAAGCGGCATCGCGGCGGCGAGGTTGCGGCAATGCTTTGGCTGCTCGGGACAAGTCCATATCGTGTAGCGGATGCGGCATCAGGCTGCCGGGGCAGGTCCTGACGGGACAGCCTGCCCGGAGATGTTTCTGCCATTGCATGAAAATTCATTGCATATCATGGCATATGGCACCCGGTGGTTTCGCTTGCCGTTTGACTGATCTACCCTGGTGCCGGGACCGTGGCGCCGACCGGACCGGCAACGGCCGCGTGACGACCTATGCGATAGGCGGGGCCAAAATGGCACGTCATTGCTTTCCTGCGGCGGAGGAGCCGGCGGCATGAGTGCGCGTATCCTGGTGGTGGACGACATCGCCGCCAACCTGCGACTGCTGGAGGCGCGGCTTAACGCCGAGTATTACGAGGTCGCCCTTGCCGCGTCGGGGCCGGAAGCCCTGGCGCGCGCCGTCGACTGGATGCCCGACATCATCCTGCTGGACGTGATGATGCCGGGCATGGATGGCTACGAGGTCTGCCGGCGGCTCAAGGCCAACCCCGCGACCGCGCATATTTCCGTGGTGATGATCACCGCCCTGGTGGACCCGGCCGAACGGGTGCGGGGGCTGGAAGCGGGGGCCGACGACTTTCTGTCCAAGCCGGTGGACCACCAGACCCTGTTTGCCCGCCTGCGTGCCCTGTTGCGCATGAAGCAGGTGCTCGATGCCTTCCGCGTGCGGGCCGAGACGGCACGGGACCTCGGCTTCGCGCCGGAACCTCAGCCTTCCGCGAACGTTGCCGGGTCGGAGGCCTTGCTGGTGACCGAGGACGTGAACGAGGCGGAGCTGATGGCCAGCGTGCTGTCAGGCGATGGCATCCAGATCCAGCTGGCGTCCGATGCGCCGACGGCATGGCGGATGCTGGCCGATGGCGGCTTCGACCTGGCGCTGCTCAGCCTGTCGATGGATGACGGCGGCGGCCTGCGGTTCGCGTCCCGGCTGCGGGCGCAGGCCCCCACGCGGGACCTTCCCGTGCTGCTGATCGCCGACGCAGACCAGAAGGCGCAGATCCTGCGTGGCTTCGACCTGGGCGCCAACGACCACGTGCTGCGGCCCGTGGACCCGAACGAGCTGCGGGCGCGGGCGCGCAACCAGATCCGCCGCAAGCGCTACCAGGAACGTCTGCAGGCGGAGCTGAACCGCTCGCTGGAGATGGCGGTGACGGACGGCCTTACCGGGCTGCGCAATCGCCGCTACATCACCCGTCACCTGGAAGGCCTGCTGCGCGCGGGCAGCGTCGCCCTGCTGATGCTGGACGTCGACCGCTTCAAGGCGGTCAACGATACCTTCGGCCACGCTTCCGGCGACATCGTGCTGAAGGAAGTGGCCGCGCGGATGCGCCAGCACCTGCGCGCGGTGGACGTGGTGGCACGCTTTGGCGGCGAGGAATTCGTGGTGTCCATGGCCAATGCATCGGAAGACGAGGCGATGCAGGTGGCGGAGCGGCTGCGGTTGTCGCTGCTGGAGCAGCCCGTGATGCTGTCGGCCGACCGGATGTTGAGCATCACCGCCAGCATCGGCGTCGCGCTGAGCCGGCCGGCGGACACGCTGGACGACCTGACCTCGGCGGCTGACGCCGCGCTGTACCGCGCCAAGGCCAATGGCCGGAATCGCGCGGAGCTGGCCCTGCCGGAAGACTGGCGCCGCAGCGCCGCCGCCCCGACCCCGACATAAGGAAAGGGCCGCACCCGGGGGTGCGGCCCTTGATCCTCAACCTGTTGTCCCGCCGGGGCGGGAAAGCGGCTTACTTGATCTTGGATTCGCGGAAGGCGACGTGCTTGCGCGCGACGGGGTCGTACTTCTTGAACTCCAGCTTGTTGGTCGTGGAGCGGGTGTTCTTCTTGGTCACGTAGAAGTAGCCGGTGTCAGCGGTGCTGACGAGCTTGATGAGAATGGTGTTGGACTTGGCCATGACAATCTTCCGTGGTCGCCCCGACGCGGGTGCAGTGTCGCGGCGCGATATGCGCTGCTCTAGACCGGGCGATACGGAGCCGCATTCCCGGGTACCATGAGGTTGCGGAACCTATACCGCCCGCCGTTCCAGTCAAGCAAATCCTGCTTCTGGCCCACTATTTCAGGGCGATAGCGCGACCGCGTAGAGCCGTGGCTGGTCGATCAGTACGCGGGCCACCTCCGAATCCAGCTCCCGCTCCTCGGCGGGCGGGCAGGTGCCGCGCAGGCTGGCCACCTCGCTGGCCGGCACCGGCGCGCGGGCGGCGTGGGCGCGGGCCAGCACCGCCGCGCGGGGTGGCCGGCCGGCTGCCAGCTGCGCCAGCTCGTTCTGTGCCTCGTCCTGTCCCAGGCTGGTGCAGATCGCCGGCTGCACGCCCAGCCCCTGGACCGGCCAGCCGAGCGGGGCCAGCACGCGCGACCAAGAGATCAGCACCTCCGCCCCGTTGGACAGCGGGATGACGATCTGGATCAGTCCCTTGCCCAGCGTGGAACTGCCGACGACGACCCCCCGGCCACGGTCCGACAGCGCGGCGGCCACGATCTCGGCGGAGGAAGCCGTCCGGCCATCGACCAGCACCACCAACGGGCGGCCCTGCGTCAGGTCATTGCCGCCGGCGTCCCACGCCCGCACGGAGTCGGGATGCCGCCCCAGGCTGCTGGCGATGCGGCCGCCCGCCAGAAAAGCATCGGCCACCGTCATCGCCTGGTGCAGCACGCCGCCGCGATTGCCACGCAGGTCCAGCACCGTGCCGCGCGGTGGCTGCGGCTGCGCGAAGGCATCCTGCACCGTCCGGGTCAGCGCGTCCGTGGTATTGGCGGCGAAGCCGCTGAGGCGGAGCCAGAGGATGCCGTCCCGCTGCTCCGCGCGCACCGTCTGGCGCGGCTCGTCGCTGCGCCGAAGGTTGACCGCCAGCCGCTGGCTGCCGCGGCGGACGATCAACGCGACCGCGCTGCCGGCCGGACCCTCCAGCAGTTCCGCGGCTTCGTTGATGCGACGGGGCGACACGGCCTCGCCATCGATGGACAGCAGCTCGTCGCCGGCCCGCAGGCCGGCGCGCGCCGCCGGACCGTCGGCCACCAGCCCCGCGACCACCACGCCACGGCGCCCGGCGACGAGCCGCAGCCCCAGCGACGACTGGCCGACCCGCCGGTCGCGCACCTGCAACGCTTCCGGTGCCGTGACGTAGCGGCTGTAGGGGTCCAGGTGGTTGAACAGTTCCTCGAAGCCGGATTGCAGCATCCGCTCCACCCCGGCCTGTCTCAGCACGGGGGAGGCGGCCCAGGCCACCTCGTAGAAGCCGGTCAGCGTGGCAGCCAGGGCGTCCGCGGCGGGCTGCTCCAGCCGTGCGATCCGGCGGGGCGGCCCGAGCTGCTGGGGCACGGCAGGGTTCAGGACCGGTGCCTCGGCCAGCAGGCGGTCGTCTTGGCTCAGCCGCAGGGCACCGCTGCGGACATCCGCGCCCAACCGCACGTCGATCGCCCCGAGGCCACGCAGCGACCACAACGCCATGTCGGCCGGCGCGGCGGATTCCAGATGGCGCTCCAGGATGGCGTCAAAGGCCTGTTGCAGGACCGGAAGCACCAGCGAGCGGGGAAAGGCGTCCTGTGCCCGCGCCGGAAGAGCCGACAGCAGCACCAGCAGGACAAGCGAAGCCCCCCGCGCCAGCCGGGCCACGTGGGAAGCGATCAGCCGCGCCGGGCGGATCGCGGCGGAACCTGCAACAGGATGTGGAACACCAGCCCACCGGTCAGCGGCGCCGCATCGGCCAGGCGGACCTCGACGGCCTGCCCCAGGCTGAACGCCAGTCGCGTGTTGCGGCCGGAGAGCCGTTTCTCGGCCTCCTCGTGAGTCCATCGATCGTCCGGCAGGGATGACAAGGGCACGATTCCGCTCGCACCGTTCTCCTCCACGGTGACGAACAGACCGAAGCGTGTCACCCCCGAAATACGCGCGGCGAACATGCCGCCGATGCGTGTCGCCATCAGGCTTGTGACATAGCGGTCCACCGCATCGCGTTCCGCCGCCGCGGCGCGCCGCTCCGCGCGGGTGATGCGTTCGCCAAGCGCTTCGAACTCGGCCGCGTCGGCGGGGGGGATGTGCTCCGGGCCCAGGCGCAGGCCCGCGATCAGGGCGCGATGCACCAGCAGGTCGGCATAGCGCCGGATGGGACTGGTGAAATGCGCGTAGCGCGGCAGGGCCAATCCGAAATGCCCGATGTTGATGGGGCTGTAGGCCGCCTGGGACTGGCCGCGCAGCACCGCTTCATGGACCAGCCGCGCTTCCGGCATGTCCTTGGTCTTGTCCAGCACGGCGGCGAAGTGGCGGGGCCGCAGCTCCCCGGCCGCCGGCAGGTCCAGGTCGAAAGTATCGAGGAACTGCCTCAATCCTTCCAGTTTCTCGTCGGACGGCCGGTCGTGCACGCGGTACATGCAGGGCTGCCCGGTTTGTTCCAGCGTTTCCGCCGCGCAGACATTGGCGGCCACCATGAATTCCTCGATCAGCCGGTGCGCATCCAGCCGCTGGCGGGGCACCACGTCCCGCACCTGGCCGGCATCGTCCAGCAGCACCCGGCGCTCCGGAAGATCCAGCTCCAGCGTGCCTCGGGTTTCCCGCGCCGCCAGCAAGGCGGCGAAGGCGCCGAAGAGGGGGGCGACCGTTTCAGCCATCTCACCGGCGTCGCGCGAGGCCTGCACCTGTTCGTAGGTCAGCCGCGCGGCGGAGCGCATCAGACCCCGCCCGAAGCGGTGCGAGATTTTGTAGCCGCCGGCGTCGAATCGCATGTCGACGAACAGGCAGCCGCGGTTCTCGCCGGGCTTCAGGCTGCACCAGCCGTTGGACAGCGCTTCCGGCAGCATCGGCACCACGCGGTCGGGGAAGTAGACGCTGTTGCCCCGCAGCCGGGCCTGATCGTCCAGCGCGCTGCCCGCCGGCACGTAGTGGGCGACATCGGCGATGGCGACGACCACCCGCCACCCGGTTCCCTCGGCTTCCGCCCACACGGCATCGTCGAAGTCCCGGGCATCCTCACCATCGATGGTCACCAGCGGGATCGCGCGCAGGTCCTCGCGGCCTTGCAGATCCACCGGGCCGGCAGCGGCGGCCTCGGTCAGGGCCTCGGGCGGGAAGGTGTCGGGGATGCCGTGCTGGTGGATGCACAGCATGGACACCGCGCGCGGCGCGTCCATCGGCCCCAGCCGCTCCACCACCCGCACCGGGCGCAGGCCGAGGCCGAGGTGGTTGATCGGCTCCGCCAAAACCAGCTCGCCGGCTTGCGCGCCGCCTTCCTCGCCGGCGGGGACGCTCCATTCCGACTTGTGGCGCTTGTCCACCGGCAGCACGCGGCCGTCGCGGAACACGCCCAGCACGCGGGCGGCGGTGGGGCTCGCCAGGCGCTTGAAGGTGCGGCCGTCATACTTGCCGGCACCCATCGGCCGCAGCCGGGCCAGCACGCGCTCGCCGGGCGCCAGGGCAGGTTGGCCCGGGCGCTCCGGGCGCATGTAGATCAACGGCGCGCGGCCCTCGCCCTCCCAGTCCACCGGCCGGGCGAGCGGATCGCCATCGGGGTCGATGCCGAAGACCTCCACGGCCGCGATCTCGGGCAGCTTGCCGGCGTCCCGCGCCCGGCGGCGGCCAGACCGGGCCACGACGCCTTCGGCTTCCAGCTGCCGCAGCAGCTCCCGCAGCGCAGGGCGCTGGTCCACGTCGAGGCCGAAATGGCGGACGATGTCGCTTTTGCCGACATCGCCCGGCGCGTCGCGCAGGAAGCGCCGCAACTGGTCGCGCGTCGGCAGCGGCGCGCCGGCGCCGCTGCCTTCCCCGTCGCCGGTCAGGCCTTCACCTTTGCGGTCTTGGCCGGCGCCTTTTTGGCGGCGGGCTTCTTGGCGGCGGGCGCCTTCTTAGCGGCCGCGGCCTTGGGGGCTGCTGCCTTTTTGGCCTTCGGGGCTGCCTCGGCCGCCGTTGCGGCGGCGGCCTTCTTGGCAGGCGCCTTCTTGGCCGCGCCCTTCTTGCCCTTGGGCGGCAGCTTCTTGCCCTTTTCCGCCAGCAGCGCCACCGCTTCGTCCAGCGTGATGTCCTCCATCGCCAGGTTGCGCGGCAGGCTGGCGACAAAGCCGTTGTGCTGCGCGAAGGGGCCGAAGCGACCCTTCTTCACCTCCACCGGCTCGCCGTCCTTGGGGTGCGGACCCATGGAACGGACGCGCGCGG